>NZ_JBEOST010000004.1:127804-358859 GCF_040303145.1 Streptomyces sp. NPDC096079
CGCGTACGCCTCGCCCTGGCACGCCTCGCCGTACCCTTCGACTTCTCCGAGGCGGCCGGCGGGCACGGCCATTCGTCGTCAGGGGGACCCGATCAGACGGTCTCGGGGAGCTCGTCCAGACCCTCGGCGACCAGCTTCGCCAGGCGGTCGAGGGCGGCCTCGGCGCCGTCGGCCTCGGAAGCGAGCACGATCTCCTCGCCGCCCTGCGCGCCCAGGCCGAGCACCGCGAGCATGGAGGCGGCGTTCACGGGGGTGCCGTCGGACTTGGCGATCGTCACCGGCACGCCGGAAGCCGTGGCGGCACGGACGAAGATGGACGCGGGGCGGGCGTGCAGGCCCTCGGCCCAGCCGACGTTGACGCGGCGCTCAGCCATGGTGTTGCCCTTCAAGTCTCAAGCGGGTTGTCTAGACCAGTCTCTCACGGGTTGCGCGGTGCTCGCGCCGACCTACGGCCCGCGAAGGACCGCCCTTCGGCCCGTACCGGACCGACCGTCGGTCCGCTCCAGCTTGCAACACCTTGCCTCCCGCACCCCCGCCCCGCGACCCACTGCCCCTCTCGTGTCGCGGCCCTAGGGGGTGTCTTGTCGATCAGGCCGGGCTCGCGGCGTCTGGCACCGCGCCTCGCCGCGTTGTCGTCGGTCGACAACGCTCCGCGTTGCCTCCCTCCTCCGCCTTGCGATGCACGGCACCAGACGCCGCTCCCTGATCCGGCCTGATCGACAAGACACCCCCTAGGCTGAGCCCATGCAGAGCGCGTCGGAGCAGTCGGAAGCGGCGGAACCGCCGGCACCTGCGGCGCGGCCGGCGCCGCCGGAGCACGCCTACCCCGATCACTGGGAGGCGGACGTGGTGCTCCGTGACGGCGGGACCGCGCGCATCAGGCCCATCACCGCCGACGACGCCGACCGGCTCGTCAGCTTCTACGAGCAGGTCTCGGACGAGTCGAAGTACTACCGCTTCTTCGCGCCCTACCCCCGCCTGTCCGCCAAGGACGTCCACCGCTTCACCCACCACGACTTCGTCGACCGGGTCGGGCTGGCCGCGACCGTCGGCGGCGAGTTCATCGCCACCGTCCGCTACGACCGCATCGACGACCGGGGGCTGCCCGCGTCCGCCCCCGCCGACGAGGCCGAGGTCGCCTTCCTCGTCCAGGACGCGCACCAGGGCAGGGGTGTCGCCTCCGCCCTCCTCGAACACATCGCGGCGGTCGCCCGCGAGCGGGACATCCGGCGCTTCGCCGCCGAGGTCCTCCCCGCCAACAACAAGATGATCAAGGTCTTCACCGACGCGGGCTACACCCAGAAGCGCAGCTTCGAGGACGGCTCCGTACGGCTCCACCTCGACCTCGAACCGACCGACCGCTCCCTCGCCGTCCAGCGCGCCCGCGAGCAGCGTGCCGAGGCACGCTCCGTGCAGCGGCTCCTCACCCCCGGCTCCGTCGCCGTCGTCGGGGTCGGACGCGCGCCGGGGGGCGTCGGACGGACCGTCCTGCGCGACCTCCTCGGCGCCGGATTCACCGGACGGGTGTACGCGGTGAACGCCGCGCTCACCGGAGAGACCCAGCTCGACGGCGTCCCCGCGCACCCCTCCGTCGGTGCCATCGGCGAACCCGTGGACCTGGCCGTCGTCGCCGTCCCCGCCGAACGCGTGCCCGAGGCCGTCGCCGACTGCGGCGAGCACGGCGTGCGCGGCCTCGTCGTGCTCTCCGCCGGATACGCCGAGAGCGGGGCCGCGGGACGTGAGCGCCAGCGCGAGCTCGTACGGCAGGCCCGCTCGTACGGCATGCGGATCATCGGCCCCAACGCCTTCGGGATCATCAACACCGCCGACGACGTCCGGCTCAACGCCTCGCTCGCCCCCCAGATGCCGGCCGCCGGGCGGATCGGGCTCTTCAGCCAGTCCGGCGCCATCGGGATCGCCCTCCTCGCCGGCCTGCACCGGCGGGGCGCCGGGCTCTCCTCCTTCATCTCGGCCGGCAACCGCGCGGACGTCTCCGGCAACGACTTCCTCCAGCACTGGTACGACGACCCCGGCACCGACGTCGTCCTCCTCTACCTGGAGTCCATCGGCAACCCCCGGAAGTTCACCCGCCTCGCCCGCCGCACCGCCGCCGTCAAGCCGGTCGTGGTCGTCAAGGGCGCCCGGCACAGCGGCAGCGCCCCGCCCGGCCACCGGGTGCCCGTCACCCGCATCCCGCACGCCACCGTCTCCGCGCTGCTCCGCCAGGCCGGGGTGATCCGCGTCGACACCGTCACCGAACTCGTCGACGCCGGACTGCTGCTCGCCGCCCAGCCGCTGCCCGCCGGACCCAGGGTCGCCATCCTCGGCAACTCCGAGTCGCTCGGCCTCCTCACGTACGACGCCTGCCTGACCGAGGGACTGCGCCCGTCACGGCCGCTCGACCTCACGACGGCGGCGGTCCCGGCGGACTTCCGGGACGCGCTGGCGGCGGCGCTCGCGGACGAGGCGTCCGACGCGGTCGTCGTCACCGCGATCCCCTGGGTCGGCGAGGACGGGGCCACCGAGTTCGGCGACGGCGAGGTGCTCGCCGCCGCCCTCCGCGAGGCCGTCGCCGCCGCGCCCGCGCCGAGGAAGCCGGTCGTGGTGGTCCACGTCGAGATGGGCGGGCTCGCGGAGGCGCTCGCCGTGGCGACGAGCACCCGGCCGCCGGCGGCGGCGCGCGGGGCCGTCACCGTGGAGAACCGTTCCGGCGGCGCGGCGACGAGCCCGCCGCGCCCCGTCGTCCCCCCGACGCAGACCGCCCAGGCCCTCACCTCCGCACCGCAGCCCCCGACGTCCGAGCACCAGGCCGCCACCTCCGCACCGCAGCCCCCGACGTCCGAGCACCAGGCCGCCACCTCCGCACCGCAGCCCCCGACCCCCGAGCACCAGGCCGCCACCTCCGCACCGCAGCCCTCCACCCCCGAACAGCAGGCCACCATCCCCGCCTACCCCGCCGCCGAGCGGGCCGTGCGGGCGCTGGCCGAGGCCGTGCGGTACGGGCAGTGGCGGCGGCAGGCCGCGGAGCCCGGACGGGTGCCCGAGTACGAGGACATCGACGAGTCCGGGGCCGCCGCTCTCATCGCGGGCGTCCTCGGCGAGGACGTGGACGCACGCGGTGTGACCCTCGACACCGAGCGGGCCGGTGCGCTGCTCGCCCGGTACGGCATCACCGTCCGGCCGACGCTCCCCGCCCCCACGCCCGACGCCGCCGTCGCGGCCGCCCGTCGGCTCGGCTACCCCGTCGCGCTCAAGACCACCGCGCCCCACCTCCGTCACCGCCCCGACCTCGGCGGCGTCCGGCTCGACCTGGCCACCGAGGAACAGCTGCGCACGGCGTACGCCGAGCTGACCGAGGTCCTCGGCAAGCCGGAGGAGCTCCAGCCGGTCGTCCAGGCGATGGTGCCCCGGGGCGTCGACACGGTCGTCCGCTCGGCGATCGACCCGGCCGTCGGCGCCGTCCTCTCGTTCGGGCTCTCGGGCGCGGCCTCCGAGCTGCTCGGCGACACGGCCCACCGGCTGGTCCCGGCCACCGACCGGGACGCCGCCGAACTCATCCGCTCCCTGCGCACCGCCCCGCTGCTCTTCGGCTGGCGCGGCTCGGCTCCCGTCGACACCCCGGCCCTGGAGGAACTGCTGCTGCGGGTCTCCCGGCTCGTCGACGACCATCCCGAGGTGGTCGCCGTCTCCCTGGAGCCGGTGGTCGTGGCGCCCCGGGGACTCTCCGTGCTCGGCGCGACCGTCCGGCTGGCCCCGCCGCCGCCCCGCACCGACCTCGGCCCGCGGAGCCTGCCGCGCTACTGACGGGCCTGAGGGGGCCCCTCGGCCCCGTAGGATGGAGTCCATGGCAAAGAGCGGTACGACGACCCAGGGGCTGCGCGCGGCGATCGAGCGCAGCGGCTACTACCCGGCCCTCGTGGCCGAGGCGGTGGAGGCCGCCGTCGGCGGCGAGGCCATCACGTCGTACGTGGTCCACCAGGAGACCACCTTCGACGCGAACGAGGTGCGGCGCCACGTCACCGTCCTCGTCCTGACGCCGCACCGCTTCATCGTCAGCCACACCGACGAGCAGGCCGCCGACACGAGCTCCCCGACCCCGTACGCCACGACGTCCACGGAGTCCGTGAAGCTCGACCGGATCTCGTCGGTCGTCGTCAGCCGCGTCGTCGCCAACCCCGAGTCGTACACGCCGGGCACGCTGCCCCGCGAGGTGGTCCTCACCATCGGCTGGGGTGCCGTCTCCCGCATCGACCTGGAGCCCGCCGCCTGCGGCGACCCGAACTGCGACGCCGACCACGGCTACACCGGCAACGCCACCGCCGACGACCTCAGCCTGCGCGTGAGCGACGCCGGGGACGGCCCGGACACCGTCCGGCAGACCCTCGCGTTCGCCCAGGCCCTCTCCGAAGCGATCGCGGCCACCGCCGCGCCCACCCGCTGATGGCGCAGCCCACCGCCGTGAGCCACGGCTGGCCCGACGACCCGGTCCCGCTCGCGCCGGAGACCGCGCCGGTGCCCGAGTACGCCACGGGCTCGCTCGGCGACCTGCTGCCGACGCTCGTGGCGGGCCAGGGCGTGCCCGGCTTCGACGCGCGCATCGCGGAGCTGGCCCCGGCCGACCGCAACTGCGTCTTCCTCATCGACGGGCTCGGCTGGGAGCAGATCAAGGCGCACCCGGACGAGGCCCCGTACCTGACCTCGCTCCTCGGCTCCTCGCGGGGCGGCACGGGACGCCCGGTCACCGCCGGCTTCCCCGCCACCACCGCGACCTCGCTGGCCTCCGTCGGCACCGGCCGCCACCCCGGGACGCACGGACTGCCCGGCTACACCGTGCGCAACCCAGAGACCGGCGAGCTGATGAACCAGCTCCGCTGGAGGCCGTGGACCGCGCCGCACGTCTGGCAGCCGTACCCGACCGTCTTCCAGCTCGCGCACGAGGCCGGTGTCCACACCGCGCAGGTCTCCTCGCCGATCTTCGAGCAGACCCCGCTCACGAAGGTCGCGCTCAGCGGAGGAACGTTTCACGGGCGGCTCTCCGGCGAGGAGCGCATGGACTTCGCCGCCGAGCAGCTCGCCGGCGGCGACCGCTCGCTGGTCTACACGTACTACAGCGAGCTCGACGGCGCCGGTCACCGCTTCGGCATCGACTCCGACGCCTGGCGCGGCCAGCTGATGTTCGTCGACCGGCTGGTGCAGCGGCTCGCCGAGCAGCTGCCGCCCCGCGCGGCCCTGTACGTCACGGCCGACCACGGCATGGTCGACATCCCCTTCGACGAGCAGCACCGGATCGACTTCGACGAGGACTGGGAGCTGCGCGCGGGCGTCGCCCTCCTCGGCGGCGAGGGACGGGCCCGTCACATCTACGCCGTGCCCGGTGCCGAGGCGGACGTCCTCACCTGCTGGCGCGAGGTCGTCGGCGAGCAGTTCTGGGTGGCGAGCCGCGACGAGGCCATCGACCTGGGCTGGTTCGGCGCCGAGGTCGACGAGCGGGTGTACGGCCGGATCGGCGACGTCGTCGCCGCGGCCCACGACGACGTGGCGATCACCGCCTCCGTCAACGAGCCCCACGAGTCGGCGATGGTCGGCATGCACGGGTCCATGACCCCCGCGGAGCAGCTCGTCCCGCTGCTCGAAGTCCGCTCCTGATCCCCGCCCCCGACCCCTGACCCCGAAAGGTCCCCGTCCCGTCATGCCCGAGCTGGTCTTCTTCTCCGGAACCATGGATTGCGGGAAGAGCACCCTGGCGCTCCAGATCGCCCACAACCGCGACGCGCGGGGGCTTCAGGGCGTGATCTTCACCCGTGACGACCGGGCGGGCGAGGGCAAGCTGTCCTCCCGGCTCGGCCTGGTGACGGACGCGGTCGAGGCGCCGCGGGACATGGACCTGTACGCGTACCTGGTCACCCAGCTCTCCCAGGGCGGCAAGGCCGACTACGTGATCGTGGACGAGGCCCAGTTCCTCGCCCCGGAGCAGATCGACCAGCTCGCCCGCATCGTCGACGACCTCAGCCTGGACGTCTTCGCCTTCGGCATCACGACGGACTTCCGCACGAAGCTGTTCCCCGGCTCGCAGCGGCTGATCGAACTGGCCGACCGGCTCGAACAGCTCCAGGTCGAGGCCCTGTGCTGGTGCGGAGCCCGCGCCACGCACAACGCCCGTACGGTCGGCGGCGCGATGGTCGTCGAGGGCGAGCAGGTCGTCGTCGGGGACGTGAACCGACCCGCCGAGGAGATCGGCTACGAGGTGCTGTGCCGTCGCCACCACCGCCGCCGCATGACCGCGGCCTCCGCCCGCGCGGGCGCCCTCTCCCCGGACGTCCTGCCCGTCGGCCAGGGCTGACGGAGCCGACTGCCTGCGACGCCTGACGGAGCCGACTGCCTGCGACGCCTGACGGAGCCGACTGCCTGCGACGCCTGACGGCAGGCCTCAGGCCGGCGGCCGCACGGCGTCGGTCAGGTCCTCGAGGACGGCGGGGGCCACCGAGGCCGTTCCCGTCAGGGTGCCGAGCAGCGCCTGGGCGAGGACGGTCGCGCCGGCGATCCGGGTGTCCTCGCGCTCGTCGCCCGTGACCTTTCCGATGACGGCGTCCCGTACCGCGTGCGAGATCGCGGGGTCCCGGAAGAGCTCGGGGAACGACAGCGCCATCATGCACACGCCCACGTTGGCGGAGAGGATCGACTGGCCCGCCAGCTCCGGGGCCGTCCGCAGGCGCCCGGCGTCGCGGCAGCGCTCCACGGCCTTCAGGAGGATCGCCTGCGCCTCCTTGATGGCCTGCGGCTTGGCGTCGCCCGTCGGCGTGAACATCAGCCGGTAGAGGTGCGGATTGCGCAGCGCGAACGCGACATGGCTGTCCCAGGCCGTCCGCAGGTCCGCCACCGGGTCCTCGGTGAGCGGGTTCCGCCGCTTCTCGGCGAGGAAGCGCTCGAAGCCGATGTCGGCCACCGCCGTGAGCAGCCCCTGCTTGTCGCCGAACTGGCGGTAGATCTCGGGCGCGCCGACCTTCGCCCGGTCGCAGATGGCGCGGGTCGAGATCGCCAGTGCGTCCTTGGTGGCGAGCAGTTCCCCCGTGGCTTCCAGGATGCGCTCTCGTGCCGTCGACATGGCCCCCACGATAACAGCGCTAACAGTGCTGACCTGGGAGACCGGCTCCGGTGTTATCGATGCTTACGAGTTGTGTTAGCGTGTTGAACATCGTTCGCAAGCGAGAGCTGGTGTTCACCCATGAACCGTTCGACGTTCCTCCGGCGACGCGTCACCTCGGGCGCCGTCGCCGCCACCGCGAGCCTGGTCTTCCTCGCCGGCTGCGGCAGCGGCGCGGACGAGGACGCCGCCGCCCCCGCCGGGGCGTTCACCGCCACCCACGTCGGCGGGCCGACCACGATCCTGGAGATCGGCGGACTGCGCCTGCTGCTCGACCCCACCTTCGACGCGCCGAAGACGTACAAGAGCGGCCTGGAGAAGACCCGGGCCCCCGCGCTCGGCAGCGACGAGATCGGCAGGATCGACGCCGTCCTGCTCTCGCACGACCAGCACGACGACAACCTCGACGACCGGGGGCGCGCGCTCCTCGGGCAGGTGCCCGTCGTCCTCTCCACGCCCGGCGCCCGCAAGCGGCTCGGCGACCACGTCACCGGCATGCGGAGCTGGGAGTCCCAGCGGCTGAAGACCGCCGGGGGCACGGTCGAGGTCACCGCCGTGCCCGCCCTGCACGGGCCCGACGGCGTCGACCGCGGCGCCGACGGCGAGGTCACCGGCTTCGTCCTCAGCGGCGAAGGCGTCCCCACCACCTACATCTCCGGGGACAACGCCTCCGTCAAGGTCGCCAAGGAGGTCGGCGACCGGGTCAGGAAGGAGATCGGCCCCATCGACACGGCCGTCCTCTTCGCCGGTGCCGCCCGCACCCCCGCGATCCTCGGCAACGCCCCGCTGACCCTCACCTCCGTGAACGCCGCCCAGGTGGCGAAGGACCTCGACCCGCGCCGGGTGGTCGCCGTGCACACCGACAGCTGGAACATCTACTCCGAGGACATGGCGTCCCTGGTCACGGCGTTCCGGGCGCGGGGCATCGCCGACAAGCTCGTCGACCTCGCGCCCGACGGCACCCCGAAGAAGCTCTCCTGACACCCCGTCCCTTCGTCAACCCTCCGTGAAAGGAACCGCCATGACCGCCTCCACCACCCTCCGTGACGTGATCGGCCTGCCCCAGGAGCTCCCGAGCCTCGCCGACTCCGCCCTGATCATGATCGACTTCCAGAACACCTACCGCACCGGCGTCATGCGGCTCGACGGGGCCGAGCAGGCCGTGGCCGCCGGCGCCCGCCTCCTCGCCGCCGCCCGCGCCGCGGGTGCCCCGGTCGTCCACATCGTCAACGACGGCGGTGCGGGCACTCCGTACGACATCCGGGCCGAGATCGGCTCCATCAGCGACGAAGTCGCCCCGATCGAGGGCGAGCCGGTCGTCGTCAAGCAGTTCCCCAACGCCTTCCACGCCACCGTCCTGGAGGAGACGCTCAAGGACCTCGGCGTCGGCGGCGACCTCGTCATCGCCGGCTTCATGACGCACATGTGCGTCCTCTTCACCGCCCAGGGCGCCTTCAACCTCGGCTACCGCCCGACCGTGGTCGCCGAGGCCACCGCGACCCGCCCCCTCCAGGCGCCGGACGGCACCGTGCAGCCGTCGGAGGCCCTCCAGGCGGCGAGCCTCACCACCGTCCGGGACCTGTTCGGGACGGTGGCCCGCACGGTCGACGAGCTCGTCGACCCCGTGACCGCCGGCTGACGGCCGGCGACGCCGCCGGGGCCGGGGAGAACGGGGGGCGGCCCCGGCGGCACGAGCGGCGGCTCCCCGCGCGGGGAGAACACGCGTGGGGCCCGCGCGGGGGCGCCCAGGGGCCGCACCGCCCGTGCGGAGCACCCGGAGTTCACCCGAGGTGCGCCTGAAGAGCGCCTGCTGATCGGTTGCGGGTCGTCCGCCTCGGCGGTAATGGCGGTCGGCCCGTGACGACCCCCCCGGGCGTCCCCGTGCCGTGCGCCCCCTGGAGGATGTGTGCCACCCGCCGCCGAGGCCGTGTACGTCGACGATCCCGAGGGCGGGACCGTACGCGACGAGACCGGCGGTGACGCGCCGCGACGCTTCGCGGTCCTTCGGGCCCCGGCCGCCGCCGCCCTGCTCACCGCCGTCCTGCTGTGCCTCGCCACCCGGCTCTCCCGCACGTACCCCTTCGGCCCGGTGACCCGGAACATCGTCGACCTCGGCCAGCAGTACCTGCCCTACCACGCCTACTGGCGGTCCTTCCTGCTCGGCGAGACGCACGGGGACGCCTTCCTCAACTGGAACTCCGGCTTCGGCGCCAACTTCCTCGGCGACATCGGCACCTACCTGAGCAGCCCCTTCGACCTGATCGTCGTGGTCTTCCCGGCCGACCGCGTCGAGCTCGCGCTGTACGTCGTCACCGCCGCGAAGATCAGCGCCGCCGCGGCCGCGATGGCGCTCCTGCTCCTGCGGCTGCGCCCCGGGCCCTGGCCGGTCGCCGCCGTGCTCGGCACCGCGTACGCCCTCTCCGGCTGGACCTTCAACTACGGCGCCACCGTCCCGATGTGGCTCGACGGGCTCGTCGCCTTCCCCCTGCTGTGCCTGGTCGGAGAGTGGGCCCGCACCGGCCGCCGCCCCGTCCTCGGCCCCCTCGTCGTCGCCCTGGCCTGGATCGCCAACTTCTACACCGCGTACATGGCGACCCTCGGCGCGGCCGTCGTCCTCGTGGTCCGCCTCCTCACCGCCGAGGAGACCGCCGACGCCCGGCGGCGCCTCGCCGGGGCCCTGCGCGCCGCCCGGACCGTCCTCATCGGCATCGGGCTCGCCGCCCCGCTGGTGGCGGTCGTCTTCCTCGCCACGAAGGTCGCCGACCCCACCCCGGAGACCACCTTCGCGCCCGCGCCCTGGACGGACGTCCTCGCCCGGTTCCTGCCCGCCACCGCGAGCGTCGCCAGCCCCGCCCTCTTCATCGGCACGCCCGCGCTCGCGCTGGCGCTGACCCTGCCCTTCAACCGGGCCGTCGCTCCCCGCGTACGGGCCGGCTGGACGGCCGCGATCGTCCTGGTGACGCTCTCCCTCCAGTGGGAGCCCACCCATCTCCTGTGGCACGCGGGCGCGTCGCCCAACGGCATCCCGTACCGGCAGACCTTCGTCCTGTGCGGCCTGCTGCTGATCGGCGCCTGGTTCTCCGCCGCCCGCGGCGTGCCCCGGCCGCCCGCGCTCCTCGCGGGCCTGGTGCTGCTCGGGGCGCTGGCGTGGGCGGCCCGGGGGAGCGTCGACATCGACCGGTGGACCTTCCCCGCCCTCGGCGCGGCCGCGGTCCTCGCGCTCGCCGCCGTCCTCCTCGCCCTGGCCGGCGACCGCCGGAGCCACGCGCGCGTACTCCCCGTTCTCGCCGTGATCCTCCTCGCCGCCGCCCAGGCCGGCGAGGTGGCCGTCACCGGGAAGCGCATCGAGGAGCAGCAGCGGAGCAAGGTCTCCTGGTCGCCCCGGGTCGGCCCCTGGCACGAGGCCGTCGCCGCCGAGACGGCCCGCGCGGACGCCTGGCCCGCCCACCGCACGGACCCCGGAGAGGTCCCCGGGGGCAATGACGTCCTGCTCGTCGGAGGGCAGGGCGCCGACTACTACAGCAGCCTCACCGCCGACGTGACCTCCCGGACCCTGGCCTCGCTCGGCTTCGGCTACTACGCCAAGGGCCGGCACCCGGTCACCCTCGACAACCCCGTCACGGACGCCCTCTTCTCCGTCGGCACCCGCCTGCGGTCGAAGCCCACGGAGCCGGTACGGCAGGACGCCGCACCCCGGGGCACGGTCACCGTCACCACGACGCCGGTCCCGCCCCTGGTCACCGTCCGTCCGCCGGGCCGGCCGGCCACGCACCCCGGGGACTCGGCCTTCGCCCGCCAGGAGCGGCTCCTCGGCTCCGACGTGTACGAGCTGCCCGCCCCGCGCCGTACCGGACGCACCCTCACCGCCACCTGCCCCGCCGGCTCCCAGGTCTGGTTCTGGGCGCCCGAGTACAAGGGCACCGCGGCCCTGGCCGGGGAGCGGCCCAGGAAGTTCGACGGCAAACCGCCCTCCGTACGCGCCCCCATGCAGGCCCTCGGCACCGTCCCGGACTCGGGCGCGGTACGGATCGACCTCGGGCCCGAGGGCAGGGTGCGGCTGCCCCGCGAGGCCGTCGGCTGCCTGGTCCGGGCCCGGCTGGACTCCGCGGTGCGCCGGCTCACCGCGACCGGCGCCACGCGCGTGCGTGCCGACGGGCACACCGTCACGGCCGAACTGCCCCCGGGCAGCCAGGGCCTCGCGGTCCTCGCCGCGCCGCGCATCTCCGGCTGGCGCTGCGCCGCCGGTGACGCGGACGCCCGCCCCGCGCGCGCGTACGAGGGTCTCGTCTCCGTCCCCCTCGACGGACGGGCGACCACGGTCAGCTGCTCCTTCCGGCCGCCGGGGATCACGCTCGGCGGCGCGGTCGGCGCGGCGGCGCTCCTCGCGCTGGCCGCGACGGGGATCCTGCACCGCCGGAGGGCCCGCGGGTGACGGGGTTTCCGGCGGGGACGACAAGAGTTCACCCGGAGTGCACGCGCGGCTCGTTCACCGGGAGAAGTCGGTCATTACTGTGCCCGCCATAACGGCGTTTAATTGTTCGATTCAGTGTGGGGATCCCGAGTGCCGAAACTGTCCGTCGTCGTACCGTTCCACAATGTCGGGGCATACGCTCCCGACACCTTGCGCAGTCTCGCGAACAACGCGGATCCGGAATTCGAGTTCCTGCTGATCGACGACTGCTCGACGGACGACACCCCGGAGATCCTCGACCGCTGGCGCGACCGCCTGCCGAACGCCACCGTCATCCGGCACGAGACGAACCAGGGCGTCGCCCAGGCCCGGAACACCGGGATCGACGCGGCACGCGGCGACTACGTCACCTTCCTCGACGGCGACGACTGGTACGCGCCCGGCCATCTGAGCGCCGCCGTGGCCGGAATCTCCCGCCTCGACTGCGATTTCGCACGGACCGACCACGTCCTCTCGGAGGGGCGGAAACGACAGATCCGCTATGCCCCGGCCAAGCGGCGCGACACCGTGATGGATCCCAGGGACGGCATCTCGCCGGCCAGCATGGTGACGATGGTCGACTATCCGTTCGTACCCTTCGGTATTTACAGTGCGCGCCTTTTCGAGAACGGCGAATCCCGCTTCGAGACCTCGCTCAGGACGGCCGAGGACCGGCTCTGGATCTGGCGGCTCCACCTCAAGGCGCGCACCTTCGCCGCGCTCTCCCTGCACGGGGTCTTCTACCGCCGGGGCGTCACCACCTCGCTCACCCAGATCACCGACAACCGGCAGCTGGACTTCATCCCCTCGTACGACCTCCTGCTCGACGACGTGCAGCGGGACCCGGAGGCGGACCGCTTCCTCCCGAAGGCGGTCCGCACGTACTGCGCGATGATCGCCTTCCACATGGGGAAGGTCGACACGTACGAGCCGGCCGTCGGCGCGCGGCTGCGGGCCGACGTCCGCGACGCCCTGCACCGCATGCCGCGGGAGGTCCTCGACGAGACCCTCGCCACCATGGACACCCCGCGCAGCACCCTCCTCCGGAGCCTGCGCGACACCGGAAGGACCGCCTGACCCATGGCCCCCGCCCCCGAGAAGGCACCGGCCGCCGACCTGCCGGTCCAGATCTTCCAGGTGTCCACCCTGTACGGCGCCGCCACCCTGGCCGCCGCGCTCGACGCCGGACAGTTCGGCCCCCGCGACTCCGCCCGCCGGCTCCTGCTGATCTCGCACAACGCCGAGATCCCGGAGACCGCGCTGCGCCTGGAGACCATGACCGGGTACGAGCGGATCGCCGCCCGCTTCGACGGCACCCTCGACTGGAACGAGACGATCCACCCGTACCACCCCGCCGCCTGGGCCCCCCGCCCCGAAGAGGCCCCGCTCTGGCAGCGCGTCCTGCGCACCGCCTGGGACCTGGGCGCCGGACCGGTCGAGCTGATCGTCGAATCCATCCAGGTCAACCCGGCCAAGGCGCTCGCCGGCACCTTCCCCGAGAGCTCCGTGCACGTGTACGCCGACGGTCTGATGAGCTACGGCCCGACCCGCTCCGACCTCGCGCAGTCCATCGCCTGCCGCGTCCGCCGGGTCCTCCACCTCGACCTGGTGCCGGGCCTCCGTCCCCTCCTCCTGAGCGAGTACGGGGTCGAGCCCGAACTCGTCCCGGACGCCGCCTTCCGCGCCGTCCTGGCCGAGATCGCCGCGGACGCGGCCGACGACCCGGACATCGCGTCGGCGGCCGCCGCCGAGCCGACGGCCCTGCTGCTGGGCCAGTACCTCGCCGCCCTGTCCCTCCTCACCGCCGAGGAGGAAGAGGAGCTGCACGTACGGATGCTGCGCGGGGCCGCCGCGGCCGGACACCGCTCGATCGTCTTCAAGCCGCACCCGACCGCACCCGCCCGCTACTCGCAGGCACTGGACGAGGAGGCCGAGCGCAGCGGCGTCCGGCTCACGGTCCTCGACGGGCCGCTGCTCGCCGAGACCTTCTACGAGCGCTGCCGGCCCGGGCTCGTCGTCGGCTGCTTCTCCACGGCGATGCTCACCGCCGCCGTGTACTACGGCGTGCCCATCGCGCGCGTGGGCACCGCCCAGGTCCTCGAACGGCTCACCCCCTTCGAGAACAGCAACCGGATCCCGCTCACCGTCGTCGACCACCTGGTCGCGGATCTGGAGGGCGGCGAGGAGCCCGCGGTCCCCGGAGCGGCCCCCGCCTCGCTCACGCCGCTGGTCCGGGCGGTCGGCTACTGCATGCGGCACAAGGTCCACCCGGGGCTGCGCGCGGAGGCCGCCGCCTTCCTGGCCGAACACCACGCGGACCCCGGCACGGCGCGCCACTTCACCGTCGAGCGGCTGACCGAACTCGGCCTGCCCGGTGGCGGCCCGGCCCCCGCGCGCACGGGCAGGTCCCGGCTGCGGCGGAGCCTGGTACGGAGCCGACGGGGCTGAGGGGCCGGGGCCCGAGCGGCCCGGGCCGAGTCGGCGGGGCCGAGTCGGCGGGGCCGAGTCGGCGGGGCCGAGCGGACGGGGCCGAGCGGACGGGCCTGACCGGACGGGGGCCGAGCCGTCTGGGCCGAGCGGACGGGCCTGACCGGACGGGGGCCGAGTCGGCGGGGCCGAGCCGGCGGGTCTGATCGGACGGGGGTCGAGCCGTCGGGGGACGTGCCGCGCGTCGCGGGTGATCAGTGCTCGGCGGACCTCACCAGCGTGAAGACCGCGCCCTCCGGGTCCGCCACCAGCGCCAGCCGTCCCGCCGTGCCCTCGCGCGGCGGGCGCAGCACCCGGCCGCCCAGTTCGAGGACGAGCCGCGCCGCCGCGTCCGGGTCGGCGACCTCGAAGTACGTCATCCAGTGCGGGCCCCGGTCCCGGGGCAGCGCGTTCCCCACGCCGTGCAGCGAGGCCACCGCGGTCCCCGCCACATGGAGCGTCGCGTAGTCGTGGTCGGCGGAGACCACCGGCTCCACCTCGTAGCCGAAGACCGCGCGGTAGAACTTGCCGGTCGACGAGGTCTCGTAGGTGATCAGCTCGTTCCACACCGGGGTCCCGGGCGGTCCCGCGATCACCGTGCCGTGGTGCGCCTCGGCCTGCCAGACGCCGAAGACCGCTCCGGTCGGGTCGGAGCAGATCGCCAGACGGCCCGCCTCACCCGCGTCCAGCGGGCCGACGGCGACGGTGCCGCCGCAGCAGCGGATGTTCTCGGCGGTCTCGTCGGCGTCCTCGGCGGCCAGGTAGGGCGTCCAGGCGATGCGCAGGTGCCGGTCGGGCGGCAGCTGGCCGATGCCCGCCACCTCCTCGCCGCCGAGCAACGCGCGCACGTAGGGGCCGAGCTGCTGGGGACCCGGGACGAACTCCCAGCCGAAGAGCTCGTGGTAGAACTCCTGCGTGGCGTCAAGCCCGTGCACCATCAGGCTCACCCAGCAGGGTGTGCCGGGCGATCGTGGAGTCGCCTCGGTCATCGTCACTCTCTCCTCGGACCATCGTCGTGGCCGTGCCCCCGTCCGATGGTGCCACCGACGAGGGTGCGGCGCGTCCCGGCCGCACCGATCGTGGCGCGATACCGACGGAGGTCGCCGGGTCCGTCCCCCCGCGGCCGTGCGGCTGCGCGAGGATGGCCCCCATGAAGCCCATCATCTCCGCAAGCGAACTCCTGAGCGAGTCGGCCGGTCCCCGGCCGCCGGTCCTCCTGGACGTCCGATGGACGCTCGGCGGCCCGCCCGGACGGCCCGCGTACGAGGCCGGCCACCTTCCCGGCGCGGTCTACGTCGACCTGGACGCGGAACTCGCGGGACCGCCCGGGAAGGGCGGCCGCCACCCGCTGCCCGACCCGGAGGCCTTCGGTGCCGTGATGCGCAGGGCCGGCGTCTCGGCCGACCGGCCGGTCGTCGTCTACGACGGGGGCCTCGGCTGGGGCGCGGCCCGCGCCTGGTGGCTGCTGCGCTGGGCGGGTCACCCGGACGTGCGGGTCCTGGACGGGGGCCTCGCGGCCTGGACGGGCGAGCTGACGGAGAAGGTCACCGCCCCGGAGCCGGGTGATTTCCGGCCGGAGCCGGGCGCCCTCGGACTGCTCGACGCGGACGCGGCGGCGGCACTGCCCGGTGCGGGGCTGCTCCTGGACGCGCGGGCGGCCGAGCGCTACCGGGGGGACGTGGAGCCGATCGACCGGGTCGGAGGGCACATCCCGGGTGCCGTCTCGGCCCCGACGACCGAGAACGTCGACGCGGAGGGCCTCTTCCTGGCGGCCGATGTCCTGAAGGACCGCTTCACGGCGCTCGGCGCGGCCGACGGGACCCCGGTCGCCGTCTACTGCGGCTCGGGCGTCTCGGGCGCCCACGAGGTGCTCGCCCTGGAGATCGCGGGGATCCCGGCGGGCCTCTACGCCGGTTCCTGGTCGGAGTGGTCCTCGGACCCCGCCCGCCCGGTCGCCACGGGCCCGGACCCGCGGTAGCGCGTACGGGAAGAGGGCCCGCGGCAGCGGCGTACGCGATCGGAGACGTACGGAGAGAGGGCCCGCGCCGTCGAGCGGTGCGGGCCCTCCTCGCGTACGGCCGTCAGTCCTGCTTCTTCCTTCGGGTGCCGAAGACGATCTCGTCCCAGCTCGGCACGGCGGCGCGGCGGCCGGGGCGGACGCCGTCCGCCTCGGCCTGCCGGTCCGTGGCGCCGTGCAGCCTGTCCCGGTGGCCCGAGACCGCGCGGGGCATCAGGACGTCGGCGTAGGCCGAGCCCGCGCCCGCCGAGGCGGCCGGGGCCGGCGGCTCCTCCGCCTCCGCCTCCTCCGAGGGCTCCGTGTCCGGCGGCTCGGGCACGACCATGTCGCCGCGGAAGCTCGGCACGGCCTCCAGGAGGCTCGTCAGCGAGTCCCGCTCCTCCTCCGGCTCGACGGGCGCGGGCGCCCGCTCCAGGCGGTCGGGCCGGTCGATCTGGCGGTCCAGGGCGCGGTCGAGCGGCCTGTCCCGGGGCAGCCGGGCGATGCGCGGCACGAAGGGGAAGCTGGGCTCGGGCGCGGCGGCGATCGTGTCGTCCGTCTCGCCGATCAGGGCGCGGGCCTCGTCGTCCACGGCCTGGACGAGCCGCCTCGGCGGGTCGTACGTCCAGCTGGCCGTGTGGACCTCGCCCGCGACCCGGTAGACGAGCAGCACCTCCCAGGTGCCGTCGTCGCGGCGCCAGGAGTCCCACTGCACGGTGTCCTTCTCGGCGCCGCGCAGCAGCAGCCGCTCCTGCACCGCCTCGCCGAGCTGCGGGCCGCTGTTCTCGCCGGGCCTGCGGACCGGGGTCTTGCGGGCCCGCTCGGCCATGAAGGCGCGCTCGGCGAGCACGGGGCCCTCGAAGCGGCGCACGCGGTCGACGGGGATGCCGGCGAGCTGGGCGACCTCCTCGGCGGAGGCACCGGCTCGTATCCGCGCCTGGATGTCACGGGGGCGGAGGTGGCTCTCGACCTCGATCTCGATCTGGCCGAGGCGCGCGCGGTCGTTGCGCACGGCGGCGCGGAGCCGCTCGTCGATCGGAAGCGTGTACTCCGTGCTGTCAGCAGCCTTCAGCACCAGTCGTGTGCCGTCGTTGGAGACGGCCACGACACGCAGTTCGGGCATGGGGACCTCCCGGGTGGTGCCTGCCGACGTCACGTGCGTCGCTGCTTCCGCTAGTCGAGTGTGGCCTGCCCGGGTGCAGCCTGCCACTACCTTGCCGAGTTGCCCGGCGTGTCGGGCATGGACCCTGGAACGCCGTTATGGCACGGTTACCTGTTAGCTACCCGGAGTGACTGGCCGTCACTCTCCGCAGCCGGTTTCCGTGCGATGCCGAGGCGCCGCCGGTTCGAGCGCCGTGTCCGGCTCCCTCCCCGTGATCCCGGGCACCCGTGAGGGCGTCCGGACCCAGGGTTCGTCAATGTACTCCATTCGGGCCACCTGGGTGGACCGGCGCGCCGCTCAACTTCTCGGGCGGTACGGGAGTTGAGTCTCCGTGATCTTCCCCCGCACGTGTCGCTCTTCACAGAAACAGCAGAAACGGAACTAATCGCTTCTCCCGTATGTCCCTTCTGGGTGCAAGACGAACGGATGAACCATCAGGGGTCGGAGATGCGTCACAGGCCGGAAACCGACGGGGACGAGCCGGAGGAGGCGAGGAAGAACGGCGGGAGAAGGATCGATCTGAGCGTGGCTCAGGTCTCCGGCAGCGCCCTGGCCGCGGTCATCGCCGCCAAACTCGCCTCGACCCTCGGTGTGTACGGCACGATCCTCGGCGCCGGTGTGATCAGCGTCATCGCGACCTGCGGCGGACCGCTCTTCCAGCACCTCTTCAAGCGGACCGGCGAGCAGGTCCGCGACGTGACCGCCTCGGCCAAGCCGAAGACGCGTCAGGTCCCGGTCCCGGCCGGCTCGCGGGACGACCGCGTCCTGATGCCGGGCACGCTCCCGCCGCCGCCCGACGAGGAGTTCGGCGAGGCGACCGTCCACGGCACGCGCGTGCGGGGCTGGAAGCGCCCGGCGATCGCCGCCGCCCTCGTCTTCGGCGTCACCATGGGCGGCATCACCTCCTACGAGCTGGTCGCGGGCGAGGACTTCGGCGGCAGGCAGGGCACCACCACCTTCGGCTCCGCCGTCCGGGGCGCCGGGAGCACGGGCCAGGACACCTCCGAGCGGGACCGGGGGCCCGCGCCGACGCCGTCCGGCTCGGCGGAGCACTCCGGGCGGCAGGGGGGCGGCACGGACACGCCCACGACGGGATCCACCCCGACCCGGGAGCCCGCCACCGGCACGCCCTCGGCCGAGCCCACGCCCTCCGGCTCCACCGACGGCGGGACGACCCCCGCCCCGACGCCCACCGGGCCGACGGCCGAACCGACGGCGCCGACCCCGGCGCCGACGTCGGGCACGGGGCAGCCCGTGGCACCGACCACGCAGGCTCCCGCGCCGGCCGGGGCCGACGCCGGAGCCGAGTGACCGTCAGTCGCCCAGGACCCGGCGGAGGTAGTCGTTGGCGAAGAGCCGGTCCGGGTCCAGCCGGTCGCGCAGCGCCGTGAACTCGGCGAAGCGCGGATAGGCCTCGGCGAGGTAGGCGGCGTCGCGGGTGTGGACCTTGCCCCAGTGGGGGCGGCCCCCGTGCGCCGTCATGATGCGCTCCACCGCGGTGAAGTAACCGTGGTGGGGCGTTCCCCTGTAGAGGTGGACGGCGATGTACGCGGTCTCCCGCCCCGAGGCCGTGGACAGCGCGATGTCGTCCGCCGGCGCCGTGCGCACCTCCACCGGGAAGCTCACCTTGAGCGGCGAGCGCTCGACCATCGCCTTGAGCTCCCGCAGCGCGGCGACCGCCGCCTCGCGCGGCAGCGCGTACTCCATCTCCAGGAAGCGGACCCGGCGCGGCGAGGTGAAGACCTTGTACGGGATGTCGGTGTACGTACGGGCCGACAGGGCCCGGCTGGAGACCTTGGCGATCGACGGGATGACCGGCGGCACCGCGCGGCCCAGCGCGCAAGCGAGCTGGAAGACCCCGTTGGAGAGGAACTCGTCCTCGATCCAGCCGCTGATCCGTCCCGGGGGAGCGGCGGGGCCCGCGCTGCGGTTGTTGCGCTTGGTGTTGCAGTTGTCCGTGTGGGGGAACCAGTAGAACTCGAAGTGCTCGTTCTCCGCGTGCAGCGCGTCGAACTCCGAGGTGACCCGGTCGAAGGTCATCGGCTCCTCGCGCGCGGTGAGCAGGAAGACCGGCTCCACCGCGAAGGTGATCGCCGTGACCACACCGAGCGCGCCCAGGCCGATCCTGGCGGCCGCGAAGACCTCCGGATTCTCCTTCTCCGAGCAGGTCAGCAGCTCGCCGGAGGCCGTCACCAGCTCCAGCTCGCGGATCTGCGCGGCGATGGACGCCGACTCGCGGCCCGTGCCGTGCGTGCCGGTGGAGGTGGCGCCGGCGACGGTCTGCTCCATGATGTCGCCCATGTTCGTGAGCGACAGGCCCTCCCGGGCCAGCGCCACGTTGAGCCGCTTCAGCGGGGTGCCCGACTCGACCGTGACGGTCATCGCCTCGCGGTCGATCCGCCGGATCCCGGTCAGCAGGCCCGGCCGGATGAGCACGCCGTCGGTGGCCGCGATCGCGGTGAACGAGTGGCCGGTGCCGACGGTCTTGACCCGCAGGCCGTCCTCGGCCGCGCGGCGCACCGCCTCGGCGAGCTCCTCGGCCGAGGCCGGGCTCACCTCCCGCACCGGGCGGGAGGTGACGTTCCCCGCCCAGTTACGCCACGGGCTGCTCGCCGTCCTGGCGCTCGCCGACCCCGCTGTCCCCGCTGCTGCCGTCCTGCCCACGCTGCCCCTCCCGGTTCGGCGCCGGCCTGCGCAGCCGGCGGTGTCCGAGGACACCCACCACGACCGCGAGCGCGCCCGAGACGACGGGCACCACGTACCCCGCCTCGGCCCCCGACGCGTCGACCACCCAGCCGGCGGCCGAGGAGCCGAGCGCCACGCCGACCGCGAGCCCGGTACCCGTCCAGGTCATGCCCTCGGTCAGCTTGGTGCGCGGTACGTGCGCTTCGACGAGGGCCATGGTGGTCACCATCGTCGGTGCGATGGACAGGCCCGCGACAAAGAGCGCCACGGCCAGCAACGGCAGGTTCCCGGCCAGTAGGAGGGGGATCATACTCACGGCCATCGCGCAGATGCCCAGGAGCCACCTGCGTGACGCCTCGCCCTTGAGGTGGAGCAGTCCGAAGACCGCGCCGGCCAGTCCTGAGCCCAGCGCGTAGACCGCCAGGACGAGGCTCGCGGCGGCCTTCTGGCCCCGCTCCTCGGCGAAGGCCACGGTCACCACGTCGATCGAGCCGAAGATGGCGCCGGTGGCGACGAAGGCGAGGGCGAGCACCTGGAGGCCGGGGGAGCGGAGCGCCGAGGTGCCCCGGGCGCCCTGGTGGGGGTGGGGGACCGGCTCGGTGGCGCGCTGCGCGGTCAGCCAGAAGACGCCGACCGCAAGGAACACCCCGGCGAACAGCGGGCCGGCCTCCGGGAACCAGGCCGTGGACAGGCCGATGGAGAGGATCGGGCCGAAGATGAAGCACACCTCGTCGACGATCGACTCCCAGGAGTACGCCGTGTGCAGGCGCCGCTCCTCGCCCCGGTAGATCTCCGCCCATCGGGCGCGGGTCATCGCGCCGACGCTCGGCACGCAGCCGATCACGGCCGTGAACACGAAGAGCGTCCAGTCCGGGGCCTTCTGCTGCACGCAGACCAGCAGTCCGGCGGCCGCGGCCATCGAGACCAGCGTCACCGGGCGCAGCACCCTGCGCTGTCCGTGCCGGTCGACCAGGCGCGAGACCAGGGGCCCGAGGACCGCGGCGGACATCGCGAGCGTCGCGGAGAGTGCGCCGGCCAGGCCGTACCGGCCGGTGACCTGCGAAATCATGGTCACGATGCCGATGCCCATCATGGACAGCGGCATGCGGCCGAGGAACCCCGCTACGGAGAACGAGGCGGTTCCGGGCGCCGCGAAGATCGCGCGGTAGGGACTGGGCAAGATGAGTCCTTGGTCAACACGTGTAATTAATAGCTAAAGCCTACGGTGTTGAACTGGATGGGTCATCCCCCTTTTTCGGACGGGCCGACGCGGGTGGGAGGATCGGGTCCATGTCCGATCAGCACGATCCCGCCCCGTACGACGCCCTGCTGCTGCTCTCGTTCGGCGGCCCCGAGGGCCCGGACGACGTCGTCCCGTTCCTGGAGAACGTGACCCGCGGCCGCGGCATCCCGAAGGAACGGCTCAAGGAAGTGGGGCAGCACTACTTCCTCTTCGGCGGCGTCTCCCCGATCAACGACCAGAACCGCGCGCTCCTCGACGCGCTGCGGACGGACTTCGAGGAGGCCGGGCTGGGCCTGCCGGTCTACTGGGGGAACCGGAACTGGGCGCCGTACCTCACCGACACCCTCCGCGAGATGATCACCGACGGACGGCGCCACATCGCCGTCCTCACCACCAGCGCGTACGCCTCGTACTCCGGCTGCCGCCAGTACCGCGAGAACCTCGCCGACGCCCTCGCCACCCTGGAGGCGGAGGGACTCCCGCTGCCCCGGGTCGACAAGCTCCGGCACTACTTCAACCACCCCGGCTTCGTCGAGCCCATGACCGAGGGCGTCCTCGCCTCCCTCGCCGACCTCGACCCGGCCGTGCGGGACGGCGCCCACCTCGCCTTCACCACCCACTCCATCCCCGACTCCGCCGCCGACAGCTCCGGCCCCGTCACCGAGCACGGCGAGGGCGGGGCCTACGTGCGCCAGCACCTCGACGTCGCGCGGGTCATCGCCGAAGCGGTCCGCGCGGAGACCGGAGTCGACCACCCCTGGAAGCTCGTCTACCAGTCGCGCAGCGGCGCCCCCCACATCCCGTGGCTGGAGCCCGACATCTGCGACCACCTGGAGGAGCTGCACGGCGCCGGCGCGCCCGCCGCCGTCATGGTCCCGATCGGCTTCGTCTCCGACCACATGGAGGTCCTCTACGACCTCGACACCGAGGCCACGGCCAAGGCGGCCGAGCTCGGACTGCCCGTCCGGCGCTCGGCGACCGTCGGGGCCGATCCGCGCTTCGCCGCCGCCGTCCGCGAGCTCGTCCTGGAGCGCGCGGCGACCGAGCGGGGCACCAGGGCCGAGCGATGTGCCCTCGGCGCCCTCGGACCCTCCCACGACCTCTGCCCGATCGGCTGCTGCCCGGCCAGGGCGGAGCGGCCCGCCGCGGCCGGCGCCGACAGCCCGTACGCGTAAGGAGACGGTGTGACCGCCCTTCCCGACCCCCTGCTCACCGAACTGCTCGACCTCGCCCTGGAGGCCGGGCGCCGGGCCGGAGCGCTGCTGCGCGACGGCCGCCCGGACGACCTGGCCGTGGCGAAGACCAAGTCGAGCCCCATCGACGTGGTCACCGAGATGGACATCGCCGCCGAGAAGCTGATCACCGGCTTCCTCTCCGAGCACCGCCCGCAGGACGGCTTCCTCGGCGAGGAGGGCGCGTCCAGCCCCGGGACCAGCGGGATCCGCTGGGTGATCGACCCGCTCGACGGCACCGTGAACTACCTGTACGGCCTGCCCACCTGGGCGGTCTCCATCGCCGCCGAACGGGACGGCGAGACCGTCGTCGGCGTGGTCGAGGCCCCGATGCGCGGCGAGACCTACCGGGCCGTCCTCGGCGGCGGCGCCCACGCGGGGGATCGGCGCCTCGCCGTCCGCCCCTCGCCCGCCCTCGACCAGGCCCTCCTCGGCACCGGCTTCGGATACGTCCAGGCCCGCCGCGCCCACCAGGCGGACGTGGCCCAGCGCGTCATCCCGCGCGTCCGCGACATCCGCCGGGGCGGCTCGGCCGCCATCGACCTCTGCGACGTCGCGGCCGGCCGCCTCGACGCGTACTACGAGCGCGGACTCAACCCCTGGGACCTCGCCGCGGGCGCGCTCATCGCCCGCGAGGCCGGCGGGCTCACCGGAGGCAGGCCCGGCGAGCCGGAGTCCGGAGAGCTGACCCTGGCGGCCTCTCCCGGCCTCTTCGGGCCCCTCCAGGAGCTCCTGGAGGACCTGGGGGCCTGGCACGACTAGCGGGCCCGCAGACGGACGCACGGGGGCCCCGGTGCCAGGACGGCGCCGGGGCCCCCGCGTGCGGACGGGTGGGACGGGTCAGACGCCCGGCGCGGCCACCTCCACGCCGTGCTCGGCGGCCAGCCGGTGCAGGTCCTCCAGCTCCGCCTGCTCCACCTCCGCCAGGTAGTCGTCGCCCGTCTCACGGGCCCGCGTGAGGTCCGTCTGCGTGGTCCTGATGCGGTGCAGCAGTCCTGCGGTGAAAGCGTCCATCGTGCGCCCCCTCCTCGTGGGTCCGGTGGCACGGGGGTGTGCCGAGGGTGGGTGGATCACACACTGCGAGCTCTGGGGGACAGAGAGCGGCCGGTGGCGCGCCACATACAGGGCGTGATCACGGGGTGTGCAGTCGTCCTCCCCAGCCCCTTCCTCAGAGAAACCTCAACTGGCCCGAGAATCCGGTGAATTCTTCGTTCCGGCTCGCGCGCCCAGCCGCGCGCCCCCCGCTCACCACCCTCCCGCCCCCGGCCCCGCCCCGCCGCCTTACAGCCGGTTTACGCGCGTCCGGGGCAGGATGGACACGCACAGTCAGTGCTCAGCTTTCAGCCGTTCCCCACCCCGGACAGCGGCTCGACGGGAAGGAAACAGGACGTGCGCGTACTCGTCGTCGAGGACGAGCAGCTGCTCGCCGATGCGGTGGCCACCGGACTGCGCCGGGAGGCCATGGCCGTCGACGTCGTGTACGACGGCGCCGCGGCCCTGGAGCGCGTCGGGGTCAACGACTACGACGTCGTCGTCCTCGACCGCGACCTCCCGCTCGTCCACGGCGACGACGTCTGCCGGAAGATCGTCGAGCTCGGCATGCCCACCCGCGTCCTGATGCTCACCGCCTCCGGCGACGTCAGCGACCGCGTCGAGGGCCTGGAGCTCGGGGCGGACGACTACCTCCCCAAGCCCTTCGCCTTCACCGAGCTCACCGCGCGCGTGCGCGCCCTCGGCCGCCGCACCACCGTCCCGCTCCCGCCCGTCCTGGAGCGGGCCGGGATCAAGCTCGACCCGAACCGCCGCGAGGTCTTCCGCGAGGGCAAGGAGGTCCAGCTCGCGCCGAAGGAGTTCGCCGTCCTCGAGGTCCTCATGCGCAGCGAGGGCGCCGTCGTCTCGGCCGAGCAGCTCCTGGAGAAGGCCTGGGACGAGAACACCGACCCGTTCACCAACGTGGTCCGCGTCACCGTCATGACCCTGCGCCGCAAGCTCGGCGAACCGCCGGTCATCGTCACCGTCCCCGGCTCCGGGTACCGGATCTGACCTGATGGCCACGACCCCCGCTCCCCACCCCCACGCGCCCCCGAAGCCGAACTGGGACCCCCGGGACCCCGTCCGGCCGCTGCTGCGCCCCACCATCCGGATACGGCTCACGCTGCTGTACGGCGGGATGTTCCTGATCGCCGGCATCCTGCTGCTGTCGATCATCTACCTGTTCACCGCGCAGGCGCTCACCGACAGCGTCTCGGAGCTGCCCTTCAAGGTCGTCGAGGGCAAGGTCCAGCCGACCACCTCCTGGTGCCGGCTGCCCGTTCAGGGCACCGGGGAACAGCTCAACGAAGCGGTGTCGGTCTGCCTCCGGCACCAGAGCGACCTCGCCCTGGACGACCTGCTGCGCCGGTCCCTCTTCGCCCTGCTCGGCCTGAGCATCATCGCCTTCGCCTTCGGCTACGCCATGGCGGGGCGGGTGCTCTCCCCGCTCGGCCGGATCACCCGGACCGCCCGCCAGGTGGCCGGCTCCGACCTGTCCCGGCGGATCGAGCTGGACGGCCCGGACGACGAGCTGAAGGAGCTCGCCGACACCTTCGACGAGATGCTGGACCGCCTGGAGCGGGCCTTCACCGCCCAGCAGCGGTTCGTCGCGAACGCCTCGCACGAGCTGCGGACGCCGCTCGCGATCAACCGCACCCTCCTGGAGGTCCACCTCTCCGACCCCGGGGCGCCGGTCGAGCTCCAGCAGCTGGGCAAGACCCTGCTCGCCACCAACGAGCGCAGCGAGCAGCTCGTCGAGGGCCTGCTGCTGCTCGCCCGGAGCGACAACCAGATCATCGAGCGCAAACCCGTCGACCTGGCCGAGGTCGCCGAGCGCGGCGTCGACCAGATGCACGCAGAGGCCGAGGCCAAGGGCGTGGAGATCCGGGGCGAGCGCGCGCCGGCGGTCGTCCAGGGCAACGGCGTGCTGCTCGAACGGATCGCGCTGAACCTGCTGCAGAACGCCGTGCGGTACAACGTGCCGGAGGGCGGCTGGGTGGAGGTCACCACCGAGGCCAAGGACGGCCAGGCGGTGCTGGTCGTCTCGAACACGGGACCGGTGGTCCCCGCGTACGAGATCGACAACCTCTTCGAGCCGTTCAGAAGGCTCCGGCAGGAGCGGACCGGCAGCGACAAGGGGGTCGGTCTCGGCCTGTCGATCGCGCGCTCCGTGGCCCGCGCCCACGGCGGCCGTATCATCGCGGAGCCGCGCGAGGGCGGCGGACTCGTGATGCGCGTCACTCTGCCGATCTGACACACTGCACGAGCCGACCGGTTCCGTTCGCTTTGCGCGGAATTCCGGAGCCCCGATCCTGAGACGCTCATGTGTGATCGATCACAGGAGAGGGTGCCCGGCCCTCCACTCTCCGTGACCGAGAAATCCCTCGGAAAACCAGGAAAAGTCCGGGTTTCCGGGGCCTCGAATGACGGGAAGTACACGGGGTGGCGCCCGTGAGGGCCGCCCGGAGGACCGTGTACGGTCCGGTTCGCCACCCGAAGCCGATCACTCGCGAGAGTGCGCGACGGGTGTCGATTGAGTAACAGACCTTGATGTGAGGCAAAATCTCCGCCTCAGGTCGGGCACAAGTCCGACCTCTCACGCGTTACGTGCGCTGGAGACACCGCAACCACCCAGAGGGGGAGAGCGACATGGCAACGGATTACGACACCCCACGCAAGACCGACGACGACGTCGACTCGGACAGCCTTGAGGAACTGAAGGCCCGCCGGAACGACAAGTCGACCTCGACCGTCGACGTCGACGAGTTCGAGGCCGCCGAAGGCCTGGAGCTTCCCGGCGCCGACCTCTCGAACGAGGAGCTGGCCGTCCGGGTCCTGCCCAAGCAGGCCGACGAGTTCACCTGCATGAGCTGCTTCCTCGTGCACCACCGCAGCCAGCTGGCCCGGGAGAAGAACGGCCAGCCGATCTGCCGCGACTGCGACTGAGAACGCTCGGCCGTGGCAGGCGACACACCGTCCCGGAAGCGGCGTCTGCGGCTCCCAGGGAGCCCGGAGACGTACAAGGGCGGCTCGGGCCCGGCAGAGGGCGCCCCAGAGGCACCTGAAGCCGAGCGCACCGCCTCCCTGCCCTCCCTCGGCGCACGTGACGACGAGCGAGGCCTCCCGGCCTCGCTCGAAGCGGTCATGGAGATCGCCGAGACCGATCCGGAGCACCTGCCGGAGCGGTCCGCGCAGGACGACGGGCCGACCGGCGCACGGCAGGGCGGACGCCTCGGCGCCGTCAGGCGGCTCGCCGATCCCGCACGCGCGGGGCTCGACCGGATCAGGATCGACTCCGACCGGATCGACGCCGTCCGGCGCGGCGTCACGCGGGGCGTCCGGCAGGGCGTGAAGCGCGGCGGAGACAGCGCGAAGGCCGGCCTCGGTCATCTGGCCGACCGGCTCATCGACCTCGCCCCGCGGATCCCCGTCCGCGACCTGGCGACCCTCCGCAGACAGTTCCCCGGCCTCGGCCCCGAGGAGCTCGCCGACAAACTCGTCGCCGGCGCGGCGAACGCGAGCTCGACCGTGGGTGCGGGCGTCGGCGCCGCCGCCATGCTCCCCGTGCCCCCGGCGCTGCCGGCCGAGCTCGCCGCCGAGATCACCGGCGTCGCCGCCGTGGAGCTCAAACTCATCGCCGAACTGCACGAGGTCTACGGACTGCGGCCCCCCGGCCGCCTCACCCAGCGTTCGACGGCCTATCTGACCTCCTGGGCCGAGGAACGGGGCATCGATCCCGCCAAGCCCACCACGGTCAACGCGGCCCTCGGCGGTCAGCTCAAGCGCGAACTGCGCCAGCAGATCATGAAACGCATGGTGCGCAACCTGCCGAACCTCATGCCCTTCATGGTGGGCGCCGCCGTCGGTGCCGTCATGAACCGCCGCGACACCAAGAGGCTCGCCGCGCACATCCGCAAGGACCTCCGCACCCGCCAGGTGCCCTGGGACGCCCTCACCGGGCTGCCCCCGCTGGAGCAGCCCGAGAACCCCAAGGAGCTCGGCTTCTAGCCGGCGCGACCGCGCGCCGCGCCGGCGGGGACGCCGCGCGTCAGGCGCGCTCCGCCTCCAGGGCCGCGAGCAGCGCCTCCGGCTCGCGGCTGGACAGGTACACGTACGGCGTCGGGTCCGCCGGGTCGGCCACCACGACCCGTACCGCCGTCGGCACGTAGCTGCGCATCAGCATGAAGGCGCGCGGGTCCGCCTTGTGGGTGCGCCAGGCGCGCGCCTCCTCCGCGCCGAGCGCCTCGGCCGCCCCCAGCGCCGCGACCGGGATCCGCGCGTCGCCCGCCACCAGCGAACCGGCCACCACCCGGATCCGCGCGGAGCCGTACGAGGAGACCGCCACACCGGCGAGCACGCTCGCCGCGATCAGGCCGACCAGCGTCGGGACCGTGCCCAGCGGGAACATGATCAGGCCGCCGGAGAGGCCGAGCAGAGCCACGATCACCCACCACGACCGCGGCGCCGTCAGCCGCTCGTCGAAGCGCGGCGCGGCGGGAGACGCGGGGGAGGGGGCCGGGGACGGTGCGGAAGGCTGCATGCGTCCAAGCTTGGCACGGCGCGACCTGCGCCCATCCGCGCGGGTAAGGTCTGCGGCTGTGACTGCAACATCTGCCGCCCTCACCCCGCCGGCCGACGCCATACCGCCGGTACGCCACCCCGACGCGCCGGCCCCCGGCGAGCTGCTGGGCGCTCACTACGAGCACTGCTTCGGGTGCGGCGGCGGACAGCCCCACGGCCTCCACCTGGAAGCGCGCGCGGGCGAGGGCGTGACCGTCACCGCCGAGTTCACGGTGACCCCCGACCACCAGGGCGCCCCCGGTCTCGCGCACGGCGGCGTGCTCGCCACCGCGCTCGACGAGACCCTCGGCTCCCTGAACTGGCTGCTGCGGGTCATCGCCGTGACCGGACGGCTGGAGACCGACTTCGCCCGGCCCGTCCCGGTCGGCACCGTGCTCCACCTGGAGGCCGCCGTCACCGCCGTGCACGGCCGCAAGATCTACTCGACCGCCGTCGGCCGGATCGGCGGGCCCGAGGGCCCCGTCGCCGTCCGCGCCGACGCCCTCTTCATCGAGGTCAAGGTCGACCACTTCATCGACAACGGCCGCCCGGAGGAGATCCAGGCCGCCATGTCCGACCCCGACCAGGTCCGGCGCGCCCGCGCCTTCGAGGTGAACCCCTGATGCGCAACCCTGTCGACGTACTGATCCGCCGCGTGGACCCCGAGGTGCCGATCCCGGCCTACGGGCACCCCGGCGACGCCGGGGCCGACCTCGTCACCACCGAGGCCGTCGTGCTCGCCCCCGGCGAGCGCGCCGTACTGCCCACCGGGGTCTCCATCGCCCTGCCGGACGGGTACGCGGCCTTCGTGCACCCGCGCTCCGGTCTCGCGGCCCGCTGCGGAGTGGCGCTCGTGAATGCCCCGGGGACGGTGGATGCCGGGTACCGTGGAGAGATCAAGGTGATCGTGGTCAATCTCGACCCGCGCGAGGACGTGCGGTTCGAACGATTCGATCGGATTGCCCAACTTGTCGTCCAGCAGGTCGAGAAGGTCCGCTTCCACGAGGTGGCGGAGCTTCCCGGTTCGGCGCGGGCCGAGGGGGGCTTCGGGTCCACCGGCGGTCATGCCGCCGTGGACGGCACCACGGGTGGGAATCGATACGCTTCGGTCGTATCCGACCGGGAAGGACAGTGACGTGTTCGGACGTCGCAAGAAGAGCGGAGCCGCCGAGGACGCGGCGAGCGAGGCCGAGCAGGTCGTCGACGCGGTGGAGGACGAGGACGGCGCCGAGGCGCCGCGCCGCGTGAACCTTCCGCCGGCGCCCCGGCCCGACGGACCCTGGGACATCTCCGAGGTCGCCAAGCCCGACGAGGGCCGCGTGGACCTCGGCGGGGTCTTCGTGCCCGGCGTCGAGGGCATGGAGCTGCGCGTGGAGGTGGCGGGCGACGCGATCGTCGCGGCCACCGTCGTCCTGCGTGACAGCGCCGTGCAGCTGCAGGCCTTCGCCGCGCCCAAGAACGAGGGCATCTGGGGCGAGGTCCGCGACGAGATCGCCACCGGCATCGTCCAGCAGGGCGGTGCCATCGACGAGGTCGAGGGCCCGCTCGGCTGGGAGCTGCGGGCCCAGGTCCCGGTGCAGCTGCCGGACGGCAACCGCGGTGTGCAGCTGGTCCGCTTCGTGGGCGTCGACGGGCCCCGCTGGTTCCTGCGCGGAGTGATCTCCGGGCAGGGCGCGGTCCAGCCCGAGGCCGCCGGCCTCCTGGAGCAGATCGTCCGGGACACCGTGGTCGTCCGCGGCGAGGGCCCGATGGCCCCGCGCGACCCGATCGTCCTCAAGCTGCCGAACGACGCGCAGATGGTGCCGGACGGCGTGCAGCAGGAGGAGCAGGAGAACTCCCGCTTCTCCGGCGGCATGGGCCAGCTCCAGCGCGGTCCGGAGATCTCCGAGATCCGCTGACACCCCACCGGGCCGCTCCGGCGGCCCGGCACACATCGAGACACGGCCGGTGGGCCGCTTCCCGTACCTCGCGCACGGGAAGCGGCCCACCGGCCGTCGTGTCGTCCACAGGCCCGGGCTCCTGCTCTGGCCCTCGGGCACGGCGGCGGACCATACTGACGGCGCACATGTCCGAGGAGGGGGAACACAGCGTGAGTGAGAGCAGCAGCAGGTCCGCCACGGCCGTCATCGAGGACCCGGCAGGACCGCCGATGGTCCGCGTCGAGGGCCTGCGCCGCTCGTACGGGACGGGCGAGGCCGCCGTCCACGCCCTGCGCGGCGTCTCCTTCGACATCCCGCGCGGCGAGCTCGTCGCGCTCAAGGGCCGCTCGGGCTCCGGCAAGACGACCCTGCTCAATCTGGTCGGCGGCCTCGACAGCGCCGACGGCGGCCGGATCGTCATCGACGGCACCGACCTCTCCACCCTCGGCGAGAGCGGGCTCCTGGAGCTGCGCCGCGACCGGATCGGCTTCATCTTCCAGTCCTTCGGGCTGCTCCCGATCCTCTCCGCCGCCGAGAACGTGGGCGTGCCGCTGCGGCTGCGCAAGGCGGACCCCAAGGAGCGCGAGGAGCGGGTCGCCCTGATGCTCGGGCTCGTGGGCCTCGCCGACCACGCCAACCAGCGGCCGGGCGAGCTCTCCGGCGGCCAGCAGCAGCGCGTCGCCATCGCGCGCGCCCTCGCCAACAAGCCGGCGCTGCTGATCGCCGACGAGCCGACGGGCCAGCTGGACGCGGAGACCGGGCTCGCCGTGATGCAGCTGCTGCGCGCGGTGGTGCGCAGCGAGCGCTGCACAGCCCTGGTCGCCACCCACGACCCCCAGCTCCTCGGCCTGGCGGACCGGGTCCTGGAGCTCAGCGACGGCGAGATCATCGAGCACTGAGGGACGGGGGGCGTCCGGCGAAGGGGCCGGGCCCCTGGCGGCGGAGCGGGGCGCGGGCGTAGCACCGGCGGGGCGGGGGCGTCTCGCGGTGCCTGGCGCCGGCCGAGCGGGGCGGTCGGGTGTCGGGCCCATCAGGATCACGTCAATACCGTCCCCCGCCTCTCCCCGCGTACGGAATGTCCGATTGGCTGGACGTATGGTCGAGCCATGGGACGCGGCAAGCTTCGGATCTACCTCGGCGCTGCCCCGGGCGTCGGCAAGACCTACGCGATGCTCTCCGAGGGCCATCGCCGGGTGGAGCGGGGCACGGACTGCGTCGTGGCCTTCGTGGAGCACCACGGCCGGCCGCGCACGGAGGTCATGCTGCACGGCCTGGAGCAGGTGCCGCGCCGCACCCTGGAGTACCGGGGCACGACCTTCACCGAGATGGACATCGACGCCGTCCTCGCCCGCCGCCCCGCGGTCGCCCTCGTCGACGAGCTCGCCCACACGAACGTCCCGGGCTCCCGGAACCCCAAGCGCTGGCAGGACGTCGCCGAACTCCTCGCGGCCGGCATCGACGTCGTGTCGACCGTCAACATCCAGCACCTGGAGTCCCTCGGCGACGTCGTCGAGGCGATCACCGGCGTACGCCAGCGGGAGACCGTCCCCGACGAGGTGGTGCGCCGGGCCGACCAGATCGAACTGGTCGACATGTCCCCGGAGGCCCTGCGGCGCCGGATGGCCCACGGCAACGTCTACACCTCGGACAAGGTCGACGCGGCCCTCTCCAACTACTTCCGCCCCGGCAACCTCACCGCCCTGCGCGAGCTGGCCCTGCTGTGGACCGCCGACCGGGTCGACGAGTACCTCCGGCAGTACCGCGGCGAGCACAACATCCGCTCCACCTGGCAGGCCAGGGAGCGCATCGTCGTCGGTCTCACCGGCGGGCCCGAGGGCCGCACCCTCATACGGCGCGCCACCCGGCTCGCCGAGAAGGGCGCCGGAGGCGAGGTCCTCGCCGTCTACATCGCCCGCAGCGACGGACTCACCGCGGCCTCCCCGAAGGAGCTCGCCGTCCAGCGCACCCTCGTCGAGGACCTCGGCGGAACGTTCCACCACGTCATCGGCGACGACATCCCCTCCGCGCTCCTGGAGTTCGCCCGCGGCGTCAACGCCACGCAGATCGTCCTCGGCTCCAGCCGCCGCCGGACCTGGCAGTACGTGTTCGGCCCCGGCGTCGGCCAGACCGTGGCCCGCGACTCCGGGCCCGACCTCGACGTCCACATCGTCACCCACGGCGAGGTCGCCAAGGGCCGCGGCCTGCCCGTCGCGCGCGGGGCCCGGCTCGGCCGCTCCCGGATCCTCGGCGGCTGGCTGGTCGGCGTCGTGGGCCCGCTCGCCCTCGCCCTCCTCCTCACGCACGTCGACGCGGACCTCGGGCTCGCCAACGACATGCTGCTCTTCCTCGCCCTCACCGTCGGCGCGGCGCTCCTCGGCGGCTTCCTGCCGGCGCTCGCCTCGGCCGCCGTCGGCTCCCTCCTCCTCAACTGGTTCTTCACCCCGCCGCTCCACCGGCTGACCGTCGCCGACCCCCTGAACATCGTCGCCATCGCCGTCTTCTTCGGCGTGGCGATGTCGGTCGCCTCCGTCGTGGACCTGGCCGCCCGGCGCACCCACCAGGCCGCCCGGCTGCGCGCCGAGTCCGAGGTGCTCTCCTACCTCGCCGGGAGCGTGCTGCGCGGCGAGACGAGCCTGGACGCCCTCCTGGAACGGGTCCGCGAGACCTTCTCCATGGAGTCCGTCGCCCTCCTGGAGCGCGCGGACGAGGTCGAGCCCTGGACCCGGGCGGCGAGCGTCGGACCCCACCCGGCCGCCCGCCCGGAGGACGCCGACGTCGACATGCCCGTCGGCGACCACCTGGCCCTCGCCCTGACGGGCCGGGTGCTGCCGGCGGAGGACCGGCGGGTGCTCGGGGCCTTCGCCGCCCAGGCCGCGGTCGTCCTCGACCGGCAGCGGCTCGTCGGCGAGGCGGAGGAGGCCCGGAAGCTGGCGGAGGGCAACAAGATCCGCACCTCGCTGCTCGCCGCCGTCAGCCACGACCTGAGAACCCCGCTCGCGAGCATCAAGGCCTCCGTCTCCTCCCTCCGCTCCGACGACGTCGAATGGTCCGAGGAGGACCGCGCCGAGCTCCTGGAAGGCATCGAGGCGGGCGCCGACCGCCTCGACCACCTCGTGGGCAACCTCCTCGACATGTCCCGCCTCCAGACCGGCACGGTCACCCCCCTCATCCGGGCCGTCGACCTCGACGAGGTCGTCCCCATGGCGCTCGGCGGCGTGCCGGACGGCAGCGCCGAACTCGACATCCCCGAGTCGCTGCCCATGGTCGAGGTCGACAAGGGCCTCCTGGAGCGCGCCGTCGCCAACATCGTGGAGAACGCCGTGAAGTACAGCCCCGGGGGCGAGCCCGTCGCCGTCGCCGCCAGCGCCCTGGGGGACCGGGTCGAACTGCGGGTCGTGGACCGCGGGCCCGGCGTCCCCGACGAGGCCAAGGACGGCATCTTCGAGCCCTTCCAGCGCTTCGGCGACGCCCCGCGCGGCTCCGGCGTCGGCCTCGGCCTCGCGGTCGCCCGCGGCTTCGTCGAGGCCATGGGCGGGACCCTCGGCGCCGAGGACACCCCGGGCGGCGGCCTCACCATGGTGCTCACCCTGCGGGCCGCTCCGGGCGGGCCCCAGGCCCCGTCCCCGGACCTCCCGGCCCACGCGGTGACCTGAACCGCATCCGTACCGGCGCCCGTGCTGATATCCGTAGCCGTACCGGTGTCCGCGCGGCACCCGTCGCCGTACCGTCGCCCGCACCGGCGTCCGCGCGGCAGCCCCGGTCCCACCGTCGCCCGTCCCGGTCCCCGCACCCGTACTCGTATCCGTACCCTCCGACACAACGAAGAAAGCAGGCCCCCTCCATGACCCGGGTCCTCGTGGTCGACGACGAGCCGCAGATCGTCCGCGCCCTGGTGATCAACCTCAAGGCGCGGAAGTACGAGGTCGACGCCGCGCCCGACGGCGCCACCGCCCTCCGGCTCGCCGCCGAGCGCCACCCCGACGTCGTCGTCCTCGACCTCGGACTGCCCGACATGGACGGCGTCGACGTGATCAAGGGCCTGCGCGGCTGGACGCGCGTGCCGATCCTGGTCCTCTCCGCCCGGCAGACCTCCGACGAGAAGGTCGAGGCGCTCGACGCGGGCGCCGACGACTACGTCACCAAGCCCTTCGGCATGGACGAACTGCTCGCCCGGCTGCGGGCGGCCGTGCGCCGCGCCGAGCCGGTCGGCGGCGCCGAGGACGGCGTCGTCGTGGTCGAGACCGAGGGCTTCACCGTCGACCTCGCGGCCAAGAAGGTGCACCGTGACGGGCGGGACGTCCGGCTCACCCCCACCGAGTGGCACCTCCTGGAGGTCCTCGTCCGCAACAGCGGCCGGCTCGTCAGCCAGAAGCAGCTCCTCCAGGAGGTCTGGGGGCCCTCGTACGGCACGGAGACCAACTACCTGAGGGTCTACATGGCCCAGCTCCGCCGCAAGCTGGAGACCGACCCCTCCCACCCGCGCCATTTCGTCACCGAACCGGGCATGGGCTACCGCTTCGAACGCTGAACCGGGAGGCGTACGGAAGGGTGGTCCGGGGCCGCTTCCGGTGACACCGCAGGCCGGTACGCTTTCTGTATGAGTGCTGCACCGCGTACAGAGAAGCCGGCCGGAAGGTTCCGCCGGATGCTCGACCGGCTCTCCTCCTCCCCGGAGGACCTGGAGTCGGAGGAGCTCCAGGAGGACGCCGAAGCGTCGGGGTGCACACGGATCTCCGACTGCTCCGACCGCCAGATAGTCAAGGTGACTGGTACCTTGCGCACGGTCACGCTGCGTCCCCGGGCCGGTGTGCCCGCGCTGGAGGCCGAACTCTTCGACGGCACGGCACCGCTCGACGTCGTGTGGCTCGGCCGGCGCTCCATCGTGGGCATCGAACCGGGCCGCAAGCTGATCGCCTCCGGCCGCATCTCCATGAGCCACGGCCGGCGGGTCCTCTTCAACCCCAAATACGAGCTCCGACCGCTCGGACAGGAGTAGCCGGTGACGTCCCTCGACAAGCCGACCGCGGACCGGTCGACCCCGGACGGGTCGACCCCCGACCAGGACGCCCAGGCGGACAAGGCCGTGACCGAGGCCGCGCTCTTCGAGGCCTTCGGCGGCCTGCGGGGCATGATCGAGACGGTCCTGCCCGGCCTGCTGTTCGTCACGATCTTCACGATCAACAAGGACCTGCACGTCTCGGCGATCGCCGCGCTCGCGGTCTCGCTCGTCCTAGTGGCCGTCCGGCTGATCCGCCGGGACACCGTCAAGCACGCCTTCAGCGGCGTCTTCGGCGTCGCCTTCGGTGTCGTCTTCGCGATGATGACGGGCAACGCCAAGGACTTCTACCTGCCGGGCATGCTGTACACCCTGGGTCTCGCCCTGGCGTACATCATCACCGCGCTCGCCGGAGTGCCCCTGATCGGCCTGATCCTCGGCCCGGTCTTCAAGGAGAACCTCTCCTGGCGCACCCGCAACCCCGGCCGCAAGAAGGCCTACACGAAGGCCAGCTGGGCCTGGGGCCTCATCCTGCTCGGCAAGTGCGCGATCCTCTTCCCGATGTACTGGTGGGCCGACACCACCAAGTTCGGCTGGGTCCTCGTCGCCCTGAAGATCCCGCCGTTCCTGCTCGCGGTCTACCTCACGTGGGTGTTCCTCGCGAAGGCCCCGGCGCCGATCGACGTCTTCGCCGAGATGGAGGCCGAGGAGCGCGCCGAGAAGGAGCGCAAGGCGGCCGCGGCCGCGCAGCGCCACCCGGACGCCTGAGAAGCCGTACGCGAGAGGGCCCGGACCTGATGAACAGGTCCGGGCCCTCTCGCGTACCGCTTCCCGGATCAGGACTCGGGGGTCTCCCGGCGGACCTGGAGGAGGTCCTCCAGCTGCTCCTCCCGGGCCTGCGCGGCCACGAACAGCAGCTCGTCGCCCGCCTCCAGGGTCTCCTCGGGGCTCGGCGTCAGCACCCGCGAACCACGGATGATCGTCACCAGCGACGTGTCCTGCGGCCAGGCCACGTCGCCCACGGAGGTGCCCGCGACCGCCGACTCCGGCGGGAGCGTCAGCTCGACCAGGTTCGCGTCGCCGTGGCTGAAGCGCAGCAGCCGGACCAGGTCGCCGACGCTCACCGCCTCCTCGACCAGGGCCGACATCAGACGCGGCGTCGAGACGGCCACGTCCACGCCCCAGGCCTCGTTGAACAGCCACTCGTTCTTCGGGTTGTTCACCCGGGCGACCACGCGCGGCACGCCGTACTCGGTCTTCGCGAGCAGGGAGACGACCAGGTTCACCTTGTCGTCACCGGTCGCCGCGATCACCACGTTGCAGCGCTGCAGCGCCGCCTCGTCCAGCGAGGTGATCTCGCAGGCGTCGGCCAGCAGCCACTCCGCCTGCGGCACCCGCTCCACCGAGATGGCGGTCGGCGCCTTGTCGACCAGCAGGACCTCGTGGCCGTTCTCCAGCAGCTCGCCCGCGATGGACCGGCCCACCGCACCCGCGCCCGCAATAGCGACACGCATCAGTGACCGCCCTCCTCGGGACCCTCGGCGAAGGCCGCCTCGACCTTCGCGATCTCGTCCGTACGCATCATCACGTGCACCAGGTCACCTTCCTGGAGCACCGTCTGCGAGGTCGGCAGAATCGCTTCGCCCAGTCGGGTGAGGAAGGCGACACGGACACCGGTCTCCTCCTGGAGCCGGCTCACCTTGTGGCCGATCCACGCCGGGGAGGTGTGCACCTCGGCGAGCTGCACGCCACCGCTCGGGTCGCGCCACAGCGGCTCCGCGCCCGAGGGCAGCAGCCGGCGGAGCATCTGGTCGGCGGTCCAGCGGACCGTCGCGACCGTCGGGATCCCGAGGCGCTGGTAGACCTCGGCACGCCGCGGGTCGTAGATCCGCGCCGCCACGTTCTCGATGCCGAACATCTCGCGCGCGACCCGCGCCGCGATGATGTTGGAGTTGTCGCCGCTGCTCACCGCGGCGAAGGCACCGGCCTCCTCGATGCCGGCCTCACGCAGCGTGTCCTGGTCGAAGCCCACGCCCGTGACCCGCCGACCACCGAAGCCCGAACCCAGGCGGCGGAAAGCCGTCGGGTCCTGGTCCACGACCGCGACGGTGTGCCCCTGCTGTTCGAGGGTCTGCGCGAGAGCGGCTCCCACTCGCCCGCAGCCCATGATGACGATGTGCACGTCCCCTTACCCCGCACTCCTGATCGCCTTGCTGACCTGCGAAAACACCCTGCTCACAACTTTCCTCGCCCGATCGGCCCGGGCCGTGGCGGGCGACGCCCCGACGGGTCGCCCGGTCCGAGCTTAAGCGGCAACGGTGGCGGGGACCGCATCCGAGGTGGTACTCAGGGAGATTCGGTGCGGATCGGGGGTGCCGGTGCGCGTGGCTCTTTTCGAACGCTTACGATCCTCTCCGTGTCCAAACTGACCGACGTGCCCAAACGGATCCTGATCGGGCGGGCCCTGCGCAGCGACAAGCTGGGAGAAACCCTTCTCCCGAAGCGGATCGCCCTCCCCGTCTTCGCCTCCGACCCGCTGTCCTCGGTGGCGTACGCCCCCGGCGAGGTGCTGCTCGTCCTCTCCGTCGCCGGCCTGTCGGCCTACCACTTCAGCCCGTGGATCGCGCTCGCGGTCGTCGTCCTGATGTTCACGGTGGTCGCGTCGTACCGGCAGAACGTGCACGCGTACCCGAGCGGCGGCGGCGACTACGAGGTCGCCACCACCAACCTCGGGCCGAAGGCCGGACTCACCGTCGCGAGCGCCCTGCTCGTCGACTACGTCCTGACCGTCGCGGTGTCGATCTCCTCGGGCATCGAGAACCTGGGCTCCGCGATCCCCTTCGTCGTCGAGCACAAGGTCGCCTGCGCGGTCGGCGTGATCGTGCTGCTCACCGTGATGAACCTGCGCGGTGTGAAGGAGTCTGGCTCCCTCTTCGCGATCCCGACGTACGTCTTCGTCGCCGGCGTCTTCATCATGATCCTCTGGGGCGCCTACCGGGGCATCGTCCTCGACGACACCATGAGGGCGCCCACCGCGGACTTCGAGATCAAGGCCGAGCACCAGGGGCTGGCCGGCTTCGCGCTGGTCTTCCTGCTGCTGCGCGCGTTCTCCTCCGGCTGTGCCGCGCTCACCGGTGTCGAGGCCATCTCCAACGGTGTCCCCGCCTTCCGCAAGCCGAAGTCGAAGAACGCCGCCACCACGCTCGCGCTCATGGGCGGCCTCGCCGTCACCATGTTCTGCGGCATCATCTTCCTGGCCATGGCCACCGACGTGCGCATGGCCGAGAAGCCCGCGGAGGACCTGCTGCACAACGGCGTGCCGGTCGGCGAGGGCTACGTCCAGGACCCGGTCATCTCGCAGGTCGCCGCCGCCGTCTTCGGCGACGGGACGTTCTTCTTCGTCGTCCTCGCCGCCGCCACCGCGCTCGTCCTCTTCCTGGCCGCCAACACCGCGTACAACGGCTTCCCGCTCCTCGGCTCGATCCTCGCCCAGGACCGGTACCTGCCGCGCCAGCTGCACACCCGCGGCGACCGCCTCGCCTTCTCCAACGGCATCGTGCTCCTCGCGGGCGCCGCCATCCTCCTCGTCTGGGTCTACGGAGCGGACTCCACCCGGCTGATCCAGCTGTACATCGTCGGCGTCTTCGTCTCCTTCACCCTCAGCCAGATCGGCATGGTCCGGCACTGGAACCGGCACCTGGCCACGGAACGCGACCCGGCCAAGCGCCGGCACATGATCCGCTCCCGCGCGATCAACGCCTTCGGCGCCTTCTTCACCGGCCTCGTCCTCGTCGTCGTCCTCGCCACCAAGTTCACCCACGGCGCCTGGGTCGCCCTGCTCGGCATGGTGATCTTCTACGGGACGATGACCGCGATCCGACGGCACTACGACTCCGTCGCCGCGGAGATCGCCGCCGCGGAGGAGCGCCCCGACGAGTACGTGCGCCCCTCCCGGGTCCGCTCGATCGTCCTCGTCTCCAAGCTCCACAAGCCCACCCTGCGCGCCCTGGCCTACGCCAAGCTCATGCACGCCGGGGAGCTGGAGGCACTGACCGTCAACGTCGACCCGGCCGAGACGAAGGCGCTCAAGGGGGAGTGGGAGCGGCGCAACATCAACGTCCCGCTCAAGATCCTCGACTCGCCGTACCGCGAGATCACCCGGCCGGTGATCGAGTACGTGAAGAGCATGCGCCGCGAGAGCCCGCGCGACGCGGTCTCCGTCTACATCCCGGAGTACGTCGTCGGCCACTGGTACGAGCACCTGCTCCACAACCAGAGCGCCCTGCGCCTCAAGGGCCGGCTGCTCTTCACCCCCGGCGTCATGGTCACCTCGGTCCCGTACCAGCTCCAGTCCTCCGAGGCCGCGCGGAAGCGGGCACGGAAGCGCCAGGAGTGGAACGCGCCGGGTTCGGTCCGCCGCGGACCCGTGGAGAAGCGCCAGAAGGAACCGGCCGCAAAGAACAACTAGACTGGTGGGCTGCCGTACACACGGCAGCCCCCTCTCTTCTTCCTCTCCCCCTTCCTCTGGAGTCCCCGGTCATGCAGAACACCCCTGTTACGTCGCTGGTCGGGGCGGAGTACGAGGTCGAGGTCGGCCCGGTCGCCCACGGCGGGCACTGCATCGCCCGTACGGAGGCCGGCCGGGTCCTCTTCGTCCGCCACGCCCTGCCGGGCGAGCGGGTCCGGGTGCGCGTCACCGAGGGCGAGGAGACCTCCCGCTTCCTGCGCGCCGACGCGATCGAGATCCTCGACGCCTCCAAGGACCGTGTGGAGGCCCCCTGCCCCTTCGCCGGCCCCGGCAAGTGCGGCGGCTGCGACTGGCAGCACGCCAAGCCGGGCGCCCAGCGCCGCCTCAAGGGCGAGGTCATCGCGGAGCAGCTGCTGCGCCTGGCCGGACTCACCCCGGAGGAGGCGGGCTGGGACGGCACGGTCATGCCCGCCGAGGGCGACAAGCTGCCCGCCGGCGAGGTCCCGAAGTGGCGCACCCGCGTCCAGTACGCCGTCGACGCCGAGGGCCACGCGGGCCTGCGCAAGCACCGCTCGCACGAGGTCGAGGTCGTCGACCACTGCATGATCGCGGCGGAGGGCGTCTCGGAGCTGGGCATCGAGAAGCGCGACTGGGCGGGCATGGCCGCCGTCGAGGCCATCGCGGCCTCGGGCTCGCACGACCGCCAGGTCATCCTCACCCCCCGCCCCGGTGCCCGCCTCCCGCTGGTCGAGCTGGACAAGCCCGTCTCGGTGATGCGCGTCGACGAGAAGGACGGCGGCGTCCACCGCGTCCACGGCCGCGCCTTCGTCCGCGAGCGCGCCGACGACCGCACCTACCGCGTCGGCAGCGGCGGCTTCTGGCAGGTCCACCCGAAGGCCGCGCAGACCCTGATGCTCGCCGTCATGCAGGGCCTGACCCCCCGCAAGGGCGAGACGGCCCTCGACCTCTACTGCGGCGTCGGCCTCTTCGCCGGCGCCCTCGCCGACCGGGTCGGCGAGCAGGGCGCGGTCCTCGGCATCGAGTCGGGCAAGCGCGCGGTCGAGGACGCCCGCCACAACCTGGCCGGCTTCCCGCGCGTCCGCATCGAACAGGGCAAGGTCGAGGCGGTCCTCCCGCGCACGGGCATCACCGAGGTCGACCTCATCGTCCTGGACCCGCCCCGCGCGGGCGCCGGCAAGCAGACGGTCCACCACCTGGCCGACCTGGGCGCCCGCCGCATCGCCTACGTGGCCTGCGACCCGGCAGCCCTGGCCCGAGACCTGGCGTACTTCGCGGAACGCGGCTACAAGGTGCGGACGCTGCGGGCGTTCGACCTGTTCCCGATGACGCATCATGTGGAGTGCGTGGCGATTCTGGAGCCGGTGAAGTAAGGGCGCCGACCTGCGACTTTGCGGGTGCGCGGTATGTGCCGTGTGGGCGTTACGGGCGATATCTTGACGCTGAGATGACGCTCGTGACGCTCATTTGGCGCTCGTTCTGATGGGGTGTCAGGTCAGGGCTGGGTCGCTCAGGTCGTTCCCCTCCCTGTCTTGCCGGTTACGCAAGGCGTCTTCCACCTCCACTGGGGTGGTGTTGGCGTCGTGGTGGCTTCCCCACGACTGAGAGTCCCGTCCCGCGTGTGTTTGGATGCCGCACGCGCTCCTCTACGAGCCCTCGATCGCCCGTTCCGACACGGGCGTCCAGGTGCTGATGGCCAGGGCGCGGGGATGCCCCCGGGCGGCGAGCGCCGCCGCCACCCGCTTGACCGCGCCGTCGACGGTCTCGTGTTCCCAGATGCGGAGGGGCAGCCAACCGATCAGCGTGAGGTGGGCATCGGTCTCCTCGTCACGGCGGGCATTTCCCCGAAGCTTCTGCCGCCACCATTCCGAGTTGTGCCGGGGCACATGCAGGTGACTCGGGCAGGCGTGCCAGAAGCAGCCCTGTACGAACACGGCGGTGCGCCACTTCGTGAACGTGACGTCGGCGCGACGACGCGGCATCCCGACGATCGGCAGGTCCACGCGGTAGCGGAAGCCCAACGAGTGCAGAGCTCGGCGAAGCGCAAGCTCGGGAGCCGTGTCCCGGCTTCGCTGGGCGACCATGACCCGCCGCGCGTTGGCATCGCGCGGCGCCGGCGTCCCCCTGTGGCGTCCCTGGATTCTCACGCCTGATCAACCATCGGGGCGCATCGCCGTTACGGGCGTCGTACCGGTGATCCGCCCGGGCCGTTCACGACCGCCGCTCATGCTGCGACTGAACCCGGCATCGCGTTCTTTCCCGGTCTTTAGCGTCGGGTTCTGTAGCAGCGGTCGGACATGGCTGCGCGACGGGGAGGCATCAGGAGCCGGGCAGCAGCGCCGTGACCGCGGATTGAACGAGTTGGGCCGCCGCGAGGACGCCGGGGATGCCTCCGCACCGTTCGACCAGGCTCTCGATCATGTAGCGGAGGGCTCCGGGGTCTCGGTCGGGCTCGTCCAACCGTGGGGCAATCATGTCGAGGTCGCGCAGGGCGCCGTCCGCTCCGGGGTGCTGGTCGCGCAGCTCTTCCAGGCGTTGGCGCAGTTCGTCGATGCTCTCGCGGGCCCTGTCCACGGCCTCGTTGGTGAGGTTGTTGGTCTGAGCGGCGTTCTGGGAGAAGGGGGCGGCTTGGGCGGGTCCGGTCATGCGGCCGGTGTTGATGATGCCGAAGTTCACGCCGTTCGGGACGGGGTCGGGCTGGCCTCGGAGGGGCATGCTGGGCTCCTGGCTTGTTCGAAGGGTCAGTTGCTCATGGACGGATTGGCCGAGAGGGGCGCTGCCTGGACGGGGCCGGTCATGGTGCCGCCGTTCATGACGCCGAAGTTGTAGATCGCGGTGGACTGCTGGCGGTAGGCGGCGATGTCGACGTTGTGGTCGCGCAAGAAGATCTCCGTGGAGTCGAAGACCCTGCGTTGCATCATCTGCACGTAATAGCGGGCGTCGTCGTACGCGTGCATGTCGTCCAGGCGGCGGGTGCTGTAGACCTCGCGGAGGCTCACGGGGCCGCTGCCGGGGTCGAGCTCGGGGCGCGGGCGGGTCTTGCGGCGTAGAAGACGGTCAAGGCCGACGTAGACGTCCACGAGCGCGTTGAAGGCGGCCCGGGCCAGCCACGTGGGAGTGAGCGGGACGGCCGGGACGAGCCCGGCCACCCTCGGATTGAGGGGCCCCATGATGTGGGGGCGAACGGTGACGCGCAGGAAACCGCCTTGGTACGCGAAGTGGACGAGAACTGCCGCCACGAGCTCCCCGTTCCAGGCGGTGACCCGGGCCCAGATGTATCGACGGGCGACCTCCTCGGCGGGCTTGTCACCGGTCTCGTCCACGGCGAGGGCATGGAGGCTGCGCCAGGTGTCGTCATCGATCTGGCTCCACCGCTTCTGGTGGATGCCGGAGATTCCCACGACCTCCACCCGCAGTTTCGGATGGCTCTGGTGGTGGGAAGGTGCCGGGTCGTCGAGACGGCGTGCGATGTAAGCGTGCAGCTGAGCGGCGGTGAAGTGCTTCAGCGGTTTCTTGGCCACCGGCTCGTTGTGCTTCGTCAACGCGTCGAGCACCGCCTTGGCCACCGCCGCCATGTCGGGGCTTCCGGAGCGCACCGTCGGTGAGCCAGGGCTCGGGAACGGTTCCGCTGCGGCATCGTGCTCGGCGTCCTGGTTCTCAGGGGCCGGCTCGACATCGATGCCGATGACGGCCTCGTGCCACGCTTGGAGTCCCGCCCCGATGAATCGGTGCCGGTCGCCGGTCGGGCGGCATTCGTATTGGTAGGGCAGGGCGTAGGCCTGATCCGCTGCCTCAGGCGCTTGCAGTTCCCCGGCCAGTAGGGCATTGAGCCGCAACTGCGCCAAGTAGCGATCCACCAGGTGCACGCCCCATGACCCGGCCAGTAGGACGAGGGCCGCCCACCCCGCACCGAGGGTACCGACGCCTGTCTGCCACGCGACGGCAGCGACGAGGACCACGATCGCCGTCCGGCGTCCACGCATGTGCCGGACGGCCCGGTCGCACGCGTGCACCACCGGCTCCTGGTGGAAGCCGTAGACCGGCACCGGTCGGGCCGGCTTCTTGATCCGACGACGGACCCAAACGGCGTAGTCCTCGCCCAGTACGACCGCTGGGGGCGCCGGCTCTTCTTGTTCGGCGACCTCCTGGGGCTTCTCCGGGAAGATCCATCGCAGACGCTTCCGCACCGCGGCCTTCAGCGCTTTCCAATGCTGCGCCAGGATGGCGCGGAGGACGGCCCACCAGTCGGCACGGACGAAGGCTGCAGCGCTCAACCGACGGGTGACGCCTTCGGTGTAGGTGCCGTGGCCGATCGTCTCTCCAACTTTGGCTGCGGTGCCCAGAGGTACCGCAGGAGCTGAGAACACCGACTGGTGCTCCGCGTACGACAAGGTCCCACCCCCGTGTCTCCTCGTGTCGACCGCGCTGAAGATCAGGGGCGGACACAGAGGGGCATCGTCCTCGGGTGGAGGAGGGGGCGCCATACCGCAAACCTGCACAAGGCGGTCGGTGAGGTGTTCCGGGCGGACAATGACCGAAAGCCACCCCCTCGTGGAGGGGCTGTTTGAGTGCTCAAGATTTTCGGTTCGGGCCGAATCGAGTGCTTGGGGCGGCCGGTGACCCACCCTCGCTGTCTACGCGAAGGGCGCGACGTGTGTTCATCCCGAGGGACGGGGCCTCATTCGGAGCTGGGGGCGGACACGTCGCCCCGGGGGCCGGGCGCGCCGATCGTTCGATCGCCATTGAGGAGCTGTGCGTAACCGGAGAATGCCTTCCGTCGCGCGCCTCCGCAGGGCTCGAACCTTTGTCAAGTGCTTATAAGGCACTTGGCGGGTGGGGGCATGAGGTGGCTCTGACCTGCTGCTTTGTGTTCAGCTGCGGGGCAGTGGGTCAAACTTCCGACGCTTCCGGGACGAGGATGCGGCGGGATGGCCGGTCTGCGCTTCCCTGGGCAGTCTGGCGAAGCGCTCATCCGGGTGGCGTCCTTGAACCTGCAACCTCTTCGTCCCGAATGAGGTTCGGGCTGGATAGGCACCGGGCGGTTTGGTGTATTGCCTGTTCAGAGTGTTGGGGTGCGGTGGTCTTGGGGGCGTTACCCAACGCTACCCCTGGTCGCGCCTGCGGATCTACGTGTCACAGAGGGTGATGCTCCCGGGCTGCCCTGATCGCCGGACCGGCCAGGGCAGCCCAGTCCTACCTGGGGACTGGCAGACTGCGATTGTGATACGCGAACCAGCAGAACTTCAGATCGATGACGACGGCCGTGTGTCCCTGCCACTGGGGCTCCTCGCGGAGGCGGGCCTGGATGCAGGCGTCCGGATCCTGGCGTTCAGCGACGGCGACGGGCGCATTGTGCTGCAGTGAGAGGTAGACGCCTTCAAGGCGCTGCTGCAAAACGGGACTCTGTGAGTGAAGATCCCGCCGTCGCGAGGCCACTCCCGTTGCAGTGATCGGGGATCGTCGGTGTACGGCCGCGTGGCGGCCGTGGGTGCGAGGCTTGCGACCGCGCGCCCTCGCCACAGGGAAGCGCCGAGAATAGAGCTGGACGGACAGGAACCGGTCCTCGCCAGGCGGGACGCTCCGGAGGAAGCTGTCTCTGAGCTGCTGGAGATATGAGCGAGCAAGAACTACCAAAAGCGCCGGCCGAGCAGTGGACACCGCCGGAGGGGTCGTGGGCGTCGTCGGCCGCGACCCGGCGGAGCATGCTTGGCAACCGGAGTCGTGATACTGCGCCCGAGCTGCTCCTCCGCTCGCTTGTCCACGCCGCTGGACTGCGCTACCGGGTAGCGGCAAAACCGCTCCCGAAGATGCGCCGCACAGCCGACATGGTCTTCCGCCCTGTGAAAGTCGCAGTCTTCATCGACGGCTGCTTCTGGCACGGCTGCCCGGAGCACTTCGTGATGCCCAAGACGAACCAGCCGTACTGGGAAGAAAAGATCGGCCGGAACATCCAGCGCGACCGGGACACAGACGACCGCCTCGCGGAAGCGGGCTGGCTGGTGCTCCGTTTCTGGGAACACCTCGAACCAGAGGCGTGTGCTGCCACTGTCATCGAGGCAGTGGCAGCTCGGCGGCAGGAGGCCCCGGCCTCGAAGTGTCCGAGGAAGACCTCCTGACCGTCGCGTCGCTGGCCGCAACAGTCAGCTGAACTCCGCCGGGTTCAGCGAGAAGAGCTCGTACCGCTGGTGGCCTCCTTGGCTTCTCTACGAGATGGAGTTGATCAAATGCGACGGGACCTGGTCAGCTGCCGTCGTAGGCCACCTGCAGTCGTGTGGTGCCCTTAGCCGTGTGGAGAAAGGCGTCGCCCTGTCCGGCCAGAGCTTCGGCTCCAGTCTCGTCCAGAATGATGCGGCTGTCGGTCGCCGTCTTGACGCGCAGGGCGAGTTGGGCAGGGAAGTTGGAGCGGATGGTCGTAGAAATAACGTCCGCACTCGGTCGCTGCGTGGCTGTGATGACGTGGATGCCCGCAGCGCGGGCCTTCTGCGTCAGGCGCTTGAGCAGCGCTTCGATCTGCTTCTTCTCTTCGGGATCGCTAGTGAGATCGGCGTACTCGTCCAGGACGATGACGATCCAGGGCTTTCGGTCTGCTTTGTCGACCTTGGCGTTGTACTCGACGAGCTTGCGTGTGCGGATCGACTTCATGTCCTTGTAGCGCACGGCCATCTCTTCGACCGTTTCCTCAAGAATCTCGATAGCGTCGGCGGCGTCCATACCGATCATGCCGTCAAGGTGCGGGTCGTCCTCGAAGTCGACAAGCTCGGTGCCCTTGGGATCGACAAGGCGGAGTCGCAGGGTGCTCTTGTCGTACCGGACCAGGCCCTTGAGGATCGTGTCCAGCGCGACTGACTTTCCAGATCCGGTAGTGCCGGCCACCAGCAAGTGAGGTGAGTCTGCGGAGGACAGGTCAATGGTGACCGGGTTGCCTTCGATGTCGGCGCCCAGCGGGGCGATGAGACGCTCGGGGTCGGCCGGGCACCGCTGCCACAGCGCCTTGGCGTCGACCCCATACTTCTCGTCGTCGATCTTGGGGATCTCGAACAGCACGGAGCCGCGGTCGCTGCGGGTACGAATGCTGAACCCGGAGGGCAATGCCAGAGCCAGAAAGATCTCGTCGCGTCGGTTGGTCAACTTATCCACGGTGACCCCAGGATTGGGGATGAACCGGAAGATGTAGAAGCCGGGTCCCTCCTGCCACTTGCCGACCTCCGGTGCGGTGACCGCGACCTTGTGGCGGGCAAAAACGTCAACGATCTTGTTGTATCTAAGCGCCAGCTCCTCCTCGGAGAGCCCACCGCGATAAGCCTTCAGAGGGACAGGGGCTACCTCTGAGGCAGGGTGACGCGCAAGTGCCGATCCGGGCAGGGCTGTTCGAGTGGCCGTCCCGCCAGCCTCGGCAGGTGCCGTTGGTTCTTCCGGATTGGGTAGTTCGGCGGAAAGGCCCGCAGAAGAAGTCTTGACGACAGTATTGGCGGCCTTCACGGTCCCGCTGAGGTCCCCAGAGACAACAATGGGATCGGCGTTGGCGGGGTCCTGCTTGGCGCGCAGAGCGCCGATTAGGTTCAGCAGTTCCCGTTTGTTCAGCCTCACCAGGGTGTGCCTGCCGAGGCTTCCGACCGCGGGTGCCGGCTGGTCATCCTCGGCCGAGATGGCCACGGCAACCCCAGTGACTTGACCGAGCTGGACATCCTCGGAGCGTAGGGCATCAAGGACCTTCGCCTCGACCTGGCGGTGGTCGTCATTGCCGATCAGGGTGCGGGCTGGAAGGTCTTCGGCCTGCGTGGTCTTTCCACTGGTCTGAGCGATCGCGGCGGCAAGCTCGTCCAGCCAGAAGGGACGGTCGTGGCGAGCCTCGCCGTCCGAACGGAAGGCATCCCCACACAGGTCGGTCGTGCGGTTGAGCTGTTCCTCAGCCGAACCGACGTCGAAGGTCTGGCGGAACTTGGACTCGGCGACCAGGACATCCAGGCGAACACTGCCGTCCTCCTGGACCGTCAGCACAAACCGGCCGAGGTCGGCACGGGTCTTGTGTCCGCGGCCGAACCAGCGGTGGTGCTCGTCGAAGCTGATCCAGGTGACCAGGCTCGTGCCCTGCCGAGAGACGGGAAACTGCTGGTCGATGACAAACCGCGTGGCAACCAGGCCGACGACTTCGTTGACCGTGGTGCCAATGCCGAGGGAGCGCAGCACGGCGCCAGGGGCCACGTTGCGGCCGACCTCGTAGATTCGTTTAGCGGTGCTTTCCGAGTCCTGCGGGGTGACGACGCCGATCTGCTCAAGGCGGCGGCGCAGTCGCTGGACGACGAACTGCCGACCGGTCTGCGAGCTGACAATGAGGGTGTAGGACTCATTCTTGCCGACGCTGGGCTTGACGAGAATGACGTCAGGGCGGTTGCGCAGGGCGTCGATCTGCTCACGGCCGATGAAGCTGTCGAGAGTGACGACCCAGTGGGCCACACGGTGCAGGGTCTCGAACAGCTCCTGGTGCTGGTCGAACTGCACCTGCATCTCGAAGTAGTCGATGCCGTCGACACTCTCCCGGGAGACTGGGGAACGGCGGTCGTAGCGCACGCACAAGGTCGACCAGGACTCAAGAGTCTCGTCGGCGGTCTCAGGCAACAGCGCTCTCACGACGTTCTCGCTGGTCTGAGCCAGGTTGTGTGAGGCTGGGTGCTTCCAGGGGTTGAAGGAACCCGACAAGGACTCCTTCTTGGTGCTCTCCTTCACACTGGTCTGTGCGCCGAACAGTGCCGGCGCCAGAGCGAGGTCGATGGTGTCCTCCAGCCCTGACAGGTCTGCTTCCTGGTCGGGCTCCCACGCCTGAAGAATCAGTTGGACATCAGGCAGGAAGCTGTCGTCGGACATCTCCGCACCGGAGAACTGCAGGTCGAAACCCTGGATGATCTCGTGGTGGGTGGACTGCGGAGCCAGTACAACTAGATCGACTTTCAGACGAGGGTTCTTGGCCCGCATCTGCTTTGCCACGCGCATCGGCAGGACAGGGTCGCCGTTGCGGTCCAGAAGCAGTACGCGCAACCCATCAAGCTTGTGGGGGTAGGTCGTCAGGTAGTCGGTGATGACGCGGACCATCTCGTCGATCGCGGTCTCGTCGACGCTGGAGAGCCAGTCCTTGGACTCGTTTCCGCCGTAGCGGACCGGTGCGTACTCCTCGTGCCCGGCCGATTCCCGCATCGGAATGGCAATCGTGCCGCCGGGACCGACGAGGACCGCCGGTGTCCCATGAGGGGAGATGCGGTCGATGGCGTCGAAGAAGAGCTCCTCGTTTTCCTGGTTGAGGCTCAGACCTCCCTCCTTGTTCAGGGCGGTGACGATGCTCCCGGCAGCCTCCTCGTAGTTCTTTGCCAGCCAGCGCAGCTTCAACGGGTGAGTGGCCAGCATCATCATGCGGTGGTCGGCCAGCCCGACGACATCGGTCAGGACGACAGCCTCGAGGTCTGCGTTCGGAGCGTTGTTGGGAACCAGAGTGGTGCGAGCTTCGCGGAGCACGCCTTCCCACTCGCGTACATAATCGTTGATCTTCCCGGCGTCAAGCCCGTCGCAGAACCGGTTGAAGTGCTCCAGCCTGAGGCGCTCCAGCTGACTGGCGAACTGCGACGTGGGCACGGGCACGGGCTCGTCGACCTGCCACTGCCGGGGGTCGTTGAACTTCTCGAGGAAATTGTCGAAGGTCAACTTGCTGGCATAGCCAGGGGGAGTTCGCCAGCCGTGGATGAGGGCCGCCAGCGCGATCTGCCCCGGAATGCCAAGAGGGTCCCAGCGAAAGCGTCGCTGGGCTCCGTCCATCTCGACCAGGATGCGCAGCGGGGCCCACTCTGTGTTCGGGTCGAACGGCTCGTCTTCCTCCGTCAGGGGCGGCTTGGTCAGGTCCAACAGGCACTTCTTGACGTCCAGGGTCAGGCGAAGACCGGTGGATTCCCGGACGTCATCCAGGGTGTTGGCGTACAGGAAGGCAAACAGCCAGCGGCTCCACCGCCCGGTTTCCTGGTTGCCTTCAAGTCCGACGACGACGGAGCCTTCGTCTTCATCGGAGAAGTAGGTCAGCTCGCGCAGCAGGGCACGCAGTGGGTCCTGGACGAACTGAGAGTCCGGAAAGGCAAGCTTCTCGACTTTGCGGCGTGACCGCTTGGACAACAGGTCAGCCAGCGACTCCGCTCCGCCGATAGGAGCCTCGTCAAGGAAGCGCTGTGCGGCTTCCTGATCTCCGCGGTCGAGTGCATCTTCGATCACCATGGCGTCGAACTCGTCGACCCGATCTTCGTCGGCCTTCTCGATATCCTGTCGGACCTGCTGGCCCAGGCCGATCTTCTTGGACTTCTGCTCGAAGACTTCCAGCCAGAGGGTCAGGTCCTGCTCGCGGCGCAACTGACGAGAATCCTGCGGAGTAGAGCCACTGCGATTGAGGTTGAGTACGAGGCTGCGCATGAGTGCCTTGGCAGTCTCAGAATCCGTACCGATGTGGTCCAGGGACTCATCGCTGAACTCGGTCGCGCTTATGCGGTCTATCAGGTCGTCCTCGGTGATCTCCTTGCCCGTGGGCTGTTTGAAGGCACTGACCGAGACGTTCTTCTTGATCCGGGTGGGCAGCGCGGCGGGCTTGATGAAGAGTTCGCGGTCTGGGAAGAGATCAAGAGCCGGCAGGGCTGCAGAGATCTCCGGGCAGACCATGTCAGGGGTGTGTACCTGAGTTGCTGCGACCTTCTGCGCAGTGTCGACCAGGAATGCCGCCCAGCGGTGCAAGGACCGGGGCTCCTCATCGGTGACGGCACCCCAGATCTCCGGCAGAAAGGTGCCCATCACGGCCGGAACGGTGCCGACACCCCCCGCCTCCATCCACGCTTCCGCCATGAACCTGTCGAACCCGCGCTCGCCGGCAGGGTCGCGGTAGTTGCCCAGGATCGTGGCGTCGTTCAGGGGGTTCATGGCCGCCAGGCCCTGTGCGTCCGGAGACTGCCCCCACTCGAACAGCAGCACTGCCTTGCCCTGTCCCGAATTTCGCCACTTGGTCAGTTGGTCCTGCGGCCCCAGCAGGTATTCAGCAGGTACACCTTCGATTGGCTCTGAGGTGCCGACCTTGACGACAATCTGACGGTCCGGCGCGCTCGATAGCTGCTGGGCGGTGCGGCGGAGAGCCTCGGCCACGGTCGGCCGGTCGAAGCCACTGACCCGTAGCGCGGCGCGGGCTCCGTTGGCCTCAGTGACCTTGCGGAGTGCTTCGTCGGCGACGAACCGGCCGAGCGCTCGGATACTGCTGTCGGTCACCGGGGCTCTCCTCGAACCATGCTGGTTGCATCTGAGTATTGAGTGAGCAGACCAATAGCGGCGAGCTTCTCCCGGAACGCCTTGCCGTTGTGGTCAAGGACCGATGGGTCGACCTCGTAGGCCAACGGACTCGCTGCCGCGACTTTGTCTTCCATCACAAGCCCATACTTCTCGTACAGGAGCGTGCAGAACTTATCGAACTCCATCTCCGCGTCCTGCGCGACGGTGGCAGAGACCAGAGCCTCGAGCATCGGAGGCTTCATGGTGAAGTGCCGGCGCCCGCCCGTCGCGTTCAGGGCTCCGACTGCGGCGAGGGTCTCGCTGAAGAACGCTCGGGGTGAGGCGACCGCGGTCCCACCCTCCTTCGTGAATCTCCCGTAGCGCCGCTTTTTATCCTCGTCGTCTTCGGCTTCGCCGATCATCACCCGAGCCTGGACGTTGATCGCATTGACGATGTCGTTGCGGAAGCCAGCGAGGTTCTTCTGCGATTCCCTGCGCAGCGGGGTTGCCTCGTTGCCGAAGTCCAACAGGATCGACTCGCGGTTGGTGGCACCGAGCTTGGTGCGTGCGAGGTGGAGCTGGTGGCGTGCCAAGCAGTAGGGGACCCAGTGCATGAGGCTCTCAGTGCGCTTGGCCCTCGGGACCGTAGCGATCCGAGTGACGATGTTGCAGGTCCCCTCCCTGAGTAGATCAGGCCACGGGCTGAGGTCCTCATACAGCTCGATTCCTGTGTCTGAGCCTTCCACGGGCGCTTCGTCGTAGTCGAAGTCGTGCGCGCTGAGGGCCTTGGCGAGATTGCCCAGCGGGGTTCCACTGTCCTGCACGAGGTCGCACAGGCCCTGTCGGGTCGCTTCCTTGCGGTCAGGATCGGGGTCGGCACGAAGGACTTTGTAGGCCCAACTCCCACCATCGCGAAAGAGGTAGCGCTCGATACTCGGAGCGTTGATGCCGACAGCGACCTTGGTGGCCTGCTTGCGCTTCTTCGCGCTCTTCTTGGCATCGATTTGCTTGACTCGTCGTTCGACTGCGTCGTAGTGAATGAGTTCACCAACGAACGGATAGATGTGCGCGCCGAACCAACTGGGCTGGCTGCGACGCCCTGGGATCTCCACCAACAAGGACGAGAACAGGGCGTGGAGCGTTTCCATAGTCTCGGGAGAGTCCAGCTCGACGGCCTTGCCGAGTTCCTCATCGCCCTCGACAATGCGGGTCTTGGTCGCGATCCGCCGGGCCAGGTCGTGCGAGGTCCTCTTGTAAGCCGTGCCAGCTCCGTTGTCTAGGAGCCCTGCGAACTTCTCCGGGTCTTCCTGATGCGCCAGGTAGATGCCGCGGGCGATCGCGAGCATCTCAAGCGGGACGTAGAAACCGCGGCCCTGCTGTTCGAGATTCACCCCGAAGAGGCGAAGGACGACCTCGGCCTTGGAACGATCAGCCATTACGCACGCACCGACCTGATCTTGTCGCCAACGTCGATCATGAGCTTTCGCATGACGTTGCCCACCAGTACCTGGATCTCGTCGTCCTTGTTCGACGAGTCAGCCAGCTCAGCCAGGGACCCACTCAGGCCGCGGATCTCTGCCTCGTGCTGCACCTCGCTGCGCAGGCCCGCGGCCCACCGCGTCAACAACTCGAAACGCAAAAGGTCCGCTTCCACCGAGACTGCGTCCTGGTCAGGGGCGACGGCCGGGATACGGATGTAGATGGCCCGGTTGAGCCACTCGACGGCGTTCCGCATCTCGGGGGTGGTGCTCGTGCCAGCTTCCCTTTGCCACTGGGTGACCTGGTCGACCACCTCGACGCCCTTGCTGGGCACTCGCCGGGAGATCACGGCCGCGCGGGCGCGGTGTGTGAAGAAGGCGGGGTCAAGTACGAAGAAGTCAGGGTTGCTCGCTGCTCGGTGAATGCCCTGGGCGGCCTCCAGGCCCTTGAGGAATCGGTCTCGCACTCTGGTGTCTGCCGGATCCCGGTTCTTGTCCTGGACACGCACAAAGTCGTCGCCAGCCTGCAGGCCCATGCGGGCGAAACGGTCCGTGTCGTCGTCACTGTTGAAGAAGTCGGCTCGCCGCAGGAACGTGTACAGGCCCCGCAACTGTTCGGCCTGCTTCTGGGCGTCCCGATTCGTGCGGACCTTCTGCAGGTAGCTGCTGGCGTCCGCGGGAGGGAAGTCGCCCGCCGTGTCAGGGTCCAGTCGGTCGTCGACCTGGCGACGGGAGACCCGGCCCGGGTCCAACTTCCGTAGCGCGAAGAAGGCAGGAACCAGATGACGCTGTTGCTGACTCAACCGGTCACCGAAGAGCGCTTGGTGGTACAGGTGGGGAGCTTGCCACAGCCGGTTCGAATGCGACCGCTGGTACCTGGCGTGGACGTCATCGCAGGACAGGCCGCCGGTGAGCATGTAGCTGGTCACCGATAGCGCCTGACGTGTCGTGATTACGGCCCCGGTCTGCTCGGCCGCAGCAAACATGTCCCGGATCGCGGCCCGGCGCTGAGGCCCGCGGGTGGGATCACTCAGTTCGTTGCGGTTGGCCAGGATCGGGCAGACCTCGCGTGCATCACAGGTCTCGCAGCGCTTCCACCGCGACGACTGGGTAGTTGTCCACTGCTTCAGAACCCAAGGGATGAGCCCGCCGTTGGAGCTGTCGGCCGCTACGGACTGGTAGTTGAGGTTGATGACGGTGACTGCACCATGAGGATCACTGACCTGCCCGCGAACTATGCCTTCCGTTAGGGTCTGCACTAGAACCTTGGCGCGCCCAGTGCCGACTTTGCCAAGGTTGTCATCCTCGGCAACGCACTTGCGCAGTTGGCCCTCGTTCGCGCAGATGATCGCGATGCCATTGTCCGGAGGGTCGAGAAGCTCAACGAGCTTGTGGGCACCAGCCTGCGGGCTGAGCTCGCTCAGATCGCTGAGGATGTACAGCGGGCGGCCGCTACGGGTCCGGCCGACAGGGCGGCTCGCGCCTTTTGCCTCGGACAGCTCGAGGAAGACCGCCTTCCGGACATCTGGCGTGATCGGCTCATCGCCGGCCAGTAGTTGGGCCAGAAGGCTGGCACACAGGCTCGTCTTGCCATGTCCGGCGTCTCCGGTGAGGACGATGGTCTTCGTGGTCTGTCGCTCGATGGCACTCAGCAGGTAGTCCAGCGTCACAACGGGGAACTGTGGCTGTGTCCAGTCTGCCTGCAGCTCGTAGACCATCTCAGAGGCGTCGACGTCGAACGGCTGGTAACGACGTATCCGTTGGACGTGCTTGTTGACCTCTAGCGGCATGCTGCTGTCCTTCGTCGACCGAGCCGGGAGCTGCAGAATTTTAGCTGCCAGCACGCCCGACGGTAGATCAAATGCCACGACTAGGCGCGAAAGTGCCCCTGGCTCGCCAGTGCGTGGCGATGCCGCAAGCCATGAGGATTGTCAATCCCCTCGAACTGTGGAGTCCTGCCTATGCAGCCAGCTCCACGGTGAGGCCGGCCCAGTACTCGATCTCGTAGCCGATCGGGCTCTTGAACCCGCACACGTTGCGTAGTCGGTGGGTGTTGTGGAAGATCACGCCTCGGACGTCGCCGCTGCGGGAGGCCGCTGCGTGTTCAGCGCGGCCACGACCAGGTCCGCGTCGCGGTGGGCGCCCATCGCGTAGCCGAGCAGGCGCCGGGAGAACAAGTCGATGACCGTAGCGAGGTAGAGCTCGCTTGCCCTCCTCGGTGGGGATCTCCGTCATGTCGCCCGCCCAGACGGGATCAGGTTCCCGGGCGGTGAAGTCCCGTTTGACGAAGTCCGGCGCGGCTGGCCGCTTGCCCTGTCTGGTCAGTCCGCTTCGCCGCCTGACCACCTGGGCGACGAGGCCGAGCTCGGCCATTAGCTTCGCCACGGTTTTCACCGAGATGCGCCAGCCCCTGCGGACCGGTAGGACGAAGATCCTCGGCGATCCGTAGGCGCCTCAATCTCGTCGGCCAGCTGTTTCCGCCGCTGTTCACGCCCGATGGGCGGACGGTCGCGCCACTTGTAGACCACGACTCGCTCACGCCCTGAGCGTGGCACGTGACGGTGTGCGGGATGCCGTGCTCGGTCCCGTTGTCGCTGATCACCCCGGCCACGGCGGCCGCGTTCTCCGCCGTCAGCCGAGCGATCAACTCGTCCCTGTCCTCCGGCGTGGTCTTCCCGGCCCCGCTTCGCTCGCGAGACCCGGCTCGCCAACGTCGTCTCGTTGATCCCCAGGTCCTACGAGACCTCGGGGGCCGGCTTCCCGGTCTCGGTCGCGATCCGTACCGCCGCCCCCCTCGCGAAGCTCCGCCGTGAACTTACGACGCTTCTCCGTCATGACAACCGACATCCCCTGCTGTCACGGACTCCACGTTACGAGGGGAACCTCAGAATCGGCGATCACTGCTCTTGGCACTGCGACGCTCAAGGTTGCCTGCGATCCCTTCGAGGAAGCGCGGGACGTCGGCCTGTCGACGCCGCGGTAGCGACAGGGTTGTGGGGTGGTGGTCGTTGATGAGCTCATTCAGAGGCCCCCATTGCCCGAAGGCGAGCCGTAGAGCCGTCGCGGTCGGCACGTCAGGCGAGGGACAGGTGCCGGTCTGCAGCACGTGATCACCCTTGATCGAGTACGATGACCGCTCGTTCCGCCAGATCTACAAGCAAGTGCAGATGGGGGTCACACGTGGGTGAGCGACACCCCTTGCGGGCCAAGCGGCGGCCGAGATTTGAGGAGGGTGTCGGCTCCCTGCGAGTCGTGGACCTCTTCGCTGGCTGCGGTGGCCTCACCCTCGGTATCGCCCAGGCAGCACACAAGCATGGCGTCTCGCTCGATGTTCGTCTCGCGGTTGATTTCGAGGCGGCTCCCACCAAGGTCTTCACGGCCAACTTTCCCAAAGCCAACGTCCAACAGGGAACCGTCGAGTCCTTCTTCGATGGTGACCTTGGCGCCCCGTTGACCGCTCAGGAGGACGAGACCCTCTCCACGGTAGGAGAGGTGGATCTCCTGATCGGAGGGCCGCCGTGCCAGGGGCACAGCAACCTCAACAACCACACCCGCCGCGATGACCCCAAGAACCGCCTGTACCTGCGCATGGTTCGTGCCGCAGAGGTTCTGCGACCCAGCGCAGTCGTCGTTGAAAACGTGCTTGCCGTTGTCAATGACAAGCAGCAGGTGGTCTCCCGCGCCATCGTTCACCTCAAGAAGCTTGGATATGATGTCGCCACCAGCCGTATCGACCTACTCAAGCTCGGGGTTGCTCAGACACGAAAGCGCCACATACTGCTGGCCGTCCGTGAAGACGCGTTGCCTTTTGGTTTCTCGGCTGCTGACCTATTGAAGATCGAAGACCGCAATGCCGCACCGCATGACCTGCGTTGGGCAATCGGCGACCTGCTCGACGTGTCCGCCAAATCATTCTTCGATGAAGCTGCCGTACCCAACGCGGACAATCAGCGGCGTATGAAATATCTCTTCGATAATGACGAATACAATCTGCCGAACGAAGAGCGCCCCGTGTGTCACCGGGGCAATCACAATTACGTCGCAATGTATGGCCGTCTGTGGTGGGACCGTCCGTCTCAGACCATCACCAGCGGTTTTGCGACGATGGGTCGCGGACGCTTCGTCCACCCTGCTGTTCCTCGATGTCTGACCGCCCACGAGGCCGCGCGCATCCAAGGCTTCCCGGACTATTTCAAGATCGTCGATGAGAGGGTCAAGCCTCGCTACGAGCTGACTCGCACTGAGGTTCAGGTCATCATCGGCAACGCCGTACCCCCACCCCTGACCGAGGCGCTGACCTCCAGGCTCTTCGAAGCTGACGTTCTGCAGGTGAAGGACGATGTTGCCCGGCAGCTTGATGACGACTTCGCCGCCTCTGCTGTAGACCTTGCCTGCTGAGCCTGCAACGGACTGTTCCATCTGGAGCATTTGAGGCGTGTGAAATACACGTCTCACCGAGGGACGGGCTGGGTGGCCAGGAGGACGTCGCCGGGTTAGATGCCCCGGAGGAAGCTTTCACTGAGCTGTCGGAGGAAATGGGCTGTACCGTCGGGTGGCTTTCGAAGACGCCCCCGAAGGTGCGCCGTATAGCCGACATGGTCTTCCGTTCTAAGAAGTGGCCTTCTTTATTGACCGCGGCCCGGCGCAGGGTCTCGTTCGTGGCGCAGGCCCGTCTTCGGCAGATGTTGACGTGAGAGGTTGGAGAGAAGGCTCGCAGGGGGTGAGAAGCTCACTACTCTGCAAGCCTTCAAGGCGGTGACCGGGTTGACGGCTCAGATCGATGGTGTGACTCCGGTCTGCGAACGGAACCAGCCCGCCGACGTCGCGATTCCCTTCTGGATCAGTAATGGTGTCACTGTGGGGAAAAGTGCTCGCAGGCGAGCACTGTCCGCCTGTGAGTGAGAGACATCGCCGGCGCGCGGAGGCTTGTATTCCCGGTCGACGAGTTGCCCCGTCGCGGATTCGATCTCCTCCAGCAGGTCCAGCAGCGAGGTACGGGTTCCGAAGGCGAGGTTCACCGGGCGGGGGTCCACGACCCGGCGGAGGAGCGCGTCGGTGAGGACGTCGCAGACCGTGCCCACGTAGGTGAAGTCGCGCGTCTGGGTGCCGTCGCCGTGGATGGTCACCGGCCGGCCGGCGAGGACGGCGCTGATCCACTTCGGGATGACGGCGGCGTACGCGTGATCGGCGCGCTGGCCAGGGCCGTAGACGTTGAAGAAGCGGAAGGGCAGGACCGGAAGGCCGAAGCTGTGGTGGTAGGCGCTCAGGTACGCCTCCGTCGTGAGCTTGGTGACCGCGTACGGGCTCATCGGGGCGGACGCGAGGTCCTCGTGTTTCGGCAGATGGGGGTTGGCGCCGTAGACGGAGGACGAGGAGGCGGCGATCACGTGCGGGCCGCCGGCGCGGCGGGCGGCTTCGAGGACCTGGAGGGTGCCGGTCGCGTTGGCGTGGTGGCTGGCCAGGGGGTCTCGCAGGGAGCGCGGTACGGAGGGGAGCGCGGCCAGGTGGACGACGGCGTCGGCGCCGCGGAACGCCCGGTCGAGGAGGGCGGCGTCCTGGACGTCGCCCTCGAAGAACTCCACGTCGAGGCCGGCGAGGTTCGCCTTGTCCCCGGTGGAGAGGTTGTCGACGACCCGGAGTCGGGAGACCTGGGGCTGTTCGGTCAGGGCGCGGACGAGGTTGCTGCCGATGAATCCGGCGCCGCCGGTGATCACGATCTTCACGATGGTTCCCTTCGGAGAGATCAGAGAGAGTCGACGTGGGCGCCGGTGAGCCGGCGGCGGCAGTCGAGGATGTACGGGGAGTGCGCGCTGATCAGGGGATAGTCGAAGGCGTCGTGGTCCGCGAGAAGGACTACGGCGTCGGTCGTCGCGAGCAGGTCGGAGGTCACCTCGACCCGCCGGAGGCCCTCCAGACCGGCGGCGCGGGGGTGGGCGTCGTCCAGGACGTGGGGGTCGGCGGCCTGGACCTCGGCGCCCATACCGGTGAGGAGTTCGGCGATGCGGGCCGCCGGCGTCTCGCGGGCGTCCCCGGTGTTGGCCTTGTACGCCAGGCCGAGCAGCAGGATCCGGGAGTCCTTGAGCGGCTTCCCGTGTTCGTTGAGGCCCGCCACGAGACGCCGCACCACGTAGTCGGGCATGTGGTTGTTCACGTCGTTCGCCAGCTCGACGAAGCGGAAGTTCTGTCCCAGGGTCCGTTCGACCCGCCACGAGAGGTAGGAGGGGTCGACGGGCAGGCAGTGGCCTCCGACCCCGGGGCCGGGGGCGAAGCGCATGAACCCGAAGGGTTTGGTCGACGCGGCGTCGATGGCTGCCCAGACGTCGATGCCCAGCTCGTGGGCGAAGATCGCCAGCTCGTTGGCGAGGGCGATGTTCACGTGCCGGAAGGTGTTCTCAAGGAGCTTGGTCAGCTCCGCTTCCTTGCAACTGGCCACGGGCACGACCGTGTCCACGAGGGAGGCGTAGAAGTCGCGGACCGACTCCAAGGAGGACGGGGTGATGCCGGAGACGACCTTGGGCGTGTTCTCCAGCCTCCAGGTGGGATTCCCGGGGTCGATGCGCTCCGGGCTGTACCCGAGGTGGAAGTCCCGGCCGGCGGTCAGACCGGAGCCTCGTTCCAGGAGCGGGCGGAACACCTCCTCGGTCGTCCCGGGGTACGTGGTCGACTCCAGGACGACGGTCGCTCCACGGGTGAGGTGACGGCTGAGCGTCCGTGCCGCATCCTCGACGTGCGACAGGTCCGGCGCGCCGTCGTGCAGTGGCGTCGGGACGGTGACGACCGCCACGTCGAACCCGGCGCAGTCGGCAGGGTCGACGGTCGGCCGGTAGACGCCGGCGGCGAGGAGCGGTGCCAGCCGCTTGTCCGAGACGTCCTCGACGTACGACTCGCCGAGCACGAGCCGCTTGATCCGGCCGGCGTCAACGTCGAGGCCGACGACGCTGTGCCCCATCTCGGCAGCTCGCACCGCGAGCGGGAGCCCGACGTACCCCTGCCCGACGATGACGACGCGGAGTCGACGGGGCTCGTGGTTCCTGATCATGCGGTCCACCTCGCTGCGGTTCGGGGTTGGGGTTCGGGTGGCGGGGACGTACCCGCGGCGCGAGATCTGTCGTGGGCGGTGGCCGTAAGATGGGGACCGCCTCGGCCGTCCGGGACTCGCTTGGCCGCCTGTCTCGGACGGCCGAGTGCTTTTCGGGCGTGGCAAGGAGAGGCGGGAAAACCCACCGGCTGGCCCCACCCCCGGTTCGATACGATGACGGTGGCTTGCAGTCCCGTTCCGTCACCAAGAGTGACGCTGACGTGCGATCGGAGTGATCGCGTCGGCTGCGGCCTCCCGACCTGGGCCCGCCGTGGCAGCGCCACCGGCGCCGTACGTACGAAATGGAGCATCCAAGGATGGCTCGACACCTGGTAACCAGCGCGCTTCCCTACATCAACGGGATCAAGCACCTGGGCAACATGGTCGGGTCGATGCTTCCCGCGGACGTGTACTCCCGGTACCTCCGCCAGCGCGGTCACGACGTCCTCTACATCTGCGCCACCGACGAGCACGGCACGCCGGCCGAGCTGGCCGCCAAGGAGGCCGGGCTGACGGTCGCCGAGTTCTGCGCGCAGGCCCACGACGCGCAGAAGGTCGTGTACGACGGGTTCGAGCTGGCCTTCGACTACTTCGGGCGTAGCTCCTCGCAGCAGAACGTCGAGATCACCCAGCACTTCGCGCGGAAGCTGAACGAGAACGGCTTCATCGAGGAGCGGGCGATCCGCCAGGTGTACTCGCCGGTCGACGGCCGCTTCCTGCCGGACCGGTACGTCGAGGGCACCTGCCCGCACTGCGGCTACGACAAGGCCCGCGGCGACCAGTGCGAGAACTGCACCCGCGTGCTCGACCCGACCGACCTGATCAACCCGCGCTCGGCGATCAGCGGTTCCACGGACCTGGAGGTCCGCGAGACCAAGCACCTCTTCCTGCTGCAGTCCAAGCTCCAGCACGAGGTCGAGGAGTGGATCGCCACCGTCAGCGACCAGTGGCCGCACCTGTCCACGTCCATCGCCCGCAAGTGGCTGACCGAGGGCCTGAACGACCGCGCCATCACCCGAGACCTGGACTGGGGCGTCCCGGTGCCGGCCGACACCTGGCCGGAGCTCGCGGCCGAGGGCAAGGTCTTCTACGTCTGGTTCGACGCCCCGATCGAGTACATCGGCGCGACGAAGGAGTGGGCGGACGCCGCCTCCGACGGTGAGACCCGCGACTGGAAGTCGTGGTGGTACGAGGCCGACGACGCCGTCCGGTACACGCAGTTCATGGCCAAGGACAACGTCCCCTTCCACACGGTGATGTTCCCGGCCACCGAGCTCGGCGTGCGCGAGCCCTGGAAGAAGGTCGACGTCGTCAAGGGCTTCAACTGGCTGACGTTCTACGGCGGGAAGTTTTCCACCTCCCAGAAGCGCGGCGTCTTCACCGACGCGGCCCTGGAGATCCTCCCCGCCGACTACTGGCGCTACTTCCTCATCGCCAACGCCCCCGAGTCGGACGACTCCTCCTTCACTTGGGAGCATTTCACCGCCACGGTGAACAAGGACCTGGCCGACACCCTCGGCAACTTCGTCAACCGCGTGCTGTCCTTCTCCCGCAAGCGGTTCGGCGACGAGGCCCCGGCGGGACGTGCCGCCGGCGAGGTGGAGGCGAAGCTGGGCGAGGAGATCGCGCGGCTGCTTGCCGAGTACGAGGAGCAGATGGACGCGCTCCAGTTCCGCAAGGCCGCCGCCGCCCTGCGCGCCCTGTGGTCCGCGGGCAACTCCTACCTGGAGGAGAAGGCCCCCTGGACGGAGATCAAGACCGACCCGGACGGCGCCGCGCTGACCCTGCGCACCGCGATGAACCTGATCCACCTGTACGCGGTCGTCTCCGAGCCGTTCATCCCGACCACGGCCGCTGCCATGCGCGGTGCCTTCGCCCTGGTGGACGACACCGCGACCTGGGCGACCGCAGACCAGGCCAAGTCCCTGGACGCCGTCCCGGCCGGCACCGCGTTCACCGTCCCGCCGGTGCTCTTCGCGAAGATTACGGAGGAGGACCTGGAGTCCTACCGTGAGCGCTTCGGCGGCACCCCGGAAGCCTGAGAGGCATCCTCGGACCCGTACCGTCCCGACTCTCATCGGGCGGTACGGGCGTCGAGGACGGCGGGCAGGTCCGTGGGCGAGACGTTCATGAGCCGCACCCGCGGAGTCGGGCCGCTGATCTCCACGCAGGTGACGCCGGCGGACCCGGGCACGTGCTGGAGGTATCGGTCGAAGCCGTTCCCGGTGAGCCACAGCAGCAGGCAGGCGATGCCCCCACCGTGCCCGACGAGTACGGTCGTTCGCCGTGGCCCGGAGCAGACCTCGTCCCAGAGACCCACGTAACGGGCCTGGACGTCCTCCGACGACTCGCCGCCCGGCGTGCGGAGTTGGTGGATCGGCATCCCGTGGCGAGCGGCCTCGGAGGCGGCGAGCTCCCTCGGTCGGCCCCCGAGGTGACCGCTGTCCTTGGCGGCCAGACGCTCGTCGACGCGGACATCGACAGGGGCGAGCGCGGCGGTGAGGAGCTCCGCCGACTCCCAGCAACGGGACATCGGGCTGACGAGCATCTGGTCCACGGCGACCCCGGCCGCCGCGAGGCAGGCGCCGACCAACCGTATGTCGGCGCGACCGCGCTCGCTGAGCCGGCCGCCGACGGCGCGGCCCTGGTGGATGCCCTGGAGGTTCTCCTCCGTCTCGGCGTGCTTGATCAGGTAGACGTGCTGGGTGCTCATGGCGTCGTGTCCCCTCACTCCGGTCAGTCCCAGTGGCGGACGTCGACGCGTGCGGACACGGCGGCGACGACCTGGTCGTGCTCGGCCTGGTTCATGGCGGGGAAGCGGTCGTGGTGCCACTCGACGTAGAGGACGGAGACGAGGTCGATCGTCCCGTCGGCGAGCAGCTTCCTGAGTACGGGGTACTCGGCACCCTCGATGTCCATCTTCACGACGACGTGGTCGGCCGGCGTGACCGTCCGGCGGAGCCAGGCGCTGAAGTCCACCGCGGGTACGGCGACGGGCGAGCCGTAGTCGATCTGCTGGTCGTACATGGGCGGGACCCGCTTGCCGGGCATCACGGTGGAGCTCTCGTGGTGGCCGAGGAAGAGGCCGATCGTCCCGTCCTCGGTCCACACCGCTCTGGGGGAGACCTCGACCAGGCCGGCGTGCCGGGCCCGCTCCACGTTCGCGCGGATGGACGGGAGCAGGGCCGCGTTGGGCTCGAAGGCGTAGAAGTCGTGGTCCGGGAGCTCGTGCATGAAGCGCTTCAGCACGATTCCGAGGTTGGCGCCGCAGTCGACGAAGATCTTGCGCATGAGGTGCTGTCCTCCTGGTCGGTCATCGGAGTGCGGAGGTTGATCTCCCGTACGACACGATCGGCGAGCAGTACGAAGTCGCCGGTCTCGGGGAGGAAGCAGCGCTCCTCGTAGCGGATGGTGATGCGGCGGACGGGCTCCTCGCCCTGGTAGGCGGGCAGATCGCCCCACCGATAGAGCTGGCCCCCGGGAGCCTTGAGTCGGCGGAGCCATCGGGGCAGGGGGCTCTTCCGGGTGCCGGCGTTGAGGCGGGTGAACATGGCGGACAGGAAGGCGACGTGCTCGGCCGACCGTTCTTCGTCCCTGTGGTTCCGGCCGTAGCTCTGCTTGAGCGCGTCCAGCCGGTCGGGGTCCCCACCCGCCTGGACGAGGAGGTCCCGGAGCCACCGGTTCCAGACGATGCCGAGGTGGCCGTGGATAACGGGCTCGTCCGTCAGGAAGTAGCCCTCTACGCGGCCGAACTCGCGCTCGTACGGGCACATGTAGTCGTTGTAGAGACCCCGCGTCGCGCCGGAGACGGTCTCCACCTGCCAGTGGACCCGGGCGGTGAACGGCGAGTCCCACCACCCCAGGTGCCAGGGCTGCCACAGCAGGTCGGCGGTGCTGAGCAGGATCACGGTGAGCGCGACCAGCGCGGCGGGCCACCCGAAGGCCGTGTCGTACCCCCAGCCGGGAAGCACCCCGAGGGCCGTCGCGAGGGCGATGTTGGCGGCGATGTTCTCCCAGAAGAGGATGCCGGAGGCGAGGGCGACGACGAGGTTGAAGAGCGCCGTCGCCACCAGGATCGCGATCAGCAGCCGACGGTCGAGGAAGGCGACTAGCCCGGCGGCCTCCACGACCATCGTGAGGATGTTGATGGGGCGGTCCACGACTCTCGCCCGGCACAGAAGCTGAGACACCTTCCCGGACGGGAGGAAGCGCGCCCAGCCCCAGGAGTACGCCGAGGCCATGAGGTAGTGCGTGCGGTTGTGCCAGGCCCAGGACCAGGGGCGCGGCCCCAGACGTGCCTTGCTCCAGGCCGGCTTGACGTAGTGGGACAGCGAGACACAGCCGAGCACCAGCACCAGACCCGCCGTGGAGTCGGACGGGGGCGGGGCGAGGACCGCGGTCACGAGGAACCAGGCGAGGTACGCCTTCAACAGTCTCACCGGCATCATCGCGTGGTGCTGCCAGCCACGCAGCCTGCCGCAGAAGACGGTGATCCACGCGAGCAGGGCGGGAGCCCAGAGGCAGGACGCGGCGGCGAGGAACAAGAGGAGCAGCTTGTTCCGGCGCTGGGGACCGATGGGCAGCGTGACGTCGTAGTCGCTCGTGGCGCCGCGCCAGGTGAGGAGGGCGATCACTGAGACGACGAACCAGCGCAGCTGTTCGGGGAGGGGCGGCGGGCGGAGGGCCAAGGAGGCGACGACCGCGACGGCCGCCCCCATCGCCAGTGGCGTGGGGTGCCGGGCGAGAGCCTGTACCGCAGGGGAGACCCCGAATCGGTAGCAGGCCACCACGGCCGCTACGACCGCCGCAGTCGCCGCGTAGGAAGGAACCGGGGGAGTCGGCATCTCGGCTACCCCGCGATCGACGCAGGCATCGGCCGGTCGACGGCAGGCAGGCTCTCCAGGTACGAGGCGATCCGTTCCCGGGGATCGGCTGCGAGGTGCAGGTCGCGGTGGCGTACTACGTTGTCGCGGAGCACCGGCCCCCTCGCGAGGAAGTCGAGGACGGCTCGCCGTTCGACGCGAGGGGCCGCAGTGCCCAGCCCGGCCTCGTGGACGACCTTGGCGCACCAGTGCTGGTCGTAGGTCGGCAACGGGATCAGATGGACCGGTTTGCCGAGGACGAGGGCCTCGCTGATCAGGTTGAAGCCCGCGTTGGAGAAGACGGCCTCGGAACGGGCCATGTCCGCGATGAACGCCTCGCGGTCGAAGGCGCGTATCTCGATCCGGGTGTCGGCGTACCCACGCAGGGACCTCAGCTCCGTCGGCTGTGCGTAGATCCGCAGCGTGCGGTCCGGCACGGACTGGCGGAAGACCGAGGCCAGTTGGCGGACGGACTCCTCCGGGCCGTGGTCGAAGTAGCGGGAGAAGTAGGCCGTGGCGAGGGGCTCGGTGGTGACCGGCGCTGACCTGACGAGGTCGGGAACGACCGGGGCGATGAACTCCAGTCCGCGGTCCTCGGCGTCCAGCGGGACGTAGGAGCAGATGAAGGACCGGTCCACGCGCGGCGCGAAGTACCGCAGTCGCTGTTCGTCGGCCGTTCGGGCGTACCGGCCGACGGTGGGGAGGTCGAGGTGCCGGTACTTGCTCTGCTGGTCGATGGAGACGAGCGGTCGACCGAAGTGGTAGGCGAGACGTGGCGTGTTGGGCTCGTAGTCGGTGACGAACACGTCCGGGACGCCGCTGTTCCTGACGGCCCTGCGCAGCCGGAGGTGACGGAGGAGACCTCCGGGCGCCTGCCGGATGTTCGCGCGTACGGCGTCGCGGGTGTGGATCCGGTCGTCGCGCGCGAGCAGCGTCGGCATCCAGGCGTCCCAGGCGGGGAAGCCGAGGTCCCGGAAATACTCGACCCTGCCCTGGCCGTTGGTGACGATCCGGACCCGATGTCCGCGGTCGCGGAGGTACTGGGCGACCACGCTCTGTCGGACGGTGTGTCCCATACCGATGCCGTTGACACCGATGACGACGTCGAGCGGTCGTACGTTGCTGGTTCCGTTTCCGGGCACGACGATCCCATCCCTTCGGTCAGGAGAGCCGGGTGATGACGTTGCGGGTGACTGCGGCGACCTGGGGGTCGGTCGCCAGGAGGCGCGCCCAGTCGGTGGTGGCGGCCGTGAAGACCGTGCCGCCGGCGGTGAAGACGCCGAGCGTGGCGGCCCGGGGGCCGGGCATCGGCTCCCGGGCGGCGAAGTTCCAGTCCGGGGGGAGCTCGGCGATGCCCAGGATCTCGAAGTCCTTCGGCGTCCCGTCCTGGCCGGTGGGGCGCGGTCGGCCGACGGCGTCGTACTCGAACGCCGCGCCGTCGCACTCGTAGCCGATCAGTGCCCCTCCGCGTCCCAGACAGTCTCCGGTCCTGAGCTCCGTGCCGGCGAAGGCCCAGTGGCCGGCGTCGGTGACGACGAAGCCCTGGGAAGCGCGGGTGCCTTCCCAGTGGCCCCCGCCGTTGCGGTAGCTCACGCCCAGGAGGGTGTTCTCCGGCTCCGACTCCCACCAGTGGTCCGGGCACCCGTACGAGCTGTCCGGATCGGTGCCGGCGGGCGCTCCGGGCGGGAACTTGTCGCAGGACAGCCTCGTCCCGTCCGGGGTGACGCCGACGCGCCACCAGCAGGTGTTGGCCCCGAAGTTGGCGATGTGGCCGCCGGCGTCCCGGAAGGCGGTCACGTGGCGTCGGAGGTCGGTGCTCCAGTACTCGTCGTGACCGGCGGCGACCAGGAGGCGGTATCCGTCGCGCAGGAACAGTCCCTCGTGGAGGTCCAGGTCGGTGCAGTAGTCGGCCTCGATCCGGTTCCGCTCCATCCAGGCGATGAAGGGGGCGTCCCAGTGGGCGAACGTCTGCCGGGGCGATGACGGGTCGTACGCGTCCGGCAGGCCCTTCACGGGCCCGCCGACACCACCCCCGGGACGGCGCGTCGTGACCTGGGCGGCGCTGTAGAGGCTGCCGCCGCCCGCCGTGTTGTACGCCTGGTAGGTGAAGGTCGGGATCTTGTACAGGATCCTGCGGCCGGAGGGCGCGGAGGGGGTGACGACCAGGAGGATGCGTGCCTCGCGGGCGTCCAACGGCGGTATGCCGGAACCGCGCTCCGTGCTCAGCACCGCGACGTAGACACCGGACCGCCACTCCGGGGGCACGAGGAACTCGTATGCGGGCCACTGCCAGTCCGTGTCGAAACGTCCAGGAGACGCGGCACGGCCGGGCCACTCGACGTGCCCCGCGTGCTGCGGTTCGGCTCCCCAGCGGTAGAAGTCGACGTGGAAGCGGGGCGCGGTGACGGAGATGTGCAGGCGCACCACCTCGCCGGCCCGGACGCTGGGCCGGGCCGCGTAGCCGTTGACGGGGGTCACGAGCCCTCCTTGGCGCGGGCCACGCCGGCGAGGTGGAACGGGTCGATCGCCTCGACGCGGGCGTCCCAACTCAGACCGCTCAGCTGGGAGGTGAGCTCGGTGGAGTCTCGGAGCACCTTCACGGCCATGTGACGGGAGCCGTCGGAGAGGGTGCGATGGACCGTCGGCACGGGCGCCGCTTCCACCCGGTCCTCGATCTCCGCCTTCGCCGGCGAGTCGTCGAGGAACACCACGCGACCGCCGGGCACCAGTGCCCACCTGAGCAGGTTCCAGAACGCTTCCATCTCCACCGGCGGCACGTGGCTGAGCCAGAACGCGAAGAACACCGTGTCGTACTGGCGGTCCGGCTCCCAGCCGAAGACGTTGGCTTCGATGAAGCGGGTCTCGGTTCCTCGCATACGGTCGCGGGCCCGGCTGAGCATCTCCGGCGCCGCGTCGAGCGCGGTCAGGCTGCGGGCCCGGTCCGAGAGCAGCCGGGTCCACTGGCCCGTGCCGCAGGCGATCTCCAGGACGTCACCGCCGATCGGCAGCGAGTCCAGGGCCTTCGCGAGCCGCGGCATGTCCATGCGGGTGCCGTACGTGGCGTCGTACTCATCGGCTCGCGCCCTGTAGTAGGCGATCTGCCCTCCGGACCAGTCGCCCGGATCACCCTGTCGTTCTTCCGTTCCGGTCACGCTGTGACCACCCCTCTCGACTGCCCACGGAGCCGTGGTGCTCCGTGCCGAGAAGACTGCCGAGCGGCGCTGGTCAGCGGGCTGTCGTGGTGTCGCACCCGCGGTGCAGCGCCGCCGCTGTCCGGGGCGACGGGTGTGCCTCGGTCGGACCTGGCCGGAATGGCCCGGGTGCTGCATCCGTGCTGAACTCCCGTCGCAGCGAAGGCCCTACGCCGCTGGTCAGGCCGCCCTACCCTGTTACCGTCGTCGGTGTCGGTCGAAGGAGCTCAGGTGGCCACGGTGCAGCGCTGGACCGGACGGGAGGCGCGTGCTCTGCGGCTCGCGACGCGGCGGAGCGTGCGTGGCTTCGCGTCCTACCTCGGCGTCAGCGACCGGACGGTGTCCAACTGGGAGGCCCGGGGCGAGGAGATCGTCGTCGCACCGGACTCCCAGGCGTTACTCGACACGGCGTTGGAACGGAGCGACGGGGAGGTGCGGCAGCGCTTCTGGGACTCCGTCGGTGCTCCGACGCCCGAGGTCGCGCCGGCGCCGGACGAATACCGCCCCATACCCGTTCCGGAGCCCGGCTTGGTGCACAGGTCCGAAGATCTCGAAGGACTCGTCTCCGTACTCCGTGAGGCGGCGCAGGACGACACCGTCGCCACGGTCGCTCTGTGCGGCCCCGGCGGGTTCGGAAAGACGACGCTGGCCACGCAGGTGTGCCACGACCCGCGTGTACGGGACTCCTTCTCGGAGATCCTCTGGGTGGAGACCGGCGAGGGATGCACGGCCGCCAGGGTCGTCGAGCTGATCTCCGACCTGTGCGTCCACCTCGACGGCAACCGTCCATCGCTTGCCGATCCGGAACAAGCCGGCTTCCACCTCGCCCGCCTGCTCCAGGGACGACGTGCGCTCCTCGTCGTCGACAACGTCTGGTCCGCCACTGACCTCGGCCCCTTCCTGCTCGGCGGCGAGGACTGTGTACGGCTCGTGACCACGCGGAACGTGCGCGTCTGCCCCAGCTCCGCCCGAGTCGTGCGCCTGGGGCCCATGGCCCCGGGGGAGATCCGCGAGCTGCTCGTCCGCAACGTCGGTGCCCTCGGCGATGCCGAGGCCGCGCGCCTCGCAGGCGTGTGCGGGGGCTGGCCGCTCCTCGCGTCGATCGTCGGCGCGAACGTCTCTCAGGAGGTCGGTTTCGGCGCCCCGGCCGATCGCGCCGTCACGGAGACGAACGCGGCGATCCGCGCGTACGGCCCGCAGGCTTTCGACGTCTGGGACTCCGACCAGCGCAAGAACGCCATCGGGCAGGCGCTCGAATCCAGCCTCCGCAGTCTCGCGGAGAGCGTCTCGATCGCCGGCCGCACAGACCTGCGAGACCGGTACCTGTCCCTGGCGGTGTTTCCTCCATCGGTGCCGATCCCCATGTCGGTCCTCACCCACTGGTGGGGCACCGCGAACGGGTGGGCCCCTCACGTGGTGCGCCAGTTCTGCCGGGTGCTGTCCGACCGGTCCCTGATCGGCGCCTACCTCGCCGACCGGAACGCCATCGTGCTGCACGACGTGTTCCGGTCCTATCTGCGCCATCTGATCGGCGACCAGTGGGCGACCCTTCACCGGTCCCTGATCGAGGCGTACCGGCAGAGCACGGACGGTGCCTGGGAAACGCTCGCTGATAGCGAGGGATACCTGTGGCGTCACCTCCCCTACCACCTGCGTGAGGCGAGCCTCGACGCCGAGCTCGTCAGCCTGCTGGCCTCGCCGACGTACGTCATGCGCAAGGTCGCGCTGGTCGGGCACCAGTCGTTGACCGCGGACGCCGCCGTGCTCGACGCCATGCCCGAGCGCCACGATGCCGGCCACCCGCAGCACCAGGTGTGGGCCACCGCCCGGGCCCTGACCGGTGCCGGGTATCTGCTGAACGGGCTGGAGAGCCCGGCCGACATCGCCTCGACCCTCTCGATCGTGCTGCGGCGGGCATCCACACCCGAGGCCCCCCGAACCTTGGAAGGCGCTGCGGGGGAGGGAACGGTGCTCGCCCCGCGGTGGCTGTTGCCGCCCCCTGAGGTGAGCTCCGAGGCGGTGACGGAGCGCGGCCACATCGGTGCGGTCGTAAGCGTTTCCGCCGTCCGCGACCTCGTGGCATCAGGCGGCGAGGACGGGGTGGTCAGGCTGTGGAACCTGAACACGGGCAGGCTCCTCCGAGCCCACGAAGCCCATACCGGATGGGTGTTCGCAACTGCGCTCTCTGGGGACGGGATGGTTCTCGCCTCAGCGGGGGACGACGGAGCGATCCGCCTGTGGCGCACGGACACCGGCGAACCCGTCGGGGTGCTGCCCGGGCACAACCGCCGCATCCGCAGCCTCGCCTTCTCCTCAGCCGACCCGGTCCTCGTCTCCGGTGCCGAGGACGGAGCCGTATGCGCGTGGGACCTGGAGCGGCTGGTGCTCCTGCGTACGATGCGGGCCGCCGGCACCCCCGTCTGGTCCGTGGCGATCGGCGGGGACTCCGACTCGCTCGTGGCCGTGGCCGGAGAGGACGAGTTCGTCCGGCTCTTCGACCTGCGCACCGGCCGCCTCCTCGACGAACGTGCGGAACACCAGGATTGGGTCCGTTCCGTGTCCTTCGCCCCCGGCTCCTCCCTCTTGGCCTCGGGGTCTGGTGACCGTTCCGCAGCTTTGTGGGACACGGCCGACGGAAAACTCGCGCTCGTCCGCCGGATCACCAGCCTCAAGGCGCGCGTGCGCGCCGTCGCCTTGTCCCCGCATGACGACGTCCTCGTCGCCGCGACCGAGGAGCCGAGGATCCAGGCGTTCTCGGCGGAGACGCCCGTAGGTGAAACGCAGCTCCCGCGGGGCGTCGACTGGGTGCGCTCACTCGCCAGAACGGGTGACGGCACCGTGGTCGCCGGGTGCGAGGACGGCGCTGTCCGTGTCTGGGCCGTGGGAAAGGGCAGGCTCAGGACCCTGGTCGGTGGCTCGAACACCGTGTGGTCCACGCAGTTCGCGGCCGGCGGACGTACCGCTGTGGTCGGTGACGGGGACGGCGGCGTCGCCGTCGTCGACACAGCGACGGCGGCGGTCGGCCGGCGGCTGCCCGCCGCCCATGGACGCGTCTGGTCCCTGGCCTGCGGCGAGGAGCACGTCGCCGCGGCTTGCGGCGACGGGGCGGTCAGGGTCTGGTCACTGCCTGACCCGGCCTGGTCGCTCACCCTGAACCAGGACACTCCGCGAACGTGGGCTGTGGCGATGGCCCGTTCGACGCCTCGTATCGCTGCGAGCACGGGTGACGGACACATCCGGTGCTGGGATCTCCCCACGGGGACGCTGTTGTGGACTCAGGACGTGCACGCCGGTCGGCTGCGGTCGCTCTCGTTCGACGACAGCGGAGACGTCCTGGTTGCCTGCGGTGGTGACGGCTCGGTGCGCGTGTGGCACGCGCCTACAGGGGATTTCAGGAGCCGGTTCAGCAGCCCCAGCGGGTGGGCCCGTGCCGTCACCGTGGACGGTCCGGGCGACCGCGTGGCGGTCGGGTCGGGAACCGGAGACATCGCGGTACGACATCTGGGGACGGACCGGTTTACCTCCCACCTCTCCGGTCACACGGGCCGCATCCTCATGCTGGGCTTCATGCGCGACGAGGACCGCCTCGTGTCAGCTGCGGCGGACGGGACGGTGCGCGTGTGGTCGCTCGACGAGCAGCGGCAGATCGCCGAGGTCCGAGTGGACGCCTCACTGCACTGCGCGGCCTTCGAGCCGGCGACGGGTGAGGTGCTGGTCGGGAGCGCGGCTGGCGTCGTGGCCCTGGGGATCATGGACACGTGAGCGACATGCGAAGGGCTTTGGACACGATGACAGAGAAGACCTCCCACGACTCGGGCGATGCGGCTGGAGCGCCGGTCATCCTGAGCAACGAGCCCGGCTCGTTCTCCTGGGGCGTGCTGGCCAAGCGCCACCCTGCCCTCATCCAGCAGGTACGAGACGCCTTCCCGTATGGCCGCCGGCAGCACGAGGCCCTCGACGCCCTGCTGGACGGGATCACCAATGGCGTCATCGAGCCGCTCGCCCCTGGAGAGCACGACCGTGAGCGCTGGGCGGACTGGGGGCAGGAGCACTTCGGGCGCTCCTGGTACGACGCCCCGTTCCTGTGGGCGGAGAGCTACTTCTACCGCAGGCTCCTCGGCGCGGTCGGCTACTTCGGCACCGGGCCGTGGCAGGGAGTCGATCCGTTCGCGCCGTTCAAGCGGGCCGAGCTGCGCGGTGAGGCCGTGGAGGAGGAACTACGGGCCCTGGACGCGCTCGCGAGCGTTCCGGCGGACGAGCGGGCTGCTGCCCTGCTCCACGCGTCGCTCTGGGGCAACCGGGCGGACCTCGGCTTCCGCGTCTCGGCGGGGGAGCCGGCGGCCGGTGACGCCGCTGCCTCCGCGCTGGTGGCCGACGACAGCGCCCTGCTTTGGCAGCTGCTGCCCGTCGGGGGTTCCTCGACCGTTGCTGTTGTGGCGGACAACGCAGGACGAGAGCTGATTCCGGACCTGATCCTCATCGATCACCTCCTCAAACAGCGGCATGCCGAACAGGTCGTGCTGCACCTCAAGCCATACCCCTACTACGTCTCCGACGCGATGACGGCCGACGTCGTCGACTGCCTCCGCCGCCTCACCGAGGCACCCGGCGAAGCCAGTGCGATCGGAGGCCGGCTGTGGAAGGCGATGGCGGCAGGGGGCCTGGAGGTCCGCACCCACCCGTTCTTCTGCGCTCCGCTGCCGTACGAGGACATGCCCGAGGACCTCCGCGGCGAGTTCGAGAGCGCCACGCTCACCATCTTGAAGGGCGACCTCAACTACCGGCGCCTGGTGGGCGACCGGCTGTGGGACGCCAAGGCGTCCTTCGCCGATCTCACCGCGTACTTCCCGGGGGCCGTCGCAGCGCTCCGGACCCTGAAGTCCGACGTCATCGTCGGTTTGGAGCAGGAAGTGCTGGACGGGCTCGAACGGTCTGGGGCTGCCTGGCGTACGAGTGGAACGCACGCGCTGATCCAGGTGCGACGGTAGGGGATCTCTGTGACCACCGAGGCCCAGAGAGCAGTTGCCGCTGCCGTCGTCGTGCGGGGCGAGCGAGTCCTGCTCGTGCGGCGACGTGTGGCGGAAGGGACGCTCTCATGGCAGTTCCCGGCAGGGAAGATCGAACCCGAGGAGACTCCCGGGGAAGCCGCAGCACGTGAGACCGAGGAAGAGACCGGACTCCTGGTGGTGCCCCAGAGTGTGCTGGGACAACGGGTGCACCCCATGACAGGCCGGGAGATCCACTACATTGCATGCCGCCCCGTCGGCGGCCAGGCGGTCGTGGCGAGTGCTGATGAGGTGGCCGGCCTGGCCTGGGCCACGCACGGCGAGCTCCCGCAGTACGTGCCGTACGGGTTGTTCGGGCCGGTGCAGAACTACCTCGATGAGGCTCTGCTCTCGTGAGCTCCGTCGCGTCCTTGAAGCGCGAGGTGCGCGTTGTCGTTGTCGGGGCTGGAGTGGCAGGGCTCACCACCGCTGTCGTCCTGGCCGAGGTCGGAGCCTTGGTGTACGTGATCGCCGAGCAGGTGCCAGGCGTCACCTCGCTGGCGGCCGGGGCGGTGTGGGGGCCGTACCTGGTCGAGCCGAAGGACAAGGTCGATCAGTGGGGGCAGCGGTCCCTGGAGATCTTCCGCAAGCTGGCGGAGGACCCGTCCACGGGTGTCCGGCTCACCAGCGGCATCGAGGCGTCTCGTACGGCCGAGGCACCACCGGAGTGGGCCACCACCCTGCCCGGCTTCCGGCCGTGCGAGCCGGCCGAACTGCCAGCCGGGTTTTCGGCCGGCTACCGGTTCACGGTGCCGCTGATCGACATGCCCACCTACCTCGCCTACCTCCTGCGCCGGCTCGACGCCGCTGGAGGAACGGTCGAGCGGCGGCGCCTGGTCTCGCTTGCGGACGCTGGCCCCGCTGCCTTGATCGTCAACTGCACGGGCCTGGGAGCCCAGGAACTGGTCCCGGACCATGACCTACGGCCCATCCGCGGCCAGCACGTCGTCGTCACCAACCCGGGGCTGACCGAGTTCTTCTCCGAGGACACCGGCCTCTCACAAGACCTGCTGTGCTTCTACCCCCACGGCGACACCGTCGTCCTGGGCGGCACCGCTCTCGACGGCGAAGGCAGCCTTGCCCCCGACGAGAAGGCGGCAGTCGGAATCCTCGCTCGCTGTGTCGAGGTCGAACCCCGTCTCGCCAAGGCCCGTGTCCTGGAGCACCGGCTCGGCGCCCGGCCGACCCGGGCCATGGTGCGCGTGGAGGCGGAGTGGGCGGAGGACGGCACTGTGGTGGTGCACAACTACGGGCACGGAGGCGCCGGCGTCACGCTCTCGTGGGGCTGCGCCGAAGAGGCTGCGAGCTTCCTGGCCGCCGACAGGGCAGACAGGCCCTGAAGGACCAGATGGAGATGCCTTCCCGCACGTCCGCCTCACTCGCATTACGGGCGACACCCACCAGCTGATCGGTGCCCTGGGCGGGTGCCTCCGACACGAACGGCAGCCGCGGATGATCCCGGCTGCCGTTCGTGTTGTGCGAGGTTCCCAGGCCAGCCTGCTGTCGGGTCGACCGGTGCTACGGGTTCAGGTGCCTGGGGCTGGTGTTACTGCTCGTCGGGGACGAACCCGTTCATCACGTAGGCGAGGCGCTCGATGTCGGCCACGCTCACGTCGTGTGTTGCCACACGACGGGCACAACCATCCTTCATTCACAGCCTGTTCGGCCTCGTACATCAACCACAGCCTCGTACCCTCCGGGAAGGTGCGCAGCGAGATCATGCTATCCGTCGACCGCGCCCGTGGCTCAGGGAATCAGTGAGCGGAGTTTCATGCGGGTCTCCCGGTCCGTCGAGTAGACGACTGTTCCGATCATGCCGCGGGTCAGGAGCACCTTGTACGTGTTGCGGATCAGGCGGTCGATGTCCTCGTCAGGCGTCGCCTTCGTGAAGGAGGGGTCCTTCGAGGCGGTGCGGTCGACCACCCAGCGGTCTGTCCGCCAGACCAGGTCCGGGCCCATGATCACGCCCGACCAGTCGTACTCGAAGCCCTGGGCGGTGTAGACACAGCCGACCTGGCCGAAGCCCGCGGGATCAGTGGCCCAGAGTGGAGCCGGTGGTGCGCCCAATAGTGATCGGTCCCCGTACAGGTTCCACGGCTTTGACCAGTCGTCGATGACCACGTCCGTGGGTAGCCTCGTCATCGCCGGAGTGATCTTAGTGGTCCACTTCCAGCAGTAGCCGGCGGAAAGCCGGGCGCCGTACCCCTGGGCACGCTTCTCGCTGAGGAAGTCCTCCAATTCCTGTGGGCTGTCCACCGTCAGCAACTGCACCTTGCCGTCCGGCTCCCACTCGATCGGTCCCTCGCCCTCCAGGCCCAGGAGACTGGTCACCCAAAGCAAGTAGGCGTCGCTGCCTCCGCAACGGAACTGGCTGTCCAGCTCTACCAGCGTGAAATCCACTTCCTGGTCGGCCGCGGCCTGCCTGATCTGTTCGACGGTACCCATCTCGCCGGGACGCACCACCTGGTGCTGGTCGAGGAGGAACACCGGCACCCGGGCCGCGCCGATCAGTTCTGCCACCTGCGGACGTCCGGTACGCAGGGCGGCCTTGGTGTAGCGGTTGGCGGAGGTCTTGCGGAGCCGGTGGGCCTCGTCGCAGACGAGCACGTCGATGTCGTTGGGCTCGGCCTCCATGAAGCTGTTGAAGTAGCGGAACAGGCGCTGGACCTCGGGCTTGCGGGCCCCCGCTACCTTGCGCATGGTCTTCGTGAACGACTGCGAACCGGTGGCGTGGAGGGCAGGCACGCCGCGCCGGTACAGGTCGCCGAGCACGGACAGGGCGATCACGCTCTTGCCGGATCCGGGCCCGCCCGTCACGACAATCACCTGCTTGCGGTTGGAGCGGCGGGCCTTGCGGACCGCCGCCATCACCGTCTCGTAGGCGAGCCGCTGCTCGTCCAGCAGTACGAACTGCTCCCGGTCGCGGACCTCGTCGGCGGCCACGGCCATCAGCTGCCTGGACGGCCGGACCCTGGCCTGCAAGAGGTCGTCGGCGGCGGCAGCGCCAGGCTTTGCGGCCAGCCTCGAACGCAGGTAGTCGAGGAACGCGCCACGCTGATCGCCGGTGAACATGCGACCGCGGCGGTCCTCCTCGACCTCACGCAGCCCGGCGACCCCGAACTCGGTCGCGTTGTGCAGGAAGGCCACTCCAGTGACGGAGTCGGGATTCTGTTCGAGAGCCGCGTTGAATGAGACAAGGTAGTCGCAGTAACCGCGAACCTGCTCGATGGGGTTCAGTACGGGCTCGCGGTAGGAGGGCACACTGCACCGCAGTGGATCTTCATCCACCGGGTGGGCCTCGCTCCACTGCTTGAGTTCCACGATGACGTACGACGGCTCGCCGGACACCGGATGGACGCCGGCCAGTATCACGTCCGCGCGCTTGCTCGTCAGCGGCAGCCCGTACTCCAGCAGCATCTCGACCTCACCGAGACCTGCTTCGATCAGAGCGTGGGTGAGCGCGGGGATGCTCCGCTCCCAGGAGCGAACCTCCGCAGCGTGCGGCTTGTGGCCGTGCCTGTGCAGGAAGTTCTCGCTCAGGAGTTCCGCTAGCCGGCCTTCGAGGCGGGTGCGGTTGGCCAAGGACGCCGCGGACTCACGGAACAGCAAGAAATCGCCCCCAGGCAGCACGGAGTAGCTCGTGCGGGTGGGGGCATGTCCTTCGGTTCCACGTGAGGTGGAGCGGAAGCCCGGCGGGCCGCTGAGATCGTTCTTGCCATCTTAGGACAGTGCGTGATCAGGCAGCCAGGCCGAAAATCACGATCTGGACCGAGGGCTCAGGGTTGCTTACGGCATTCCGGAAGGGGGGCGCACTGGATCAGGTACTTCTGTGGCGGCTCGGCAGATGGCTGAAACAGCGCCCTTTCCCGGTGCGTGAAGACGCTCACTCCGGAGCCCGGAGAGGTAGGTCGAGGTTAGCGCCGAAGGGCCTCGGCGGGGCGGTGTTCGCGGCTGCGGTCGGCGAGGGCGAGCCATTGTCCGCCGTCGGCGTAGCCTTCGGTGGCCGCATCCCAGGCCGCGTCGTGGTCGCCGTCATCCAGCAAGGCGTCGATCAGGGCAGAGCCTGGGCGTCCGAGGCTCTTGCGGGGCCGGGTATCTGCGCGGAGCGCGTCCAGTGCCCGGGTTCGCTCGGTCTCGTCCCAGCAGCTGGCTGCGCGGGCTGCCGTACGCAGGTGCTGGTAGGCGGCCAGGGATCGGTGGTAGAGCAGCACCTCACGGCGGATCCGCACCACATCGGTCAGGCGTCCGGCCCGGATGTAGCGTTCGCATGCGAAGTCCACGAGGCGGGTCTCCGGGCCGTGGTCCGGGTCGGCCTCACGCAGGCGGCGCTCCGCCCACTCCAGGGCTTCGGCCGGGCGGCCCGCCCGTTCCAGCTCCTGGGCGATCAGCAGCTGAGTGGCGCCCGACGGGGCCAGGTCCGCTGCGTGGAGGGCGATCAGCGCGTCCACACTGCGCTCCATGCGCAGGAGTTGTTCCATGAGGTCTTTCGCGGCCCAGTCCTTGGGGTTCTCGCGCAGGACCCCCGCGGCCCGATCGTGTGCTCGTGCCAAGCCCGCAGCGTTCAGGACGTCCGCGTTATCGGACAAGCGGATGTCCGTGGCGTGCCTCAGGTCACTCAGGTGGTGATCCACCAGCCAGTCGGCGGTCTGCTCCGGATCGGGGTGGGACACCAGACAGGCCTCCAGATGGGCTGCGGCCAGTCCGTTAGCCACGTCGCCGATGGTGCCGTCCGAGTCGTCGATCTCGCCGTACGCCCGGGCGAGGGCTTCGATTGCGTCCCGTGCCACTTCCACGGCCTCCGTCGCCCTCCCGGTCTCCGTCAGCGTGCGCAGAGCGGATACCGCCTCCGCGGCCTGGAGTCCGTAGGCGCGGGCGTCCGCGTACTCGACGTAGCCGTACCGAGCGAAGGGCCGTGTGTCGAGCAGAGCCAGGATGCGCTCCCGTAGAGCCATGGGATCGCCGCTGGCGGCGGACGCTCGGAGCTCCAGCCGATGGCGCAGGTCGCGGTCGGCCGAGATGTGCTCCTTCACCAGGGCCATGAGTTCGACCCGGCTGCGGGTCTCCAGCCAGGTGCTCAGCTGCCGGCCGCGGGATGCGGCGGCAGCACGGTGCTTCGGTACCGACTCCGATTGCTGCAGGATGGCCAGGCCCACTGCCACGCAGTGCTTGCAGAAGTTACTTCCTGCCCGTAGGGGCAGTCGCAGCATCCGGTGAGGCCGTCCTCGTGCTCCGTCAGCTCGACCTCGTAGACGTCGGTGCCGTCGACTGTTGCGGTGATCGTCCTCTCTCCGATCTCCAGGGCGGACACGCAGGACAGGTATCCGATGCCGCGCTCGAACGACCGGGCCCCAGCCAGTCGGCGCAGATCGTCCCTTCCGAATCCCAGGGTGTTGCTCATGGCTCCCATTCAACGGGATCGGGGACCTTGCGCAGACAGGTCGAGAAGAGCATCAGTCGCCTGGCGAACGGAGACCGTCGGCCCTCCGTTCGGCAGCAGACTCAGTTGACGGCGAGCGCTGTGACCGACATAGAGAAATGGTGGTGAGTTCGTGACGCTCGGGGCCCCAAGGAGGCCGCGTGGGATCTGGTAAACAGCCTCTGTCCAGCTCCCTTATTGGAGAGGCACCCTTGCGACGTGTAAACGATGACCCACCACGTGGAGTGCGTCGCGATCCTGGAGCCGGTGAAGAAGGACGCGTGAGCTGCGGGCTCCGGTGCTTCGGGGGTGCGCGGGGTCGGTGCGTATGCTGAGGACCCCCTGGGCGAGGCCCAGGGGGTTTCGGTGGCGTGGGGGTCAGGACAGGGTGTAGGTCGTCACCTGGTGGATGGCGTTGTTCAGGGACAGGACGCCGCCGCCCAGCAGTTCGGCCGCGCGGTTGACGCCGAAGTCGTCGTAGTTGAGGGAGACGGCATCGTCCACGCCGTCGCCGTCGAGGTCGGCGGTGAGGTAGCTGCGCGCGCCCATCAGGGTGGCTCCGCCCCGGCTGGACTGGAAGGCCCCGTCGTAGGTCAGCTGCGACGGGTCGTACGCGGCCAGGCCGGCTTCGGTGCCGCCGATCACCAGCTTGCGGCCGCCGGGGCCGGTGGCGAAGCCGGCGGTGCGCAGGCTGGCGATCACCGAGGCGCGCGTGTCGTCGCCGTCGGCCGGGTAGCCGTAGATCGAGCCGAAACTGACCGAGTAGAGCGCGTCGTTCCTGCCGTCGACGAAGAAGTTGCCGTGCGACCAGGGGCTGCCGGTCGCCGTCTGGTGCAGCAACGCACCGGTGCGGCCGTCGCGGATCTCGACGACGACCCGCGGGGACGCCGTGCTCAGGTCACCGGCGACCGTCGGGTCGGCCATCACGATCCAGGTGTTGACGACCGCGTGTCCGTCCGCGTACGGGATGTTCGGCGAGGCGAAGGTGCCGTGGTCGAGGACGGCGCCGTGCAGCTTGCCGTCCACCGCCCTGGCCGGGGCCTCGGGGGCGGCGTTCCACTTCACCGTGCCGGTGGCGCCGTCGAGGGCCACGCCGCCGACGACCGCCTCGCCGTCCCAGAACGCGTTCTCGGTGGTGTACTGGGCGTACACCCGGCCGTCCCCGACGCTGGTGTCGGAGAAGACGACGTCGGCCCGGTCGGTGGGAGCGGAGTAGGTCCACAGCAGTGTGCCGCGGGCGTTGTAGGCGCGCAGCGCGTCGGTCGGGACGAGGATCTCGGCCTTCCCGTCGCCGTTGACGTCGGCGACGGTGACCGAGCGGACGAACTTCCCGGCGCCGTCGATGGTCGTCAGCACGTTGCCGGTGGTGCCGTCGAGGACGACCGTGGCGGAGTCCGCGGCGACGACGACCTCGGGCCTTCCGTCGCCGTTGACGTCACCGGTCGCGACGGCGCGCACGGTGCCGGGCACGGTGGCCCGCCACAGCTGCTTCGGCTCGCCGCCCTTGACGAGCGACGGGCCGGACCAGGCCCAGACGCCGCGTGAGCTGCCGCCCGCGATGACGTCCGGCTTCCGGTCGCCGTCCAGGTCGGCGGTCGCCCCGTAGTTCATGTCGCCCTGGAGCGGGGTGAGGTTCTTCTCCTTGCCGTTGCCGAGCTGGTACGCGTGGATGTTCTGGGACTGGTCGACGACGCGCACGTAGTCGTTGCCGCCCGAGCGGAACACCTGGTGGACCAGCGGCGAGGCGTCCAGGCCCTCGTGGCGCCAGACGGCCTTGCCCTTGGAGTTGAACGCCGTCAACGAGCCGTAGGCCAGGCCGCCGGTGTTCTTGGCGTTCTGCATGTCCCGGTCGTCCTGCGCCGAGGCGACCAGCTTGCCGCCGACGACGTCCAGATCCCAGGTGCTGGCGCCGTCCCGGGCGTTGTCGGCACCGCGCTTGGTCGTGTGGGACCACTCGACGGACGACCCGTCCGCGCCCTTGAGGACGCGGATCGTACTGGCGTTGATGGAGTACGAGGACGTGAGCGTCGACTCGCTGACCGCGTACTCGGCACCGGCCGCGCCGGTGACGTCGCCGACGGTCATGGCGGTGGGCAGCGCGTTGATCCGCGTGTCGAGGGTGGTGCGCTCGCCGCTCGCCAGGTCGTAGGAGACGACCTCGTACTTCACCGCGTCGTTGACGTCCGCCTGCTCCAGGGCGACCACGCGGTCCCGTCCGGCGTCCAGGTGGAGTCGGCGGCCGTAGAGTTCGCTGCCCGTCCTCCAGGCCACCGCGCCGTCGGCGGTGTCGAGGACGAGGGTGGTGCCGTGTGCGGCGACGGCGGTGGTCCTGCGCAGGTTCCAGGAGACGGCGACCTTGCCGTCGCCGACGGCCTCGATGCCGCCCCAGGTGGCGGGACGCGCTTCCCCGGTGTCGTACGTCCACGTCGCCGACGGGGTCAGGGCGCCGTCGGCGTAGGCGAAACGCAGCCCGCTGAGGGTGGCCGTGGCCGTCGTCGGGGCACCGCCGTCGTTCAGGCGCGGCGCGTCGGCGACGAGCAGGGTGCCGTCGACGATCTTGACCATCGAGGCGTACGCGTACAGCTTCGACCACAGGGTCTTGCCGGTCCTGCCGTCGAGGACCGTCACGAACGTGCCGGTGTACAGCGAGGAGCCCGGTGAGGTGAAGGCCCGGTAGGGCACGCTGCCGACGGACGCGGTGAAGACGAGGTCCGGTGTGCCGTCGCCGGTCAGGTCACCGGTGTCGTAGCCCTGGTCCGAGGTGGGCGAGAACGGGCTGATGGCGTTGTAGCCCATCAGGATCCGCGCCGGGTAGGGCTCGGTCTGCCACGGCCGGATGTTCTTGACCTTCCAGTCCGCGTACAGCGAGGCGTTGGTGCGCGCCCACGTGGTGGAGCCGTCGGCCTCGTGCAGCTGGATGTTGCCGAGGCTGTGCACGGTGAAGTACTGGCCGTCGGCCGCCGGCACGGTGGCGCCGACGCCGCGTACGCCTTCCAGTGTGGACTTCGCGTTGAAGGTGACCGGGGTGCCGGGGTCGACGGCGGAGGCCTCGCCGGAGCTCTCCCGCGTGGCGGTGTCCTCGCCGGTGGAGTCCTCGGTCAGCCGGTCGCCGTACACGTCGACACCCATGTGGTCGCCGAGCCGCTCCGCCTCGGCGGTCGACAGCGTCATGACCGAGGCGTCGTCGGCCGCCAGCGCGTGCGGCGCGCTGGTCAGCGCGAGTCCCGTGGCGACCAGGGCGGAGGCGAGGCGCAGGGCCTGCCTGGAGGTGTGGGTGGTTCTCATCACTTGGCTCCCTGCGTGATGCGGATCGCCGAACCGTCGGTCAGGACGGCCTGGTCGAAGGAGTAGGGGAGGGCGTCGCTGCCGGTCTGGTTCTCGATGCCGACGGTGGCGCCGGAGCCCTTCCCGGGCACGGACTTGTACTGGAAGGTCATGTCGCCGGTGGCCTCGTCGAAGACCGCCTCGAAGGTGACTCGGCTGTTGTCGGACACCAGTGCGGCGTTGTTCCAGACGATCGCGAACCGGCGCTTGCCGGCCTTGCCGGTGGTGGCCGTCTGCACGCTCGACCTGTTGTCGAGGGTCAAGTCGTCCCAGAACGGGGCGGCGATGCCGTCGGGCTCGTCGGCGGCGGGCAGCGCGGTGTTCTCGTAGTCGCCCAGGCGCGGGGCCATGAAGTTGATCAGGCCGTTGGTGGTGACGGAGGCGCTGTTGTAGTCGACGCCGTACAGGCTGACCCAGAAGGGCAGCGAGATCGTCGTGGCGTCCTCGTCACCGCTCAGGGCGACCTTGTCGACGCCCTTGACCCAGGAGTACGCGGTCGGGGCGCAGCCGTTGCCGAACGTGTCGGTGCGCTCGGGGAGCCGGACCGTGGTGACCTCGTCGCCGTCGACCGTCAGCGGCGCGGCGGCGATGCCGTTGCACAGCACCGGGGCGGTGGGCGTCACGTCCAGGGTGTAGCTGCCCTCGGCGACCTTCGGCAGCGTGAACGTGCCGTCGGCGCGGGAGGTGACCGCGGCGACCGGGGTGCCGGTGACCGCGACGGTGGCCCTGGCGAGCGGCTTGCCGGTGACGTCCAGGACCGTGCCGGTCACGGCGTGCTGCGGGACAGCGGTCAGGGCGACGTCCTGCGTCAGCGTCTGGCCGTCGACCAGGCCGACGCCGGTCAGTTCGGAGTCGCGGTAGCCGTAACCGGAGAACGCGAAGGTGTAGGTGCCCGGGAGCAGCGCCAACCGGTAGCCGCCGTCCGAGCCGGTGGTCACGGTCCGGGTGTCGGAGCCGTTGGTCACCTTGACGGTGATGTCGGTGAGCGCCTCACCGGTCGACCCGGCGGTGACCTTGCCGGTCACGTTGGCGGCCTCCTGCGGAGCCCTCTGCACCGAGGCCAGGATGTCGAGCCTGCCCTCGCCCCAGACGTTGTTCGCTTCGACGGTGCCGCCGCAGTGGGTGTCGTCGACGTTCCGGGCACCTTGGTCGAGCAGCGCGCGGGTCTTGGCGATGTCACCGATCAGCGAGGGGGAGGCCGCCCACAGCAGCGCCACGGCGCCCGCGACGTGCGGCGTCGCCATCGACGTACCGTTGATGGTGTTGTACGACGAACCAGGCCACGCGGAACGGACGTTGACGCCGGGGGCCGAGATGTTCGGCTTCATGGAGCCGTCGACGGGGGACGGACCGAAGCCGGAGAACGAGGCGATCCTGCCGGTGGAGTCGTAGGCACCGACACCGTACGCGGGGGCCTGTGCGCCCGGAGCCTCGGTGGTGGAGCACGTCGTGCCGTTGCCGGCGTTGCCCGCGGCGAACGCCTCGAAGATGCCGGCCGAGTTCCAGGCCTCGACGATGTCCTGGTAGAAGGTCGTCCTTCCGCCGCCCCAGGAGTTGTTGACGATGTTCGGGGCGAGTTCCGGACGCGGGTTCCGGCCGGTGTGGTCGGTCGGCGCGAGGATCCACTGGCCGGCGGCGAGCAGGGCGCCGTCGGAGCAGGACCGCGACTCGCAGCCCTTGGCCGCTATCCACGTGGCGCCGGGGGCGACGCCGATGCCGTTCGCGCCGGCCATCGTGCCCATCGTGTGGGTGCCGTGGCCGTTGTTGTCGCAGGGGACGCCCTCGGTGCCGCACTGGCCGGTCGGGTCGTACCAGTTGTAGTCGTGCGTGAAGGAGCCGTCGCCGTTGTTGCCGCGGTAGTTCGCCACCAGGTCCGGGTGGTCGTACTGCACCCCCGAGTCGACGTTGGCGATGACGATGCCCTCGCCACGGTCCTCGTACTGCGACCAGACCTTGTCGGCCTGGATGTCGCTGATGCCCCACTCTGCGGCGGCGTCGGCGTCGTCCGCCGTGGCCGCCTCGACCTTGCCTCCCGAGGCCTCGACGTCGTCCAGCTCGTAGTGCTGCTCCTTGACGATCCTCGCGACGTCGGAGCGCTTCGCGAGCTTCGCGACGAGGGCCGCGTCACCCTTGATCTCGACGGCGTTGGCGATCCAGAAGTCCTTGTGCCCCACCTTCTCCTTGTCGAGGAAGGAGGTCAGCGACTTCTGACTGTTCGCGGCGTGCGCGCGGAGCTCCGTGAACGCGGCTTTCGCCTTGGCGGCGTGGCCACGCCTGCCCTTGGGCGCCGAGAGGTCGGCCCGGTCCTTCAGGACGACGAAGAACGTCGCCTCGCCGCCGTCGGCCACGGCCGAGGAGAGGGCCGGGTCGACCGTGGCGGACGGTCCGGCCGAGCCGGACGGGAGGGGAGACGCGGCCGCGGCGAGCGGCGCGGTGAGCAGGGCGGCCGCGGTGACCGCGACCGCCGTCCACGCGGCGGATCTGCGCCGTGGGTGGGACAGGTGCATCGGGGGTGCTCCTCCGGGACATTGACGGGGGAGCTCGGACGCTAGAGAGACGCCGTTACTCGGGCATTACAGCGCTCGGCTGCCCAGGTGCTCCGGCCTCCGCGGGACGGGTGCCGAGGGCGCGGTGGGCCGGGCAGGGACGTCAGCCATCTCTTTCCCCGCGTCCGCGCGCGGAGCGTCGTCACCGTCGGCGCGCCTCGCGCAGCAGGCCTCGCGCCCACGTCGCCCGGCGCGTCCCGGCCGGATACGGCAACGTCTCGGCCAAGGCCTCGGCGCGGGTCAGCTCCCGCGTGCCCTCCGGCGTCCGGCCGAGTCGGGTCAGCGCCGCCCCCTGGGCGATCCGCGACTCGACTTCGGCGAGCCGTTCCCCGGTGCGCTCGGATCGCGCCACCTCCGCCCGCGCCAGCCGCAGGGCGGTCTCGGCCCGGCCCGACTGGAGTTCCGCCCAGGCCACCAGGACCGGTGCGTCGTCGGCGTGCCCGTCCAGGGCGCGCAGCGCCTCGTCCGGGCGATGTGCGTACAGGGCCAGTTCGGCGCGGGCCGTGCGCGCCTCGTGCTCCGCCTGCCGGTCGCCGAGCGCGGTGGCGACCACTTCGGCGCGGTCCACGATGGCGCCGGCCTTCGTCGTCTCGCCGAGGAACGCCCATACGCGCGCCATCGTCGCGAGAGCGTGCGGAAGGCACCAGGCGTCGTACGCCTCCGCGCCCGACACGGCACGCTCCGCGAGGGCCCGGGCCGGCTCGGGCTCTTCGAGCAGGAGTCGCAGTTCGGCGAGGTTCGCCCGCTCGAACGCGGCGGCGATCGGATCGCCGGACCGCTCGGCCAGGGCCAGTGCCCGATCCCCGATCCGGACGGCCTCGCGAAGCCGGCCGGCCCTCCGCGCGTTCTCGCGGAGCGTCGAGAGGACCGAGCCGAGCAGGGTCGGATCCCCGTACGCCTCGGCCGGTGCCAGGGCCTGGTCGCCCGCCGCGCGCGCCTGGTCGAGCCGGCCGGCGAGCCCGAGACTGGCGGCCTGCAGGGCGAAGGCGCGGGCGGTCAGCCCCAGCCCCGGTGTCCCGGGCACGTTCCGCGCGGCCGCCAGCGCACGCCGGGCGGCCTCCGCTCCCGCCGCGTACTGCCCCTGGACGCAGCGCACGACGGCCAGGGCGATGAAGTGACTGGCGGTGGGTTCCGGCGCGGTGTCCGCGGTCACCGGGTGCGCGCACAGCGTACGGCGGCCGGACGCGGGGGCGCGGGTCTTGGCCAGGGCCTCGGCGAGCAGCGCCGCCGCGAGGACCGTGTCGTCGTGGTCGCCCCGCCGCTCGAACTCGGCCAGGGCGAGTCGCAGCGCCTCCGCCGCCTCCTCGAAGTGGCCCATTCTGCGCAGGACATGACTGTGCGCGAGACGGGCGCGGGCGGCGTCGACGTCGAGCCGCGCGACGAGATCGCGGTAGTAGCGGTCGGCGGTGTCGTTGGCGTACAGGGCGGCGGCGCGCTCGGCGGCGCGGCGCAGGTACGCCGCCGCGCGCGGGTCGTCCGCCCGCGCGAAATGCGAAGCGAGGGCGTCGACGGCGTCCGGGCGGCGGCGCAGGACCGCCTGCGCGAACGCGGCGTGCAGGCCGCGGCGGCGGATCGCGGACAGCTGCTCGTAGCAGGTGAGACGGACCAGCGGGTGCCGGAACGCCACCCCCGCCTCGGCCCGCCCGGCCACCACCACCTGCCGCTCGTCGACGAGCGAGGCGGCGATGGCCCGCTCCAGGGCGTCGGCCGCGGCGGCGCCGGACAGGGGCGGGTGCAGCCCGTGTTCGGCCACGTCGAGCAGCTCGGTCAGCGCGGCTTCGCCGCCGGCCGCGGACAGCGCCTCGACGACGCGGCGCGCGTCCGCGTCGAGCCGGAGGAGGCGGTCGGACACCAGCTCTCGCACACCCTCCGGGGCAACGTTGTCAGAGTCGCTCGCGTCCATCAGGCCGCGGGCGAGTTCGAGGGCGAACAGCGGGTTCCCGAGGGAGAGTTCCCACACGCGCTGGGCGCGGTCGCCGCGCGTCGCGTCCCCGGAGGCGTCACGCACGACATCGAGGCAGGCCTCCCTGCCGAGTCGCTCCACTCCCTCGCGCACGGCGAGACGCTGGCGCAGCAGGGACGCCATGACCGAGCGTCGCGGATCGCCCTCGGGCAGTTCCTCCTCCCGGTACGTGACCAGGAACCGTAGGGTCGCGTTCCGCTCCACGGCCCGCCGGGCCAGATGGCCGAGCAGCTGGTACGAGCCGGTGTCGGCGGCATGCAGGTCGTCGAGGACCACCAGCACCGGGCGCGCCGCGGCCAGGTCGCCGAGCAGCGCCGCACTCGCCCGGAACAACCGGTCCCGTTCCTCCTCGGGGCTGCGGTCGCTCTCCGCGCCTACGCGTCCCAGCGACGGGAGGAACGCGGCCAGCTCGGGATGCTCGGCACCGATCCTCGCGCGCTCCCCGGCGTCCCGTTCGGCCAGCCAGCCGTCCATCGCCTCGGCGAACGCGCCGTACGGCGTGTGCCCCTCCGCGTCGTGGCCACCGCCCCACAGCACGGCCGTCCCGCCCCGGGCGGCCCGCCGCGCCGCCTCCCGGGCCAGGCTGGTCTTGCCGACGCCCGCCTCGCCGGTGAGCAGCGTCACCGGCGGCCTGTCGGCCACGAGGAGCCGGGCGAGCGCCTCGTCGCGGCCCCGCAGCGGCGCCACGGGCGCTGCCCGCAGCGGCCCGGGCAGCGACGGCGCGGAGAGGGCCGGAGCGGGCGCGTCGGTGAGCGCCTGACGGTGCAGCCGTTCCGTCTCGGACCCCGGCCGTATCCCCAGCTCGGCATCGAGGGCCTCCCGGCACAGGTGGTACTGGCGCACCGCGAGCCGCCGCAGCCCCCGGCGCAGATACGACTCCATCAGGATCCGGTGCGCGGCCTCCTCGGCCGGGTTGGCCGCGAGCACCTGCTCGACCGTGGCCGTGGCCTCCGCGTGTGCCTCCGCCGTGAGCTGGGCCGTCGCGAGCGCGAGCAGCACCTGCTCTCCGAGTCCCGCGAGCCGGTCACGGCGGGTCTGGGCCCACTGCGCGTACCGGTCTTCCGGCAGCAGCTCGCCGGTGAACCGCCGTGCCGCCGCGGAGAGTACGGCGATGTCGCCGGCGGCGAGCGCGGCCAGCGCCGCCTCCTCGGCGTGGTCGGCGTCGATCCACACGGTCCGCGGATCGAGCAGCAGCAGCGAGCCGTCGGAGACCAGGTAGGAGGAGGTGGCGCGCGGGACGAGCTCCGGTTCGAGGGCGTGGCGAGCCGCGTGCAGGGCGACGCGCAGACTGCGCAGCGCGGCCTGTGCGTCGGCGTCGGGCCAGCAGATCCCCATGGCCTGTTCGCGGTGGAGCCGGTGGCCGGGCGTGACGGCGAGCAGCTTCACCAAGGTCCGGGCGCCGGGGCGGGGCCAACGTTCCGCTGTCGAGGGGCCCGTGTCACGGGTCGCCCGGAACCCGCCCAAAAGGTGCAGACGCAGCAGGGGGGTCGTGTCGTTCGTGCCGTTCGTCTGCCGCGCGTCCATGAGGGCGACAGAGTAGCCGAGCACGCCATGGAGGCATGGGGCGTCCATGGGCCCGCGCCCATTCCGGGCGGGGCCCGCCCTGTCGGGGCGCGTCAGGCGAGGGTGAGCGGGAGGGTCTCCAGGCCTCGGGTCAGGCGGGTCCGGCGCCAGGTGAGGTGGTCTGCGGGGACGGACAGGCGCGTGTTCGGGAAGCGGGTCAGCACGGCACGCAGGGCGATTTCCGCCTCCGCCCGGGCCAGGGGAGCGCCCGGGCAGCGGTGGATGCCGTGGCCGAACGAGAGGTGGCCGGCCGCGTCGCGGTCGAGGTCGAGACGGTGCGGGTCCGGGAACGCCGCCGGGTCGCGGTTCGCGGCCCCGGGGGCGATGAGCACCGGGAAGCCCGCCGGGATGTCGGTCCCGCCGACGTGCAGGTCCTCCGTGCTGTGGCGGAACGTGGCCACGCTCACCGGCGAGTCGTAGCGGAGCAGTTCGTCCAGGGCGCCGGGGATCAGGTCGGGACTCCTCCGCAGCCGGTCGTACGCCTCCGGGTGCCGGAGCAGGGCCAGGGTGGCGTTGCCGATGAAGTGGGTGGTCGTCTCGTGCCCGGCCACCAGGAGGAGGGCGGCCAGGGAGACGGTCTCGTCCCGGTCGAGGCCGCCTTCCTCGCCGTCGTCCAGGAGCGACTGGAGCGGGCCGTCGTCCGAGCCGGCGCGGGACCGGTCGGCGAGACCGGTCAGGTAGTCGCCGATCCGGTGTGACGCGGCGTCGACGCGGTCGGTGTCGGCCGCGTCGAAGAGGTCGTGGGACCAGTCGGCGAGCATGCCGCGATCGGTTTCCGGCACCCCCAGCAACTCGCAGATGACGGCGACCGGCAGAGGGACCGCCAGGTCCGCGACGAGGTCGACGTCCGCGCCCGGTCGCCACGCGGCCGTCAGGTCGTCGACGACCCGGGTGATGTACGGGCGCAGCTTCCGGACGCGGCCGGTCGTGAACAACGGCGTCGCCACCCTCCGGTGGCGGGTGTGCGCCGGTGGGTCGCTCGCCAGCATGTTGCGGGCGAACGCCGGGTGCAGGTCGCGGTGCGACGCCCGGCCGGCGAAGAAGCGGGCGGTGTCCTTGGACAGGCGGGTGTCGGCGAAGGCCTCGCGGGCCTCCGGATGACCGGTGATCAGGTACGCGTGGTGCCCGCCGGAGCCGGTGGGGATCCGTTGGACCGGGCAGCCTTCGCGCAGCCTGTCGTACGTGGGGTACGGGTCGGTGAAGAAGTGCGGATCGCGCAGGGGGTCCTGGCGTGGGGCAGTCATGACGCCGCGCTCTCGGCGTTCGGGACGGTCCGACCCGAACGGAGGGATGCCTTGTTCCGCATCGGTGTTCCTGGGGGTGAGAGGGGTGTGGCCGTGGCCTTCGGCCGTGATGGTAGGCGATGGCAGCTGTGACCAGGGTCACTCCGCCTGTCCGTGATGTTTCCCCGGGGCGGCGCGCTGGGTCGTTCGGTGGGTTCCGTCGCTTCGATGGGAAGGGTGGTCATCAGTGGACTGCGAGAGCCTGGCGTCGTGCGCGGCCGATATGGCGGGGCGTGCCGCGGAGTTCGTGGAGGGCGTGGGGGCCCGGCTGCCCCTGGACTACTCCGTGGGGAGCCTGCGGGTCGTCGACCGGATCGTCGACGGGCTGCGGCAGGGCGGCGGCGGCCGGGAGGACGTCGCCGGCGCCCTGTTCGGGCTCGGGGCCTATGTGGGGCAGGTGCTGGTGCGGCAGGCCGGGGCCGTGTGGGTGGACCTGCCGGACGGACACCTCCTGAGACCTGTCTTCCGGTACCCCGTCGCGGTACGCATGCCCGACGGACGCCTGTGGAATCCGCTCGGCCGGACCGTGAACCGTTTCGAGATCGGGCCCAAGGAGTCCCTGCACCTCTACTTCCTCACCCTGCACGGGCGGCGCTCCGCCCGCGCGCGCCGTCCCCTGCCCCGCATCCCGGACGGCGCGTCGGGAAGGGCCTGTTGACGGTCTGACAGGATGGGCGTGCTCCGGTTGGCGCGTGGGGTCCGGAGTTCGTGGGTGTACGGGGTGTGAAGAGGTCGGGTGGGCGAGGGAACGGGGCACGCGCCCACGCACGGCCAGGAGCCGTCCCCCGAGGAGACCGGGGCCGCTCGCGACGTCCTGCTCGGCGCGGCCGTCGAGCGGGCCCGACGCGGGGACGAGGAGGCCTTCGCCGAGGCCTACCGGATCGTCCACCCCGGCCTCCTCGGCTATCTGCGGGGCATCGTCGCCGACGACGCCGAGGACGTGGCCTCCGACGCCTGGCTGGAGATAGCCCGGGACCTCGGCCGCTTCCGCGGGGACGGCGCGGGCTTCCGCGGCTGGACCGCGACCATCGCCCGCCACCGGGCCCTCGACCACCTCCGCCGCTCCCGGTCGCGGCCCCGTCCCGCCCGGTTCGAACAGGACCTCTCCGAGCTCCCGGCCGCCGGGGACGCGGCCGGCGAGGCGCTGGACGCGCTGTCGACCGAGCGGGCGCTCGCCCTCATCGCGGGCCTTCCGCGGGACCAGGCCGAGGCCGTGCTGCTGCGGGTCGTCGTCGGTCTCGACGGGCCCTCGGCCGCCCGAGTGCTGGGCAAGCGTCCCGGTGCGGTACGGTCCGCCGCACATAGGGGATTGAAGCGACTTGCGCATCAGCTCACGGGGAGAGGGAGGTGACGGATGCCTGACGAGCCGCGCGACAGCGACCTGGGAGAGCTGCTGCGGGGCGCGCTGAGCGCCGAGCGGGACAGCGGGAGCGCGAGCGGTGGTGGTGACGTCGCCGACCCCGGAGAGGCCACCGCACTCGCCGCCTTCCGCGCCGCCCGTGACGCGGGCCTGCACGGCGCGCTGCCCACCCGCGACCTCGACGACTGGACCCCGGGTCCCGTACGCCGGCGCTCCCGGCTTCCCCTGAAGGCCGTTCTGGCCTCGCTGGTCGCGAGCGTGACGCTGGGCGGAGTCGCCCTGGCCGTCGGCGGCCTCCCCGAGGTCTTCACCGGCACCCCCGACCCGGGTGAGCCGCGGCCCGGCCGCTCCACGACCGCCCCGGCCCCCGTACCGTCGACGGCAGGTGCCACGGTGGGCGAGGACGCGAAGGCGACCGCCTCCCGCACCCCCGCGCCCGGCACGACCGCCCCCTCGCGGCCCGAGAAGGACCCCGCGGACCTCGGCGGCAGGAGCCGTGAGGCCCTCTGCCGTGCCTTCGCGAAGAAGGACGGCCGGGCGTCGAAGTCCGTCGCGTGGCAGCGGCTGGTGGCCGCCGCCGGGGGCGAGGACCTCGTCCCCGCGTACTGCCGGACGGACGCCGACGCCGCCGGCGAGCCCTCCGTCGAGCCCCGCCCGGGCAAGGCGGGCGGCCGGGCCGACCCCTCCGCCCGCCCCGGCCGTGGCCCCGAGCGGTCGCGCGCCGACGGCAGGCCCTGACCGTTCTACGGTTCGATCAGGCCGACGCGGATCGCGTACCGCGTGAGTTCCAGGCGGTCGCGCATGCCCAGCTTCTGGAGGAGGTTGGCCCGGTGGCGCTCGACCGTCTTCGGGCTGATGACGAGCAGCTCGCCGATCTCCTTGGAGCTGTGTCCCTCGGCGACGAGCTTCAGGATCTCCTCCTCGCGCTCCGTCACGGCCCTGTCCGGCAGCGGCCTGCCCTGCTCCGCGCGGTCGAGGTAGGTGCGGATCAGGGCCTTCTCGGCACCCGGGCAGATGAACGGCTCGTCCCGTACCGCCGCCCGGCACGCCTCCACCAGGTCCCGGTCGGCCACGGACTTCAGGACGTAGCCGCTCGCCCCCGCCTTCAGGGCTTCGAAGAAGTACTGCTCGTTGTCGTACATCGTGAGGATCAGGATCCTCAGCTCCGGCCGGGCGCGGCTGAGTTCGCGGGCCGCCTGGAGCCCGGTCCGCAACGGCATGGAGATGTCGAGGACGGCCAGGTCGACGTCCGTCGAGCGGGCCAGGGCCACGGCCTGCGCCCCGTCCGCCGCCTCGGCGACGACCGTCAGGTCCGGTTCGGCGTCGAGGATGAGCCGCACCCCGCCCCGTACCAGCGCGTGGTCGTCGGCGAGCAGGATGCGGGTCGGGTACGGCTTGGGGTCCGGGCTCGCGTCCGGGGCGGGAGCCGGGTGCGCGTCCTGCCCGGTGTCCGGGGCGGGAGCCGGGTGCGCGTCCTGCTCAGTGCCCAAGGCGGGAGCCGGGTGCGCGTCCTGCCCGGTGTCCGGGGTGGTCATGGCGTCGTCCTCGTGTTCAGGCGGATCTCCGTCCCTCCGTCCGCGCCCCCGCCGACCGTCAGTTCCGCGCCGATCAGCAGCGCGCGCTCCCGCATCCCCCGGAGGCCCGCGCCCTCCGGTGCCGTGCCGATGCCGCGGCCGTCGTCCCGTACGAGCAGACCCACCCCGCCGTGCGGCAGCGCCCGCAGCCGCAGCTCGACCCGGGTCGCGTCCGCGTGGCGGGCCGTGTTCGTCAGGCCCTCCTGGGCGACCCGGTAGAGCACGAGCTCCGTCTCCGGGCCGAGCGTCGGCAGGCCCGCCTCGATGTGCGGCCGCACGGTCGTCCCACCGGTCGAGAACTCGGCGGCCAGGGACCTCAGCGCGCTGTGCAGGCCCAGCTCCTCCAGGACGCCCGGCCGCAGGCGTCGCGCGATGCGGCGGATCTCGTCCAGGCCGGCCCGGGTGGTCTCCTGCGCCTGGTGGAGCTCCGGCCGCAGTTCCGCGGGGGCGTGGTCCGCGGCGTGCTTCAGCTGGAGCAGTACGGCGGTGAGGGTCTGGCCGACCTCGTCGTGCAGCTCCTGCGCGATCCGCCGCCGCTCCGCCTCCTGCGCGGACAGGGCCCGCGCGGTGCTCGCGGCCCGCTCGGCTTCGAGCCGGTCGAGCATCGTGTTGAAGGTACGGGTCAGGTCGGCGAGCTCGCCGTGCCCCGTCACCGCCGCGCGCCGGCCCGGCCGCAGCAGGTCCGCCGTGCGCATCGCCCGGGTGAGGCGCTGGAGGGGTGCGAGGCCGACGCGGAGCAGGACGGCGTTGGCGACGAGCAGCACGAGCAGGCCGGCCAGGAGGACGAGCGCCTCGCCGAGCAGGACGGGGGTGGAGACCGTCACGGGACCGAACAGCAGCAGCACGGCGACGACCAGAACCGAGGCGTTGAGCAGGAACAGGCGCCAGTACAGCGACACTCGCTCCCCTTCCTCATCGCCTCTGACCTGCGGCGGGACCCATGTCCCCGGCTCATCCTCACCCGTCTCCCGGGGCCCTGTCCATCCGTGCCGACACCCATGTTCCGAGGCTCCGCGCGGATGGCACGATGCCTCGACACCACCCACCACGACACCCCTGGAGGGACGGGCCTGTGCCTGCTCCGCGGACGAGAACGACCCCCCTGCCCGGCATCGGAGTCCAGTACGACTTCACCACGCGGGAGCACCGTCACCTCTCGGTCATCGCCCACCGCGACGGGACCCGGACGGTGAACGTCTACCGGGCCGACGACCCCGACGCCTGCGCCCAGTCCCTGCACCTCACCGAGTCGGAGACCGCCTCGCTGATCGACGCGCTGATGCCCGCCCACCACAGCCCGAACGTCCTGCACACCACGGACCTGGGCCTGGTCGCCGAGCGGATCGAGCTCTCCGCCCACTCGTACTGGAACGGCCGCGTGCTCGGCGAGACGCGGATGCGCACCGAGGCCGGTGCCTCCGTCGTCGCCGTACTGCGCCGCTCGGGGGCGATACCGTCCCCGACGCCGGCCTTCCGGCTGGCCGGCGGTGACACCCTCATCGTCATCGGCACCCGCGAGGGCGTCGACGCGGCCGCCGCGATCCTCGGACAGGAGTGAGGCGGATGCATTCCGCGGTCTTCCTGATCGAATTCGGCGCCATCATCCTCGGCCTCGGCCTGCTCGGGCGGTTGGCCGGCCGCTTCCGGTTCTCCCCGATCCCGCTCTACCTGCTCGCCGGCCTGGCCTTCGGCAAAGGCGGGCTGCTGCCGCTCGGCGCGAGCGAGGAGTTCGTCGCCATCGGCGCCGAGATCGGGGTGATACTCCTGCTGCTCATGCTCGGCCTGGAGTACACGGCGAGCGACCTCGTCTCCAACCTCAAGACCCAGTACCCCGCCGGGCTCGTCGACTTCGCCCTCAACGCCCTGCCCGGCGCGGCGGCCGCGCTGCTGCTGGGCTGGGGGCCGGTGGCCGCCGTGGTCCTGGCCGGCGTCACCTGGATCTCCTCGTCCGGTGTCATCGCCAAGGTCCTCGGCGACCTGGGCCGTCTGGGCAACCGGGAGACCCCGGTCATCCTCAGCATCCTGGTCCTGGAGGACCTGGCGATGGCCGTGTACCTGCCCATCATCACGGCGCTGCTCGCCGGCGTCGGTCTCGCCGCGGGCAGCGCGACGCTCGCGATCGCCCTGGGCGTGGCCGGGGCCGTCCTGTTCGTCGCCGTCCGCTACGGGCGCCTGATCTCCCGTTTCGTCTCCAGCGACGACCCGGAGAAGCTGCTCCTCGTCGTCCTCGGCCTGACCCTGCTGGTCGCCGGTGTCGCCCAGCAGCTCCAGGTGTCCGCGGCCGTCGGCGCGTTCCTCGTCGGCATCGCCCTCTCCGGTGAGGTCGCCGAGGGCGCCCACGCCCTGCTGAGCCCGCTCCGCGACCTGTTCGCCGCGGTCTTCTTCGTCTTCTTCGGTCTGCACACCGACCCGGCCAGCATTCCGCCGGTCATCCTTCCCGCCTTCGCCCTGGCCGTCGTCACCGCGCTGACCAAGATCGCCACCGGTCACTGGGCAGCCCGCAGGGCCGGGATCGGGGTCAAGGGGCGGTGGCGGGCGGGCGGCACGCTGGTGGCGCGCGGGGAGTTCTCGATCGTCATCGCCGGGCTGGCCGTGACCGCCGGAGTGCAGCCGCAGATGGGCCCGTTCGCCACGGCGTACGTGCTCATCCTCGTCGTCGTCGGTCCGCTCACCGCCCGCTTCACCGAGCCGGTCGCCGCGGCGGTGACGCGGTGGCGGCGGAGGGACGCGGACCGGGACGGGGCGGCGCCCCCGCGGTCCGCCCCTCCCGCGCGCCACGAGGGTGTGCCCGTGCGGGGCGAGCCCTCCCGCACCGACTAGGGCCTGTCTTTCGAAACACCCCCTAGAGGTCGAACTCGTGCGGCGGCAGGTCGAGGGTGAAGCAGGCCTCGCGGACGACGGCCTGCTCCGTCTTGTCGAAGTCGCCGTCGGCGCCGCCGATGACGATGCCGATCTGGACGACGGCGCGGGCCTCGGCCGGCTTCTTCTTCGCCTTGGCGATCTCCTGGAGCACGCTCACCTTGCCGAAGTCGAAGTCGGCGGTGAGCTTGTCCAGGTTCGCGTCGAAGCGGCGCTGGAGGTCGATCGCGTCGAAGTTCTGCAGCACCTCGTTGGTCGCGATGAGCTGGGCGACGCGGCGCCGCTCGGCGGGGTCGATCGTGCCGTCGGCCGCGGCGACCAGTGCGCACATGGCCATGCTCGCGTCCCTGAAGGCACCGCTCTTCAGGTCGTTCTTCTTCGCCACCAGCTGGGTCTGCATCGTCGATGCGGATTCCTTGATGCGGTCCCACAGGGCCATGAGTGCTCCATACGTCGCTCGTCCCGGCCGGTGGCCCGGCCGGTTGCTTCTACGGACTTGTAGAACGTAGCAGCGGAGCCCGGGGTTCCCGGTGTACGGAAGATGTCGGGTCGGGTCGCGCCGGGCCGCCCGTCCGCCGGGGCTCACCCGCCCAGCAGCTGGAGCGAGGCCCACAGCGCCACCGTCGACGCCACCAGGGCGGCGGGGACGGTGAGCAGGCCGAGGCGGGTGAACTCGCCCAGGGCGACGGGGTGGTCGTGGTCCTGGGCGATGCGGCGCCACAGCAGGGTGGCGAGCGAGCCGGCGTACGTGAGGTTGGGGCCGATGTTCACGCCGATCAGCACCGCGAGCACCGCGCCCGGTCCCGAGCCCGCCGCCGGCGGCACCAGGGCCAGGGTCGCGGGCAGGTTGTTGATCAGGTTGGCCAGCACCGCCGCGAGCACGGCGGTGCCCAGCAGCGCCGGGAGTGAGGTGCCGTCCGGGAGGACGTGGGAGAGCGCCGCGCCCAGGCCCTGGTCGACGACGGCACGGACGACCACCCCGAGGGCCAGGACGAACGCCAGGAACGGCAGCGCCGCCGAGCGGACGAGCGCCCGCGGAGTCGTACGGCGGCGGGCCAGGGCGCGTACGGCCAGGACCGTCGCGCCCGCCGCGGCCGCCCACGCCGGGTCCAGGCCGGTCGCCGAGGCGAGGCCGAAACCGGCGAGCGTCGCGGCCACCGTGCACAGGGCGAACAGCGGCGGGGCGACGGGCTCCGGCGGTTCGACGGGGTCGGTCGGGGCAGCGAGGTCACGGGCGAAGAAGCGGCGGAAGATCCCGTACTCGACGGCGATGGCGGCGAGCCAGGGGAGCAGCATCAGGAGCGCGAACCGGGTGAAGCCGAGCCCGGTGGCGGTGAACGCGAGCAGGTTGGTGAGGTTCGAGACCGGCAGCAGCAGCGAGGCCGTGTTGGACAGGTGCGCGCTCGCGTAGGCGTGGGGGCCGGGCCGCGCTCCCATCCGGGCGGCGGTCGCGAAGACGACCGGGGTCAGCAGGACGACCGTGGCGTCCAGGCTCAGGGCCGCGGTGATCAGCGAGGCCAGCCCGAAGACGGCGCCGAGCAGGCGCCGGGGGCGGCGGCGGGCCCAGCGGGCCATCCAGGTGCCGCAGGCGTGGAAGAGCCCCTCGTCGTCGCAGAGCCTGGCGAGGACCAGGACCGCCGCGAGGAAGCCGATCACCGGTCCGAGGCGCTCGGCCTCCTCGCGCACGGCCTCGGGCGTGAGGGCGCCCACCGCCAGGACGGCGCCGGCGGCGGGGACGGCGAAGGCCGCCTCGGGCAGGCGGAAGGGGCGGGCGACGGCACCGGCGAGGACCAGGACCAGGGCGAGCACGGAGACGGCAGGGGCGAGCATGCGTTCGATCATCCGTGTCGGCGCGGGGGCGATCTTCCCCGGGGTCCTGTCGTCTCGCGCGGGCACTCTGATCGTTCGTCAGAACTGAGCTTTCGCGGGACTCTTGTGGACCCCGCCCCCATCAATAAAATGTCACACACCATACAAGGGAGTCCTTCATGGCCCACGCGCACAACCCCGCGCCCCCCACGCGCCGCGCCCACCCCTGGCACGGGATCATGGTCGCCACCGCCCTCCCCTTCCGCGAGGACGGCTCCGTCGACCACGACGCCTACGCCCGGCACGTGGCCCGGCTGATCGCCGACGGCTGCGACGGCGTCGTCCCGAACGGCTCTCTCGGCGAGTACCAGACCCTCACCGACGACGAGCGCGCGCGGGTCGTGCGGACCGCCGTCGAAGCGGCCGGAGACGGGGCCAGGGTCATGCCGGGGGTCTCCGCGTACGGCAGCGCCGAGGCCCGCCGCTGGGCCGAGCAGGCCGCCGAGGCCGGCGCCGGCTCCGTCCTCCTCCTGCCGCCCAACGCCTACCGGGCCGACGAGCGGTCCGTGCGCGCCCACTACGCCGAGGTCGCCCGGGCCGGGCTGCCCGTCGTCGCGTACAACAACCCCTTCGACACCAAGGTCGACCTCACCCCCGAGCTCCTCGCCCGTCTGTACGCCGAGGGCAGCATCGTCGCGGTGAAGGAGTTCAGCGGCGACGTCCGCCGCGCGTACCAGCTCGCCGAGCTCGCCCCCGGCCTCGACCTGCTCGTCGGCGCCGACGACGTGCTCCTCGAACTGGCCCTCGCCGGCGCGGTCGGCTGGATCGCCGGCTTCCCCAACGCCCTCCCGCGCGCGTGCGCCACGCTCTACCGGGCCGCCGTCGCCGGTGACCTCGCCGTCGCGCTGCCGCTCTACCGCTCGCTCCACCCGCTCTTCCGCTGGGACTCCAGGATCGAGTTCGTCCAGGCGATCAAGCTCTCCATGGACCTCGCCGGACACCCGGGCGGCGCCACCCGGCCGCCCCGCCTCCCGCTGACGCCCGAACAGGACGCCGTCGTGCGCGCCGCCACGGAGAAGGCCCTCGCCGAGGGCCTCGCGTAGCGCCCGTCACCCACTCACCAGAAGGGCACCCCCATGCGCACCCGCCACGTCTACCACGCGGTGGACTCCCACACCGAAGGCATGCCCACCCGGGTCATCACCGGCGGTTTCGGGATCATCCCCGGCGCCACCATGGCCGAGCGGCGGCTCCACTTCGCCGAGCACCTCGACCACGTCCGCACCCTCCTCATGTACGAGCCGCGGGGCCACGCGGCGATGAGCGGCGCGATCCTCCAGCCGCCCACCCGGCCCGACGCCGACTACGGCGTCCTCTACATCGAGGTGTCCGGCCTGCTGCCGATGTGCGGCCACGGCACCATCGGCGTCGCCACCGTCCTCGTGGAGACGGGCATGGTGCCGGTCGTCGAGCCGGTCACCACCGTCCGCCTCGACACCCCCGCGGGGCTCGTCAGCGTCGACGTCCGGGTCGAGGACGGCCGGGCCCGCTCCGTCACCCTCACCAACGTGCCCGCCTTCTCCGTCGGCCTCGACCTCAAGGCGGACGTGCCCGGGTACGGAACGGTCACCTACGACCTCGCGTACGGCGGAAACTTCTACGCCTTCGTCGACCTCGACTCCCTGGGCCTGCCCTTCGACCGCGCCCACAAGGAGGAGCTGCTCGCCGCCGGGCTCGCCGTCATGGACGCGATCAACGCGGGACCCGACCGGCCCGTCCACCCCGAGAACCCCGCGTTCGCGGGCGTCAAGCACGTCTACCTCGCCGCCCCCGGCTCCGACGCCACCCGCTCCCGCCACGCCATGGCCATCCACCCCGGCTGGTTCGATCGCTCCCCGTGCGGCACCGGCACCAGCGCCCGCCTGGCCCAGCTCCACGCGCGCGGGCTGCTCGCCCCGCACACCGACTTCGTCAACGAGTCCTTCATCGGGACCGAGTTCACCGGGCGGATCGTCGGCGAGACCGTCGTGGGAGGACGGCCCGCCATCGTCCCGACCGTCACCGGCCGCGCCTGGATCACCGGCACCGCCCAGTACTTCCTCGACCCCGACGACCCGTTCCCCGCCGGATTCCTGCTCTGATCACCCCGCGAAGGGGACAGCCGGGGAAACGTGACATTGTACGATGCTCCCCCGTGACTTCTCGGAGGACGCACGATGGGTGACCTGAAACAGTACGGTCTCGTCAGGGCGCAGGAACGGCTCCGCGACCAGGTCGGCCACGCCCTTCGCGCCGCCCTGATCGCCGGAGAGCTGCGCCCCGGCCAGGTCTACTCGGCCCCCGGGCTCGCGAGCGACCTCGGCGTCTCCGCGACCCCGGTCCGCGAGGCCATGCTCGACCTGGCCCGGGAAGGCCTGGTCGAGCCCGTCCGCAACAAGGGCTTCCGCATCACGGAGGTCAGCGAGCGGGACCTCGACCAGTACACCGAACTCCGCACCCTCATCGAGGTCCCCACCATCGCCCGGGTCACCCGCCGGGCCACCCGGGAGCAGCTGGAGGCGCTGCGCCCGGTCGCGGAGGAGATCGTCTCGCGCGCCCGCGAGCACGACCTCATCGGCTATCTGGAGGCGGACCGCCGCTTCCACCTCGCGCTGCTCGCCCTCTCCGGGAACGAGCGGCTCGTCGAGACCGTCGGCGACCTGCGCAAGCGCTCCCGGCTCTACGGTCTGACCGGTCTCGACGAGGCCGGCAAGCTCGTCTCCTCCGCCGAGGAGCACGTCGAACTCCTCGACCTCATGATCGCCGGGGACGCGCCCGGCGCCGAGGCGTGCATGCTCCGGCACCTCGGCCACGTCCGCTCCCTGTGGGCGGACGCCGAGGCCGACTCCGACGAGCACCGGGCCTGAGCCCCCGCCGGGTCACCCCCCTTCCGGCGGGACGATCGCCCGCTTGAGGACCTTCCCCGTCGGGCCCTTCGGCAGGGCGTCCGTGAGCCAGATCCGACGCGGGTACTTGTACGGGGCGAGCCGCTCCCGCACGTGGGCGCGCAGCTCGGCGGGGGAGACCCGGCTGCCCGGCCGCAGGACGACCGCGGCGGCGACCTCCTGTCCGTGCACCGGGTGGGGGACGCCGAGGACGGCGGCCTCCGCCACGCACGGGTGCAGGTGGAGGACCTCCTCCACCTCCCTCGGATACACGTTGAACCCGCCCCGGATCACCACGTCCTTGAGACGGTCGACCACCCGGAAGTCCCCGGACGCGTCCCGGGTGCCGAGGTCGCCGGTGTGCAGCCAGCCGCCCCGTACCGCCTCGGCGGTGGCCTCGGGGCGACGCCAGTACCCCTTCATGACGTTGTGGCCCCGGATGACGAGCTCGCCGACCTCCCCGTCGGGGACCTCCTTGCCGTCCCGGTCCACCACCCGCATCTCCACGCCCTCGACGGGAACGCCGATCGTGCCGGGGAAGCGCGGCCGGTCGATCCGGTTCACACACGCCAGCGGGGACGACTCGGACAGGCCGTACCCCTCCAGGACCGCGCAGCCGAACGCGGACTCGAAGCCGGTCAGCACCGCCACCGGCAGGGGCGAACCGCCGCACAGACAGACCCGCAGCGAGGAGACGTCGTGGAGGGCGCGGTCCGGGTGCCGCAGCAGCAGGCCGTACATGGTGGGCACGCCGAGGAAGACGGTGACCCGGTCCCGGGCGACGAGCGCGAGCGCCCCCTCCGGGTCGAAGCGGGCCATCAGGGTCAGGCAGGCGCCCACGGAGACCGCGCAGTTGAGGCCCATCACCTGACCGAACGAGTGGAAGAGCGGCAGCCCGCCGAAGACCACGTCCGAAGGACCGAGCCCCAGGACCCGCACCCCTTCCTCGACGTTGCGCCGGATGTTGCGGTGCGTGAGCTCGGCGCCCTTCGGCGAGCCCGTCGTCCCGGAGGTGTAGAGCACGACCGCCGTGTCCCCGGGCGCACGGGACCCGGCACCCGCCACGCGCGCGTGCCCCGCCAACAGCTCCGCGAAGGAGGCCGGTTCGACCGCGAGGTACCGGGTACCCGCCAGCCGCGCCCCCTCGGCCGCCTCCTCGCCGTCCCGGTGCCACGCCACGAGCAGCGCCGCCCCGGCGTCCGCCAGACAGTGACGGACCTCGCCGGCCCGCAGCAGCGGATTGAGCGGGACGACGATCGCCCCCGCGCGCAGTACGCCGTAGTACAGCACCGCGAACTGCGTGCTGTTCGGCAGCATCAGCGCGACCCGGTCGCCCGGCGCCACCCCGCGCGCGTGGAGCAGCGCGGCGGCCCGGTCCGCGAGCTCGTCGAGCGCGCCGTACGTCAGCGCGTCGGTGCCGAGCCGCAGCGCGGTCCCCTCGGGGCACACGGCCGCGCTCCTGGCCAGGAGGGCGGGCACGGTGCCGTCGTCGACGCTCATCACAGGTGCTCCTTCGGTGCCTCGCGGTGGGGAGGCGGTACGGGACGGGGGACGGCGACGGCGGTCACCAGCGGGCCCTCGCGGACGAGCCGGCGACCGTGCAGCACGCGCGGGAAGGGGCACGGGCGCGCCCGGCGGTCATCCTGCAGCCGCCCGCCGGCCAGGAGACGCGCCCGGAAACGACCGGCTGCCGCCAGGGAACGCTCTGTACGCACGGCACGCGCCATCAGGGCCTCCTCCTCGGGGAAGCGCCACCTGGGCTCCCCGCCCGCCGCCGCCACCTCGGCGAGCGCCACCTGGGCTCCCCGCCCGCCCCCGCCACCTCGGCCACGTGCACCCGAGGGGGCAGCAGGAGGCGGAGCAGCGTCGTCTCCGGCTCGGCGGGCCAGGGCGGCAGCGTCGTCTCCGCGCCTCGCGGACCGGCCGTCCGGCCGGGCGCCCGCGCGCCCCGGGCCGTCACGCGCGGGCGCCCGAGGGCGTGCTGCCGTGCTGCCCGCCCCGCTCGTCCACCGGCGGGAACTCCGCCCACGTCGCGATCCGTTCGACCAGACCCGCGTGGTGCCGGATCCAGCGGAAGTGGTCGAGCCCCCGCCCCCCGGCGTCCGACGCCCGGTACCGCCAGCGCTGGACGACCGCCCGGGGAAGCTTCGCGCACAGGTGGTCCACGGCCCGGGACGGCGCGAGCGCGTCCCCCTCGACGTCGACGGCGAGCACGGGCAGTTCGACGCCCCGCAGCGCCTCCTCGTAGTCGGCGGCGGCGCCCCTGGCCCCGTACCGCCCCGTCCGCATCTGACGGGCCCAGTCCCGCATCACGCCCACCGACTCCCGCCCGCCGAAGCCGAACCGGTGCCCCGGCCAGTACCCGATCAGCTCCGCACCGGCGACGCACAGCAGGCTCCGGGCCAGCCACCGCACACCCGGTCGGGGATCCGCCCCCTCACCCAGCGTCCGCCACCAGGCCGAACCGCTCGCGACCAGGACGACCCCCGCCAGCCGGGGCCGGTACAGACCGCAGTGCACCAGACCGAGCTGGCCGCCGAGACTGTGCCCCAGGATCAGCCGGGGCGCCCCGGGGAACGCGCCCTCGACCGCGTCGAGGACCGCGCCGATGTCGTGCTCGACGAGCTCCCGGTATCCGAAGCGGACCCCGCGCGCCGCGACCGGGGTGCTCTCGCCGTGGCCCCGGGGGTCCGTCGTCACCACGGTCGCGCCGCGCCGGTGCAAGGCCCGCGCCAGCGGGGTGTAGTGGCGGGCGGCGGTACCCATCGCGGGGAGGACGACCACGACCGGGGCGGTGGGCTCGGGGCGGGCGAGGACCCGGACCACGAGCACCGCTCCGTCGGGGGCGGTCAGCTCGGCGAGCACGGGGAACGGGGACGTCTTCATCCCGCCGCCACGGGATCGGCCTCCGGGTCCGACAGTTGCCAGCCGATCACGCCCGCGCCCCAGGTGACACCGGCGCCGAACCCGGCCACCCCGAGCAGCCCCGTCGGGCCGAGCCGGCCCTCCTGCCAGGCCTGGTGGAGGGCGAGGGGGATGGACGCGGAAGAGGTGTTGGCGACCCGCTCGACGTTCAGGTACAGCCGCTCCGGCGCGACGCCCAGCTCCTTCCCCACCGCCCGTACGATGCGCGCGTTGGCCTGGTGGGCGACGAACAGGTCGACGTCGTCGGCGGTCAGCTCCCGCCGCGCGAGGACGTCCCGGGCCGCCTCGCTCATCCGCTCCACCGCCTGCACGAAGATCTCGGGCCCGTCCATCCGGAGCTTGCGGTCGTACCGGTCGGCGTAGAGCAGGGGGATCTGGTCGCCGTCCGAGCCCAGCCGGAAGGCGGGCTCGACGGACGGGCCCGGGTCCACGTCCGCCACGACCACCGCCCCGGCGCCGTCGCCGAGCAGCACGGCCGTGGACCGGTCCTCGTGGTCGGTGATCCGGGACAGCGCCTCGGCTCCGCAGACCAGGACCGTGGACGTCCGTCCCGACTCGATGAGGGCGACGGCATGGTCCAGGGCGTACACGAACCCGGCGCAGGCCGCGTGCAGGTCGAACGCGGCGGCCCGGTCGGCCCCGAGCCGGGCGGCCACCTCCACGGCGAGGCCCGGGGTGGTCCGGTCGGGCGTCGTGGTCGCCACGACGACGTGCCCCACCTCGCGCGCGGTGCGCCCCGACTGGGCCAGGGCCGTCCGGGAGGCGGCCAGGGCGAGATCGGCCAGGTGACCGTCCTCCGGCAGGAAGTGGCGCTGCCGGATGCCGGTCCGTTTGACGATCCACGCGTCGGAGGAGCCGATGGCGGCGAAGTGACTGTTGGGCACGGCCCGTTCGGGCAGCGCGGAGCCGACACCGACGATCGCCGCGGTCATGCGCGGTCCTCCTTGCCGGCGCGGGGCGGGGCGCCGAAGCCCGGGGGCTCGCCGACGGCGCCGGCTCCCATGCGGACGGCGTGCATGCCGCCGTCCGCGTGCACGATCTCCCCGGTGACGGTGGCCGCCAGGTCCGAGAGCAGGAACAGGACCGGGCCGACGAGCCGGGCCGGGTCGGCACGGCTCCAGCCGAGCGGCGCCTCCTGCTCCCAGCGGTCGGCGATCCGGTCGAAGGTGCTGACGGCACGCCCCGCCACCGTCTCGACCGGGCCCGCGGCGACGAGGTTGACGCGGATCCCGGAGTGGCCCAGATAGAGCGCCAGATAGCGGCAGACCGCGCCGAGCGTCGCCTTCCCGACCCCCATCCAGTCGTACCCCGGCCATGCCCCGGACGAGTCGAAGTCGAGCCCGACGACGCTGCCCCGCACCGCGCCGGCGCCCCCGCCCTCGCGCAGCAGCGGCGCGAGCGCCGTGGTCAGCGAGTGCAGCGAGAACGCCGCCGTGCGCAGGGCGAGCGTCGCGCTCTCGACGGGCGTGGTGAGGAAGTTGCCGCTGAGCGCGGACTGCGGGGCGGCCGCGATCGCGTGCAGGACGCCGTCGACGGCGCCCCAGCGGCGCTCCAGCTCCTTCGTGAGCGCGTCGAGGTCCTCGGGGCGCGTCACGTCGAGTTCCAGGACGTCGGTCGGGTACGGGAGGCCGGACGCCGCCGCCTCCGTGATCCGCCGGGTCCGCCCGAAGCCCGTCAACAGGACCTCGGCGCCCGCCTCCTGGAGCGCCCGCGCCGTGTGCCAGGCGATCGAGTCGTCGTTGAGGACCCCGGTCACCAGATAGCGGCGACCGGAGAAGCCGAGCAGGTCGGGGATGCCGTGGGGGTCGCGTGACGCGCGCATCAGGGCCGCCCTTCCACGGCCAGGACCAGGGCCGCGTTGTGTCCGCCGAAACCGAAGGAGGTGGAGAGCCCGAACAACCGGCCCGTACGCGCGCGCGGGGTGAGCTTCCGCGCCGTACGGACGAGGTCGAGCGGACCGAGCGCCGGGTCCGGACGCCGCAGCCCCGCCGTGGGCGGAGCGACCCCGTGCCGCAGCGCCTGGAGGGTGGCGACGGCCTCGACCGCGCCCGCCGCGCCGAAGAGGTGCCCGAGTGCGCCCTTGCCGGAGGAGAGGGGCAGCTCCGCGAGGACCTCGGCCCCGAGGGCCTGCCGCAGGGCGTCGCACTCCAGACGGTCGTTGAGGGCGGTCCCGGTCCCGTGGGCGTTGACGTACGCCAGCTCGCCGGGCGCCACCGAGGCCTCCCGCAGGGCCAGCGCGACCGCCCGCGCCGCGGGGCCCCCGGTGGGATCGGGCGCCGTCACGTGATGGGCGTCGGAGGTCGCCCCGTACCCCCGTACGACTCCGAGGACCTCGGCGCCGCGCCGCGCCGCACCCGCCGCCGTCTCCAGGACGAGGATCCCGGCGCCCTCGCCGATCACGAAGCCGTCGCGGTCCCGGTCGAAGGGGCGGGCGGTGCCGCTCGGGGACAGGGCGCCGGCGTTCGCGAAGGCGGCCGCCACCAGGTCCGACGACGCGGCCTCCGCGCCGCCCACGACCACGGCGTCGGCCGCCCCGGCGGCCAGCAGCCGCATCCCCGTGCCGACGGCCTGCGCGCCGCTGCTGCACGCGGACGCGACGCAGAGGCTCTCGCCGCGGAAACCGTGCCGCATGGAGAGGTGGGCGGCCGCCGCGTTGGCCATCATCTGCGGGACCATCAGCGGCGAGACGAAGCCGGCGCCCTCCCTCTCGTACACCTCCCGCTGCGTCTCGAACGAGGCGGTGCCGCCGAGACCGCAGCCGATGACGCAGGCGACCCGCTCGGGCGGCCAGGCCCGTCCGTCGGCCCGGTGTCCGGCCCGCGTCAGGGCCTCCTCGGCCGCCACCAGGGCCAGCTGGGTGAACCGGTCGGTGCGGCGCACCAGGTTCCGTGGCAGGTGGTCGGTCGCCGTGAAGTCCGCCGGCCGGACCGCCGGATGGGGGCCGGGAGCCGCCGTGTCCCCGGCGACGGCGCGCTCGTGGAGCACTCCGGCGCCGACACCGAGCGGCGTGACCGCGCCGAAACCGGTGACGACGATCTCCCCGCCCCGCCGCGGATCACTCAACTCCGGCCTTCTCGTAGCACAGTTCGAGGATCTGGCCCACGGTGTCGATGCCGTCGAAGTCCTTCGTGCGGACCGGCACGCCGAGGTCCCGCTTGACGGACTGCGCCAGCTCGACCATGTCGAGCGAGTCGATCTCCAGGTCGTCGAGCGCGGCCCCGGGCAGGACGTCCTCGGGGTCGACGCCGAGCTCGACGAGGGCGTCGGTGATGAACCGCTCGATGGTGTCGCGGTCCAGCGTCTCGGAGATCGCGGAGATCGCGGTCGCCTGGGTCGCCTGGGTCGGCTCGGTCGACTGGGTTGTTTCCGTTGTCTCGGACATGACTCTCCCGTGCGGTGTGCGGTGTGCGGACGGCCGGATGGGGAAGTTCTCCGTCAGGAGGTGAGCTTCGAGGCGTGGTGCGGGGACCAGTGCCACTGGCGCCAGTAGCTCTCCGCGATGTCCACCCACTCCTCCAGGCGCGCGGCGCTGTCCAGGAACCGGGAGGCGCTCACCACCAGCCAGCTGTAGACGGCCTGGCTGTCCCGGCAGCCGCCGCACTCCCCTGACGTGCAGCAGAACTGCAGCGACTCGTAGTCGGCGCCCCACGCGGCGAAGCCCGGGATCACCGGATTGCCGTTGGCCACCCGCTCCTCGTGGTCCGGGTGGTCGACGCTGAGGCTCGGGCAGACGTCGTAGCCGAAGCGCGCCCCCCAGTGCGAGGTGCCGGTGATGAGGCTGCGGATGAAGTACGGGTGGCTGACCACGGCCTCCGGGTACGCCTCCTTGACCCGCAGGGCCTCGTCGAGGACGCGCCGCTCGTTCGCGATCCGCAGCGGGTTGTCCGTGCCGTGCTCGCTGTAGAAGTTGAAGGTGACGATGTTGCCGTTCTCGGCGATCTTGCGCACCGTCGGTTCGAGGTGCGGCAGCCCGTCCTCGGAGAGCGCGAAGATGAACAGGACCCGCGGATCGTCCCGGTAGTGCGAGAGCGCCGTGTCGAACAGGCCCGTGAACTTGGAGCCGTTGACCCGGATGGCCCGCAGGTCGTCGTCGAGCGGCCCGCCGCCGAAGATGCTGACGGCCACGGCGATGTGCTCGAAGCCCTGCACGGGCATCGGGCGCAGACCGTTGGTCGAGATGGTGATGTACGGCAGTTCCTCGACGAAGGCCTCCACCCGGCGCAGCACCAGCGTCGGCTCACCGCCGATGAGGGTGGCCTGGTTGACTCCCTCGTCCCGCAGCCGGCGGGCGAAGGAACGGATCTTGTCGAGGTCGGAGAGCTCCCGCACGGCGGTGTCGAAGCCGCCCTCGAAGTACCAGCAGCCCTTGCAGCGGATGTTGCAGGTGTTGGTGAGGTGGACCTCGCAGGAGCGCACCTCCCGGCCGAGACGGCGCAGCCGGTGGAGGCGCTCGGCGAGATCGGGACGCTCGGCGAGCAGCGCGGCGGTGCGCTCCTTGGCCTCGCGGCGGCCGAGCGGACGTGGGGTGAGGGTGAGAGGGGTGGCCATGGGCGTGCGGACTCCTCGGTCGGACTGCTGCTCGGTGTGTCTGTGGTGCCGTTGCGCCGTACCGGCCGGCCCGGGCTGGTCGGGGACCTTGAGGCCGAGGTTCTCGGGGATCGCGCTACTCCGGGACCTTCAGGCCGAGGTTCTCGATGCGCGGGGTGACCTTCGACCGCCAGATGTCGCGCGCCTCACCGTTGGTGGTCTGACGCAGACCGAAACGGACCGCGAGCTTCGACCTCTCCGAACGGGCGCTTCCGAAGATCCGGTTGAATCCCGGCCACAACCGGTCCAGGCCCTGCTGGAGTTCCTCACGGCCCTCCTCGGTGCGAGCGAGATTCCGGCAGACCCGCGCGCCGTGCGCGATGTGCACCTTCTCGTCGAGAATGATCGTGCGCACCGCCTCGGCCCACGGCTTGTAACTGCTCTGCGCGAATTCGGAGATCATCACCATCGCGGTCTCCTCGCCGATGTACGAGAAGATGCCGCGCTCGGCCCAGGTGGTGCAGGTGTGAAATTCGTGACCCGTGAAGAGATCGCGGTCCACGAGCCGCTGCTGTTCCATGTACCCGGTGTCCACGCCGATGTCGGCGAGGATCCTCTTGCCGATCTTGTAGTGGTCGTACTCCTCGACGGCGCGTTCGGCGCACACCTGCCGTTCCTCGGCGTTCGGCGCGAGCGGGAGGAACACCTGGATGTAGTCGTCGGCGCCCGACAGTTCGCCCTCGGTGTTGACGATCATTCCCCGGACGGCGATCTCGCGGTAGTCCTCGGGCATGGCGAGGAATTCCTCGGGGGTGCGGACGACGACGGCCTCGTCGACGGGAACGGAAGATGTCATGGTGATCCACTCGTCTCGCTGGTTCGACTTCGACCCGGAAGACCGCCGGCAGTGCGGCCCAGACCGCGGACATCGCGGTGTCGGCGCGGTCGAACGCTATCCAGGGCGCATCCGTCCATCAATGAGACCGAAGACCGGAATGGCCGATTTCCCCGAGTCGTCCACGGCCTGCGGAGAACCGGACCGAAGAGCGATTGCGGCGCGTCGGACAGGGCGAACGAAGATCGCCCCGCACGTCCGCTCCAGGGGCGACCAGCGGGAAATACCGCGGGAGCCGAACCCTCCGAATTCGGCTTCCGCGGCCGGATTTCCACGGCCCACAGTGTGGCCGGATCAGGACCGGAATTCGCTCCCCGAGGCGGGTTCGGTGGCGTCAACTCGCCCACGCCCACAGGGAATCGAACGACCTGGACACCGTCATGAATGTCTATATGCTGGCGCCATGCTTTCTGCTGCCTCCGCGCCCACGAACGCCACCCCCTCCCTCCCCTCCGTGCCCGCGCCGGCCACCGCTTCCCGGCTGGCCAACGTCGGTTCCTCGCCGGTACGGGAGATCCTGGCGCTCACGGCACGACCCGAGGTGATCTCGTTCGCCGGAGGCCTGCCCGCGCCCGAACTGTTCGACATCGACGGCATCCGGGCCGCGTACGACCGCGTCCTGGCGGAGAACCCGCAGCAGGCCCTCCAGTACTCCACGACCGAGGGCGACCCGGAGCTGCGCACCGCCATCGCCGCCCGGCTCACCGCGCGCGAACTGCCCACGGACGCCGACGACCTGCTCATCACCACCGGCTCGCAGCAGGCGCTCACGCTCCTCACCACGGCCCTCGTCGAACCGGGCAGCGTGGTCCTCGTCGAGAACCCCTGCTACCTCGCCGCCCTGCAGACCTTCGGCTTCGCGGGCGCCCGGGTCGTCCCCGTGCCCACCGACGACCAGGGAATCCTCCCGGAGGCCCTGGAGGAGATCGCGGTCCGCGAGAAGGCCACCCTGCTCTACATCGTCCCCACCTTCCAGAACCCCACGGGCCGCACGCTCCCCGCAGAGCGCCGCCACGCCGTCGCCGCGGCGGCTGCCCGGCACGGGTTCTGGATCGTCGAGGACGACCCGTACGGCGAGCTGCGCTACGACGGCGAGCGCGTCCCCGCCCTCGCCTCCGACCCCCTGGTGGCCGACCGCACCGTCCTGCTCGGCTCCTTCTCCAAGGTCATGGCCCCGGGCCTCCGGCTCGGCTACCTGCGCGCACCCGCCGGGCTGCGCCGCGCCTGCGTGATCGCCAAGCAGGCCGCCGACCTGCACACCTCGACGATCGACCAGGCCGCCGCCGCCCGCTATCTGCGCGACAGCGACCTCGACGCACACGTCGCGGTGATGCGCGCCGCCTACCAGGAGCGCCGGGACGCGATGCTCGACGGCCTGCCGGCCGCGCTGCCCGAGGGCAGCCGGTGGAACAGGCCGGAGGGCGGCATGTTCATCTGGGTGACCCTGCCCGAGGGCCACGACGCCACGGCCCTCCTGCGGACCGCCGTCGCCCATGAGGTGGCGTACGTGCCGGGGGCGCCGTTCTTCTGCGGCGAGCCGGACCCGGGCGCGATGCGGCTGTCCTTCACGACGCACTCGGCCGACGAGATCAGGGAGGGGCTCCGCCGCCTGGCGAAGAGCTTCGTCCGATGAGGGACGCCGGGAGCCCGACGCCGTCAGCGCGTACGGACGGCCCGGCGGCCCGCACGCTGTCGCCGGGCGAGCTCAACGCGCTCGTCCAGCGGCAGTTCCCGGACTACGCGGCCTGCCGGGTCACCGACGCGAGCGGGACGCACCTGCTCATGGAGGCGGACGGGGCCCGGCTCCGCACCCGGCCCGGCGGAACGATCTCCGGGCCCGAACAGGCCGGGCTCGTCGACCTCGCCGCCTTCCTCCTGATCAACGCCCGGCTCGGCCGCCCCACGCCGATGGCGCTCACCACCTCGCTCCAGATCAGCTACCTCAACCGCCCCCGTCCGGGACTGCTCCGCACGCACGCGCGCATGGCCAAGTTCGGCCGCCGTCTCTGCGTCGTCCTCGCCGAACTCAGGGACGAGGCGGGCGACCTGGCGGCCTCCGCCACCGTCACGTACTCCGTCCCGCCCACCGCCGCAGGTCAGGGAACAGGCTGACACCGGGCCGCACGCCGAACCGCTCCCGGGCCATCACCTCGTGTCGTTGTTGGGCCGAACGGGTGAGGGGCGGGAGGATGGACCCATGAGTAGGTACGAGAGGTACGACGTCACCGACGAGCAGTGGGAGGGCCTCGCGCAGGTCGTGCCCCTGCGCGGCCGTGACGAATGGCCGTCCAGGGTCGACCACCGCACGATCCCCGAGCAGTACGAGTCCGCCGAGCAGCGCCGCATGGTCGTGCTCCGCGTGCAGGTCTTCGCCGACGCCCGAGAGGTCGCCGAGTACCTCATCGCCCAGATCCCGGTGCTCCTCGATCTGACGAGCGCCGACACCGAGGTCGCCAAGCGCATCCTCGACTTCAGCAGCGGCGTCGTCTTCGGCCTCGGCAGCGGGATGCACCGCGTCGACCGGAACGTCTTCCTGCTGGCCCCGGCCGGCACGGAGGTCGAGGGCGCGGAGGGTGAGGACGAGGAGGGCGTGGGCGCCGGCGTCCCCCGATCGTAGGAAGGTCATCTCGCCGTAACGGTTCGCCAGGGAATGATCTGCGTACGGTCCGGGCATGGACCTCACCGGCGGCTCCACGCTCGCCCGCACGTCAGACGCCCCTCGCTCCTCCGACGTCGTTCCTTCCTCGGCTCGCCCTGGCCCCCGCCCTTCCGCCGACGGCGCTCAAGCCGTTGGGTCTGCTCCTGTTCCTGTCGACGCATCTCCTGCCGGTTCGGCTCCGGGGGGTGCGCCTTCGGGTGGTGCGCCTTTGGGTGGTTCGCCTACGGGTGGTGCGCCTTCGGCCGGTTCGCCTTCGAGGGGTGCGCTTTCGGGTGGTGCGCCTTCGGGTGGTTCGCCCGTGGCCGGTTCCCCGTCGGCCGGTTCCTCCGGCGGGGCCGCCGTCTCGGCTGCGTCGCCTACTTCCGTCGGTCGCGCATCCGGGCCTGCCAGGGGTTCCGGGCGCTCCGGGCCTGCCGGGCCTTCCGAGCTGGCGGGTACTGGGGCTTCCGGGCCTGCCGGGCCTTCCGAGCTGGCGGGTACTGGGGCTTCCGGGCCTGCCGGGTCTTCCGAGCTGGCGGGTACTGGGGCTTCCGGGCCTGCCGGGTCTTCCGGGCTGGCGGCTTCCGGGGCTTCCGGGCTGGCGGGAACCCGGGCTTCCGGGGCTTCCGGTTCGCGAGCATCCCGGCCGCGTGTCCCCGGGGCCCGAGTCTCCGTCCCCGGGGCCCGTGTCTCCGTCCCCGAGGCGCGGGGCCCGGTCGCCCTGGAGCGCGGCGGCGGGGCCGGGGGCGGGCCCCGCATCGCCCGGCCCGCCGTCACCGAGCTGCGGCTGTCCGCGTTCGCCGGCCACCGTTCCGCCGTGCACGCGCTCGGGCCGGTCACCCTCTTCGCCGGCCCCAGCGGCAGCGGCAAATCCACCACCCTGCGGGCGTACGAAGCCCTGGCCCGGCTCGGGGCGGGCGACGCGCTCGACGAGGTGTTCCCCGACGCCGCGGACTGCGTCCCCGAACGCGCACGGCCCGACGCCCAGGGCAGGCGGGGCTTCCGGATCGGGTGCACGGTCGACGGGCCCGAGGGCCCCGTGCACCTGGACCTCGCCGTCCAGGCCGAACCCCGGCTCCGGATCGTCGGCGAGCGGCTCACCGGCCGGGGCGGCCGCACCCTCCTCGCCACCGCACTGCGCGACCCGGGCCGGAACGCCGTCCAGGCCGAGTGGCACACGGCGGGCGCCACCCCCGTGACCCGTGCCCCGCTCCCCGACGACCTGCTCGGCACGGCTCTGCTGCCGCTGCGGGTCGCGGGCAAGACGCGGGGGCAGCTGGAGGTCCTGGCCGCCGCCGAACAGGTGGTCATCGGGCTGAGGTCCGCCTTCGCCTGTGATCCGAGGCCCGAGCGGATGCGGGCTCCCGTGCCGCCGGGCGAGGGGCGGCTCCGGCGCGGCTGCGGAAACCTCGCCGAGGTCCTGCACCGCACTCACACGGACTGCCCCCGCCGTCACCACCGCCTCGCGGCGGTCGCCGGAGCGGGCTGTACGGGACCGGTCACGGGCCTCGGCGTGCAGGAGCTCCCGGAGGGAACCGTCCGGGCGGTCCTGGAACGCGGCGGCCTGCCGGCGACCCCGCTCGGACGTCTCGGGGACGGCGAACTCCGCTACCTGGCCCTCGCGCTCACGCTGCTCACGGGTCCCGGCGTCCTGGAGATGGACCGGATCGCCGAGGTGCCGGACGCCCTGCAGAGCCTGACCCTGCTCGCCGACGGCCTGGACCGGGGGCTGGACGGGCGTCAGCTGGGCGAACTGCTGCGGCTCGCGACGGACATCGCCGCTGACGGGCACATCCGGGTGGCCGGCACGGTCGGGGAACGGGCGGTGGGGGAGGCGCGCCGGACGCCCGGGGTGACGGTGGTAGACCTGGGCGGGTGACGAACGACGACAACGATGTGGCGGGGTTGCAGCGCAGGCTGGCGGAGTTCGCGGCGGCCCGCGACTGGCAGCCCTTCCACACGCCCAAGAACCTGGCGGCGGCCCTCAGTGTGGAGGCGGCCGAACTCCTGGAGATCTTCCAGTGGTTGACGCCGGAGCAGGCGGAGCGGGTGATGGACGACCCGGAGGCGGCGCACCGGGTCGCCGACGAGGTGGCGGACGTGCTCGCCTACCTCCTCCAGTTCTGCCAGGTGCTCGGGGTGGATCCGCTGGAGGCGCTCGCGGCCAAGATCGACCGGAACGAGGTCCGGTTCCCCGCGCGGAGGCGGGGTGGAGTCGCGGACCGGTCGGGGGCGGGGCCCCGGAAGGATCCACGGACGGGTCCGTGAACGGGTCCGCGAATGGGTCCGCGAACGGGTCCGCGAACGGGTCCCCGGGCGAAGATCGTCACTCTTCGGAGTGATCGACTTTTCCCCGTCCGGCTTCCTGTCCACAGATTTCCGAATTCCTCTGGTGTCGGGGCTCAGGCGGCCTCACTCTGGGTAGTGGAGTGAGTGGGCAGTAAGTCGTACGAACGGGGGCGGTGTTGATGGAGGCGGAGCGACTGATCACGCTCGGTCGGCAGGCGCTGGCGGAGAGCGGGACGGCGCAGGACATCGTGGCGGAGGCCTGGCAGGCGCAGGCGCTCGCCCAGGCGATAGGGAGTCACCTCGCGCTCTGTGGACCGATGGAGCTGCGGGGGGAGGCGCGGGGGCTGAGTGAGATCGGCGAGTACCCGACCTGGGGGGCCGGCGGGCCGCGTGCGGCCCAGCTGACCGAAGTGACGTACCCCTGGGGAGCGTTGACGGCGCTCGGGGAGCTGTTGGGGGAGGTGGGGATCGCGCTCGTCGGGGTGGCCTGCGCGACGGACGAGGAGGGGCTGTACTGGCAGTGCATCGAGGCCATCGACGCCGCCGACGAGTCGAGCGACCGGGTGCGCGGGATGCTGCGGCGCCTCGCGGTGCGTGACGGGGAGCGCGCCCGCCCGCCCGACCCCGCCCGAGGCCGAGCAGGCCCGGACCGAAGCCCGTCGTGGTAGGCACGCCCGTCCTGACGCCGACGGCGCCACCTGGGGCCCTGCCCGCTGGGCTTGCGGCGCGGGCGACGACCTCGATGCCCGGGACGTCGGCTGCCGGGGCTGCGTCGCCGACGCCACTCGTGCCGAGGGCCACGCTCGCCGGGCCCGTGGCGTCGGTGGTCCCGGTGGCCCCGGTGGCCCCGGTGGCCCCGGTGGTCGGGGTGGGGGCGGTGCTGAGGGGGGCCCTGGCGCTCGGGGGCGTGGGGCCCTGGGCTTCGGCGGTGGTGTCAGTGGTGGTCGGGGTTCTGGTGGGGGGAGTGGTCCTGCTCCCGGTGGGGCTCCGGCTGCTGGTCCGGGGTGAGGCGGTCCGAGGTGGACTGGAGGTCGGCGTCCAGCTGGGAGAGGTCGGCGGAGAGCGCCGCCATCAGCTCCTCCATCTGCTGGAGCAGGCCCTTGGGGGCGCCGGCGCCCTGCTGCTCGGGAAGCGGCTGCGACACCGCCTGCTCGGGCACGGCCCGCTCCGGCGCGGCTTCCTGGGACATGGCGGCCTCCTCGGCCCGGGCCCCGCCGCCGAGGACGGGGCCGTGAGAGAGACGCACCGGCAGCGGCCGCCGGCACGCGGGCCGGGCGGTCCGGCTCCGCCCGAGCCAACGACGGTGCCGGGCCCCGGTCACTGGCCAGGGCGGACGCGCCCCGCCAGGGGGCCGGATATTCACCCGACCGAGCCGGTGCGGACGGGGAGCTGACGACGACGTTGACACGCACCCGTGGGTGCAGGATGGAGGTATGGATCTCCGCATCTTCACCGAACCCCAGCAGGGGGCCGACTACGACACCCTCCTCACGGTGGCCCGGGCCACCGAGGAGCTCGGATTCGACGCCTTCTTCCGCTCGGACCACTACCTCAGCATGGGGTCCGCCGACGGGCTCCCCGGGCCGACGGACGCCTGGATCACCCTGGCCGGTCTGGCCCGGGAGACGAAGCGGATCCGGCTCGGCACGCTGATGACGGCCGGGACGTTCCGGCTCCCCGGCGTCCTCGCCATCCAGGTGGCCCAGGTGGACCGGATGTCCGGCGGGCGGGTCGAACTGGGTCTGGGCGCGGGGTGGTTCGAGCAGGAGCACCAGGCTTACGGCATCCCCTTCCCGAAGGAGAGGTTCGGCCGCCTGGAGGAGCAGTTGGCGATCGTGACCGGACTGTGGGAGACGGAGGTCGGGAAGACCTTCAGTCATCACGGGGAGTATTACCGGCTCACCGACTCGCCCGCGCTGCCGAAGCCGGCCCAGTCCCGGGTCCCGGTGCTCGTCGGCGGGCACGGCGCGAGCCGCACGCCGCGCCTCGCCGCGCGGTACGCGGACGAGTTCAACATCCCGTTCGCGTCCGTCGAGGACAGCGAGCGGCAGTTCGGGCGGGTCCGGGCCGCGGCCGAGGCGGCCGGGCGGCCGGCCGGTGACCTGGTGTACTCGAACGCGCTGGTGGTCTGCGTCGGCAAGGACGACGCCGAGGTGGCCCGGCGGGCCGCCGCCATCGGCCGGGACGTCGACGAGCTCAAGGCGAACGGGCTCGCGGGCTCGCCCGCCGAGGTCGTCGACAAGATCGGGCGGTACGCGGAGATCGGCTCCTCCCGGGTCTACCTCCAGGTCCTGGACCTGGAGGACCTCGACCACCTGGAGCTGATCTCCGCGCGGGTCCAGTCGCAGCTGGCATGAGCGGGGTGGCGCGATGAGACCGGACCGTACGCTCGCCGAAGCCCTCGGCGAGGGGGTGCTCGTCCTCGACGGCGGGCTGTCCAACCAGCTGGAGGCGCAGGGCTGCGACCTCTCGGACGCGCTCTGGTCGGCGCGGCTCCTCGCCGACGGGCCCGAGCAGATCGAGGCGGCCCACGCGGCGTACGTGCGGGCCGGGGCGCGGGTGCTGATCACCTCCAGCTACCAGGCCACGTTCGAGGGCTTCGCCCGTCGGGGCGCGGGCCCGGAGGCGGCGGCGGGGCTGCTCGCGCGGAGCGTGGAGCTGGCGAGGACGGCGGCGGGGGCCGTCGGGGAGGAGGTGTGGGTCGCCGCGTCCGTCGGGCCGTACGGGGCGATGCTCGCGGACGGCAGTGAGTACCGGGGACGGTACGGGCTGAGCGTGGGGGCGCTGGAGGGCTTCCACCGGCCCCGGATCGAGGTGCTCGCGCAGGCCGCGCCGGACGTCCTGGCCCTGGAGACGGTGCCGGACGCGGAGGAGGCCGAGGCGCTGCTGCGGGCGGCCGACGGGTGCGGGGTGCCGGTGTGGCTCTCGTACACGGTCGAGGGCGGCCGGACCCGGGCCGGGCAGGACCTGGCGGAGGCCTTCGCGGTCGCCGCGGGGAACGAGCAGGTCGTGGCGGTCGGGGTGAACTGCTGCGACCCCGCCGAGGCGGCGGACGCGGTGGAGCTCGCCGTGGCCGTGACCGGGAAGCCGGCCGTCGTCTACCCCAACAGCGGGGAGCGGTGGGACGCCCGGGCGCGGGGCTGGAGCGGGGACATGGCCTTCGACCCGGCGTGGGCGGTCGGCTGGGCGGAGAAGGGCGCCCGGCTGGTCGGCGGCTGCTGCCGGGTCGGTCCGGCCACCATCGGCGCGCTCGCCGGCGCCCTGGCGGCGGAGGGCGGTGACCGTACCGGCTGAGGTCGCGCCCCAGGGCCCGGTCGGGCGGAAAATGCCTGGTGAGGAGGGGAGGGGCGAACCATACTCGAAGGTGTGTTCCTGACGATCAGTACGACCGGCAATCCGGAGCGACCCGCGACCGATCTCGGCTTCCTGCTGCACAAGCATCCCGAGCGGGCGCAGGCGTTCTCGACCTCGCACGGCACGGCGCACGTCCTCTATCCCGAGGCGAGCGCCGAGCGGTGCACCGCGGCACTCCTCCTGGAGGTGGACCCCGTGGCGCTGGTGCGCCGCGGCAAGGGCAAGGGACGGGGCGGCGCCCCCGACTCGGCGCTCGCGCAGTACGTGAACGACCGTCCCTACGCGGCGTCCTCGCTGCTCGCGGTCGCGCTCGCGAAGGTCTTCAAGACCGCGCTGCACGGCGAGTGCAAGGCGATGCCCGAGCGGGCGGCGGCGCCGCTGCCGCTGCGCGTCGAGGTCCCCGCGCTCCCCGCCCGGGGCGGCGCGGAGCTGGTGCGGGCGCTGTTCGGGCCGCTGGGCTGGTCCACGGTCGATGCCGAACCGGTGGTGCTCGACCGGGAGTTCCCGGAGTGGGGCGACTCGCGGTACGTGCGGCTGGTGCTGGAGGGCGAGCTGCGGCTCGCGGACGCCCTCAACCACCTGTACGTCCTGCTGCCCGTCCTCGACGACGCCAAGCACTACTGGGTGGCCCCCGACGAGGTCGACAAGCTGCTGCGGGCCGGGGACGGCTGGCTGGCCGGCCACCCCGAGCGGAAGCTGATCACCGCCCGCTACCTCTCGCGCCGCTGGGGTCTCGCCCGTGAGGCGACGGAGCGGCTCGAACTGGTCCGGCTCGCCGAGGCCGAGGGCCTGGACGTCGAGGACGTCGACAACGCCGTCGACGAGACGACCGACACGGAGGAGCGTCCGGTGCCGCTCGCCGAGCGGCGGCGGGAGGCGATCCTCGGCGCCCTCACGGCGGCGGGCGCGAGCCGGGTGCTCGACCTGGGCTGCGGTCAGGGGCAGTTGGTGCAGGCCCTGCTCAAGGACCCGCGCTTCACGGAGATCGTCGGGGTCGACGTGTCCGCGCGGGCCCTGGGCATCGCCGCGCGCCGGCTGCGGCTGGACCGGATGGGGGAGCGGCAGGCCGCCCGGGTGAAGCTGACGCAGGGCTCCCTCGCGTACACCGACAAGAGGCTGGCCGGCTACGACGCGGCCGTGCTCAGCGAGGTGATCGAGCACCTGGACCTGCCGAGGCTGCCGGCCCTGGAGTACGCGGTGTTCGGCTCGGCCCGGCCTCGTACGGTCGTCGTGACCACGCCGAACGTCGAGTACAACGTGCGCTGGGAGTCGCTCCCCGCGGGGCACGTCCGGCACGGCGACCACCGTTTCGAATGGACGCGTGAGGAGTTCCGGGAGTGGGCGGCCGGGGTCGCCGCGCAGTACGGGTACGAGGCCGGGTTCGTCCCCGTGGGCCCGGACGACCCGGAGGTCGGGCCGCCGACCCAGATGGCCGTCTTCAGCCGTACCGACACCGAGAAGGAGGGACCGCGATGACCACCGAGACCGAGACCCGTACCCTGCCCGTCACCGACCTGTCCCTCGTGGTGCTCGTCGGCGCCACCGGCTCCGGCAAGTCCACCTTCGCGCGGCGCCACTTCAAGGCGACCGAGGTCATCTCCTCCGACTTCTGCCGGGGGCTCGTCGCCGACGACGAGAACGACCAGTCGGCGAGCCGGGACGCGTTCGACGTCCTCCACTACATCGCGGGCAAGCGCCTCGCGGCGGGCCGGCTGACCGTCGTCGACGCCACCAACGTGCAGCAGGAGGCCCGGCGCCAGCTCGTGCAGCTGGCCAGGACCCATGACGTGCTGCCGATCGCCATCGTCCTCGATCTGCCCGAGGAGGTCTGCCGCACCAGGAACGCCGCTCGCCCCGACCGGGCCGACATGCCCGCGCACGTCATCCAGCGCCACCGGCGCGAGCTGCGCCGTTCGCTGCGCGGTCTGGAGCGCGAGGGCTTCCGCAAGGTGCACGTGCTGCGGTCCGTGGAGGAGGTCGAGGCCGCCGAGGTCGTCCTGGAGCGCCGCTTCAACGACCTGAGGCACCTCACCGGGCCGTTCGACGTCATCGGAGACGTCCACGGCTGCCGTTCCGAGCTGGAGAGCCTGCTCGCGAAGCTCGGCTACGTCGACGGCCACCACCCCGAGGGGCGGACGGCCGTCTTCGTCGGCGACCTCGTCGACCGGGGCCCGGACTCGCCGGGCGTCCTGCGCCGCGTCATGGCGATGGTCGCCGCCGGGGACGCCCTGTGCGTCCCCGGCAACCACGAGAACAAGCTCGGCCGCTGGCTCAAGGGCCGGAAGGTGCAGGAGACCCACGGCCTGGCCGAGACCATCGAGCAGCTGGGGCGCGAGAGCGAGGAGTTCCGGGCGGAGGTCGGGCGGTTCATCGAGGGGCTCGTCAGCCACTACGTGCTCGACGGCGGGAACCTGGTCGTCTGCCACGCCGGTCTGCCGGAGAAGTACCACGGCAGGACGTCCGGGCGGGTGCGGTCGCACGCGCTGTACGGGGACACCACGGGCGAGACCGACGAGTTCGGGCTGCCGGTGCGCTACCCGTGGGCGGAGGACTACCGGGGCCGGGCCACCGTCGTGTACGGGCACACGCCCGTCCCGAACACCTCCTGGATCAACAACACCCTGTGCCTCGACACCGGGGCCGTGTTCGGCGGGAAGATGACCGCGCTGCGCTGGCCGGAGCGTGAACTCGTCGACGTACCGGCGGAGCGCGTCTGGTACGAGCCGGCGCGGCCGCTCGCCACCGAGGCGCCCGGCGGGCACCAGGGACGCCCCCTGGACCTTGCCGACGTGCACGGACGGCGGATCGTGGAGACCCGCCACCTGGGGAACGTCGCCGTGCGCGAGGAGAACGCCGCGGCGGCCCTGGAGGTCATGAGCCGGTTCGCGGTCGACCCGCGGCTGCTCGCGTACCTGCCGCCGACCATGGCGCCCACGGCCACCTCGAAGGAGGAGGGCTACCTGGAGCACCCGGCCGAGGCCTTCGCCCAGTACCGGGCGGACGGCGTCGAGCGGGTCGTGTGCGAGGAGAAGCACATGGGCTCCCGGGCCGTGGCCCTGGTCTGCCGGGACGCCGGCGCGGCACACGGGCGCTTCGGCGTCACGGGGGTGACCGGCGCCCTGCACACCCGTACCGGACGGCCCTTCTTCGACGACCGGGACGTCACGGAGGAGGTCATCGGCCGGCTGCGGACCGCGATCGGCGCCGCCGGGCTGTGGGACGAGCTGGACACGGACTGGCTGCTGCTCGACGGTGAGCTGATGCCGTGGTCGCTCAAGTCGGCCGGGCTGCTCCGCGCGCAGTACGCGGCGGTCGGCGCGGCCTCCGGCGCCGTCCTGCCCGGGGCGATCGACGCCCTGGAGCGGGCCGTGGGACGGGGGGTCGACGGCGTCGACGGGCTGCTCGCCCGGCAGCGCGAGCGGGCGGTGGACGCGGAGGCGTTCACCGAGGCCTACCGCCGGTACTGCTGGCCGACCGAGGGCCTGGAGGGCGTGCGGTTCGCGCCCTTCCAGCTGCTCGGGGCACACGGCCGCTCGCTCGCGGACGTGCCGCACGACGTGCAGCTGTCCTGGCTCGACCGGCTCGTCGAGCACGACCCGACCGGGCTGCTCCAGGTCACCCGCCGGCTCGTCGTCGACACCGGCGACGAGGCCTCGGTCCGCGCGGGCACCGACTGGTGGCTGGAGCTGACCGGGGCGGGCGGCGAGGGCATGGTCGTCAAGCCGCTGGCCGCGCTCGTCCGCGACGCCAAGGGGCGGCTCGGGCAGCCGGGCGTCAAGGTGCGCGGCCGGGAGTACCTGCGGATCATCTACGGCCCCGAGTACACCCGTCCGGAGAACCTGGAGCGGCTGCGGCAGCGCTTCCTCGGACACAAGCGGTCGCTCGCGCTGCGCGAGTACGCGCTGGGCCTGGAGGCGCTCGACCGGCTCGCCGCGGGCGAACCGCTCTGGCGGGTCCACGAGGCCGTCTTCGCGGTCCTGGCCCTGGAGTCGGAACCGGTCGACCCGAGACTCTGAGGCGCGAGGCGGCGCCCGGAGGGACCCGGGGCCGGCACCGGCCTCAGGCCGGGCGCGGAGGACGGCCGCAGCACGCCGGGCGCGCGCGGCGTGTACGCCGGGCGCCGGGCCCGCCGGGTCGGCGCCTGGCCGCCGGGCGTCCGGCTCGCGCCTCGGCTCGGCTGCCAGGTGTCGGCCCGCCCGCTCGGCCTTGGCCGAGCGAGTGGCGGGCTGCCCGCTGGGCCCCCGGCGGCGGACGTCGGCCCCGCTCGCCCCGCCTCGGCCCCGGCCCCGCCCTCGGCCCCGGCCCCGCCCTCGGCCCCGCCCTCGGCCCCGGCCCCGCCCTCGGCCCCGGCCCCGCCCTCGGCTTCGGCCCCGCCCTCGGCCTCGGCCCCGGCCCCGGCCTCGGCCCCGGCCCCGGCCCCGGCCCCGCCCTCGGCCCCGGCTTCGGCCCCGGCCTCGGCCCCGGCCCCGGCCCCGGCTTCGGCCCCGGCCCCGGCCTCGGCGGCGGGCGCCGGGCCCGCCGGGTCGGCGTCTGGGGCGTCCGGGGCGCGGCCACCGGCTCGAAGCGGGGATTCCGGGAGGCGTTCGCGAAGGCTTCACGAAGGCTTCGCGGACACTCCCGGGCTGCTCCCACGGGGGCGCAGAGGTGCCGACGGTGGCGCTCCCCTGCGCCCCCCGTGCTCGTTGACGCGTTTCTTCCGCACCCTCTAGCGTTCTTCACCCCATGACGTGACGCAGCGTCAATAGTGTGGCGCAGTAGGCCACATGAGGTGGGAAAACACACGCGAAAGCGCCGGTCGGCCGCCGGCGGACGGTCTTCCCCGGAGGGCCCGCGGACGGTACGGGGGTGAGCGGCGGTGAGTCTCTTCGGTCAGGACCGTTCCTTCCTCCACGCCCTCCCCGCGGCCGACCGGCGGTCGCTGCTCGCCGAAGGCGCCCGGCGCGTCTACGAACCCGGGGAGGTGATGATCCGCGAACGCGACACCAGCGCCTACGTCCTCGCGCTGCTCTCCGGCTGGTCCGTCGTCTCCGTCGGCACCGAGCGCGGATCCCGGCTCATCCTCGCCCTGCGCGGCGCGGGCGAGGTCGTCGGCGACCTCGCCGCCGTCGACCGGGGCCCGCGCAGCGCCACCGTCACCGCCCTCGGCACGGTCGAGGCGGTGGCCGTCTCCGGCGACCGCTTCCGACGCTTTCTCGCCGCCCGCCCGCACGCCACCGCGCTGATCATGCGCCAGCTCGCCACCCGGCTGCGCAGCGCCGACGTCGAACGCCGCGCGCTCGCCTCCGAGACCGTCCTCCAGCGCCTCGCCGCCCGCCTGGTCGAGCTGGCCGAGCGCGCCGGACGCCGGGCCGACGGCGGCACCGTACTGGACCTTCCGCTGCCCCAGCACGATCTGGCGGCGGCCATCGGAGCGACTCGGGAGGCGGTGGCCAAAGCACTGCGCCTGCTCCGCGAGCAGGACGTGGTGCGCACCGCGAACCGCACGGTCGTCGTCCTCGACATGCCGGTCCTGGTGCTGCTCGCGCAGGGGCGCGCGCGCCCCGGCGGAAACCCGGCGGACGAATCTCCGCCGGGTGTGTAAACGGCTACATCGCCGGCCGCGCCGCGCGGCCAGTCTGGAACGCGCACCACCACGGCACCACACACAGGGAGTCCGAGAGTGAGCAGTGCGGGAGTGAACGGGGTAGCGGGCGGGATCCACCGGTTCGTCGTCTTCGGCGACATCTGCGGCTCCGGGACCCTGGACATGGCCGAGAAGGAACTGCACCGGGCCGCGATGTACGCCGCCTTCGACGAGGCGTACGGCTCCGTCGGCGTCGAGCCCGGCACCTACCACCAGGAGGACCGGGGGGACGGCATCCTCGCCGCCCTGCGCCCCGACGTGCCGCCGATCCTCATGGTCGGACGGTGGATCGACACGCTCTACGAGAGCCTGCGCGCGCACAACAGGGGCCGCAGCCCCCGCCTGCGGCTCAGGATCGGCATGAACGCGGGGCTCGTCGCCCAGGACGCGCACGGGCTCGTCGGGCGGGCGGTGGACCTCGCCGCCCGGCTCTGCGACAGCGCGCCGGCCAAACGGATCATGGCGGAGAGCCAGGAGGTCGACCTCCTGGTCGTCGTCTCCGACTGGCTGTACGGGAACGTGGTCGCCGAGGGCGGGCGGTACGTCGAGCCGACCCACTACCGGCCGGCCCGCGTCCGGTCCAAGGAGACCGACGAGACGGCGTGGTTCCACGTGCCGCGCAGCTCCGCCCCGCCGCTGACGGGCGCGGAGGCGGAACGGGCGGCGTCCGAGGGGGAGCGGGCGCCGACGGGGGGTTCACGGACCGGCGTTGGGCCGTCGCGGGGGGACGGCCCAACGCCCCGGACCGGGGGCGGGAACCGTACGTACCAGGTCGAGGGAGACCTGCTCGACGTCCACGGCAACACGTTCCACGGGGACTTCACGGGCATCCGCAAGGGGCCGGGCGCGGGGGCGGGTGAACCGCGGTGAGCGACGACGACGCCTCGGGCTCCGGCCACGACACCCCCGACTCCGGTCCCGACCGGGACGACGCGCACGACCGCGGCGGAGACCGGAGCGACCGCGGCGGTGACCGGGGTGACCGCAGTGACCGCAGTGACCGGGGCGGCCGGAGCGGCGATCGCGGCGACCGGGACCGCGACCGTGAGCGCGGCGACCGCGACCGCGACCGCGGCCGGGACCGAGACGGCGACCGCGTCGGGGAGCAGTCGCGCGAGCCGAGCGTCTTCGCCACCGCCGACCGGGGACCCCTCGGCGGCGAGAGCGACACCGGCGGCGCCGCCACCGCGCTCCGCGCCGTCCGCACCTGGGCGGGCGCCGCCGCCGACCGCCTGACGACCATCCACGGCGACGGGACCGTCTTCGAGGGCAACCAGATCTTCGCCCTCTACGGCTCCGACCGCTCCCTCTTCGTCCAGGGCCCCGTCCCGCCCGAGACCCTCGACCACCTCGGCCGGGTGTACTGCGCGACCGCCGGCTACGCCCGGATGCGGGACCGCCTCCGCGACCACCGGGTCCTCGTCCTGTGCGGCGAACCCGGCAGCGGACGCAAGGCCACCGCGCTCGCCCTCCTCGACGAGCTCACCGGCGGCAAGGTGTTCCGCCTCGACCCCCGGCACGGCGTCGACGAGATCACCGAGGACGTCCTCCAGGAGAGCGGCGGCCACCTCCTGGAGCTGCTCACCGAGGACGTCCGCACCGAGAGCGAGCCGCGTCCCGCACGCTCCGGCCGCGGCGAGCACACCACCGGCGCCCGGCGCCCCGCCACCCGCCTCTCCGAGCTGCACCTCGACCGCTTCGGCGAACTGCTGCGCGGCCGGGAGGCCTACGGGGTCGTCCTCGTCGAGAACGGGGAGCTCGCCGACCGGCTGCTGCGCGGACGGTACGGGATGTACTGCCCGCCCCCGCCCGCCGACGAGGTCCTCCACCGCCACCTGTGGCACCTGCTGCGCACCGAGCCCGACGAGGCGCTCGGCGCCGCACGCGCGCGTGCCCGGCGCCCGGACGTCCTGAGGGCCCTCGGCCTGGAGGAACTGCGGCCGCGCGAGGCCGCCCGGCTCGCCGACCACCTCGCCCGGCACTGGCGGGGCGAGATGACCGACGAGGAACTCCTCGCGGAATGCGCCAGCTTCGTCCGCTCCCAGGCCCGCGAGTGGTTCGCGGGCGCCGACCGGCCCGGCGCGCTCCCGGAGGCGCTGCCCGCCCTGAGCGCCGGCGCGTTCCGCGTCGCCGTCGCCGTCTTCGACGGCTCCGCCTACAGCCTGGCCGCCGAGGCCGCCGAGCTCCTCGCCTGGGAACTCGCCGTCACCCTCGACCCCGAACACGCCCCCGGACGGCGCCTGTTCGGGACGCACGCCGAGCACCGCCCCGTACAGGCCAGGGCGGTCCTGGAGGACGGCGAGCTGGACCTGGGGCCCGCCAAGGTGCCGGTGCGGGCCGTCCGCTTCCAGGGCGAGGCGCTCGCCGGCGCCGTCCTCGGCGAGATCTGGCACGGCTACCACAACGCCCGCGGTCCGGTGGCCCGGTGGCTGCGCGCCCTGTGCGACGACGCCCGGCCCGAGGTGTGGGTGCGGGCCTCCGTCGCCGCCGGAGTGCTCTGCTCCTGGGACTGGATCCACGGCTTCCGCGAGCTGGTGGTGCCGCTGGCCGTGACGGACGAGCCGAGGGCGCGGATGGCCGCCGCCACGGCGCTCGCCGAGGCCGCCCGCGACCCGCGCGTCCGGCCCGCGGTCGCCGCCGTGCTCAAGGACTGGGCCGGTTCCGGTGAGGACACGCTCCTCAGGACGGCGCTGCTCGCCCACGGCTACGTCCTGGCCGCCGGACACGTCCCCGGCTCCCTCGACGCCCTCGCCCGGGTCGTCCGGAACCGCGAGCCGAGCGACGTCGACGTGCTCGTGCCCGCCTCCTTCAGCGTGGCCCGGCTGCTCGCCTCCGGCGAACCGGAGCCCGTCCTGCACCGGCTCCACCAGTGGCTCGACGACGGCCGCCTCAACCTCGCCAACCTGGTCCACCTCGCCGTCATCCGGACCCTGAGCACCCGGACCACCCACCTGTGGGGACTGCGCGAGGTGCCCGAACTCGACGCGCACGCGGCCCGCCCCCTGCTCGTCGCGCTGCTCGCCACCCGGCCCGGCCTCGCCCCCGAACTCGCGCGGCTGCTCCGGCACACGCTCGCCACGGCCCGCTCCGGAGAGGCGGCCCTCGAAGCACTCGGCGGCATGCTCCGGCGCGCCGCGAAGGACCCCGGGGCGCTCGGTCACGTCCGCGCGTTCCTGCCGCGCCTCGCGGTGGACCGCCGCGACCGTGACCGGCTCAGGGGACTGCTGAACGAACTGGTCCGGGACCGTGACCGGCCCCTGGACAGGAGCGCGGCGCGCCGGATGTGGGACGCCGTGACGGAAGGAGCGAACCGATGACCGGGCCCGAGCAGAACAGGAACGCGCGGCCGGACGAGCGGGACCGGGACGAGCGCCGCCGGTACGACGGACGGGAGCGGCCGCGGTACCAGGGACGCGACGGGCGCGAGCGGTACGACGGACAGGACCGGCGCGAGCGGCAGCCGTACGAGGAGCGGTACGAACGGCAGCCGTACGAGGGGCAGAACGGCGGACAGCACCCCGGCGGCCGCGAACCGGACGAGGACCCGGACCTCGACCTCGACCGCGCGGAGGACGCGGAGGCCGACCAGGTGCGCGGCCGGGCACGACCGCACGGGGCGGCCACCGGGGGCCCCGCGGCCTCCGGGCGGCCGCGCGGCCCCCTCATCGCCGAGTACGCGCCCCCGTACCGCCGCCGCAGCGGCCGGGTCGCCGCCGTCCTCCTCTACCGCAACGGCGGGCACCGGGTGATCTGGCCGGACCGCACGGAGGACGTCAACAAACCCCTGTTCGGCTCCCCGTACACCGTCTTCGAGGTCCAGCTGGGCCGCAACGTCACCGAGTTCCGGCTCCAGCTGCCGGCCGCCGGCGACGGCGTCTTCTTCGACGCCGTCGCCAAGGTCCAGTGGGTCGTCACCGATCCGCACCTCGTCGTCCAGGAGCAGGTCGAGGACGTCGCCGAGCTGCTCCACGACGAACTGCTCGACGGCCTGCGCAGGCTCTCCCGGCGCTTCCGGATCACCGACGCGCACCGCGCCGACGAGGCCGTCCGCGAGGAACTCGCCGCCGGACGCCTCAGCTTCGGCCGTGACATCGGGCTGCGCACCCGGGTCCTCGTCTTCATCGACCTCGACGACTCCGTCAAGGCCGAGGTCTCCCGCCGGGACATCGTCGACGTCACCATGGCCGCCGACGAGCGCGAGGCGCAGGCGGCGCGGCGCAGGGAGGCGGCGCAACGCGCCCTGGTCGCCGAGCGCGCCCGCGAACTGGAGGACCTCTTCCGGCGCGGCGACCTCGCGCAGATCGCCCACCACATGGCGATGCACCCCGACAAGCAGTGGGAGATCCGCACCCAGCTCCAGCAGGAGCGGCGCGAGGGCCAGGACGACTACCTGCGCGTCTTCAGCCGGCTCCTGGACACGGGCGTCCTGGAACGGCACGACATCGGCGAGCAGATGTACCAGGTGCTCATGTACCTGCGGTCCCAGACCGGCAGCGTCCTCGGCGGCATCACCGACCGGGTCCTCAACCCCTCGGGCGACTCCCCGAGGCGGCGGCGCGCCCTGGAGGAGGCCGCGCCGGAGCCGAGCGACCCCGACTGGGACGAGGAGGAGCCGGAGGCACCGGAATCGGAGCACGGCGAGGCTCCCCGCGACCCCCGGGTCTACGAACCGACCCGGGTCGAATCGGGCTCCGAGCGGGAACGCGAACGGGAGCGGGAGCAGGGGCGGGGGCGGTCGCGGGGCCGCCACGACGAGGGGTTCGACGACGGGCGTGACCGGTACGAGCCGGACGCGTACGAGCGGAGCGACCGGTACGACCGGGACGACCCCTACGACCGGGCGGGCCGCGACCGGCCTCGTCCGCCCGCGCGGCCCAGCGCCGACTTCGACGACTGGGACGACGAATGACCACCCCGGACCCGGCCCCCGCGCCCGTACCCGACCGGACGTCACCGGACCCGGCACCCGCCCCTGTTCCCGTACCCCACCGGACGTCACCGGACCCGGCCCCCGCTCCCGTGCCGGCCGAGGAGATGCGGTTCATGGCCGAGCGGGTCCTCGGCACCGTCCGGGAGGACATCGGCAGGGCCGACACCAAGGCCGCCATCCTGCTCTCCGGCGCCCTCGCCTTCCTCGCCGTCGTGTTCTCCGGGGACCGCGCCCCGCTGCCGACGGCCGGCACCGGACTCGCGTTCCTCCTCGCGGCCGGGGCGCTGTGGACCGCCGGGGTCCTGATGCTCGTCTCGGTGGTCCTGCCGCGCACCCGGATCGGCGCGGACCGCACGCTGCTGCGCGAGCTGACGGCCGGTCCGTCCGCACCCGCGCTGCGGGAACGGCTCGGCGCGTCCGGCACGGACGCCACCGACTGGCTCCTCGAACAGGCCGGCGTGCACGGACTCGTGCTCGCGGCGAAGTACCGGTGGCTGCGCCTGGGCGTGTTCTCGCTCGTGCTCGGCGCCCTCCTGGCCCTCTTCAGCGAACTGTGGTGAGAGAGAAGATGCAGTGGACCAACAAGGGGAGCGCCCTGCTCCTCGCCGGGGTGCTCCTCGGGCTCTCCGGCCCGCTCGGCACCCCGGCCGCCGGGGCGGCGGGCCCGTCCCGCACGGCCCTCACCGCCGCAGGGTCCCCGGGCGCCTCCCGTACGGCCGCCGACCCCGCCGAAGGCCCCGACCCGCTCGACTTCGCCGTCGTCGTCGACCAGTCGAAGAGCCTCGCCGACAAGGACCTGGCGCGTGAGACGGAGGCGGCCGCACTGCTCAGCCAGGGCGAGATATCGGAGCGCTCCCGGGCCACGATCATCGGCTTCGGCAGCTCCGAGAAGTCCGGCCAGTCGCCCGTGAGCGAGGTCTGCCCGCTCATCGTCGCCGACGCGGCGGGCCGCGAGCGGCTCAGCAAGTGCGTCCAGCAGCTGGGCGTTCGCGACGAAGCCCGCATCGGACCCGGCACCGACTTCCCGGCCGCCGTCCGGCAGGCCGTCACGCGCCTCACCGAGGGCGGGGCGAGGACCCCGGCCGTGCCCAAGGTCGTCTTCCTGCTCACCGACGGCAAGCTGGACGTCGCCGACAGCCCCGAGTACGGCACCGACCGCGACACCCGCCAGGCCAACGGCGCCCGGCGGCTCACCGAGGAACTCGCCCGCGCCCGGGTCGCCGGCGTGCAGATCTGGCCGCTCGGCTTCGGCAGCGAGATCGACCGGTCCGCGCTCACCGCCATGGCCGAGGGCGGCTACCGGGGCGCCTGCTCCGACGTCCCCGGCTCCGTCCCCCGCATGCGGGTCGTCGGCAGCTCCGCCGAGATCGACAAGGCGCTCCAGGAGACCTTCGCCGCCGCCCGCTGCGCCCGGATCGCCCAGGGCACCGTCGGGAAGCCGCCCGCCGACCTGACGGTGACCATCCCGCCCATCGCCACCGACGGCTCCCTCACCGTCGCCAAGCACGACCCCAAGGTGCGGGTCACCTACTACGACCCGGCGGGCCGCAAGGTGCCCGTACGGGGCGAGTTCGACGGCTCCACTTTCGAGGTGAGCGGACAGGACGGGCCCGTCGAGGCGCTGCGCGTGAAGGACCCGCTGCCCGGCCGCTGGCGCGTGCACATCGAGGCGCCGGAGGGCCACCGCGACCGGGAGGTCGCCGTCCGGGCCATCTGGCAGGGCCGTCTCCGCTCCGACGTCACCCTCGACCCGGCGTCCCCCCGCGCGGGCGAGAAGGTCGCCGTGCAGGTGCGGATGCAGACCCGGCGCGGTGTCGTCATCACCGACCCGGAGCAGCTGGCCGGCCTCACGGCCTCCGCCGAGGTCTCCGGAGCGGGCTTCGCCCCCTTCTCCTTCAAGCTCGCCGACGACGGCCGGGCCCCCGACGCGAAGGCCGGGGACGTCCGCTTCACGGGCACGTTCACCCTGCCCGCCGCGGCCACCGGCGACCTGGAGCTCGTGACGCGCATGGCGGCGCCCGGCATCACCTCCGACAAGCGCCCGGTGCACGCCCGCCGCGGCCCCGACGTACCGGTGCTGACCGCAGGCCTCGCCGTCGACCGCGTCACCGTGCACCCGGGCGGCACCGTGCACGGCACCCTCGACGTCACCAACAACGACTCCACGCCGCACACCCTGCGGTTCGCCCTCCAGGACCAGACGCCCGGCGCGGAGCTCACCGTCGCCCCGACCCCGGTCACCGCGCCCGCGGGCCACAGCACCCGCGTCCCCTTCACCCTGACCCTCGCCGCCGGCACGGCCCTCGGCGAACTGGGCGGCAAGATCGCGGTCGTGGACACCGGAGACGGCGACACCGTCCTCGACACCGCGTTCCTCGACGTCCTCGTGGTGGCACCGCCCACCTGGTGGGACCGCTGGTGGAAGGCCGTCACCGGCGGCGCCGCCGCCGTCCTCGTCCTGGGCGTCGTCATCGGCATCCGGCTGCTCGCCCGGCGCCGCCGCCGCGACCTCACCGGAATCACCCTCGAACTGCACGAGGACGGACGGTCGCTGCACGCGCTGACCGTCCGCAAGGGGCAGAGCGCCGGCGGGACGTTCTCCTTCACCGTCGACGAGCCGTACGGCGGGGCGCCGATGCTCCGCAGCGTCCGCGGCTCCGCCGCCTCCACCGCCCACGCCCTGCGCCGCACCGGCTCCGGCGAGCTGCTGCTGCGGCCCCGGGGCGGCGGCCAGGTCCCGGTGCGGCCCGGCGAGCCGGTCGGTCTCGGCGAGCACGAGCTCGTCGTACGGGGCGGGCGCACCACCACCCGGCGCGGCGGCGACCTCCCGTGGTCCCGGCGCCCGCGCGGCCCCCGCACCCCCCGGCGCACCGGTTCCGGGCCGGGCGGGGACACCGGGACCGGCACCGGCAGGGACCCGGGCACGGCGACCGGAGCCGGTCCCGGCTCCGGGGCGGCCGGCTCCGCCGGCGGGCCCGACACCTACGACGTGAACTTCTGAACGGGCACCGAGGAGAGACGCCATGAAGATCTACCAGCCCATGCTCTTCGTCGGACTCGGCGGCACCGGCGGACGCATCGGCAGCGAACTCGAACGGCAGCTCCGCCGGGAGCTGTGCGGACCCGACGGCACCGACCTCGTCGACGGCGGCCGCCGGCTGCCCTTCCAGCTGCCCGACTGCCTCCAGTTCGTCTACGCCGACTTCAGCGAGGGCGAGCTGCTCAACCAGCCGCAGTTCCGGGCCAAGGGAGCCGAGGGCGCCGCCTTCGCCCGTACCTCCCGGATGGTCCGCGACCTGCTGCCCACCGACTTCGACACCTCGCCCGAGGTGGCCCGCATGCTGCGGGTCTCGCTCCACGAGGAGACCCGGGGCTGGTTGCCGCCGCAGGCCCGCCAGCCGCGCGTCGCCCCCCTCAACAACGGCGCCGGGCAACTGCCGACCGTCGGGCGGGCGGCGCTCTTCGCGACCCTCCGCTCCGGGCTCGAACCGGTCCTGCGGCAGCTCCGCGAGGCCATCGGCGCCATCGGGCAGGCGGCGGGCGACCTCAAGCGCGTCGGCGGCGGCCGCATCCGGGGCTGCGACGTCTTCGTGGCCTTCTCCGTCGCGGGCGGCACCGGCGCCGGCATCTTCTACGACTTCATCCACCTCATCGGGCACGAGTTCCGCAACGCCAAGGTGCCCGGCGTCAAGATCTACCCGCTCGTCGTGATGCCCTCCGCCTTCCCGCCCGAGGCGGGCGGCGGGCGCGAGGCCGAACTCAACGCCGCCCGCGCCCTCGTGGACCTCTCCCGGCTCGTCGACGACCAGAACGTGCCCGACGCCCTCGACACCGTCGGCGACGTCGAGGAACGCGGCCGGCTCAGCGTCACCTACCCCGGCGACGGCGTCGTCGCCCTGCGGCCGGCCACCATGCAGACCGCCTTCCTCTTCTCCAAGCCGGCCGTCATCGGCACCGAGGACCTGCGCCGCTCCATCACCGCCATGGTGATGTCGCTGATCGGCACCGAACTCGGCGAGGACAGCGGCGCGGCGAACCGCGCCGACGACGACTACCAGTCCTTCGCCGCCAGCTTCATCAACAAGAGCGTGGAGCGCTCCACCCCGGCCCGTACCGGCATCGGCTACCGCGGCATGTCCACCAGCCTCGCCGCCTCCCTCACCGTCCCCGTCGACGACCTCGCCGAGATCGTCGCCGCCCGGCTCCTCGCCCAGGCCGTGCGCGGCATGTCCGAACGGGCCAGGCGGCCCGCCCGTGACGGGCAGGACACGGTCCGTGAGCTGTTCACCCGGTCCGGCATCGGCCGGCTCTGGAGCCGCGAGGCGCCGGACGTGCCGCTGCCCGAGCAGCTGCCCCGGGGAAGCAAGGACATCACCCAGGAGCTCCGGCGGCGCCTGCAGGACATGGAGGAGTCCCTCCAGCGCCTCGACATCCACCTCTCCCGGGAGATCCCCCGCCTCACGGAGGACTTCCGGCCGGGATCCGGAGCCCGTGAACTCCTCGGTCTCATCGGCCCGTTCCAGCTGGAGACCGTCCTCGCCGGCCTGGCCGGCCACCCCGACCGGGTGGCCAGGGAGGGCTTCACCGGCATGCTCGACAACCGGCGCAACGACCCCGAACGGCCCCCGAACGTCCAGACCGCCGCCCCCAACATCCCCCACATCAAGCGCAGCGTCGCCGGCGTCGTCCCCGCCCGCTGGACCGACCCCGACGTCCAGGACACCCTCGCCGCGCAGCAGGCCTGGTACCAGTGGCGGGCCCGCGTCCTGTGGCACCGTGGCTGGCAGGCCGGCGAGAACCAGTGGCGGCCCTCGCTCCACCGCGTCACCAACGAGGTCGCCGAACTGACCAAGGTGCTGCGCGCCCACGAACAGGACGAGGCGAAGTCCTTCGCCGACCGCCGCCGGGAGCTCTACCGCGACGACCGCGCGGGCATCGCCTACCTGCTGCCCCCGCAGAACACCCTGCGCGCCTTCTACGACGACGTCGTCGACCGCCTCGCCCAGAGCGAGGGCCTGCCCGAGACCACCGACGCCGCGACGCTCCTCGACCGGCTCGTCGGGCCCGACGACTGGCGGCGCGCCCTCGACGCGGTCCGCCGCTCCTCCGGGGCGGCCGTGAAGGAGATCAAGCAGGTCGTCGAGCGGCGGGTCAAGCGCCTCTTCGGCGAGGCCAACGAGGACGCCTTCGCCCGCCCCCTGCTGCCCTCCATGGAGCTGCTCCTGCGGGCCGCCGCCGGCGACGAGACCGCCGAGGCGAAGGTCGACCCGCGCTGGCTCGACCAGTTCCGCTCCCGGCTCGCCGGGCTCCTCCCCGTCGGTTTCATCCCGGACGGCAGCGGCCCGCTCAAGATCCTCATCGTGCACCCGGCGAGCGAGTCCGACGGCCGGGCCGCCGGCTTCCTCGCGCAGGAACTCAACCTGCCCTCCCGGGTGTTCCCCGAGTGCCGGGCCGTCGACACCGACTCCATCACCGTCGTCTTCTTCCGCAGCGGCATGAACCTCACCGACATCTCCGAGGTCCGCAGCGTCCTCAGCCTCTGGTCCGAGGCCCGCGACTCCGGCGGCGAGGACGACTTCCTGCACTGGCGCCAGCGGCTCGGCTACCAGGACGACTGGCTCGTCTCCACCGAGGCCGACCGGCAGCGCATCCTCCACCGGCTGCTCTGCGCCATGTGGAACGGCCACATCGCCGCCGAAGGCCCGGCCGGCTCGCCCCACCTCGTCCGGATCCGCCTCCAGGAAGGCGAGTCCGCGACCATGTCGCTGCGCCTGGAGGGCTTCGACGGCTCGCTCTCCAGCTGGGCGGGGCTGCTCCGCGCGTACGAACGCTGGGCGCTGCTCGACGAGGGCCAGATCATCGAGCAGTTCTGCGAGCGGCTCATGCGCGCGCTGCCCAAGGGTCTCGCCCAGGTCCCGGTGCCCCCGTCGCCGCTCTTCACCCACTTCATGGAGAACGTCGCCCCGCGCCAGCTCGCCCTGATCGACGAGATCGCCGCCGAGTACGGCGCGGCGGACAGCGAATGGCTCGCCCCGCTCCGGCACTTCTGGGAGGTCACCTACCCGGGCGCCCTCGACATGCGCTTCCCGAGCGCCGCCCGCGCGACCCGCGCGAGCCTCCGCGCCCTGTACGACCGTCACGCCCCGCGGCAGGGACGGGACCAGGCGCCCGGGCGCCCACAGGGCCGGCGGGCCGCTCCCGTCCCCCGGGCCCGCGAGGAACACCGGCCGCGCCCCGGGTACGCGCCCCGGCCCCGGTGGGACGACGGTGACCCGTACGAGGACGGTGGCGGGTACGCGCCCCGGCCGCAGCGGGACGACCGTGACGGGTACGAGGACGGGGCGGGGCGCGAGAACGGTGTCCGGCGCGACCCGCGATCCGCCTACGCGAACCGGCAGGCCGCTCCGGCGCCGTCCGTCTACGAGGGCGACTGGGAGCTGGAGCCCGAGCCGGACTTCGGGCCCGACGAGGAGGGTGACGAGCCGGAGTACGGCCCCGACCACGGCCCGTACGAACCGGACCGCGGCCCGCACCGCGAACCGCGCCACGGCCCGCACGAACCGGACAACGGCCCGCACCGCGAACAGCACCGCGAACCGCGCCACGATTCGCACCGCGAACCGCGCTACGGCCCGTACGAACCGGACGACGGCCCGCACCGCGAACAGCACCGCGAACCGCGCCACGATTCGCACCGCGAAACGCGCCACGGATCCGACGTCGGGTACGGCGACGACCAGCCGCGGCGACGCGACCGGGGCGGTGAGACGGAGTGAGCCCACGTGTCCGTCCCGTCCTGCCCGATCGGCCGCTGCCGGGCCACGCCGTCTGCGTCGACCTGCGGATCCCGACGGAGGGGGCGTACGACCCCGACGCCGACGTCCGCGCGGCCCTGGACGTCCCGCAGCCCGGCGGTGAGCGGCGCTTCCTGGTCGTCGACGAGGCCGACCGGCTCGTCGCCCACCAGCTGCTCTACGAACGCCTCTCCTCCTACGGGCCCGCACACGTCGTCTGCCTGGCGGTCGGCGCCCGGGGCGAGCGGACGCTGAGCCGCTCCCTCACCCTCCGCCCGCCCGCCGCCGGGGTCCTGTGGCTCTTCGACTCCACCGAGGACGGCGTCCCCGGCGAGGCCGTGCTGCGCCCGCTCGTCGACGTCCTGTCCACGCCCGAGGTCTTCGACGCCGTCCTGCGCGCCCTCGGCGAGGTGGTGCACGGCGTCGCCGTGCCCGCCGTGCGGGTCCTGGAGCACGACCTCACCGACGAGGCCAGGGCCCGCGCCTGGCGGCAGGCCGTGGAGGGGCTGACGGGCCCGGACGTCCCGGCCGGGACCGTCTCGGCCGAGCAGGTGCCGGGCGCGCTCGCGCTCCTGCTCGGCGAGGGCGTCCCGCGCTCGCTGTCCGGCCACCAGTGGCTGCCGCCGCACGGCCGGGCGGGGGCCGCTCTCGCCGCGTGCGACGCGGCGGTCGGCGAGGCCGTCGACGGCTACCACCGCGTCAGGGGCCCGGCCGGTCTCCTCACCGGGGCGGGCAGGAACACCGACCTGCCGGCGGACGCCGAGCGGGTGACGGCCGAGCTCCAGCGGTTCCGTACGGCCGTCGCGGACGCGTTCGGCGCGGCGGGCGGCACCCGGCTCACCGCCGAGCACCGGGGAGTGCTGCGCGAGCGGGGGGTCGAACTGCCGGAGCTGCCGCGGGAGATCTCCCGGGCGGGGATCGTCCCGGCGCTGCGCGACCTGACCCACGACCTCATCGCCAAGGGGCTGCCCCTGCGGTCGGTGGCGGCGCGGCTCTCCGCGCTGTCCGCCCGCACCGCGCCCGTGGGCAGCGCCGCCCGGCTCGCCCGGCTCGACGCCCTCTGCGGTCCCGGGCAGCTGCGCCGGCTCGCCGGCCTGCACCCCTTCACGGCCGGCGGATCACGCCCGGTGGCCTTCGCCGTGACCGGGTTCCTCGCGCTGCTCGCCGGCCTCTGGCCGCTGCTCGGCTGGGTCCTCGGCCCGGCCGTCGGGGTCCTCGCCGCCGGGCTCGCCCACCTGATGCTGCGCCGCAGACCCAACCGGTCGCCCGACGGGCGCATCGACGGCGGTGGCGCGACGGGCGCGGCGCCCCGGCTCTTCGGCGGGTTGCTCGGCGGTCTCGTCGGTGCGGGCCTCGGCCACGTCCTCGACCTGCCCGTGTGGGCGGGGGCTCTGGCGGCCGTCGTGGCCGTGGCGGCCGTGGTGCTGCTCGCGCTGCGCGACTGGACCCGGGCCGTGGACGACTGGTGGGCGCGCGCCGAACCGGAGGAGGCCTGGCGGATCCTGCGGGAGGTCCAGGCCCTGGTGGTCACGACCGCCGTGCACGACTGGCTCTTCGCGGAGGTCCGGCACCACTGCTCCGCCGGGGCGGGAGCCGTGGCCGGGCTGCTCCGGGGCCTCGCGGAGACCGCCGACGGGCACGGACGGCCGCAGGCGTCACGGAAGCCCGACCGGACGGAGGCCGCACCGCCCCCGGTGAGGGAGACCGGTGCGGCGTCCTGGAGCTGGGAGGACTGGAGGGACGACGCGGACGACTGGGGTGAGGGACCGGGGGACTGGACGGACGCACCGGAGGCCTGGGCGGACGGTGCGGCCGACGGCTCGTGGCGTCGCGGGGACGGTGCGGCCGACGGCTCGTGGCCGGGCGCGGAGGGCCCGGACGGCGGGTCCTGGCGGGGCGCGGACGGTGACGGCGACGGCACGTGGCCCGGTGCGGACGGTTCGGGCGACAGCCCCTGGGGCGGCACCGAAGGGAGACGCGCGGCGGCCGGGCCCGCCGCGCCCCGGGGCCCGTCCTCCGGAGACGGGTCACGGGCCGTTCCCGTCCCCGCTCCCGGCTGGCTGGAGCGGCGGTACGGGGACGGGGGCCCCGCGCTCGTCGACACCCTCGTCGGCGACCTGGTCGCCGGCACCGTCCTGATCCTCGACCGCTGCTGGGCGGGGATCGAGCGCGACCCCGGCGCTCTCCCGCGCGCCGGTCACGAGGGACGGCTCACGGAGCTCCTCGACGAGACCCTGCTGCGCCTGGAGCGGGACGTGGCGGCCTCGCCGCCGCCCCGGTACGAGGGTCTCGGCGACCCCGACGCGCTCACCTCCCTCGCGGCCTTCACGGACCGCTCCGACCGGCCCGACGCGGCCCGCCTCACCGGGGTCGCCGCCGACGCGGTCGCCCGGCTGCTCCTGGCGGAGGACGACCCCGGCCGGACGGTCGCGCTGTGCGGGCCGGAACACCTGCGACTGCTCTCCCACGATCCGCTCGCCGCCCGGCAGGTCCGGTTCGTGCCCGAGGCCATGCGGCGCGGGGCCTCCGGGGACGACATCTGGCGGGGCACCGCCGAGGACGTGGTGTGGACCGGCGCGGGACGGCACGCCGGCATCCTCCGTCTCGTACCGCTGCGCGCGGACGTCGTGCACACCGTCCGCGCCGAGGAGGCGGGAGAACCGTGACCGACCCGAACCACCCGAACCACCCGTACCGCTCGAACCACCCGCACCCACCGGGCGACCCGAACCCGCCGGGCGATCCGCAGCGGACGGGCGACCCCGGCCACCCCACCGACCCGCACCAGCCGATCGGACCCGACCACCCCGACCACCTGCGGGAGCCGGTCCCGGCGTCCCATCCGTACTACCAGGAGCTGGAGTTCCTCACCCACCGGGAGGTGCCGGTCCGCTTCGCCGTCCGGTACGGCGAGGACCGACGGCCGTCCGGCCGCCCCGGCGTCCTCGCGCGCCGGGTCACCCTGGGCGCGGGCTCGCCCGTCCTCCAGTACCGGCTGGTGTCGTCCGCGCAGGGCGACCCCGCCGCGTACGGCCTCCTGGAGCGGGAGGTGGCGGCCGCCGTCGCGCTCGAACGGCGCTACGGCGGCGCGAAGTTCGCCGCCGTCTTCGCCCGGATCGTCGGCTTCGACCTGACCGCCGCCGAACCCTTCGTGCTGTACCGGCCGCCGGCGGGCCGCCCGCTGTCCGACTGGGCGGGCCGCATCGGCGCCGAGGACCAGGAGCGGATCACCGGTCAACTCGCCATGGCCGTACGGCTCCTGGGCGAGGCCGGCCTGGTGCACCGGGCCATCGCCCCCGACACCGTACGGTGGGACGGCGCCCGGATCCGGCTCTGCGAGCCGTACGCGGCCGTGCGGGCCGGCGAGGCCCGCGAGCCCTTCGGCGCAGCCCCCTGGGCCTCGCCCGAGCAGCGCGCGGGCGAAGGCTCCGCCGACCCGCGCGACGACCTGTGGTCCGTCGCCGAGCTCGCCTACTACCTGCTCGCCGGCCGCCCCGACCGGGGTGAGGGGCCCCCGGCCGACCTCGCCGACTACCGGCGGCTCGCCGCCCTCGGGCAGAGCGGGCTCTTCGCCGCCCACGCGGCGGACCGGCCCCACCCGGGCGACCTCATGCGGCTGCTGCACGTCCCCGACCCGCTCGCCACGGGCGTGGGGGCGGCCGACCCGCTCGACCGCTGGCGCGCCGCGTACGACCAGCAGATCGCCAGGAAGCGCGCGGCCGCCGGCGGCGCACCGCCCGGCACCGAAGCCCTCCACGAGGCGGCGGAACCGCCCCCGCGGACCCCGCGACCGGCCCGCCCCTCGCTCCGCGACCGGATCTTCGGCGGCGACTCCCTCCGGCCCACGGTGTCCTTCACGCCCGCCGCGCCGCCCGAGCCGGTGCCGCTGCCGCCGTCGCGGAGCCGGATGTGCCCGCACTGCCTGCTCCCCGTCGAGTACGACGAACGGCTGCTCGTCACCATCGACGCCAAGGGCAACCGGATCCCGCTCGACCTCAGGGCCGAACGCCGCCCCGGGCACGTCGCGGACGCCCTGCGCAAGGCCTACCACCTGTGCCCGCACACCGTGGACGGCGACGAGGAACACGAACTCCCCGTCCCCTACCTCACCAACGGCCAACCGCTCTCCGTCGCCCTCGTCGGCAGCTCCTCCGTCGGCAAGACCCACCTGCTCGCCGCCATGCTCGGCGAGGTCGAACTCGGCGGCCTCGAACCGTACGGACTCAAATGCCGGCCGCTCAACCCCGAAGCGCACCGCGCCTATCTGCGCGAGCGGGTCCAGAGCCTCAAGGACGGCCGGCAGCTCGGCCGTACCGGTCAGCAGACCTTCGCGCGGTTCGCCGACGGCCTGCTCGTCCAGGCGGGCGCCGCGCAGCCCCGGCCCGTCGTCTTCTTCGACCTCGCGGGCGAGGACCTCGCGCAGGACGGCGAGGTCGGCCGCTTCCTCATGGGCGTCGACGCCTTCGTCTTCGTCGTGGACCCGCTGCGCGCCCTGCGACTGCCCGGCCTCGACCCGGTGCGCGAACAGAGCGGACTGCGGCGGCGCGAGCTCGGCGACGAGGCCTTCAGCACCGTGCTCAACCGCATCCCCCGGCAGCGCGGCGGGCTCATCGCCGCGCCCGCCGCGCTCGCCGTCAACAAGAGCGACCTCGTCCGCTTCGAACCCGTCGTCGACCGCTGGCTCGGCCGGGCGCTGCCCGGCCGCCACGACCCCGGCGCGGTCCGGGCGGAGAGCAGGGACGCGTACGCCTTCCTCGCGCACCACGCCGGCTCCGCCTGGCTCAAGCCCTTCGACGACTGCGCCGACTGCACCCTGCATTTCGTCGCCGCGACCGGCGGGCAGGCGCGCGGCGACCGATTTCCGCACGGGGCCCGGCCGCGCCGGGTCCTCGCGCCGCTGCTGTCGCTCTTCGCCCACTGCGGGCTGCTGCCCGGGGCGGAACCTACGGAGGGGATCGTCCGATGACACGGACGGAGAACGAGGTCGACCAGATCGTCTTCCGCTGGGACAGCGAGAACCTCACCGGCAACACCGGCTTCGGGCCCGTCGCCTGGTCAGGGCCCCGCGACGAGGCCGAGAACCTCTTCCAGGTCTCCGGCCCCGTCCTGCGGGCCAGCGGGGACGAGACCCGGCCGGCCCTGATCCGGCTGCACAAGCGCGCGGGGGTCGTCCTCATCCGGCGCCTCCCGTTCAAGGAGGCCGACGGCGGGACGTCCGTGCTCTGCCACGCCCTCGTCGGCTCGCCCGCCCTCCTCGACCCCGCCGTCTGTCTCGGGCTGCACGCCTGGACCTGGGAGGGCGCCGCCGCCGTGGACCTCGCCGGGGTGCGGGGCCGCCTCCCCGTGGTGCCGGAGGAGGTCCTCGTCCCGGCGACCGGCCGGGGCCAGGGGGAGCTGGACGACACCCTGCCGTACGCGCAGGAGGAACTCGTCGGGGCCGTGGCCGAGTTGCTGCGCCGTCCCGACGACCGGTTCACCGTCCTCGACGAACGCGGCGACACCGCCTGTGCCGTGCTCTGGGGGCTGCACAGCATGTTCGGGGCGCTGATCGACCGGCGCTGGACCTTCGCGACCCACGACACCGTCGAACTGCCCGCGATCCGCTTCGCGTTCGTCGGCCGCTGGTCCGGCGCGGCGAGCCGCAACACCGACCGCCGCCGCGTCGACCCGCGCGAGCGGTGCGGCGACCGCGCGGAGGAGATCGCCGACCGGCTCGTCCGGCACCACCTGAGGGGGGTCGCGGAGGCGGCCGGCGGCGAGTACGCGGTCGGCAGCGCGCTCCACGCCGCCGCGGCCGCGCGCCGGGCCCCGCTCCTGGAGACGGCGGCCCGCGCCGTGGACGCCCTGGACGGCGCGTCCCGCCGCCCCGCCCCCCGGCAGGCCCAGGCCCGGAGGCAGACCGCCCCCCGGCCCCCGCGCCACCCGGACCCCTGGTACGAGGACGCGCCGGGCGACGGGCGGCACGGGACCCCTGACGTCCGCCGGGACGCCCCGGACCCCTGGTACGAGGACGCGTCGGCCGACGGGCGGCACGGGACCCCTGACGTCCGCCGGGACGACCCGGATCTCTGGTACGAGGAGGCGCCGGCCGACGGGCGGCACGGGACCCCTGACGTCCGCCGGGACGCCCCGGACCCCTGGTACGAGGACGCGCCGGCCGACGGGCGGCACGGGAGCCCTGACGTCCGCCGGGACGACCCGGACCCCTGGTACGAGGACGCGCCGGCCGACCGGCCGCACGGGGCTCCTGGCCCTCGCCGGGGAGGCGACCGGGAGCCTCGGTACGGCGTCGACCCCGGCGACCGGTACGGCGACCCGTCGGGTTCCCGTCGGCAGGACGGTCCCCCGCATGGTGAGCGGTCCGAGGCGTCGGGGGCGGCGTACCCGAGCCCCCCGGGGCCCTGGTCCGGTGGGTCCGGGTCCGCTCCGGCTCCCGGCCCCGACCCGGTGGCGCGCACCGGTGGCGCGCCCGAGCGTCCGGGGCCGGCCACCGGGGACCGGTGGGACCACGACCGGCCCGGCGCCCCGGACGGACCCGCGCCCGGGCGGCCCCCCGCGCCCCGGTCGGCGCCCGATCCCGAGCCGCCCTCCGACCCCGTACCGGCGCCCCGGGCCGACCCCGCACCGACCCCCCGGGCCGACCCCGTACCGGCGCCCCGGAACGACCCCGCACCGACCCGCCGGAACGACCCCGCACCGACCCGCCGGAACGACCCCGCACCGGCCCCCCGGGCCGACCCCGCGCCCGTGTCCGTACCCCCGCCCCCCTCCGTACCACCCGCTGCGGAACCGCCGGCCCCCCGGCGGTCGGACGGGGGGCCGGTCGTCGTCGGGGCCCACCCCCGTCCCGTCCTGCCGCTCGTCGGGCCGCAGTGGACCGGTCCCGCCAAGGGCTCGCGCCGGCTGCGGGCACGGGCGCGGGAGCGGGAGGCCGTGACCTCGCTGGTGCACAAGCTGCCGACCGTGCGCAGCGTGGAGGAGGCGCGGGAGCTCGTCGGGCGGGGTGGCAGCCGGGAACTCCTGGACGCGCTGCGCAGGCCCCAGGCGTACGCCGTGGTCACCGTCCTCCTCCGGGAGATCGCCCGGCGCCTGCCGTCCTGGGAGCACGCGCTGCGCCGGGAGCTCTGCGAGGTGGCCATCGGCCGGGAGCTGTGGGCGGTGGCCCCGCCCGCCGCGCGGGACGACCCGTCCGAGCCGGCCGAGGAGCAGCGCGCCGCCAACGCCGCCGAGCTGCACCGCTGGGCGGTCCGCCCGCTGCTCGGCGGCGGCGACGCCCCGGTCGGCACGGTCGCCGAGCTGCTCTCGCGGCTGAGGACGAGCCCGGTGCCGTCCGCCCGGGAGGCGTTCTGGCTGATCGTCGACGGCGAGCGCCCGGGGCTGCCGGACGCGGTCTGGCTGACGCTCCTGAAGGAGGCGTACGGGATGCCGCGCGCCGCGCACCGGACGGGCCCGCCGGGGCCCGCGCCCTCCGGTCCCGAGGACGACCTCGGCAACGGCTACACGCGCCGGTTCCTGCGCCGTGCCGGGCTTCTGATCGGCGTTCTGCTGGTCGCGATCCTCCTGATCGGCGTCGTCCAGTGGGCCACGTGACCGTGTGGGGACCGGCCGTGTCGAAAGACGGGCCAGGGCCGCCCGGCTCCGTCAGGATGGGCCCATGGGATTCCACGTCGACTCCGAGACCGGGCGGCTGCGCCGCGTCATCCTGCATCGGCCCGATCTGGAGCTGAAGCGGCTGACCCCGACCAACAAGGACGCCCTGCTCTTCGACGACGTGCTGTGGGTGCGGCGGGCGCGGCAGGAGCACGACGGCTTCGCCGACGTGCTGCGCGACCGGGGGGTGGAGGTGCACCTCTTCGGGGACCTGCTGCGCGAGTCCCTGGAGGTGCCGGCGGCCCGCGCGCTGGTCCTGGACCGGGTCTTCGACGAGAAGGAGTACGGGCCGCTCGCCGCCGACCACCTCCGCGCCTCCTTCGACTCGCTGGACGCGGCCGCGCTCGGCGAGGCGCTCGTCGGCGGGATGACGAAGCGGGAGTTCCTGGCGGCGCACCGGGAGCCGACGTCGGTCCGCTTCCACGCCCTGGACCTGGACGACTTCGTCCTCGGCCCGCTGCCGAACCACCTCTTCACCCGGGACACCTCGGCGTGGATCTACGACGGCGTCTCGATCAACGCCATGCGCTGGCCGGCCCGGCAGCGGGAGACGGTGCACTTCGAGGCGATCTACAAGCACCATCCGCTGTTCACGGGTGCGGAGGCGGGTTCCTTCCACCACTGGTCGGAGGGGCAGGCGGACTATCCGTCGACGATCGAGGGCGGGGACGTGCTCGTCATCGGCAACGGCGCGGTGCTGATCGGGATGAGCGAGCGGACGACGCCGCAGGCGGTGGAGATGCTGGCCCGGGGGATGTTCGCGGCCGGTTCGGCGCGCACGATCATCGCCCTGGACATGCCGAAGCGGCGGGCGTTCATGCACCTGGACACGGTGATGACGATGGTCGACCAGGACACGTTCACGCAGTACGCGGGGCTCGGCATGCTCCGCTCGTACACGATCGAACCGGGGGACGCGGGGCAGTCCCTGCGGGTGACGGACCATCCGCCGGAGCAGATGCACAGCGCCATCGCGGCGGCCCTCGGGCTCCAGGACATCCGGGTGCTCACGGCGACCCAGGACGTGCACGCGGCCGAGCGGGAGCAGTGGGACGACGGGTGCAACGTGCTGGCGGTGGAGCCGGGGGTGGTCGTCGCGTACGAGCGGAACGTGACGACGAACACGCATCTGCGGAAGCAGGGCATCGAGGTGATCGAGATCCCCGGCAGTGAGCTGGGCCGGGGGAGGGGCGGCCCGCGCTGCATGAGCTGTCCGGTGGAGCGGGACGCCGCCTGAGGCCGGTTTCGGGTCCTTGGAACCGGGGGCTCTCCGACGGCTGACCGGGGGCTGTGCGGGAGGCCGCACGGGGGGCTGTATATAAATGTTGAACTGCGTATACACTTCCAGAGTCCCGACCGCCGTCCTCCCGACCCCGTACCCCCAGGAGCGCGTCCCATGGCCACAGACCTCATCGGCCGCCACTTCCTCAAGGAGCTGGACTTCACCGCCGAGGAGTTCCGCGGCCTGATCGCGCTCGCCGCCGAGCTGAAGGCCGCCAAGAAGGCGGGCACCGAGGTGCAGCGGCTGCGCGGCCGGAACGTCGCCCTGATCTTCGAGAAGACCTCGACCCGCACCCGCTGCGCCTTCGAGGTCGCCGCCGCCGACCAGGGCGCCTCCACCACCTACCTCGACCCCTCGGGCTCCCAGATCGGCCACAAGGAGTCGGTCAAGGACACCGCCCGCGTCCTCGGCCGGATGTTCGACGGCATCGAGTACCGGGGCGACAGCCAGGCCGCGGTCGAGGAGCTCGCCGCCTACGCGGGCGTGCCCGTCTTCAACGGCCTCACCGACGACTGGCACCCCACCCAGATGCTGGCCGACGTGCTCACCATGACCGAGCACGTGGACAAGCCGCTCGACGGGATCGCCTTCGCCTACCTCGGCGACGCCCGCTTCAACATGGGCAACTCCTACCTGGTCACCGGCGCCCTGCTCGGCATGGACGTCCGGATCGTCGCCCCGAAGTCCTACTGGCCGTCCGAGGAGGTCGTCACCGCGGCCCGCGCGCTCGCCGAGACGAGCGGCGCCACGATCACGCTCACCGAGGACGTGCCCGAGGGCGTCTCCGGCGCCGACTTCGTCGTCACCGACGTGTGGGTCTCCATGGGTGAGCCCAAGGAGGTCTGGGACGAGCGGATCGCCGCCCTCGCGCCGTACTCCGTGACCATGGACGTGCTGCGCGCCACCGGGAACCCGGACGTCAAGTTCCTGCACTGCCTGCCCGCCTTCCACGACCTGGGCACGGCCGTCGGGCGGGACATCCACGCCCGGCACGGCCTGACCGAGCTGGAGGTCTCCGACGAGGTCTTCGAGTCGGCGCACTCGGTCGTCTTCGACGAGGCCGAGAACCGGATGCACACCATCAAGGCGGTGCTCGTCGCCACCCTGGCGGGAGGCGCGCAGGCGTAGTTCCGTGCCCGCTCGGGGGAGCCTGCGCGGTGCTGTCTTCCTGGCCTCCGGCGCCCCGGTGCGCACCTTCTACGGGTGTCGCCGCTGAGCCGGTATCCCCGGGAGCGTGAACCAGACCGCCTTGCCGTGCGGGGTGGGCCGGTGTCCGCAGTCGCTGCTGAGCGCGCGGATGAGCAGCAGGCCGCGGCCGTGCTCCTGCCAGGGGTCGACCTCGGCCTGCGGGTCCGGGCAGGGCAGCTCGCCCGGGCCGGCCGGCTGGGAGTCGTGGACCTCGATCTGGCAGCCGCCGGGCGCCGACAGCAGCTCGACGACCAGCTCGATGGGGCCCGTGCCGGCGGTGTGCTCGACGGCGTTGGCGACGAGCTCCGCGGTGAGGAGCTCCGCCGTGTCGCTGTCGGGGCGGTCGGCGGCCCCGGGGATGAGGTCGGTGAGCGCGGTACGGATGAGGGCGCGGGCGATCGGCACGGCGGCCGTGGTGTGGGGCAGGCGGACGCGCCAGGACTCGGCGGGTCCGGTCGCTTCGGTCCGGGATCCGGGGAACGCGGCTGCGGGGAACGCGGCTCCGGTGGCAGCGGGTCCCGTGTCTTCGGGCATGAGGGTCGGGCTCCCTTCGCGTGGGGCGTGTGGGGTGGGGGCATCCCGAGACGTCCTGGTTTCAACCTTACGAGGTGCAAAATCCGCATCCCAGGGCACCCCCGCCCTGGGCGGAGGGGACCTCGGTCACCGGGGGTCGGGACCTTGAGGGGGCCGGTGTGCCGGAGGGGCGCGTCTTCCTTATCGCGTACTCGTGACGACAGTCACAGCAGAGTGATACCCTCTTCGCGGAGGAAGGAGGCCCCTCGGATGAGCCCCTTTACCGGCTCCGCGCCCCGCACGTCACGCTGGCAACACCTTCGCCTCGACATCGACCAGGGCGTCGCCACCGTCACCCTGGCCCGCCCCGCGAAACTCAACGCCCTCACCTTCGGCGCCTACGCCGACCTGCGCGACCTCCTCGCCGAGCTCTCCCGCGAGCGCGCCGTCCGCGCCCTCGTCCTCGGCGGCGAGGGACGCGGCTTCTGCTCCGGCGGCGACGTCGACGAGATCATCGGCGCCACCCTCGCCCTCGACACCGCCCGCCTCCTCGACTTCAACCGGATGACCGGCCAGGTCGTCCGTGCCCTGCGCGAATGCCCCTTCCCGGTCGTCGCCGCCCTCCACGGCGTCGCCGCCGGCGCCGGGGCCGTCCTCGCCCTCGCCGCCGACTTCCGGATCGCCGACCCCACCACCCGCTTCTCCTTCCTCTTCACCCGGGTCGGCCTCTCGGGCGGCGACATGGGCGCCGCCTACCTGCTGCCCCGGGTCGTCGGACTCGGCCACGCCACCCGCCTCCTCATGCTCGGCGAGCCCGTCCACGCCGCCGAGGCCGAGCGCATCGGCCTCCTCAGCGAGCTCACCGAGGAGGGCGCGGCGGGGGAGCGCGCCGCCGCGCTCGCGCAGCGCCTCGCGGAAGGCCCCGCCCTCGCCCTCGCCCAGACCAAGGCCCTGCTCACCGCCGAACTCGACATGCCGCTCGCCGCGGCCGTCGAGCTCGACGCGGCCACCCAGGCGCTCCTGATGAACGGCGAGGACTACGCCGAGTTCCACGCGGCCTTCACCGAGAAACGCCCGCCGAAATGGCGGGGCCGGTGACGACCCCCGCCGAAGGGGCGGGGCCGGTGACGACCCCCGCCGCGCGGGGCCCCCGGAGCGTCGCCGTCATAGGGGGCGGGCCGGGTGGCCTCTACGCCGCCGCGCTGCTGCTGCGGCAGGACCCGGCCCGCGAGATCACCGTCTGGGAGCGGAACGCGCCCTCCGACACCTTCGGCTTCGGCGTCGTCCTCTCCGACGAGACCCTCGGCGGCATCCGGGACGCCGACCCCGTCGTGTACGAGGCGCTGCGCCGCGAACTCGTCCGCTGGGACGACATCGACGTCGTCCACCGGGGCCACCGCACCACCTCCACCGGCCACGGCTTCGCCGCCCTCGGCCGCCGCCGGCTCCTGGAGATCCTGCACGCCCGCTGCGCCGAGCTCGGCGTACGGCTCCGCTTCCGCACCGAGGCCCCGCCGGCCGCCGCCCTCGCCGCCGAGCACGACCTGGTCGTCGCCGCCGACGGCGTCCACAGCCGCACCCGCGAGACCCACGCCGCGCACTTCCGGCCCCGGATCGGCACCCACCGCTGCCGCTACATCTGGCTCGCCGCCGACTTCCCCTTCGAGGCCTTCCGCTTCGAGATCGCCGAGACCGAGCACGGCGTGATGCAGCTCCACGCCTACCCCTTCTCCGGCGACTCCTCCACCGTCATCGTGGAGATGCGCGAGGAGGTCTGGCGGGCCGCGGGCTTCGACGAGCTCGACGAGACCGAGTCGACCGCCCGCTGCGCCAAGGTCTTCGCCGAGGCGCTCGGCGGCCGGGAGCTGCGCGCGAACAACTCCGCCTGGACCGCTTTCCGTACCGTCTCCAACGCCCGCTGGTCGCACGGCAACACCGTGCTCATCGGCGACGCCGCCCACACCGCGCACTTCTCCATCGGCTCCGGCACCAAACTGGCCGTCGAGGACGCCGTCGCCCTGGCCGCCGCCCTCGGCACCCACCCCGACCTCGGCGAGGCCCTCACCGCGTACGAGACCGAGCGCCGCCCCGTCGTCGAGTCCACCCAGCGCGCGGCCGGCGCCAGCCTGAGCTGGTTCGAGGAGCTCGCCGGACACGTCGACCGGCCGCCCCGCCGCTTCGCCTTCGACCTGCTCACCCGCAGCCGCCGCGTCACCCACGCCAACCTGCGGCTGCGCGACCCCGCCTTCACCGCCGCCGTCGAGGCGGACTTCGGCTGCCCGCCCGGCACCCCGCCCATGTTCACCCCCTTCCGGCTGCGCGGACTGACCCTGCGCAACAGGATCGTCGTCTCACCCATGGACCTGTACGTCGCCGAGGACGGCGTCCCCGGCGACTTCCACCTCGTCCACCTCGGCTCCCGCGCCCTCGGCGGTGCCGGCCTCGTCATGACCGAGATGGTCTGCGTCAGCCCCGAGGGCCGCATCACCCCCGGCTGCACCGGCCTGTGGACCGACGAGCAGGCCGCCGCCTGGACCCGGATCACCGACTTCGTCCACCGCTCCGCGCCCGGCACCGCGCTCGGCGTCCAGCTCGGCCACTCCGGCCGCAAGGGGTCCACCCGCCGCATGTGGGAGGGCATCGACCAGCCCCTCCCCGAGGACAACTGGCCGCTCGTCGCCGCCTCGCCCCTCCCGTACCGGGCCGGCGTCAACCAGGCCCCGGCCGCCCTCGACCGCTCCGGACTCACCGCCGTGCGCGAGCAGTTCGCCGCCGCCGCCCGCCGCGCCGCCCGCAGCGGCTTCGACCTCCTCGAACTCCACTGCGCCCACGGCTACCTCCTCTCCGGCTTCCTGTCCCCGCTCACCAACCACCGCACCGACGCCTACGGCGGCGACCTCACGGCCCGGCTGCGCTACCCCCTCGAAGTCTTCGACGCCGTCCGGGAGGCCTGGCCGGACGACCGGCCCATGACCGTCCGCGTCTCCGCCACCGACTGGGCCGACGGCGGCACCACCGCCGGGGACGCCGTCACGATCGCCCGCGCCTTCGCCGACCACGGCGCCGACGCCATCGACGTCTCCACCGGCCAGGTCGTCCCCGACGAGGAGCCCGCCTACGGGCGCTCGTACCAGACGCCCTACGCCGACCGCATCCGCAACGAGCTCGGCGTCCCCGTGATCGCCGTCGGCGCGATCTCCTCCTGGGACGACGTCAACTCCCTGCTCCTCGCGGGCCGCGCCGACCTCTGTGCCCTGGCCCGCCCCCACCTCTACGACCCGCACTGGACCCTGCACGCGGCGGCCGAGCAGGAGTACCAGGGCCCGGCGGCCCCCTGGCCCGCCCCGTACCGCGCGGGCAGCCGCCGCCCGCCCACCGGCCGCCGGGACTGACGGCCCGGACGGCGGCCCACGACGGCGGTGGACGCTCGCGTATGCGCCTGCGACGCGGAACCATGTCTCCCGCACCACCCCCTGCTCTTGAATGAGGGCATGACAGAAAACAGGGGCGGAAAGAAGGGCGCCGGGCTGGTCCTCGGCGCGGCGACGGTGGCGACGGGACTGCTCGCGGGGGTGTGGTTCGCGTACGTCTGCTCGGTGATGCCGGCGCTGGCGCGCAGCGACGACCGGGTCTACGTCGAGGTGATGCGGAACATCAACGACGTGATCCAGAACCCGGTGTTCTTCACCCCGTTCTTCGGGGTGCCGATCCTCACCGCGGTCGCCGCCTGGCAGCACCGGGCGGGCCGGGCGCGGCTCTGGACGCTCGCCGGGTTCGTCCTCGGCATGGCGGTGCTCGTGGTCACCTCGGCGGTGAACGTCCCCCTCAACGACGCCCTCGCGGCGGCTAAGGACCCGGTCGCCGCCCGGGCCGCCTTCGAGGGCCCGTGGGTGGCGTGGAACATCGTCCGCGCGGTCCTGAGCACCGCCGGCCTGATCTGCCTCCTCCGGGCCCTGTCCGTACGGCGCTGGTGCTGTGACCGGAAGGGTTCACCGGGTCGCGACGCCCGGCACTAGGGGGTGTTTCGAAAGTCCCGCACAGCACCTGCGGCGCCCGGCACGCCGAGGGCACGCACCGGACACCGCGGGCACCGCACAGGACTTTCGAAACACCCCCTAGTCGCCCGCCAGGAACGGGACGACGTACTCCGCGCCCCGGTCGCGCAGCAGCTCGTGCAGGGCCGCGAAGACCTCCGCCGAGCGGCGGCCCGGCCAGTCGTCCGGCAGGAGCTCCGCCGGAAGCACCGGGTCCGCGTAGGGGAGCCGCCGCCAGGAGTCCAGGGCGAGGAGATAGTCCCGGTAGGCGTCCTCGGCGCCCGCCGGGGCCGTCCGCCAGGACCGCAGGACCGGCTCGTGGGCCGCGAGGAACTCCTCGTGGAGCCCCGCGATCGCCGGCAGGTCCCACCAGCGGGCGACCGCCCCGGCCGTCGCCGTGTACCCCAGGTGGTCGCCGCGGAAGAGGTCCACGTACGGGGAGAGCTCAAGGCGCTCCAGGGCGTTCCGGGTCTCCTCGTACAGCCGGGCGGGCGCGATCCAGACGCCCGGCGCCGCCGTGCCGAAGCCGAGCCGGGCGAGCCGGGACCGCAGCAGGTGCCGCTTGTGCCGCTCCGCCTCGGGCACCGAGAAGACCGCCAGGACCCAGCCCTCGGACAGCTTCGGCTCCGTGCGGGCGTAGATCCGGCGGTCGCCGTCGTCCAGGAGCCGCCGGGCGTCCTCCGAGAGGGCGTACCCGGCGGCGCCACCGGCCGTGCGGCCCGGCAGCAGCAGTCCGCGCCGCTTCAGGCGCGACACCGAGGACCGCACCGACGGCGCGTCCACGCCGAGCACGCCGAGCAGCCGGATCAGCGCGGCCACCGGCACCGGCGACTCGTCGGGCGCACGGCCGTACGCGCCGTAGAAGGAGACGATCAGGGATCGGGGGGTGTGCTGCTCGGCCACGTGATCACTCTAGGGGGTGTCTTGTCGATCGGGCCGGTCACGCCGGGTCGCGCAGCAGGAAGCGCTGGAGCTTGCCCGTCGCCGTGCGTGGCAGCGCGTCGAGGAACACGATCTCCCGCGGCGACTTGTACGGGGCGATGCGGGCGCGCACGAAGGCCCGCAGCGCGGCGGCGGTGCCCGCGTCGCGCGGCACCCCGTCCCGTACCACCGCGTAGGCCACCACGACCTGGCCGCGCAGTTCGTCGGGGCGGCCCACCACCGCCGTCTCCACGACGTCGGGGTGGTCCATGAGCACCTCCTCGACCTGGGGTCCCGCGATGTTGTAGCCGGCCGAGATGATCATGTCGTCGGCCCGGGAGACGTAGCGGAACCAGCCGTCGGGTTCGCGGACGTACGTGTCGCCCGTGACGTTCCAGCCGTTCCGGACGTACTCCTCCTGGCGGGGGTCGGCCAGATAGCGGCAGCCGACCGGGCCGCGCACCGCGAGCAACCCCTCCTCGCCGTCCGGGACGCCGTTGCCCTCGCGGTCGACGATCCTGGCCTGCCAGCCGGGCACCGGGCGCCCGGTGGTGCCGGGGCGTATGTCGCCGTCGGCGGCGGAGATGAAGATGTGCAGCAGCTCGGTCGCCCCGATGCCGTTGATCAGGCGCAGCCCGGTCCGGGCGTACCAGGCCTTCCAGGTCGCCTCGGGCAGGTTCTCGCCGGCCGAGACGCAGCGGCGCAGCGAGGCCACCTCGGGCGCGATGCCCTGGGTCAGTTCGTCGAGCATCACCCGGTAGGCCGTCGGAGCGGTGAAGAGCACCGTCACCCGGTGGCGCTCGATCGCCGCCAGCAGCTGTTTGGGACCGGCCTGTTCGAGGAGGACCGCGCTCGCCCCGGCCCGCAGGGGGAAGACGACGAGTCCGCCGAGACCGAAGGTGAAGGCGAGCGGCGGCGACCCGGCGAAGACGTCGTCGGGCAGCGGGCGCAGGACGTGCGCGGAGAAGGTGTCGGCGACGGCCAGGACGTCCCGGTGGAAGTGGACGCAGCCCTTGGGCCGCCCGGTGGTGCCGGAGGTGAAGGCGATCAGGGCCACGTCGTCGGCGGCGGTGGGCACCGCCTCGTACCGGCCGGGGTGGCGCTCCGCCAGGGCCAGCAGGTCCTCGGGGCCGTCCCCGCCGAAGGGGGTGATCCGGAGGCCGGGTATCCGGGCCGCGAGGAGCTCGTCGAGGACACGGGCGTCGCAGAGCGCGTGGGAGCACTGTGCGGCCTCGGCCATCACGGCCAGCTCGGGGGCGCGCTGCTGGGCCAGGACGGTGACGGCGACGGCGCCGGCCTTCATCACGGCGAGCCAGCAGGCGGCGAGCCACGGGGTGGTCGGGCCGCGCAGGAGGACCCGGTTGCCGGGCCGGACCCGCAGGTCGGCGGTGAGGACGTGGGCGATGCGGTCGACCCGCTCGCGGAGCTCCCCGTAGCTCCAGATCGCCCCCTCGCCGTCGTGGAAGGCGGGCCGGTCGGCGCCGAACCGCTCCAGGGTGCGGTCGAGGAGTTCGGTGCCGCAGTTGAGCCGGTCGGGGTAGGCCAGCTCGGGGAGGTCGAAGACGAGACGCGGCCACCGGTCGGGCGGGGGCAGCCCGTCACGGGCGAACGTGTCGAGGTGGGCCGAGGGCGTCAGCTCCATGAGTACGTCCCCTTGTCGTGGTGGGGTCGTCCATCGCTCCACGAGCGTATCGTGTTGGTGACGGCAGTCAACGGTTCGCGACAAGGGTGCCGTCGGGCACACGGAACACGCCGCCGCCCGACCCGGTGACCAGGCCGCCGGCCGGTGCGCGGGACGGCGCGCCCGACGGCGCAGGGACGAAGACGCCCGAGGGCGTCAGAGAGGGCCCACATGCCCGCATTCTCGCTCGATCCGGCACAGACCACCTGGTGTGCGCAGCTCAGCGCGCTCGCCGCCGAACGCCTGAAGCCCCTCGCCGACCGGGGCGAACCCGGCCGGGTCAACCGGCCGCTCGTCGCCGCCCTCGGCGAGCTCGGCCTCCTCGCCCGCCTCTTCGAGGCCGGCGCCCTCGACCTCTGCCTGCTGCGCGAATCCCTCGCCCGGACCTGCACCGAAGCCGAGACCGCCCTCGCCCTGCAGGGCCTCGGCACCCACCCGGTCGCCGCCTTCGGCACTCCCGCCCAGCGCGCCCGCTGGCTCCCCGAGGCCACCGCCGGACGGGCCGTCGCCGCCTTCGCCCTCTCCGAGCCGGACGCCGGCTCGGACGCCGCCGCGCTCGCCCTGGAAGCCGTCCCCGACGGACGCGGAGGCTGGCGCCTGCACGGCGAGAAACGCTGGATCTCCAACGCCCCCGAGGCCGACTTCGCCACCGTCTTCGCCCGCACCACCCCGGGCGCGGGAGCACGCGGCGTCACCGCCTTCCTCGTCCCCGCCGACCGGCCCGGCCTCGGCGGGGAGCCCCTCGACATGCTCGCCCCGCACGCCCTCGGCACCCTCACCTTCGACGGCGTCCCCGTCGGCCCGGAGGACCTGCTCGGGGAACCCGACCGCGGCTTCCGCGTCGCCATGAACACCCTCAACCTCTTCCGGCCCAGCGTCGGCGCCTTCGCCGTCGGCATGGCCCAAGCCGCCCTCGACGCGGCCCTCGCCCACACCGCCGCCCGCCCCGCCTTCGGCGGGGTCCTCGCCGACCTCCAGGCCGTCTCGCACCGCGTCGCCGAGATGGCCACCCGCACCGAGGCCGCCCGTCTGCTCGTGTACGCGGCGGCCGTGGCGTACGACGAGGGCGACCCGGACGTCCCCCGGCGCTCCGCCATGGCCAAGCTCCTCGCCACCGAGACCGCCCAGTACGTCGTCGACGCCGCGGTCCAGCTGCACGGCGCCCTCGCGCTCCAGCGGGGCCACCTCCTGGAGCACCTCTACCGCGAGGTCCGCGCACCCCGGATCTACGAGGGCGCGACGGAGGTCCAGCGCACGATCATCGCGAAGGAGCTGTACGCGAAGGTGCCGCCCGCGGACGAGACGACGAAGGAGCCGACCCCATGAGCCTGCACCGCCACAACCCCGCTGAACTCTCCCCGCCCACCGGCTTCTCGCACGCCGTCACCGCCACCGGATCCCGGCTCGTCTTCCTCGCCGGGCAGACCGCGCTCGACACCGAGGGGAAGGTCGTGGGGGAGGACCTCACCGAGCAGTTCGGCCTCGCCCTCGGCAATCTGCTCACCGCCCTCCGGCACGCCGGCGGCACCCCCGCCGACCTCGCCCGCGTCACCGTCTACACCACCGACGTCCCCGGCTACCGCGAGCACGCCCATGAACTGGGCCGGATCTGGCGGCGCTTGGCGGGCCGCGACTACCCGGCGATGGCGGTCATCGGAGTCGTACGGCTCTGGGACGAGCAGGCCCTGGTGGAGCTCGACGGCTTCGCGGTCCTCGACGAGCCGGCGCACGCGTGACCACTTGATCAACTGGTCACCCCGGTAGGCCGGGCTTAGTGTCGAAAGGTGGACTGACCGGCCCACGGATCACTCGCAAGGCGAGGCACGAGGCGCCCCATGAGTACACCCAAGCCGACGACCCCCGTACCGACCGCCCCCGCGAAGAAGGGTGGCGACGGCAAGGGCATCGCCCTGTTCGTGATCGCCTCCTGCCAGCTGATGGTCGTGCTCGACATCACGATCGTCAACATCGCGCTCCCGCACATCCAGACCGCGCTGGACTTCTCGACCACCAGCCTGTCCTGGGTCGTCAACGCCTACACGCTCACCTTCGGAGGCCTGCTGCTCCTCGGCGGCCGCACCGGTGACATCCTGGGCCGACGACGGGTCTTCATCTTCGGTGTGCTGCTCTTCGGACTCGCCTCCCTCTTCTGCGGACTGGCGCAGACCGAGTGGCAGCTGCTCGCGGCCCGGTCGCTGCAGGGCGTCGGCGGCGCGATCGCCTCGCCGACCTCGCTCTCCCTCATCACCACCACGTTCGACGAAGGCCCGGAACGCAACCGGGCGTTCGGCGTCTTCGCCGGCGTCTCGGCCGGCGGCGGCGCGATCGGCCTGGTGGCCGGAGGCATGCTCGTCCAATGGCTCGACTGGCGCTGGATCTTCTTCGTCAACGTCCCGATCGCCGTGGTGATCGCCCTGCTCACGCCCCGGCACGTCAAGGAGTCCGAGCGGCACCCGGGCCACTTCGACCTCGCCGGAGCGCTGACCTCGACGCTCGGCATGGTGGCGCTGGTGTACGGATTCATCCGCGCCGCGCAGGAAGGCTGGAGCGACCCCTACACGATCGCCTCGTTCGTCGCCGCGGTCGTCCTCCTGGCCACGTTCATCCTCATCGAGCGGCGCTCCCAGCAACCCATCACGCCGCTGCACATGTTCGCCGACCGCAACCGCTCGGGCACCTACGTCATCATGCTCTGCCTGGCGGCGGCCATCTTCGGGATGTTCTTCTTCCTCACCCTGTTCGTGCAGCAGGTACTGGGCTTCAGTCCCCTGACGACGGGCCTCGCGTTCCTGCCGGTCAGCGCGATCATCGCGGTCGGTGCCGGCCTCACGTCCAACCTGCTGCCCCGGTACGGCCCGAAGCCCTTCATGGTGGTGGGATCGGTGCTCGCCGCGGCCGGCCTGTCCTGGCTGACGCTCACCGATGTGAACTCCACCTACGCGGGCAGCATCCTCGGACCGATCCTCGTCTTCGGCATGGGCATGGGCCTGATGTTCGTCTCGCTCACCATCATGGCGCTGTCGAACGTCCCGCAGCAGGAGTCGGGCGCCGCGTCCGGCCTGCTCAACGCCATGCAGCAGGTGGGCGGTTCACTGGGCCTGTCGATCCTGGTGACGGTCTTCGGCACGGCCAGCCGCAACGAGGCGGAGAAGCAGGTCCCGGCCTTCCTCTCGCAGGCCGGGCCGCTGGAGAAGGCCCAGTTCGCGAGGACCGGACAGCTTCCGCCCCCCTGGGGCGACCAGGTCCTCACCTCCGGCGTCTCCGCCGGCTTCGTCACCGCGGCGATCTTCGCCGTCGTCGGCGCGCTCGTCGCCCTCTTCGTGATCCAGGTCCGCGCCTCGGACCTCGAACGCCTCAAGGGCGGCGGCGTGATGCCAGGAGCCTGAGCGCTCCCGGTGCGGGTCACGTGCCGCAGGCGATCGGGTCAGCTGCCGCCCTCGGTCTCCCGGTCGGGCGTCGGCCCGGGGACCGGCGTGCGCTTCGGCGCGGGGGCGGGGGCCTGCGTCGGTTCGGGGCGCAGCCGGTCGTACGGCCGCTCCGGGCAGGGCGCGTCGGGCGGGGCGAGCTTGAGGTAGACGGTCCCGTACTGCGGGTTCTCGACCTCCTCGCCGGGCCGGGGGTCCTGGAAGCAGACCTTCCAGGGGTCGGGGACGCCGGGCGGCGTCACATCGGAGTACGCGCTCTCCGGCTCGACCTTCCTGAAACCGATGGGCTTCAGGGCCTCCCCGGCCCGCGCGAAGGTCATGCCGGTGACGGCGGGCATCCTCGGCCAGGGGATCGCCTCGCCGTCGGCGGCGGGGCAGGGGGCCTCGACACGGACCACGCCGAGATCGAGTGAGGGCCTGCCCCCGTTCCGCTGCCCGGCGGCAGTCTGGAAGCACACCTTCCAGTCGTCCGCGTCCCACTGCCCGGCGTCCTGGTCGGAGGCGTCGTGGGACACGACGTCGAACCCGGCGGCGGAGGCGGCCCCCTTCGCCTCCTTGAGACCCTTCCCCACGAGCGCGGGAGGCCCGGAGGGCGAGGGGGACGCGGACGGGGAGACCGGGCCGCCGGCCTTCGGGGCCCGCGCGTCGTCCCGTACCGCCGGCTTCTCCTGCGGCGAACCCCCGCCGAGGAAGGGCAGGACGAACCAGACGGCGGCGAGCACGGTGGCGAGGATCCTCCGCTTCCGGCCCCAGGGGCTCACCCACGCGAGAGCGATCCCGACGGGCGGCAACACGACCAACGCCCCGACGACGACCCCCGGATGCCGCCACCAGCGCCGAGGAGCCGCCCGGGGAGGCAGCGGGGGCGGGGGCGGGGCGTACGCGTACGAGTCCACGGCCGGATCGTAGTCGCCGCCCCCGGCGCCGAACAGTCGTGTGCCGGCCGCCGGTGAAAGGGAATCGCCCTTCGTGGAGCAATTCTTCCACGCCGCTCTGAATGGCCGAAGCGGCGGGCAAATTTCCCTTTTCCGCGCTGCGGAAAAGCCGCCGGACACATCCCGCTCTGGGGCTCAGCACCACTGATGGGATGCACTGCCACGACATGTCCGCCTTCGGTATCGCTGCTGTTCAAGGGCCGATCAAACCGGTTTGAAGACACGGTTGTTGGCGTATCGTCACCGTGTTGATCAAGCCATTCGCGGCGCCTTCGAAAGAGCGTCGCGAAGAATTGTGAAGGTGATGTGAGTGCGCAGCATACGTAGATGGGGGCCGGCAGCGGTCGCTCTGACGCTGCTGGCGGGATTCTTTCAGGGAATGCAGGCGACTCCGGCTTCCGCGGCCGGGTGCTGGCGGGCCTCCTGTACGGACAAGGACCCCATCCAGATGGGGTGTGACGCCGACGCGGAGATCCTTCAGCAGGTGACCGAGCCGGACCAGTCGGTCGCGGTGCGGCTGATGTGGTCCCCCCAGTGCCAGGCGGTCTGGGCGAAGGTGTCGCGCGACCTCGACACCTCGCCGGACTACGTGTACCTGACGCTGTGGTCGACCGGTGACCCCGACGGCGGCGTCCAGACGTACGACACGGCGGGCAAGCTCGGAACCGGTGTGGCGGGCGCCTACACGGTGATGCGGAACTGGAAGAAGACGACCGCGAAGGCGTGCTGGAACGACGTCAACGCCCAGTACGACCCCGAGCCGATGAAGTACGTCATCCAGGACCCCACGGCCAGCGGGGACAAGCCGGTCGACGTGAGCCTCCCGCCGCTCCACGGCAGCTGCACGGACTGGATGTAGGGATGACCATGCGCAAGCGACGCCTTGGACGATACTTCGCCACCAACCCGCTGGTCGTCATGAGCGTGCTGGCCGCGTCCGCGGCCCTCGTTCCCCTGGCCTCCACGGACACCCCGGTCGCCCCCGCCGCGGCGGACACCACGACGCCCCGCCTCTTCGCCACCCCCGGCAAGGACCTGGGAGCGGACTACGCGGCCTCGTCGGACGCGATCGTGCAGGCCACCGGCGACGCCGAGGGACTGCACATCCTCGCGGCCAAGGAGAACGACGGGTTCTCCTTCTACGAGATCGCCCGCCTCAACCGCAAGGAACTGTCCGACATCGGTCCGTGGACGGGCTACGTCTGCACCACCGGTTCGGGCAACTACGCGGCAGCCGTCTACGCCCCCTCGGTCTGGTCCAACCAGCCCGGGGCCTACGAGCGCGGCGCCTTCGCCGCGGTCGTCCGGCTCTCCGACGGCAAGGTCACCGAGCTTCCCGACCGGGTCAAGCTGGCCTACTTCACGCCGGGGTGCGGAACGGGCGACGAGGTGGCCTTCACCTCCAGCTCGGCCACCGACACGAACGTCGGCACGACGACGGTGATCTCCGTCGACGCGGCCACCGGATCGGTCTCCTCCCGCCGCACGGTCGACGGCTACCTGACGCACGTCACGCCCACGCAGAAGGGGTCCGTCGGCGTGCTCGACGGCAACCTCGTGGACCTGAAGGGCAACGGCAGGAAGCTGACCGCGGCCAAGCTCGCCGCCGTGCCCGGCCCGATGTTCGCGCTGACCGCCTCGAAGGACGGCGTGGACGTCGGCACGGTCGACGGCGAGAAGAGCGTCATCTCCCACTTCGACGGCAAGGGCTTCACCGAGCTGGGCCGCGCCCCGAAGGGCAACGTCAAGCTGCTTCCCGTCGCCGACGGCGCCGCGGTGGTCGGCGACGTGAAGGGGATCGACACCCGCAAGGCCCCGGGGCTCGCCAAGCACGCGGTGACCGGCCGCGTGGCGGGCATCTCCCGGCACGGGCACCTGGTGACCCACTCGGTGTTCTCCGAGCAGATGAAGGGCGTCACCACGCGGATCGGCGCGGCCTCCGCCGAGGGCGCCGGGTCGCTGACCGTCCAGGCCACCGCGCTCAGGACCGGCGCCAAGGCCACGAAGCTCGTGGACGCCGACCGCAAGCGGCCGAAGCAGGACTCCTCGCTGCCGATGGGCCCGGCCGCGTTCGCCCTGCCCATGGACGACGACGACGATCCGCGCAACTGCGGTGAGGGCGACGTCGAGACGAAGTGCCTCTCCGGCTCCGGCGTGCCCGTCTGGGGCAAGGTCGGCACGATGGAGACGCCCTGCATCGTCCGGCGCAACGACCCCAAGCGCCAGGCGCTCCAGGCCAGCGCGAACCAGGTCGAGTGGGCGGTCGACCAGGCCGTCCACGGCCAGCTGTACGTGTCGCGGCCGCAGAACTGGCACGACACCGGCCTCGCCGCCTACACCCCGCAGGGCCTGTTCCCCAAGCCGGCGCTGACCGGCGGCGGCGAGATCCCCGCGCAGGTCATGCTCGGCATCCTCGCCCAGGAGTCCAACTTCAAGCAGGCCTCCTGGCACTCCATGAACGGCGACTCGGGCAACGTGACCCGGTCCGACTGGTTCGGCAACCTGAACGGCATCCACGGCTACCCCGACCGTGAGAAGGCCGACTGCGGCTACGGCATCGCGCAGGTGACGACCGGCATGTCGGAGAAGCACGACACGCAGCTCGACCCGCTGCGCGCCGGAGCGGTCACCACGGACTACGCCGCGAACATCGCCGCCGGTCTCGGCATCCTGGCCGAGAAGTGGAACCAGCTCAAGGCCCTCGGCATGCAGGCCAACTCGGGCAACCCGGCCTACATCGAGAACTGGTACATGGCGCTCTGGGGCTACAACTCCGGCGTCTACACCTCCGGCACCGTCGGCCTCGGCTTCTTCAACAACCCGATCAACCCGAGCTACCCGGCCGACCGGCAGCCGTTCCTCCGCTACAGCTACAACGACGCCTCGCGTCCCGGCGAGTGGAACTACTCGGAGAAGATCCTCGGCTGGGCGGAGACGCCCCAGCTGACCTGGAACGCCACGGAGTCGTACGCCGAGCCGAACATGCCGATGGGCGTCATCAAGATCCCGCCGCGGACCCTGTTCTGCTCCCCGTCCAACAACGCGTGCGACCCGGCCGCGGCCGACCCGTGCCCGAGCTGGAACGAGCAGTGCCGCTGGAGCGGCAGCGCGGACTGGATGGGCGGGCAGAGCAGCTCGAACTCCACCACCGAGCACCTCAGCTACTCGCTCGGATCGGGAGAACCGGCGCTCCAGAGCAAGTACGGCCACGGCCCGTGCATCAACCACCCGAGCGTCTACACCAACGCCATCATCGTCGACGACCTCGGAGAGCACGAGGACACGTACGACTGCGGGGACTTCGAGGGCGCCGACGACGGCAAGTTCACCCTCCAGCTCGGCGACAACGTCACCATGTCGCGGGAGGACGGCACCTGGCGCGCCACCCCGTACATCGCCGGGCTCGACCTGCACCAGCTCGGCGCGGGGTACGACCACCACGTCTACTTCACGCACAGCTACCCGTACACCGAGCCGTTCCACAAGGTCACCGGCCGGTGGCAGGTCAACCAGAGGAAGCTGCCGTCCGGCGACCAGCCCGGACAGCGGTACAAGATCTACCTCCACCTGCCCAGCCACGGCGCGGAGGCGACCGTCCGGTACGACTTCATCCCCGGCGACAACACGGCGGGCGCCAAGCCCGACTACTGCAACGTGAACCAGGGCACCCGCGCCGCGGGCAAGGACACCTGGTTCGAGATGGGCACCTTCAGCTTCTGGAAGGGGGGACGGATCGAGATGGACAACATCCAGAAGGACGGCACCGGCGACAAGAACGTGGTGTTCGACGCCATCGCGTTCGTCCCGTACAACTACGCCGAGCCCGGTCCGTGCGGTCTCGTCGACGGTGGCCTGTGATCCGCGCCGCCTTCCGCGTTCCCGTCGTGCTGACGACGCTCGTCGTCGGCACGGCGGGAGCCGCCGCCTGCGGCGCGGACGGCACCGCCACGACGGCGGCGCCCGAGCGTCCGAGGACCACGGCTGCGGCGACGGCCACGCGGCCCGCTCCGTCCCCCACGACGCGGGCGGTTCCGCGCGCCGCCGACCTGCCGCGGCACGCGGTGGCCGGCGAGGAGCGGCCCGCCTTCGGGGCCGCGGGCACGATGGCCGCCGGATACACCGGCAGGGAATTCCTCACCGGGCTCTCGGCCGACTGGAAGCTGAAACTGGGTGAGCCCGTCGAGCAGGAGATGCCCGACGGGAAGAAGAAGACGTACGTCAACGGAACCGGCGGAAACGGCATATCGATATCGGCCGGATACGCCGATCACGAGAACATGTCGTCACTCCTGTGCCGTACGGACGCGAACCGCTCCGGGGACTTCGCCTTCCTCACGGCCTGCACCCGGCTCGACGTCACGGGAGTCGACCACGCCAAGGCCGCCTCCTGGCTCGTACAGGCGAGGAAGGAGACCGATTCCCTGTACGAGAAGAAGGTCGCCCAGACCGGCAACAAGAAGGAGTACGTCGTCAGCGGAGTCCTCACCTCGGGCCCCGTGGTGATGGTCCTGCACCGGGCCTACGGCACGTACTCGCTGAGGATCCTCGGCGGCGCGGCGGCATAGCCCCCGCGCCCCGGAACACGAAGGTCCCCGCCGTCACCGGCGGGGACCTTCGCCGTGCGTCAGCAGATGAGCTCGGACGTCTTCCGCTTGTAGTCCCGCATCTCCTCCGCCGAATGCCCCGCCTTCTGCAGGCTGTCCATCAGCGCCGCGGTGTCGCCGCACAGCAGGGGGAGCTGCTCATCGAGGTAGGACTTGACGCCGTCGGCCGGCAGTCGCTCCCATTTCTCCTTGATGTCCTGGTTCTTCTCGTGCGCGTAGGAGAATTCGACCCATTCCTTCTGGCGGTCGGTCAGCCGGGAAGTGTCGACAGTGGGACTTTCTCCCCCGCATGCGGCGACCATGAGCATGCAGGCGGCCACGAGGCATATACGCGCTTTCTTCACGACGCTCTCTTCCGAATGGATCCGAGAGGCGCATTCTAAACAGCACTGCGCGAAAGGCTCAGGGCACGTCGTAACCGTTGGCCGCCGGCCCGCCCGGGCAGCCGCAGCTCTTGCCGTAGACGGGGACGTGGTGCTCGGCGAGCTGCCGCAAGGCGTCCTTGAAGTGGCACAGCACGTCCTCGACGTCCGCCGCGTCCAGGCGCTTCTGCCAGACCTTCGGCAGCTCCTTCATGGGGATCGTGCCCTCCCACGGGTCCCGCCCCATGACCGTCGCCAGATGCCGCGCGCCCACCGCCGCGCCGGTGTGGAGGTAGACCTCCTGTGGCAGCAGCCGCGGATGGCCGAGGCGTTGGGCGAAGTCGTACACCGAGAGGTCGCCGATGCCGCGGATGTCGAACTCGCCGCTCGTGGCCCGCCGGATCATGGAGTGAAGCCGCTCGAACGTCTCCGCGGCCGCCAGGTGCGGAGCCAGCGACCCGAGGCGCTCCGAGCACTGGGGCAGGGCGTCGGGGAACGCGTTGGGCGGTACGGGGATCCGCCGCTGGTGATCGTGCAGCGTCACGCCGTCCGGGAGGTGGCCGCCGCCCACGACAGCGGCCCTCCGCGCGAACGGCTCGATGGCCGCGTACGCCTGCAACTGGGCCAGTGCGCGCGGCCGGTGGACCTCGACGTAGTGCACCGCCATGAACTTCACGTGTTTCTTGACCACGGGATCGCTGGAGCGGCCGGGCTGGTGCGGGGGCGTGGACACGCGTGACTCCTGGGAGACGGTGGGCGGACACACGCAGCCTAGGTGGGTGGCAAACCGTGTCACAGCTACACGGTGGGACTTCATGGGATCGTCCTGAACCCGTGCGCGACCGACCCCGGAACCGACGAAGGAGGCCCCGTCACCCCGTGTCGGGGTGGCGGGGCCTCGGTCGATGTGGCGACCCGTCAGTCCGTCGACCGGCGGCTCACCTCGTGTGACGTCCTCAGATGTCCCGGAAGATCTCGATCTGCGCGCCGATCGAGTTCAGGCGCTCCGCCAGGTCCTCGTAGCCGCGGTTGATGACGTAGACGTTGCGGAGGACCGAGGTGCCCTCCGCCGCCATCATCGCGAGGAGGACGACCACGGCAGGGCGCAGGGCCGGCGGGCACATCATCTCGGCGGCGCGCCAGCGGGTCGGGCCCTCCACCAGGACCCGGTGGGGGTCGAGGAGCTGGAGGCGGCCGCCGAGGCGGTTGAGGTCGGTGAGGTAGATGGCGCGGTTGTCGTAGACCCAGTCGTGGATGAGGGTCTTGCCCTGGGCCGTCGCCGCGATTGCCGCGAAGAAGGGGACGTTGTCGATGTTCAGGCCCGGGAACGGCATCGGGTGGATCTTGTCGATCGGCGCCTCCAGCTTGGAGGGGCGGACCGTCAGGTCGACCAGGCGGGTGCGGCCGTTGTCCGCGGCGTACTCCGCCGAGCGGTCGTGGTCGAGGCCCATCTCCTCCAGGACCGCGAGCTCGATCTCCATGAACTCGATCGGGACCCGGCGGATCGTCAGCTCGGACTCCGTGACCACCGCTGCCGCGACCAGGCTCATCGCCTCGACCGGGTCCTCGGAGGGGGAGTAGTCGACGTCCACGTCGATCTGCGGCACGCCGTGCACGGTCAGGGTGGTGGTGCCGATGCCGTCGACCCGGACGCCGAGGGCCTCCAGGAAGAAGCACAGGTCCTGGACCATGTAGTTGGAGGAGGCGTTGCGGATGACGGTCACGCCGTCGTGCCGGGCGGCGGCGAGGAGCGCGTTCTCGGTGACCGTGTCCCCGCGCTCGGTCAGGACGATCGGGCGGTCGGGGGAGACGGAGCGCTCGACCTGGGCGTGGTAGATGCCTTCGGTGGCCGTGACCTCAAGGCCGAAGCGGCGCAGCGCGATCATGTGCGGCTCGATCGTGCGCGTACCGAGGTCGCAGCCGCCGGCGTACGGCAGTTTGAAGCGGTCCATGCGGTGCAGCAGCGGGCCGAGGAACATGATGATCGAGCGGGTGCGGATCGCGGCCTCGGCGTCGATGGACTCCATGTCCAGCTCGGCCGGCGGCACGATCTCCAGGTCCATGCCGTCGTTGATCCAGCGGGTGCGGACGCCGATGGAGCCCAGGACCTCCAGGAGCCGGAAGACCTCCTCGATGCGGGCGACGCGGCGCAGGACGGTGCGGCCCTTGTTGAGGAGCGAGGCGCAGAGCAGCGCGACACAGGCGTTCTTGCTCGTCTTGACGTCGATGGCGCCGGAGAGGCGACGGCGGCCGACGACCCGGAGGTGCATGGGGCCGGCGTAGCCGAGTGAGACGATCTCGCTGTCGAGGGCTTCGCCGATACGGGCGATCATCTCAAGGCTGATGTTCTGGTTGCCGCGCTCGATCCGGTTGACGGCGCTCTGGCTCGTGGCCAGTGCTTCGGCGAGCTGCGTCTGCGTCCAGCCGCGGTGCTGCCGGGCGTCACGGATGAGCTTGCCGATGCGTACGAGGTAGTCGTCTGCCATGAGCGTCACGTTATCTCAGATATGAGATGTGACGTGTCATCGGGGTGGGCCGTCAGGGTGAACCGAGGCCGAGCGCGGTCGGGTGGCGCGGTTCGTACAGGGCGAGTTCGGTGCCGCTCGGCAGCCGGACGGCCGCAAGGAGGCCCCAGCGCTCCTCGGTGATGGCCCGTGAGATGTCGGCGCCCTTCTTGTCCAGGCTTGTCAGGGTCTGCGCGAGGTCGTCGCACATGAGGTACACCTCGTGCTTCGGTTCGCCCTCCGTCGGGTGCACCGCGATCTCGGCGGGCGGCAGCCTGAAGATGAGCCAGCCGCCCCCGGCGTCCACGTGCTCGAAGCCGACGACGTCCCTGAGGAAGGCCCGGTCGGCCTCCGCGTCCCGGGAGTAGAGGATCACATGCGCGCCGCTGAACATGCCCCGATCGTCGTCCGACCTGCCGAGCACGGCAATCGGGAGGCGTCCGTACGGGGTGCGGTCGGCCCTGGCTAGGATCTGCCGCCATGTACACGGGTGGGGATCACATGCAGGACGCGGCCGCGCAGGACGGCGCCGTCGCCTTCGTCTACACGCCGACCGAGGCCGACTACCGGTCGGCCGTGCGGCGCTATTCGTTCGGGACGCCGTCCGGACTCGCGGGCGTGCTCGTCCCGGTGGCCGTAGGTCTCCTGATCGCGTGTTTCTATGCGTGGCGCAAGGGCTTCTCGCCCGCCACATCGGCCGTGGTGGGTGCCTGTGCACTGGTCGCCCTGGGTGTGATCCTCCCTCGGATCCTGGCGCGCGTCGCGCGCGAGCAGTACTCCGGAATGGCGGATTACGGAACCTGTACGACCGTCGTCGGCGACGACGGGATGACCACCACCGGTGGCGGTCTGACCAGCACCATCGACTGGCGGGCGTTCCCCCGGTGCATCGAGACCGACGAGCTGTTCGTCTTCATGCCCAGGCGCATGCGCATCTACTTCGTCCTGCCCAAGCGCGGCGCCGCGGACCCCGCCGACGTGGACCGTGTGCGCGCCGTCCTGGCGGCGGCGAACGTCCACAGGCTTCGGGGCATGCCAGGCATGACCGAGCGGCGGTGATGTACTAGAGTTATCTCGACATCGAGATATCTGCCGAGGCGCACCGCTGCCGCCACCCTGGTAAGGGATACCTAACTTAGCCTTACCTTAGCGGATCGACGACGTGTACGTGGCGGCAGGATGTGGTGAAACGCGCACATATATGAAGGAGACTGTCGTGTCGGCGAACAGCTTCGACGCCCGCAGCACGCTGCGCGTGGGCGACAAGTCGTACGAGATCTTCAAGCTGGACAAGGTCGAGGGCTCCGCGCGCCTCCCTTACAGCCTGAAGGTCCTTCTGGAGAACCTGCTCCGCACCGAGGACGGCGCGAACATCACCGCCGACCACATCCGGGCCCTCGGCAGCTGGGACTCGCAGGCCCAGCCGAGCCAGGAGATCCAGTTCACGCCGGCGCGCGTGATCATGCAGGACTTCACCGGCGTGCCCTGCGTCGTCGACCTCGCCACCATGCGTGAGGCCGTCGCCGCGCTCGGCGGCGACCCGGCGAAGATCAACCCGCTGTCCCCGGCCGAGATGGTCATCGACCACTCCGTCATCGCCGACAAGTTCGGCACCAACGACGCCTTCGCGCAGAACGTCGAGCTGGAGTACGGCCGCAACAAGGAGCGCTACCAGTTCCTGCGCTGGGGCCAGACCGCCTTCGACGACTTCAAGGTCGTCCCGCCGGGCACCGGCATCGTCCACCAGGTGAACATCGAGCACCTGGCCCGCACGGTCATGGTCCGCAACGGCCAGGCGTACCCCGACACCCTCGTCGGCACCGACTCGCACACCACCATGGTCAACGGCCTCGGTGTGCTCGGCTGGGGCGTCGGCGGCATCGAGGCCGAGGCCGCCATGCTCGGCCAGCCGGTCTCCATGCTCATCCCGCGCGTCGTCGGCTTCAAGCTGACCGGCGAGCTGCCCACCGGCACCACCGCCACCGACCTGGTGCTGACCATCACCGAGATGCTGCGCAAGCACGGTGTCGTCGGCAAGTTCGTCGAGTTCTACGGTGAGGGCGTCGCCGCCACCTCCCTCGCGAACCGCGCCACCATCGGCAACATGTCGCCGGAGTTCGGCTCCACCGCCGCGGTCTTCCCGATCGACGGCGAGACCCTGAACTACCTCAAGCTCACCGGCCGCTCCGAGGAGCAGGTCGCGCTCGTCGAGGCGTACGCCAAGGAGCAGGGCCTCTGGCTCGACCCGGCCGCCGAGCCCGACTTCTCCGAGAAGCTGGAGCTCGACCTCTCCACGGTCGTCCCGTCCATCGCCGGCCCGAAGCGCCCGCAGGACCGCATCGTCCTCGCGAACGCCGCCGCGCAGTTCGCCCAGGACGTCCGCAACTACGTCGCCACCGCCGACGAGGCGGGCGAGGAGTCCTTCCCGGCCTCCGACGCCCCGGCCGTCAGCAACGGCGTCCCGTCGAACCCGGTCGAGGTGACCGCCCCCGACGGCTCCACCTACACCCTCGACCACGGCGCCGTCACCGTCGCCGCGATCACCTCCTGCACCAACACGTCGAACCCGTACGTGATGGTCGCCGCCGCGCTCGTCGCGAAGAAGGCCGTCGAGAAGGGCCTGACCCGCAAGCCGTGGGTCAAGACCACCCTCGCCCCGGGCTCGAAGGTCGTCACCGACTACTTCGACAAGGCGGGCCTCACCCCGTACCTCGACAAGGTCGGCTTCAACCTCGTCGGCTACGGCTGCACCACCTGCATCGGCAACTCCGGCCCGCTGCCGGAGGAGGTCTCCAAGGCCGTCAACGAGCACGACCTGGCCGTGACCTCGGTGCTCTCGGGCAACCGCAACTTCGAGGGTCGCATCAACCCCGACGTCAAGATGAACTACCTGGCCTCCCCGCCGCTGGTCGTCGCGTACGCCCTCGCGGGTTCCATGAAGGTGGACATCACCAAGGACGCCCTCGGCGTCGACCAGGACGGCAAGCCCGTCTACCTGGCCGACATCTGGCCGTCGGAGGCCGAGGTCAACGACGTCGTCGCCGGTGCCATCGGCGAGGACATGTTCAGCAAGTCCTACCAGGACGTCTTCGCGGGTGACGCCCAGTGGCAGGCGCTGTCGATCCCGACCGGCAGCACCTTCGAGTGGGACGCCGAGTCCACCTACGTCCGGAAGCCCCCGTACTTCGAGGGCATGACGATGGAGACCACCCCGGTCACCGACATCACCGGCGCCCGCGTCCTGGCCAAGCTGGGCGACTCGGTCACCACCGACCACATCTCCCCGGCCGGCGCCATCAAGGCCGACACCCCGGCCGGCAAGTACCTCACCGAGCACGGTGTGGAGCGTCGTGACTTCAACTCCTACGGCTCGCGCCGAGGCAACCACGAGGTCATGATCCGCGGCACCTTCGCCAACATCCGCCTGCGCAACCAGATCGCGCCGGGCACCGAGGGCGGCTACACCCGCGACTTCACCGTCGAGGGCGCGCCCGTGTCGTTCATCTACGACGCCTCGCAGAACTACCAGGCCGCCGGCACCCCGCTGGTCATCCTGGGCGGCAAGGAGTACGGCTCCGGTTCGTCCCGCGACTGGGCCGCCAAGGGCACCGCGCTCCTCGGCGTCAAGGCCGTCATCACCGAGTCGTACGAGCGCATCCACCGCTCGAACCTCATCGGCATGGGCGTCCTCCCGCTCCAGTTCCCGGCCGGCCAGTCGGCCGACTCGCTCGGCCTGACCGGCGAGGAGACCTTCTCCATCACCGGCGTCACGGAGCTGAACGAGGGCACCACGCCGAGCACGGTCAAGGTCACCACCGACACCGGTGTCGAGTTCGACGCGGTCGTCCGCATCGACACCCCCGGTGAGGCGGACTACTACCGCAACGGCGGCATCATGCAGTACGTGCTCCGCAACCTGATCCGCGGCTGACACACCTGCTGAACGGCAAGGGCCCCGCTCCTCGGAAGAGGAGCGGGGCCCTTGTGCTGCCCGTGGGCGATCAGAACATGATGCGGTAGGTGTTCCAGCCGCTGGTGCCGATGAGGGCGCGCTGCTTGAACGGCGAGGCCGCGTTGCCGGTGCCGCTGTAGCGGTACAGCCTGCCGGCGGTGTCCCGCGCGAGCAGGTCGCTGTTGCCGTCCCAGTCGAGGTCGCCGACACCCAGGAGGAGGTTGTAAGAGCCCCAGTTGGTGCCGATCTTGACGCGGCCGGCGAAGGGCTTCTTGTAGTCGCCCGTGCCCTTGTAGAGCCACAGGATGCCACTGCCGTCGCGGGCGACGATGTCGGCCTTGCCGTCGCCGCTCAGATCGCCGACGCCGGCGATCTGACCGTAGGCGTTCCAGCCGGTGCCGACCTTGACGCGCGTCGCGAGCTTGCCGTTCCCGTAGCCGAGGTACAGCCACAGGTTGCCGGAGGCGTCGCGGGCGATGATGTCCGCGGCGGCGGCGCCACCGAGCGAGCCCGGCGAGAGCACCTTGTTGTATGCGTTCCAGCCGCTGCCGACGTTCACGAACGTGCTGGAGGGCGACTCGCTGGCGACGTAGCCGAGGACACCGTTGGTGTACCAGACCCAGGCGTCGTCGGCGTAGCCGTCTCCGTCGTTGTCCGCCTGCTGGGCGTACTTGACGCTGCCCCAGGTGCTGTTGTCGTACTGGCGGCCCTCGTAGCCGCCGGAGCCGTTCGGCTTGTACCAGTACAGGTACTGGCCGTCGACACCCTGCAGGGTGCGGTGCTCCACGGCCGAGGAGGCCGCGAAGGCGCTCGCCGCGGAGGCGGACGGGGCGCTGAGGGTCGAGCGGGCGGCGGTGGCGCCCTGCGGAGCGTCAGCGGCGACCGCGGCGGTCGTGGTGCCGACGAGGGCGGCCGTTATCGCCGCGACCGTGACACGGGACAGGACGCCCGTGCGGTTCAGGCCAGAAGAGTTGGCCACGTAGTACTCCAGATCCGTGTGGAATAGGGCAGGTCCCACCGCGCACGCGTGCCGGGGGCAGGGGCGGCGGGATCTCTATGATCCAGGATCCTTCTCACGAGATCTTCACCGGGCAACTGGTTTGTGACACAACTGTTTCGATCTCGATCATTTGTCCGCTTTGCCCTTTCCCTCCTGTGGGCCTTCGCGCGCCTCCGTCGCCCGCCCGCGAGAAGGGGTGAGGCTGATGTTCTGTCAAGGGTGTTGCGTGGCGAATGGTTGGACGAAACGCCGCAGATCCAGCGTGCTTATCCCGGAGGTCTCAACTCGGGAAAGATGGTCGTGCAAACCTGGTTTCGATCTTGCTCCCGTGAAGGGAAGTGGACTATACCTGTCGGCGTCCAGCCAGTCGGAGCAATCCGACGACGGCCCGACGCGTGCACGACCCGGCTGCAAATGACCGCGGTGGCGGGGCCCTTCGCCTGTGGCGAGTGAGAAACGGGCGACCGGTACACCGCCTGAGTCCTGAATGAAGGCGAGGACTTGAGCATGGGATCCACCTCCGCACACAACGGTGAGGGCCTCGGCCGTCGCGATCTGATCAAGCGTTCCGCCGCTATCGGTCTGATCTCCGTACCGACGATGAGCTTCCTGTCGGCCTGCGCGAGCAGCGGTGACGGCGGCAACGAGAAGGTCGAAAAGGGCACGAAGTCCGACAAGAACCCGCTCGGGGTGAACGACTCGGCCCCGATGGAGTTCGTCCTCTTCGACGGCGGATTCGGCCAGCAGTACGCCAAGGACGCGATCAAGGTCTACGAGACCAATTACCCCAAGGCGAAGGTCAAGTTCACCCCGACCCAGAAGATCACCACCACGCTGCAGCCGCGCTTCAACGGCGGCACCCCGCCGGACCTCATCGACAACTCCGGCGCCGAGCAGATGGACATGGGTGTCCTCGTCGGCCAGAAGCAGCTGATGGACCTCACCCCGCTCCTGGACGCGCCGTCCATCGACGACCCCGCCAAGAAGGTCCGCGAAACCCTGCGGCCCGGCATCATCGAGATGGGCCAGTTCGAGGGCGACCCGGTGTGGATCATGTACTACGCGTACACGGTCTACGGCGTCTGGTACTCGCAGAAGCTGCTCGACTCCCTCGATGCCAAGTACCCCGAGACCTGGGACGAGATGCTGGCCGTCTGCGAGAAGGCCAAGAAGAAGGGCATCGCGGGCTGGACGTACGCCGGCAAGTACCCGTACTACGTCCCCTTCTCGCTCTACCCGATGATCGGCAAGGTCGGCGGCCGCGAGGTCCTCGACGCCATCGACAACCTGGAGCCGAAAGCCTGGGAGCACCCCGCGGTCAAGGCCTGTTTCGAGGCCTACTACGAGCTGGTGAAGAAGGGGTACATCCTCCAGGGCACCCCCGGCCTCGACCACATCCAGTCGCAGACCGCCTGGACCGAGGGCAAGGCGCTGTTCATCCCGAACGGCTCCTGGGTCGAGAACGAGGCCGCGAAGACCATGCCGGCCGACTTCAACCTGGCCGTCTCGGCCCCGACCGGCATCGACTCCTCCGACAAGCTGCCCTTCGGCACCATCTGGGCCTCCGGCGGCGAGCCCTTCATCGTCCCGGCGAAGGCGAAGAACCCGGAGGGCGGCCTGGAGCAGCTGCGCATCATGCTCAGCGAGGCCTCGTCCAAGAACTTCACGCAGTCCGTGAAGTCCCTGACGGCCTTCAACGGCGGCACCGACGGCATCGAGCTGACCCCGGGCCTCAAGTCCGGTGTCGCCGCCCTGGAGAAGGCCGGCCAGAACGTCGTCAACCCGCGCCTCCAGGACTGGTACGTCGCCCTCCAGAAGGAGAAGATCGGCGTCGCCGGCCTCGGCGAGATGATGGCCGGCCGCGCGACCCCGGCCGAGACGATCAAGAAGATCCAGAAGTACGCCGACGAGGCCGCCAAGGACTCGAGCATCAAGCACTACAAGCACTGACGCACAGCGCCGGGGCCCCTTCCCGCCGACCGGGAGCGGGCCCCGGCTCCTTCGCGCGCGGCACCCGCGGCGCGCCTGGCGCGGGAAAGATCGGGGTCGGTAGGAATGCAACACGGCAAGTACCGTTTCATCGTGGGGTTCCTGGTGGTCCCCCTCGCGCTCTACGCGCTGTTCGTGATCTGGCCGTTCATCCAGGCCATCTACTACTCGTTCACGGACTGGACCGGGCTGAGTCCCGAATTCGGGATGGTCGGATTCGACAACTACAGCCGCATGCTGGACGACGAGATCTTCTGGAAATCGCTCCAGCACAGCCTGATCTTCGCGGTGGTGCTGCCGCTCGTGACCGTCGGGCTTGCGCTTTTCTTCGCGTTCATGCTGAATGTCGGCGGACGGAGTCGCAAGGGCGCCGCGATCTCGGGTGTGCGCGGGTCCTCGTTCTACAAGATCGTCTATTTCTTCCCGCAGGTGCTGTCGATCGCGATCGTCGCGCTGCTGTTCCAGTTCGCGTACAACCCGAACAGCGGAGCCATCAATTCCGTATTGAAGGGCGTCGGCCTCGGCAGCGTCCAGCCGGACTGGCTCGGTGACCCGGACCTCGCCCTGATCTGCGTGATGGCGGTCCTCGTCTGGTCCACGGTCGGTTTCTTCGTCGTCCTCTTCTCGGCGGGCATGGCGTCCATTCCGAGGGACTTCTACGAGGCGGCCCTGCTCGACGGCGCGAACCGCTTCACGACCTTCTTCAAGATCACCCTGCCACTGCTCTGGGACACCGTGCAGTCGGGCTGGATCTACATGGGCATCCTCGCGCTCGGCGCGGAGTCCTTCGCCGTCGTGCAGATCATGACCGTCGGCCCCAACGGCGGCGGGCCGGACTTCTCCACCATCGTCCTTCCGCTGTACGTGTACCAGAAGGCGTTCCGGGACGGTCAGGCCGCCTACGCAACGACCATCGGTGTCGCGCTCCTCGTCGTCACGCTCGCCTTCGCGGCCGTCGTGATGAAGCTGGGCCGACGCGAGCGGCTGGAGTTCTGATGAAGACGACCGACACCGCCTCCACCGGCGTCGAGACCCCCGGCTCCCCGGCGGGACCGGGCCCCGCGGCGACCAGGACGGCGCCGTCCTCCCCGCGCAGGACCGCCAAGGCCGAGGGCGCCACCCTCAACGTCTTCTCGCACGGCGTCCTGATCATCTGGGCGATCATGGTCGTCATGCCGCTGCTCTGGGCGGTCATGACCTCCTTCAAGACCGACAAGGCGATCTTCACCTCGCCGTGGTCGCTGCCCGACGGACTGCACTTCGAGAACTGGTCGCGCGCCTGGACCGAGGCGCACATGAGCGACTACTTCCTGAACACCCTGCTGGTGGTCGGCGGCTCGCTCCTCGGCACGCTCCTCTTCGGATCGATGGCGGCGTACGTCCTGGCACGCTTCGAGTTCCCGGGCAACCGCTTCATCTACTTCCTCTTCATCGGAGGGATGAGCTTCCCGATCATCCTGGCGCTCGTGCCGCTGTTCTACGTGATGCAGAACATGGCCCTGCTCAACACGCTGCACGGCCTGATCCTGGTCTACATCGCGTACTCGCTGCCCTTCACCGTCTTCTTCCTCACGGCCTTCTTCCGCACCCTGCCGACCTCGGTGGCGGAAGCGGCCTTCGTCGACGGCGCCTCGCACACCCGGACCTTCTTCCAGGTGATGCTGCCGATGGCCAAGCCGGGCCTCATCAGCGTCGGCATCTTCAACTTCCTCGGCCAGTGGAACCAGTACCTGCTGCCGACCGTGCTCAACACCGAGCCGGACCGGAAGGTGCTCTCGCAGGGCCTCGTCCAGCTCGCCGTCAGCCAGGGCTACAAGGGCGACTGGTCAGGGCTCTTCGCCGGCCTCGTGATGGCGATGCTCCCGGTCCTCGCCGCGTACATCATCTTCCAGCGGCAGGTGGTGGCCGGCCTGACCGCCGGCGCCGTGAAGTAGCCCCGCTCCCGCGTTCTCCGGGCCCCCGCCGCAGCCGCGGCGGGGGCCCGCCGCGTCGTGTGACACTCACCGTCCGACACTCAAGGTCTTGACGGGGACCAAGGCGAAAGCGTCCCCTTAGAGTTCACATGTTGGAGAAAACGGTGGGAGTGAGTGAGTCGATGGAGACTCCGGGGTCGCAGACGTCTCTGCACAGGGCCAATCTCGAACGGGTCGTCCGGGCCGTACGCATGGCCGGGTCGCTCACCCAGGCGGAGATCGCCCGGACGACGGGCCTCTCCGCCGCGACGGTCTCCAACATCGTGCGGGAGTTGAAGGACGGCGGCACCGTCGAGGTCACGCCCACCTCCGCGGGCGGCCGCCGGGCCCGCAGCGTCTCGCTCTCCGGCGACGCCGGCATCGTGATCGGCGTGGACTTCGGCCACACCCACCTCCGGGTCGCCGTCGGGAACCTCGCCCACCAGGTGCTGGCCGAGGAGGCCGAACCGCTCGACGTGGACGCCTCTGCGGCCGAGGGCTTCGACCGGGCCGAGCAGCTGGTCAAACGGCTGATCCGGGCCACCGGCATCGGCTACGACAAGGTGATCGGCGTCGGCCTCGGCGTGCCGGGCCCGATCGACGTCTCCTCCGGGACGCTCGGGTCGACCTCGATCCTGCCGGGCTGGAGCGGCATCAACCCCGCCGACGAGCTCTCCGGGCGGCTCGGCGTCCCGGTGCACGTGGACAACGACGCCAACCTCGGCGCGCTCGGCGAGCTCGTCTGGGGCAGCGGCCGGGGCGTCAAGGACCTGGCCTACATCAAGGTGGCCAGCGGCGTCGGCGCCGGGCTCGTCATCGACGGGCGGGTCTACCGGGGGCCCGGCGGCACCGCGGGCGAGATCGGGCACATCACGCTGGACGAGTCGGGCCCGGTCTGCCGCTGCGGCAACCGCGGCTGCCTGGAGACCTTCACGGCCGCGCGCTACGTCCTGCCGCTGCTCCAGCCGAGCCACGGCCCCGATCTGACCATGGAGCGGGTCGTCCAGCTGGCCCGCGAGGGCGACCCCGGCTGCCGCCGGGTGATCGCCGACGTCGGACGGCACATCGGCAGCGGCGTCGCCAACCTCTGCAACCTCCTCAACCCCAGCAGGGTGGTGCTCGGCGGCGACCTCGCCGAGGCCGGTGAGCTGGTCCTCGCACCCATCAGGGACTCCGTCTCGCGGTACGCGATCCCCAGCGCCGCCCGTCAGCTCTCGCTGGCCCAGGGGGCCCTCGGCGGCCGCGCCGAGGTGCTCGGCGCGCTCGCCCTCGTACTGAGCGAAATGGGCGATTCGACCCTGTTGGAGAGTGCGCTGCCCGCTGCGGCGCCGACCTCCCGTCTTGCCTTCACTTAGATAACGAACACCGTCGTTGTCATCTCGTTAAGAATTTACTTCTTGACGTCAACGTTGCAGCCGAGTTGACTTCGTGCCACCTCGGCCGCAACGTCGCGGCCTCGTCAGGGAGGCAACCCCACATGAACGCAGTGACGCGCCGCGCCGTCATAGCCACGGCCGCGGTCTCGATGGCCCTCTCGCTCGCCGCCTGCGGTAAGGCCGGCGGCGACGACAGCGGCGACAAGGGCAGCTCGACCAAGATCGGTCTGCTCCTGCCGGAGAACAAGACCTCGCGCTACGAGGCCCTGGACAAGCCCCAGTTCGAGAAGGCCGTCAAGGCCGCCTGCTCCGACTGCGAGATCGTCTACAACAACGCGGTCTCCGACGTCGTGAAGCAGAAGCAGCAGTTCGACCAGCTGATCGCCGACGGCGTGAAGGTCATCGCCCTCGACCCGGTCGACGCCGCCAAGGCCGAGGGCTGGGTCAAGGACGCGAAGGCCAAGGGCGTCAAGGTCGTCGCGTACGACCGCGCCGTCCCGGGTGCCGACGCCTACGTCAGCCACGACAACAACAAGGTCGGCGAGCTCCAGGGCCAGGCCCTGCTGATCGCGCTCGGCGCGAAGGCCGCCACCGCCAACGTCGTGATGATCAACGGCGACGAGAAGGACCCGAACGCCGCCCTCTTCAAGAAGGGCGCCCACACCGCCCTCGACGGCAAGGTCGGCAAGATCGCCTACGAGGCCTCCGGCGAGTGGGACCCGAAGGTCGCGGGCGAGAAGATGTCCGCCGCGATCTCCTCGGTCGGCAAGGACAAGATCGGCGCCGTCTACTCCGCGAACGACGGCATGGCCGGCGGCATCATCACCTCCCTCGAGAACGCCGGCGTCAAGGGCATCCCGGTGGGCGGCCAGGACGCCGAGGTCGCGGGCATCCAGCGGATCATCGCGGGCAGCCAGACCTTCACGATCTACAAGTCGCCGCTCCAGCTGGCCCCCGAGGCCGCCAAGTTCGCGGTGAACCTGCTCAAGGGCAAGGACCTCGGCGCCCAGGGCCAGACCGACGGCGTGCCCTCCACCCTCTTCGCCCCGGTCGTGGTCGACAAGACCAACATCCAGTCCACGGTCGTCAAGGACGGCATCTACAAGGCCGCCGACCTCTGCACCGCGGACCTCGCCGCCAAGTGCACCGAGCTGGGCATCAAGTAACCCCGGCTCCGCCCCGCGGGACCCCCTCGGGTCCCGCGGCACGGATCCCGGCCACGCCGCGCCCGTCAGAGGCGCCGCCGCCCGCGTACAGAGGGTGAAGACCCTCGGTAACAAGGCCGGCGCACGGCGACCGGATCCGCCCCCCCCAGCCCGTCCGGTCCCCGGCCGACCCAGACCCCGCTGTCGGTCCGGGGGCCGGACGAGCCCAGCCCCCCTCGAAACTTCGGCGCTGCACCGCCGGCGCGACATGCCGCCGCCCCGTCCGGGCGGCGAAGGAGTTGGTTCACGTGTCCCAGACGCCCGTGCTGGCGTTGCGCGGGATCTTCAAGCGATTCGGAGCGGTTCAGGTCCTCTCCGGTGTCGATCTCGAAGTCCACGCAGGAGAGGTCGTCGCGCTCGTCGGCGACAACGGAGCGGGAAAGTCCACGCTGGTCAAGACGATCGCCGGCGTGCACCCCATCGACGAGGGCGTCATCGAGTGGGAGGGCGAGCGCGTCGAGATCCAGCGCCCGCACGACTCCCAGAACCTCGGTGTCGCGACCGTCTACCAGGACCTCGCGCTCTGCGACAACCTCGACGTCGTCGCCAACCTGTTCCTCGGCCGCGAGATCAAGAAGGGCGGCGTCCTCGACGAGGTCGCCATGGAGAAGCGGGCCAAGGACCTGCTCTCCACGCTCTCCATCCGCATCCCCAGCGTCCGCATCCCCGTCGCCGCGCTCTCCGGCGGTCAGCGGCAGGTCGTCGCCATCGCCCGCGCCCTGGTCGGCGACCCCAAGATCGTGATCCTGGACGAGCCCACCGCCGCGCTCGGCGTCGAGCAGACCGCGCAGGTCCTCGACCTCGTCGAGCGGCTGCGCGAGCAGGGCCTCGGCGTGATCCTCATCAGCCACAACATGGCCGACGTGAAGGCCGTCGCCGACACCGTCGCCGTCCTCCGCCTGGGCCGCAACAACGGCACCTTCCCGGTGGCCACCACCACGCACGAAGAGATCATCGCCGCGATCACCGGAGCCACGGACAACGCCGTGACCCGCCGCCAGGCCCGCAACGCGGAGGCAGCCAAGTGAGCACCACCCCCAGCACCTCCGAGGACACCGTGCCCGAGCCCCGCACCGGCGACGAGCCCGCGGCCGCCGCCGTCCCCGCCGTCGACCCCCGCCTCCTCGTCCGCGAGCAGGGCTTCAAGGGATACGTCGACGAGTTCAAGCGCAAGATCCGCTCCGGCGAGATCGGCTCGCTTCCCGTCGTCGTCGGCCTGATCGTCATCGGCATCGTCTTCCAGGCCCTCACCGGCAACTTCATCACCTCGTACAACCTCGACCAGATCACGCTGTACGCGGTCGGCCCCGGCATCATGGCGGTCGGCATCGTCTTCGTCCTGCTGCTCGGCGAGATCGACCTCGCCGTGGGCTCCGTGGCCGGTCTGGCCGGCTCCGTCTGGGGCGTGCTGGGCACCGACATGCCCGACGGGCTCGCCATCCTCCTCGGCATCCTCTCCGGCACCCTGATCGGCGCCTTCCACGGCCTGGTCTTCGCCAAGATCGGCGTGCCCGCCTTCGTCGTCACCCTCGCCGGCTTCCTCGGCTGGGCCGGTCTCCAGACCTGGGTCATGGGCGACCGCTCGACCATCCCCACCCCGATCGGCAGCTTCGTCGGCGACCTCACCAAGTACTACTTCTCCGACGTCGCCGCCGCCTACGGCCTCGCCGTGGCCGTCGTCGCCGCGTTCTACCTCGCCCAGCTGCGCGACTCCCGCCGCCGCAAGGCCGCCGACCTGCCGCACCGCCCGCAGAGCGAGATCATCCTGCGCACCGCCGTCCTCGCGGTCCTGGTCCTCGTCGCCGCGTACGGCTTCAACCAGGAGCAGGGTCTGCCGCTCTCCCTGGTGATCTTCCTGGTGATCCTGCTGCTCACCGACTTCGTCCTGCGCCGCACCACGTACGGCCGCCAGGTCTTCGCGGTCGGCGGCGGCATCGAGGCCGCCCGCCGCGCCGGCATCAACGTGTCGTGGATCCGGATCTCGGTCTTCATGATCTCCGGCACGATGGGCGCCATCGGCGGTCTCTTCCTCGCCTCCGCGACGGGCGGCGCCGACCGCTCGCTCGGCGGCGGCAACCAGCTGATGATGTGCATCGCCGCCGCGGTCATCGGCGGAACGTCCCTGTTCGGCGGACGGGGCAAGGTCTGGTCGGCGCTCCTGGGCATCCTGGTCATCCAGTCGATCGTCCAGGGCCTCAACCAGATGAACCTGTCCTCGAACGCCATCCAGTACATGATCACCGGGGCGGTCCTGCTCATCGCCGTGATCATCGACTCGGTCTCCCGCCGCACCCAGAAGACCGCGGGTCGCGCGTAACCCCTGTCACACCAGCCCGGCACCGGGAAACCGGTGCCGGGCTCCCGCGCGTCCGGAGCAGTGCGCGGGCCCCTCCGGAGCCCGCACGCGCGCGTACTGCGGCCGTACAGATCAGCGGCTTGTCGGCCGTGAGGGTGACGCCTCACCCCCCGGCCCGATGCCCACGATCCAAGACGGAACATTAGACTCGACAAATCGGCAAGCTCGACCAGCTCAAAGCAAGGAGGAACGGGTGGCTCTGCTGACCCGTATCAGGGGACCGCGAGATCTGGACCGGCTCTCCCCGGAACAGCTGGACCAGCTGGCCGACGAGATCAGGACGTTCCTCGTGGACGCCGTCTCCAAGACCGGCGGGCACCTCGGCCCCAACCTCGGTGTGGTCGAGCTGACCATCGCCCTGCACCGGGTGTTCGACTCCCCGAAGGACAAGGTCCTCTGGGACACCGGCCACCAGAGCTACGTCCACAAGCTCCTCACGGGGCGCCAGGACTTCTCGAAGCTCAAGATGAAGGGCGGCCTGTCCGGCTACCCCTCGCAGGCCGAGTCCGAGCACGACGTCATCGAGAACTCGCACGCCTCGACCGTCCTCGGCTGGGCCGACGGCCTGGCCAAGGCGAACGAGGTCCTGAGGAAGGACGACCACGTCGTCGCGGTCATCGGCGACGGCGCCCTCACCGGCGGCATGGCCTGGGAGGCGCTGAACAACATCGCGGCCGCCAAGGACCGCCCGCTCGTCATCGTCGTCAACGACAACGAGCGCTCCTACGCGCCCACCATCGGCGGCCTCGCCAACCACCTGGCCACCCTGCGCACCACCGACGGCTACGAGCGCTTCCTCGCCCGCGGCAAGGACATCCTGGAGCGCACCCCCGTCGTCGGGAAGCCGCTGTACGAGACCCTGCACGGCGCCAAGAAGGGCCTCAAGGACTTCATCGCCCCGCAGGGCATGTTCGAGGACCTCGGCCTCAAGTACGTCGGCCCGATCGACGGCCACGACATCGAGGCCCTGGAGTCCGCCCTCACGCGCGCCAAGCGCTTCGGCGGCCCCGTGATCGTCCACTGCCTCACCGAGAAGGGCCGCGGCTACCAGCCCGCCCTCCAGGACGAGGCGGACCGCTTCCACGCGGTCGGCAAGATCCACCCCGACACCGGCCTGCCGATCGCCTCCTCCGGCGCCGACTGGACCGGCGTCTTCGCCGAGGAGATGGTCGCGCTCGGCAAGGAGCGCGCGGACATCGTCGCCATCACCGCGGCCATGCTCCAGCCCGTCGGCCTCGACAAGTTCGCCAAGGCCTTCCCCGAGCGGGTCTTCGACGTCGGCATCGCCGAGCAGCACGGCGCCGTCTCCGCGGCCGGCCTCGCCACCGGTGGCCTCCACCCGGTCTTCGCGGTCTACGCGACCTTCCTCAACCGCGCCTTCGACCAGGTCCTGATGGACGTGGCCCTGCACAAGTGCGGCGTCACCTTCGTCCTGGACCGGGCCGGTGTCACGGGCACCGACGGCGCCTCGCACAACGGCATGTGGGACATGTCGATCCTCCAGGTCGTGCCCGGCCTGCGGCTCGCCGCCCCGCGCGACGCCGACCAGGTCCGCGCCCAGCTGCGCGAGGCCGTCGAGGTCACCGACGCCCCGACCGTGGTCCGCTTCTCCAAGGGCGCCGTCGGCCCGGCCGTCCCCGCCCTGCGCCGCGTCGGCGGCATGGACGTGCTCCGCGAGCCCGGCAGCGACAAGCCGGACGTCCTCCTGGTCTCGGTGGGCGCCCTCGCGCCCATGTGCCTGGAGATCGCCGACCTCCTCGACCGCCAGGGCATCTCGACCACGGTCGTCGACCCCCGCTGGGTCAAGCCCGTCGACGAGGCCCTCGCCCCGCTCGCCGAGCGTCACCGGGTCGTCGTCACCGTCGAGGACAACAGCCGCGTCGGCGGTGTCGGCTCGGCCGTCGCCCAGGCCCTGCGCGACGCCGGCGTCGACGTACCGCTGCGTGACTTCGGCATCCCGCCGCGCTTCCTCGACCACGCCTCCCGCGGCGAGGTCCTGGCCGAGATCGGGCTCACCGCCCCCGACATCGCGCGCCAGGTCACCGGTCTGGTCTCGCGCCTCGACGGACGGTTCGAGAGCAGCAGCCAGGCCGTGGAGCCCGCCCGCGACTGACGGAACCCGTCACACGGCGTCACCTTTGGGCCGGTCGGCTCACTCTTCGGAGTGCCGACCGGCCCTTTCGCGTGCATTCTGTCTCCAGGGCGGGCAGCCCCAAGGCAGGGAGGTGCGATGTGAGTACGGACCAGCAACCACGCGCCAATTCCGGATTGTTCCGGACCAAGTCGGTCGAGCAGTCGATCCGCGACACGGAGGAGCCCGAGCACGCGCTCAAGAAGTCCCTGTCGGCCTGGGACCTGACCGTGTTCGGCGTCGGCGTCATCATCGGCACCGGCATCTTCGTCCTCACGGGCAAGGTGGCCAAGGAGAACGCCGGCCCGGCCACCGCGCTCGCGTTCGTCGCCGCCGGCATCGTCTGCGCCCTGGCGGCCCTGTGCTACGCCGAGTTCGCCTCGACGGTGCCGGTGGCGGGATCGGCGTACACCTTCGCGTACGCCTCGATCGGCGAGCTGCCCGCCTGGATCATCGGCTGGGACCTGGTCCTGGAGTTCGCCCTGGGCACGGCGGTGGTCGCCGTCGGCTGGTCCGGATACGTCAGATCCCTGATGGACAACATCGGCTGGCACCTGCCCGCCTCGCTCGAAGGACCGGACATCGAGGGCGGCACCTTCGACATCCTGGCCTTCCTGCTCGTCCTCGTGCTGACCGTGGTCCTCGTCCTCGGCATGAAGCTCTCCGCCCGGATCACCGCGGTCGTCGTCGCGATCAAGGTGACCGTCGTGATGATCGTGATCATCGCCGGTCTCTTCTTCATCGTCGGCGACAACTACAAGCCCTTCATCCCGCCGGCCGTCACCCCGCCCGGCGGCACCTCGGGCTGGGACTCCCCGATGGTCCAGCTGATCTTCGGCTACGAGCCGACGAACTTCGGCGTCATGGGCATCTTCACCGCCGCCTCCGTCGTCTTCTTCGCCTTCATCGGCTTCGACGTGGTGGCCACCGCCGCCGAGGAGACCAAGCTGCCGCAGCGGGACATGCCCCGGGGCATCCTCGGCTCCCTGCTCATCTGCACCGTGCTGTACGTGGCCGTCGCCCTCGTCGTGACCGGCATGCAGCACTACACCGAGCTGTCCGTGAGCGCCCCGCTGGCCGACGCCTTCAAGGCCGCGGGACACCCCTTCTACGCGGGCGTGATCAGCTTCGGCGCCGCCGTCGGCCTCACCACGGTCTGTCTGATCCTGCTCCTCGGCCAGACCCGGGTCTTCTTCGCGATGAGCCGCGACGGCCTGCTGCCGCGCTTCTTCTCCGTCACGCACCCCCGGTTCAAGACCCCGTACCGGCCGACCGTCCTGCTCGGTGTGATCATCGCCATCGTCGCCGGCTTCACCAGCATCAACGAACTCGCGACCCTGGTGAACATCGGCACCCTCTTCGCCTTCGTCGTCGTCGCCGTCGGCGTCATGGTGCTCCGCCGGACCCGCCCCGACCTGCCGCGCGCCTTCCGCACCCCCTGGGTGCCCGTGCTGCCGATCCTCTCCATCGCCGCCTCCGTCTGGCTCATGCTCAACCTGCCGGGCGAGACCTGGTTCCGGTTCGCCGTCTGGATGCTGATCGGCTTCGTCGTGTACTTCCTGTACGGGCGCGGTCACAGCCGGCTCGGCCGCGAGGGCCGGGAGGCGCGCTACTGAACGGATGAGGCCGCAGGCGCGGCGGAGAGCGTCCGGGAGGGCGACTACAGTCGGTTCGTACCCGAACTCCTCCCGACGACCGGAGTGCTGGATCCCCCCATGGCGAATCGATCCCAGGCCCCCACCGACCGTTCCCACGGCCCCGCCGCCCCCGTGCTCCAGGGCGGCTGGCTGACCAGAGGGGAGGAGGGCCGGTTCAGCGCCTACCTGCCCCGGGACGGCGAGGTGGTGCGCTGGACCGAGGAGCCCGGCGGCTGGAGCGGCCCGGTCTCCCTCGGCGGCGCCGGGCTCACCCCGTTCCTCGCGGTCGGCCAGGGCGCCGACCGCTATGTCCACCTCGTCGGTCTGCGGCCGACGGGCGGGGACGAGGGCCACGTCGAGCTGGTGCACGCCGTCCAGTTCCAGACGGGCCGTCCCGCGGCCCCCTGGCGCTCCCTGGGGCACTCGAACGGCAAGGGCCCCTGGACGGGCAACCCGGCCGTCGCCGTCGACGCCCAGGGCCGCGTCTACGCCTTCATGCGCAACGGCGGCGGCGGCATCAGCGTCCGCGCGCAGAAGGACGCCGGCGGCTGGCACCCGTGGTGGGACCTGCTCGGTTCCAAGACCGACCCGTCGCCGGTCGCCCTCACCAACGGCTCCGGTCTCGTCGAGCTGTTCAGCTCGCACGCCAAGGGCCTCGTGCGCTACGTGCAGCGCGAGCCCGGCGCGAAGCCGCTCCGCGAGGAACTCCTGCCCGCCTCGGTGACGATGGGCACCCTCACGGCCGTGACGGGGCCCTCCGGGCACGTCACGCTGTTCTACCTGGACCAGGAGGGTCAGGTGTGCGCCTGGTCGCCCGAGCGCGGGCTGGCCCCGACCGCGCTGGGCAAGGCCGTCGGCACCGGGCGCCTCTCCGCCGGGCGCTGCGTCGTCGACGGCGTCGACCGCACGGTCCTCGCCCAGCAGTCCGAGGACGGGCGCCTCGCCCTCGCCGCGTACCCCAGCGAGCGGGAGGCCGAGGGCCTGGCCTGGTCGGAGACGGGGGACCGGCAGGGGGAGCTGGCCACCGTCCTCGCCCAGGGGGTCGACGGCGGTCTCGTCGCGATGGCGGTGTCCGACGGCCGCGCGCCCGTCACCACCCGTCAGAAGCAGGGCGGCGAGGGGCTGCTGCTCGAAGGCTGGCGCTCCATAGGGTGACCCCGCCCGCGACACGGGAAACGGCCCCGGCACCTGTGCGAGGTGCCGGGGCCGTCGTCTTGACGCGTCCGGGTGTTACGCCGGGACGCTCGCCACGCCCTGGGCCAGGAAACGCTTGCCGTTGACGCGCTCGGAGACGCCCTCACGGTCCAGGTACGGCGTGATGCCGCCCAGGTGGAAGGGCCAGCCCGCGCCCGTGATCAGGCAGAGGTCGATGTCCTGCGCCTCGGCGACGACACCCTCCTCCAGCATCAGGCCGATCTCCTGCGCCACCGCGTCCAGGACGCGGTCGCGGACCTGCTCCTCGGTCAGGACGACGTCGCCCTGCTTGAGGAGGGCGGCGACCTCCGGGTCGAGCTCCGGCTTGAAGCCGTTCTCGGCGTTGTAGACGTAGAAGCCGCGCTTGCCGGCCTCGACGACCGCCTTCAGGTTGGGGGAGACCGTGAAGCGCTCGGGGAAGGAGCGGTTCAGCGTCTCGGAGACGTGCAGGCCGATCGCCGGGCCGACGAGCTCCAGGAGCACCAGCGGCGACATCGGCAGGCCGAGCGGCTCGATGGCCTTCTCGGCGGTCTCCACCGAGGTGCCCTCGTCGATGACGTTCTGGATCTCGCCCATGAAGCGGGTGAGGATGCGGTTCACGACGAACGCCGGGGCGTCCTTGGTGAGGACCGCGGTCTTCTTCAGCTTCTTGGCGACGCCGAAGGCGGTGGCCAGGGAGGCCTCGTCGGTCTTCTCGCCGCGGACGATCTCCAGGAGCGGGAGGATGGCGACCGGGTTGAAGAAGTGGAAGCCGACCACGCGCTCCGGGTGCTGGAGCTTGGAGGCCATCTCCGAGACGGAGAGCGAGGAGGTGTTGGTGGCGAGGATCGCGTGCGCCGGGGCGACCGCCTCGACCTCCGCGAACACCTTCTGCTTGACGGACATCTCCTCGAACACGGCCTCGATGATGAAGTCCGCGTCCGCGAAGCCCTCGGCCTTGTCGAGGACACCGGAGACCAGGCCCTTGAGACGGTTGGCCTTGTCCTGGTTGATGCGACCCTTGCCGAGCAGCTTCTCGATCTCGGCGTGGACGTAGCCCACGCCCTTGTCGACGCGCTCCTGGTCGATGTCGGTCAGGACGACCGGCACCTCAAGGCGGCGCAGGAAGAGCAGGGCGAGCTGGGAGGCCATCAGACCGGCGCCGACGACACCGACCTTGGTGACCGGGCGGGCCAGCGACTTGTCCGGGGCGCCGGCGGGGCGCTTGCCGCGCTTCTGCACCAGGTTGAAGGCGTAGATGCCGGAGCGCAGCTCGCCGCCCATGATCAGGTCCGCGAGGGCCTGGTCCTCGGCGTCGAAGCCCTTCTGCAGGTCGCCGTCCTTGGCGGCCGCGATGATGTCGAGCGCGCGGTAGGCGGCCGGGGCGGCGCCGTGCACCTTGGAGTCGGCGATGGCGCGGCCCTTGGCGACGGCCTGGTCCCAGGCCTCGCCGCGGTCGATCTCGGGGCGCTCGACGGTCACGGAGCCGTTCAGGACACCGGCGGTCCAGATCAGCGACTGCTCCAGGAAGTCGGCACCCTCGAACAGCGCGTCGGCGATGCCGAGTTCGAAGACCTGCTTGCCCTTGAGCTGGCGGTTCTGGTTCAGCGAGTTCTCGATGACGACCGAGACGGCCTTCTCGGCGCCGATCAGGTTCGGCAGGATCGCGCAGCCGCCCCAGCCGGGCACCAGGCCGAGGAAGACCTCGGGCAGCGAGAAGGCCGGCAGGGCCTTCGACACGGTGCGGTAGGTGCAGTGCAGACCGACCTCGACGCCGCCGCCCATGGCCGCGCCGTTGTAGTACGCGAAGGTCGGCACGGCGAGTGCGGAGAGGCGCTTGAAGACGTCGTGGCCGCCCTTGCCGATGGCGAGCGCCTCGTCGTGCTTCTTGAGCAGCTCGACGCCCTTGAGGTCGGCGCCGACGGCGAAGATGAACGGCTTGCCGGTGATGCCGACGCCGACGATGTCACCGTTCGCGGCCTCGGCCTCGACCTGGTCGATCGCCGCGTTCAGGTTGGCGAGGGACTGCGGGCCGAAGGTGGTCGGCTTGGTGTGGTCGAAGCCGTTGTCCAGCGTGATCAGCGCGAACCGGCCCGCGCCCGCGGGCAGTTCGAAGTGCCGTACGTGGGCGCTGGTGACGACCTCGTCCGGGAAGAGCTCGGCGGCGCCCTTCAGAAGCTCGGCGGTGGTGCTCACTTGCCCTCCCAGTGGGGGTTCTCCCAGATGACCGTCGCGCCCATGCCGAAGCCGACGCACATGGTGTTGAGGCCGTAGCGGACCTGCGGGTTCTCCTCGAACTGGCGGGCCAGCTGCGTCATGAGGCGGACGCCGGAGGAGGCCAGCGGGTGACCGTAGGCGATCGCGCCGCCGTACTGGTTCACGCGGGCGTCGTCGTCGGCGATGCCGTAGTGCTCGAGGAAGGCGAGGACCTGGACCGCGAAGGCCTCGTTGATCTCGAAGAGGCCGATGTCCTCGATGGACAGACCCGCCTGCGCGAGGGCCTTCTCGGTGGCCGGGATCGGGCCGTAGCCCATGACCTCGGGCTCGACGCCGGCGAAGGCGTACGAGACGAGACGCATCTTGACCGGGAGGTCGTTCTCCCGGGCGAAGTCCTCGGAGGCGATGATCGAGGCGGTGGCGCCGTCGTTGAGGCCGGCCGCGTTGCCCGCGGTGACGTTGCCGTGGACGCGGAACGGCGTCTTCAGGTTGGCCAGCGACTCCAGGGTGGTGCCCGGGCGCATCGGCTCGTCGGCGGTGACCAGGCCCCAACCGGTCTCGCCGCCCGCCGGGTCGGTGCGGCGCACCGAGATCGGCACCAGGTCCTGCTGGATCTTGCCGTCGGCGTACGCCTTGGCGGCCTTCTCCTGCGAGCGCACGGCGTACTCGTCGGCGCGCTGCTTGGTGATGCTCGGGTAGCGGTCGTGCAGGTTCTCGGCGGTCATGCCCATGAAGAGGGCGGACTCGTCGACGAGCTTCTCCGACACGAAGCGCGGGTTCGGGTCGACGCCCTCGCCCATGGGGTGGCGGCCCATGTGCTCGACGCCACCGGCGATGACGGCGTCGTACGCGCCGAAGGCGATCGAACCGGCGACGCTGGTCACGGCCGTGAGGGCGCCGGCGCACATGCGGTCGATGGAGTAGCCGGGCACCGACTGCGGCAGGCCGGCGAGGATGCCCGCCGTGCGGCCGAGGGTGAGGCCCTGGTCGCCGATCTGCGTGGTCGCGGCGATGGCGACCTCGTCGATCTTCGCGGGGTCGAGGGCCGGGTTGCGGCGCAGCAGCTCCCGGATGGCCTTCACGACGAGGTCGTCGGCGCGGGTCTCGTGGTAGATGCCCTTCGGGCCCGCCTTGCCGAACGGGGTGCGGACGCCGTCGACGAAGACGACGTCCCTGACGGTACGAGGCACGATGGCTCTCCTCCAGGGTGCGGGATGGCACTGCTGCTGCGGCCCACGCCTAAGCGTGCGCTTGCTCCCCCCATGCTACTTGTGGGTAACCAAGCTGCCCACCCCCTGAGGCCCAAGCGGCGAAGGTCACACCGCGAGAGCGGGACGCGAGGGGCGTCTGGCAGTCTGGCGCCGACGGTCCATGATCACGACGGAGCCGCCGTCGGACCGTGAATCCACAGGGGGAGACATGCCCATCGAGGCGATCGACACCACACGCATGCCGAAACCGCTTGTCACGCGCGCCGCCACGGACTCGCAGCGCAGCCAGATGCAGTCCTTCGCCGTCGACAGCGCGGCCCAGGAGCTCTACGTCCTCCAGTGCCTGCCCGGCGGCATCAGGCTGCACGACGAGCTGGGCAGGTCCGACAAGGACGTGGACGGCCAGCACCGCGCCTACCAGGGCGATCTGCTGTGCACCCGGATGACCCTCGACGGCCGGGTCATGGACCGCATGTACCTGCGCGGCTTCGGCCACGGCACCTCCTTCGGGGTCGTCCCGAGACCCGGGGGAGGCGTCGACCTCTGGCTGGAAGGGCTCGCCAAGCCCTGGAAGCCCTTCCCGACGGACGACACGGTGGTGTACGCCGAAGGCCGCGCCGTGGCCACCACGCCGTACGTGCCGTGGGACCCCGCCACCAACGAGGCCGTGGACTGCACGGACGGGACCCGGGTGCGCGTGTTCACCCCGGCGGGCCGCGACGCGTTCCACTTCCCGGCCGTCGACGCCCGCGCGGGCCGGATCGTGATCGGCAGCAGGGTGGGCGAGCCGGTGGCCGGAAACCCCTACCGGTACACGCGGCACCTGCTCGCCGACGCCCCCCGGACCCCCGAGGGCGCCTGGACGGCCGACCACGCGCTCACCCGCGTCCAGCCGTACCCGCAGGGCCTGGCGACCTTCGGCGACCACCTCTACGTCTGGACCGGCCACCCCCTGGAGGACGACGCCGCCGTCGCCACCCTCCACTGGCCCTCGGAGGGGCCCCTGCAGTACACCCGGATCCGCCGCGTGCCCGGGGACGACGTCATCCGGGAGCCCGAGGGCATCGCCGCCTGGACCCCGGACGGCGGGGGAGAGACCGGCACCCGCCTCGTCCTCGGCTTCGCGGAGTCCCACTACCTGACGGACGGCAGGACCCGCTCCCCCCGCACCTTCACCCTGAAGTACCTGCCCGCCCCCGCCGAGCCCGACCTCGGCGTCGAGGTCCTCGTCGACTGGACGGACATCACGCTGGCACCCGGTGTGACGTCCGGGTTCACCTCGCGCGCGCCGCAGGCCCGGCTCATCGCCCTCTCGGGACAGCGGCTGCTCCAGCTCTCCGGCAAGGTGGACTGCTCGTTCTCCGACGCCACCAAGGGCAGCCCCCTCGGCACCCTCCCGGCCGCCCTCCGCCCCGGCGTCGATCTGCACGCCGGCTGCCCCCGCAACGCGCGGGACGGCTTCGCGACCTGCCGGGTCGAGGCCAACGACGACGGAACGCTCTACGTGTACGGCGCCACCCCCGACAACACCGTCGACTGGGTCCAGCTCGACAACTTCTCCGTCCCGTGGGTCTGACCGCCGCGCGCCGTCACCGTCCCTCACCTGCTCCCGAAAGGCCCACACCGTGACCACCGAAAGCACCAGCCGACGTTCCCTGCTCGCCGCCGCCCTCGCCGTCCCCGCCGCCGCGGCCGGCGGCACCCTGCTCGGTGCCGCGCCCGCCGCGGCCGTCGGGCCGAGCGACGGCCTGCCGACCGGGATCGAGATCGTCGTGCCGTGGACCGGCTTCACCTCGCTGGGCCGCCCGGGCCTGGAAGCCCTGAACGGCAACGCGCCGCAGGCCCGCGTCGTGCGGATCGCGGGCACCGACTTCCTCCAGATGCGCGGCGGCGTCCGCTGCGCGAAGGACAACGAGTTCGAGGGCGGCAGCGCCGCCGAGGACCTCGATCTGGTCGGCGTCCTTCCGGCCGAGCTGCGGCCCGCCACGACGTACGTCCGCGGGGTCGCCCCGCGCAACAGCAGCGGCGGCTTCAGCACCTGCCGGATCGAGGTCACCACGACGGGCAAGGTCTACGTGTACGGCGCGACCTCCGGCAACAAGATCTCCTGGATCCAGCTCGACAGCCTCTCCGCGATCTGGCGCTAGGAACGACGGAGGGCCCGCATTTCCGGTGAGCCGGAGTGCGGGCCCCGTGGGCCGTGCCGGGAGCGGTCAGGCCTGGGCGGCCAGCGCCTTCACCAGGAGCGGGGTCACCAGCTCCACCTGCCACGGACGCGCGCCGTGGCCGGTGAGGGCCGCCGCGACCGCGTCCGGGGTGCCCGGGGCCGGCGGTTCCCAGCAGACCCGGCGCACCGTGTCCGGGGTGATCAGGTTCTCCTGCGGCAGGTTCAGCTCCTCCGCGAGCGCCGAGACCGCCGCGCGCGCCGCCGAGAGGCGGGCCGCCGCGACCGGGTCCTTGTCCGCCCAGGCGCGCGGCGGGGGCGGGCCGGCGACCTGCTGGCCCGGCTGGGGCAGCTCGCTCTCGGGGAGGGCCCGGGCCCGGTCGATCGCGGCCTGCCACTGCTCCAGCTGGCGGCGGTTCATGCGGTTGCCGAAACCGGGCAGCGTGAGGAGCGCGGCGGCGTTCACCGGCACCGCGAGCGCCGCCTCGACGATCGCCGCGTCGCTCAGCACCTTGCCGGGGGAGACGTCACGCCGCTGGGCGACCTTGTCGCGGGCCGTCCACAGCTCCCGTACGACCGCCATCTGACGGCGGCGGCGCACCTTGTGCATGCCGGAGGTCCGGCGCCAGGGGTCCTTGCGCGGCGGTGCGGGCGGGGCCGAGGCGATCGCGTCGAACTCCTGGTGGGCCCATTCCAGCTTCCCCTGCCGGTCGAGCTCCTTCTCCAGGGCGTCCCGCAGGTCGACGAGCAGCTCGACGTCCAGGGCCGCGTACCGGAGCCAGGGCTCGGGCAGCGGGCGGGTCGACCAGTCGACGGCCGAGTGGCCCTTCTCCAGGGCGTAGCCGAGGACGGACTCGACCATCGCGCCGAGGCCGACCCGGGGGAAGCCGGCGAGGCGTCCGGCGAGCTCGGTGTCGAAGAGCGAGGTGGGGCGCATGCCTATGTCGCGCAGGCAGGGGAGGTCCTGGGTCGCGGCGTGCAGGATCCACTCGGTGCCGGCGAGGGCGTCGCCGAGCCCCGAGAGGTCGGGGCAGCCGACGGGGTCGACGAGCGCGGTGCCCGCGCCCTCGCGGCGGAGCTGGACGAGGTAGGCGCGCTGGCCGTAGCGGTAGCCGGAGGCGCGCTCGGCGTCCACGGCCACGGGACCGCTTCCGGCGGCGAACGCGGCGATCACCTCGGCGAGGGCGTCCTCGGTCTCGACGACGGGCGGAATCCCCTCGCGGGGCTCCAGCAACGGGATCGGAAGCCCATTCGCAGGGACATCGTCGTCCGGGGGGCCGCCCCCGGTGGTGCGCAGTGCTGTGTCTGCGGCGGTCTCTTGGGCGTCGGTCACGTGTCAAGGGTATCGGTGAACGGCAAGCGCCTGTCGACGGAACGTTCCGTCGACAGGCGCGGGCCCGTGTCCACCGGCCGTCAGTGGATGATCCCCGTCCGCAGGGCCACGGCGACCATGCCGGCGCGGTCCCCGGTGCCCAGCTTGCGGGCGATGCGGGCGAGGTGGCTCTTGACGGTCAGGGCGGAGAGGCCCATGGAGACGCCGATCGCCTTGTTCGACTGGCCTTCCGCGACGAGCCGCAGCACCTCGACCTCACGGCCGGAGAGCTCGCGGTAGCCGCCCGGGTGGCTCGGGGCACCCGGGGGGCGGCGGTGGCCGAGGCGGGCCGCCGCGGCGCCGATGGGGGCGGCGCCGGGACGGGTGGGGTGACCGATGTTGGTCCGGGTGCCGGTGACGACATAGCCCTTCACGCCGCCCGCCAGGGCGTTGCGTACGGCGCCGATGTCATCGGCGGCCGAGAGGGCGAGGCCGTTGGGCCAGCCCGCGGCGCGGGTCTCGGACAGCAGGGTCAGGCCGCTGCCGTCGGGCAGGTGGACGTCGGCAACGCAGATGTCGCGCGGGTTGCCGACGCGGGGACGGGCCTCCGCGATGGACGACGCCTCGATCACGTCGCGCACTCCGAGGGCCCACAGGTGGCGGGTGACGGTGGAGCGGACGCGTGGGTCGGCCACGACGACCATGGCCGTCGGCTTGTTCGGGCGGTAGGCGACCAGGCTTGCGGGCTGCTCGAGGAGAACGGACACCAGGCCTCCTGGGGGGAAGGGTGCGGGACGGAGCCGGCTCGGGGAAGAAGCCGGGGGCGAACCCGTGCTGTGAAGGGGTCACTGACTCCTTCGGCAGCTGGGCCGCCCGCCTTTAGGGAAAGATCACGATTTGGTGAGTAACAATTAGGGCAATTCGGATACGTGATCGATCATCCTACGAGCGGGCCCCGGCCCGTCACCCCCACGAGGGACCCCCGGAGAGGCGTTCTACGCCCCCTGCGGCCCCCGCCGCTGGGGCAGCGAGACGACCCCCGCGCCCGTCACCGTCCCCGCCCCCGGATCCGCCGGCGCCGGTGGCAGCCCCGCGATCTGACAGAGCAGGTCGCACCAGGCCGCCAGGTGCGCCCCCGTGTCCGGCACCCCGCCCAGGCCCTCGTGCGGGGTCCAGGACGCCCGGATCTCGATCTGCGTCGCCGGCCTGCGGTCCGCGAGCCCGCCGAAATAGTGCGAGCCCGCCATCGTCACGGTCCCGCTCGCCTCCCCGTACGCGAGCCCCCGCGCCTCCATCGCCCCGGTCAGCCAGGACCAGCACACCTCGGGCAGCAGCGGATCCGCCGCCATCTCCGGCTCCAGCTCCGCCCGGACCAGGGTCACCAGCCGGAACGTGCCCTTCCAGGCCTCGTGCCCGTCGGGATCGTGCAGCAGCACGAGACGCCCGTCCGCCAGGTCCTCCTCGCCCTCCACGACGGCCGCCTCGACCGCGTACGCGTACGGGGCGAGCCGCTGCGGCGGCCTGGTCGGGTCGATCTCGATCTCGGGCCGCAGCCGCGCCGACCGCAAGGCCTCCACCGCCCGCCGGAACGCGGGCGGAACCCGGTTGGCCTCCTTACTGTCCGCCGTTTCGTCCGTCCCTCGATCGCCGTCGGAATGATCGGAAAAATGTCCCTGAGCCGCAGCCATGCGGGGAAGAGTAGGCGGAACGGGCCCTCCGTGCAGGGAGGGACACCCGGCCCGGACGAGCGGCTTCCCGCCACATGCGAAGATTCTGGGCGTGAGTGCCAACGACAGCCCCACGGGCCAGCAGACGAAGCAGCAGTCGCGGACGCACGACTCCGCGTTCCTCAAGGCGTGCCGACGCGAGCCGGTGCCGCACACCCCCGTCTGGTTCATGCGGCAGGCCGGGCGCTCGCTCCCCGAGTACCTGAAGGTCCGCGAGGGCATCCCCATGCTCGAATCGTGCATGCGGCCCGAGCTGGTCACCGAGATCACGCTGCAGCCGGTCCGGCGCCACAAGGTCGACGCCGCCATCTACTTCAGCGACATCGTCGTCCCGCTCAAGGCCATCGGCCTCGACCTCGACATCAAGCCCGGCGTCGGCCCGGTCGTCGCCGACCCGATCCGCTCCCGCGCCGACCTGGCCCGGCTGCGCGACCTGACCCCCGAGGACGTCCACTACGTCACCGAGGCCATCGGGATGCTCACCGAGGAGCTGGGCGACACCCCGCTCATCGGCTTCGCCGGCGCTCCCTTCACCCTCGCGAGCTACCTCGTCGAGGGCGGCCCGTCGCGCAGCCACGAGCACACCAAGGCGCTCATGTACGGCGACCCGCAGCTCTGGGCCGACCTGCTCGACCGCCTCGCCGAGATCACCTCGGCCTTCCTCAAGGTGCAGATCGAGGCCGGCGCCTCCGCCGTGCAGCTCTTCGACTCCTGGGTCGGCGCCCTCGCCCCGGCGGACTACCGCCGCTCGGTGATGCCCGCCTCCGTCAAGGTCTTCGACGCGGTCGCCGGCTACGGCGTCCCGCGCATCCACTTCGGCGTCGGCACCGGCGAGCTCCTCGGTCTCATGGGCGAGGCCGGCGCGGACGTCGTCGGCGTCGACTGGCGCGTCCCGCTCGACGAGGCCGCCCGCCGCGTCGGCCCCGGCAAGGCGCTCCAGGGCAACCTGGACCCCGCCGTGCTCTTCGCCTCCACCGACGTCGTCGAGGCCAAGACCGACGAGGTCCTCGCCGCCGCGAAGGACCTGGAGGGCCACGTCTTCAACCTGGGCCACGGCGTCATGCCCGCGATGGACCCGGACGCCCTGACCCGTCTCGTCGAGTACGTCCACACGCGGACGGCCGTCTGACGCCGCGGGCCCGGCGGTCCGGGCGGCGGGATCAGCCCGCCGCCCGGACCGCCGCCACCGCCTTGCGCGCCGCGACGAGCACCGGGTCCCACACCGGCGAGAACGGCGGCGCGTACCCCAGGTCCAGCGCCGTCATCGCCTCCACGGTCATTCCGGCCGTGAGCGCCACCGCGGCGATGTCCACCCGCTTCGCCGCGCCCTCCCGGCCCACGATCTGCACCCCGAGCAGCCGTCCCGTGCGCCGCTCGGCCAGCATCTTCACCGTCATCGGCGCGGCTCCCGGGTAGTAGCCCGCACGGCTCGTCGACTCGACCGTCACCGCCGTGAACCGCAGCCCCACCTCGTGGGCGTCCTTCTCCCGCAGGCCCGTCCGCGCGATCTCCAGGTCGCACACCTTGGACACCGCCGTGCCCACCACGCCCGGGAAGGTCGCGTACCCGCCGCCCGCGTTCGCCCCGATGACCTGGCCGTGCTTGTTCGCGTGCGTGCCGAGCGGGACGTGCCGCTGTCGGCCCGAGACCAGGTCAAGGACCTCCACGCAGTCACCGCCGGCCCAGATGTTCCCGTGGCCCCGGACCCGCATCGCGAGGTCGGTGAGCAGACCCCCGTACTCGCCGAGCGGCAGCCCCGCCGCCCGCGCGAGCGAGGTCTCCGGCACCACGCCCGTGCCGAGGACCACCACGTCCGCCGGGTACTCGTCCGTGTCCGTCGCCACCGCCCGCACCCGCCCGTCCGGGCCGGTCAGGATCTTCGTCACCGGTGCCGAGACGACCGTCCTGATGCCGAGACCGTCCATCGCCCGGTGCACCAGGCGTCCCATGTCCGGGTCGAGGGTCGCCATCGGCTGCTCGCCCCGGGTCAGGACCGTCACCTCGTAGCCCCGGTTCAGCAGGGCCTCCGCCATCTCCACCCCGATGTACCCGGCGCCGACGACGACGGCCCGCCGCCCCGGGGTCTCGGACAGCGAGTCGAGCAGCGCCTGGCCGTCGTCGAGGGTCTGCACCCCGTGCACCCCCGCCGCGTCGATCCCCGGCATGGGCGGGCGCAGCGGCCGGGCCCCGGTCGCGATCACCAGCTTGTCGAAGCCCGTCCACGCCTCCGTCCCCGTCTCCAGGTCCCGCGCGCGGACCCGCTGCCCCGGGACGTCGATCTCCGTGACCTCGGTCCGGGTCCGCAGGTCGATGTCACGGGCCCGGTGCTCCTCGGGGGAGCGCGCGATCAGCTCCCCGCGCGTGGCGACGTCGCCGCCGACCCAGTACGGGATGCCGCAGGCCGAGTACGAGGAGAAGTGCCCGCGTTCGAAGGCGACGATCTCCAGCTCCCCGGGACCCTTCAGCCTGCGCGCCTGCGACGCGGCGGACATGCCCGCCGCGTCGCCACCGATGACCACCAGTCGTTCGCTCATGGGACGACGCTACTTCTCGGGCGTCTCCCGGGGACGCGGGGGCGCCGGGGACCCGGCCGCCGGACCGGCCCCGGAAGCCCCAGGGGCCGGCGTCCCGGGCGGCACCGCGGCTCCCGCCGCGTTCCGCGGGGTGTCCTGCAGCCCCGGGACGGGAACCGCCGGCCGGGTGCGGGCCGCGAGCCGCGGACGGACGAGACGGCGCCACAGGACGAAGCCGACCAGGGCCACCGCGAGCCACGGGGCCAGCGCGGTCAGCACGATCCCGACCCAGGCCGCCGCGCCCACCAGCGCGTTCCAGCCGCCGCTCAGGGCGTCCCCGAAGCCGGGCCGTCCCTCCTCCCGCTCCTCGGGCGAGGCCTTCTCGGGCTCGGTGAGCCGGAGGGTGATCGTCGCCATCGTCGTGCGGTCCTTCAGCGAGGCCTGCTGGGCGAGCAGCGACTCCAGGTCCGCCTGGCGGCGGCTCAGCTCGCCCTCCAGGGTCACCACGTCCGACAGCTTCTCCGCCCGCTGCATCAGCGCCCGCACCCGCGCCACGCTCGCCCGCTGGGTCGCGATCCGGCTGTCCACGTCCACCACCTGGTCGGTGACGTCCTTCGCGTCGGCCCTGCGGTCGAGCAGCTTCCCCGCACCCGCGAGCTCGGTGAGGACGGAGTCGTACCGCTCCTGCGGGACGCGCAGCACGATCTGCGAGGTGAGCGACGTGGAGTCGACGCGCTCCGTCGACTCGTTCTCCACGTGCCCGCCCGCGTCCACCGCCACGCGCCGCGCCGCGGCCAGCGCCTTCGCCGCGTCCTTCACCTCGACGGAGAGTTCGGCGGTACGGATGACGTGCTGCCGCGCGGGCGCCTTCGCCGCCGGCGTCCCTGCGGCCCCCGAGCCGCTGCCGTCGGCCGCTCCCTCGGCCGCCGCGTCCCGGGCCCCGTCGGCGGGCTTCGCCGCCACGCCCCCCTTGCCGTCCGAGGCCGTGTCCGACGCGCCCGCGCCGCAGCCGGTCAGGACCAGTGCGGCCGTCAGCAGGACCGCGGCCGTCGTTCTCGTTCTCGTAGCCCGCACGGGATCCCCCCAGGGATGGTGGTGAGTGATGCCCCTTGGACGTACGGGCCGCCCGGACGGGTTGCCCTCCGGCGGTAGCGATGCGGTCACGGTCCGGCCTCGGAACGGGAGCGGGCGGGGCATTTGAGAGAGTGGTGCCATGAACGCGGACATCACGGGACACCACGCCGGGCCTCACGCCGTCGTCGTCGGAGGCGGGATCGCCGGACTCGCGGCCGCCCACCGGCTGGCCCTCGCCGGCCACCGGGTGACCCTCCTCGAAGGGGACGGCCGGCTCGGCGGCAAGCTCCTCGCCGGCGAGATCGCGGGCGCGCCCGTCGACCTCGGCGCGGAGTCGCTGCTCGCCCGCCGCCCCGAGGCCGTCACCCTCGCCCGGACCGTCGGCCTCGGCGACCGGCTCCAGGCCCCCGCGACGACCACCGCGTCCGTCTGGTCCCGGGGCGAGCTCGTCCCCATGCCCAAGGGACACGTCATGGGCGTCCCCGGCGACCCCGCCGCCGTCGCGGGCCTGCTCTCCGCGGAGGGCGTGCACCGCATCGGCACGGACCTGGAGCTGCCGCCCACCGAGATCGGCGAGGACATCGCCATCGGCGCGTACGTCGCCGCCCGCATGGGCCACGAGGTCGTCGACCGGCTCGTCGAACCCCTCCTCGGCGGGGTGTACGCCGGTGACGCCCACCGCATCTCGATGAAGGCCGCCGTCCCCGCCCTCTTCGAGGCCGCCCGCGTCCACCCCACGCTCACCGCCGCCGTCCACGCCGTCCAGCGCGCCGGCGCCGCCACCCCCGCCGACGCGGCGGGCGCCGCCACCGGCCTCGGCGGCTCCGCCTTCCTCGGCGTCCGGGGCGGCATCGGCACCCTCCCGGGCGCCGTCGCCGACGCGATCCGCGCCGCCGGCGGCGAGATCCTCACCGGAACGCCGGTGACCGCCCTGGTCCGCACCGGAGCCACCGGCTGGCAGGTCGTCACCCCGCACCGGACGTTCGACGCCGACGCCGTCGTCCTCGCCACCCCCGCCCCCGCCGCCGCCGGACTCCTCGGCGGCCACGCCCCGCAGGCCGCCGCCGTGCTCGACGGGATCGACTACGCCTCCATGGCGCTGATCACCCTCGCCTTCCGCCGCTCCGACGTGCCCGCCCTCGCCGGATCGGGCTTCCTCGTGCCGCCCGTCGACGGCCACACCATCAAGGCCTCCACGTTCTCCGGCCAGAAGTGGCAGTGGGTCTCCGACGCCGCCCCCGACCTGTTCGTGCTGCGGACCTCCGTCGGCCGTCACGGCGAGGAGGAGCAGGTCCACCGCGAGGACTCCGACCTGGTCGCCGCCTCCCTCAAGGACCTCGCAGCCGCCACCGGCCTCACCGCGCACCCGGTGGCGAGCGCCGTCACCCGCTGGATGGGCGGACTGCCCCAGTACCCGGTCGGCCACCTCGCCCGCGTCGCCCGCGCCCGCGCGGCCGTCGCCGCACTCCCCGGACTGCGGCTCGCGGGCGCCGCCTACGACGGCGTCGGCATCCCCGCCTGCGTCGCCTCGGCCCACCGCGCCGCCGACGAGATCATCGGGGAGTTCGCCGACGAGATCATCGCCACGTCGAAAAGGACCGACCCCGGTGCGGGGCACTCCCTGTGACGGGCGAGAATAGGCGTATGAGTGCGCCCGAAAAGATCCCGAACGCCGGTAAGAAGGCGAAGGACCTCAACGAGGTCATCCGCTACACCCTGTGGTCCGTCTTCAAGCTGCGCGACGTTCTCCCCGAGGACCGCGGCGGCTACGCCGACGAGGTCCAGGAGCTGTTCGACCAGCTCGCGGCCAAGGACATCACGATCCGCGGCACGTACGACCTGTCCGGTCTGCGCGCCGACGCCGACGTCATGATCTGGTGGCACGCCGAGACGAGCGACGAGCTCCAGGAGGCGTACAACCTCTTCCGCCGTACGAAGCTGGGCCGCGCCCTGGAGCCGGTCTGGTCGAACATGGCGCTGCACCGCCCCGCCGAGTTCAACAAGTCGCACATCCCGGCCTTCCTGGCCGACGAGAACCCGCGCGACTACGTCTCGGTGTACCCCTTCGTGCGCTCCTACGACTGGTACCTGCTGCCGGACGAGGACCGTCGCCGCATGCTCGCCGACCACGGCAAGATGGCCCGCGGCTACCCCGACGTCCGCGCCAACACGGTCGCCTCCTTCTCCCTCGGCGACTACGAGTGGCTCCTCGCCTTCGAGGCCGACGAGCTGCACCGCATCGTCGACCTCATGCGCCACCTGCGCGCCTCCGAGGCGCGGATGCACGTCCGCGAGGAGGTCCCGTTCTACACCGGCCGCCGCAAGAGCGTCGCCGACCTGGTGGCGGGCCTGGCCTGACGGCCCCGCAGAACCTGGTGGCGCGCCCGGCTTCCGGCCGGGCGCGCCATCCCTTGACCCGGAAGATCAGACGGCGGGCGGCTCCTTTGCCCGCCGCTCCAGCGACACCGGGTCCGGCTCCGGGTGCGGCGCGCTCCACGCGCGCCGCACCGGCGTCATTTCCGGGGTCCTTCAGGCCCTGAGGGCCGCGCGGAGTTCCGGTTCGAGCACGGCGGGACCGCGCGTCGCGAGCGCGGTGAGCGGATCGGCCGGCGAAAGCCCGGAGAGCAGCCGCTGCCCGGCCGGCGACGCCCAGCGGGTGTACGGGTACCTCTCGACCCCTCCGATCAGCAGGCAGAGCCCCGATCCGACGAGCGGCAGCGCGAATCCGGCCAGGACCGGCGCCCGTTCGCCCGCCGGCACCAGGAGCGCCGCGACCGTCCCGAGCAGCAGCGTCAGCAGGAACCCCGCCCGTACGGCCCGCACGCCGGCCGCCAGCTCCCGGCGGCCCTCCTCGGACACGGCGAGGCCCCGCTCGACGAGACCGTCCGCGAGCAGCCGTACGGACGCGGCGGCGGCGACCACCGGACGGACGGCCGGGATCGGCGACTGCCCGCCCGGCCCGATCGCACCGAGCACCGCGCGCTCGATCGCGTCCCCGTCGCCCGTGGCGTCCACGACGGTGGCCCAGCCGGTGCGGGCGAGCAGCAGCCGCCGCGCCCGGTGCATCGACACCAGGGTCAGATCGGTGACCCGCAGCGGCCCGCCGGCGAGGTAGGCCGCCTCACGGACGGTGAGCCCGTCCGTACCTCCGGGCGCCGCGTCGGGCCGGGCGGCGGCGAGCGCGGCACGACAGACCCGCGCGCAGCCGACACCGGCCACCGTGAACGCCACGAGGAGGAGCGGAATCCAGACCATGTCCCGGTTGTACGTCGGGACGCGGCGGCCCGCCACCCGAATAGCCGATCAGCTGCTGGAGCTGGAGCACGAACTGGAGCTGGAACTCGAACACGAACTGCTGGAACTGGAGCAGGAACTGCCGCTGGAGCACGAGGAGCCCGACGAGCAGGACGAGCCCGAGGAACAGGACGAGCCCGAGGAACAGGACCCGGACGAGCACGAGCTGCCCCCGCCCGAGCAGGAAGTCCCGCCGCCCGCGCCGCAGGAGCTGTTCGTCGCGCACCACTCGGCCACTCCGAGGACGGCCGCGTCCGAGGAGGAGAAGTGCGACGGCGAGGAGGGCCGCCTGCCGCGCTGGTTCCGCCGGGGCGGCGCGGACAGACGGGCGGCGGTGACGAGCTGCTCACGGAGCACCGGGTCCGCCACGGCCCGCAGCCCGTGCAGCGCCACGAGAAGCCCGGCGTCCGGGAGTTGCCCGTGGGCCCTCCCGTACGCGAGGACCGCGCGCCGCCCCGACGAGGTGACCTGCCGGGCGTTGACCGCCCCGCAGACGATGCCGGAGATCAGCGCGGTGAACAGGAGCGGCACCATCTTGAAGACGAACGGCAGCCGGAACTCCATGTCGGAGGAGAAGTCGATCACCGTGAGGACGATCGAGACCGGGAAGAGCGCGAAGGCCGTCACGACGAGGGCAGCGCACCAGCGGGCCGTGACCCGCCGGGTCTCCGGGGACACCACGAGGCCGCGCGCCGCGAGCGCGTCGCCGATCTCCTGGACCGCCGGATGGCGCATCACGGCGAGCCGCAGGTGGTGCAGCGCCCCGTGCGGGGCGGCGGCGAGCTCCTGGAGGACGGCGCGCTCCACGGGGTCGTGCGCGGTGGGACGGACGACCGCGACGATGCCGGGGCCGCCGATCGCGAGCCTGCCGTCGGCCTGGAGCGAGGCGATCGCGGTGTCCACGACACGGGCGGGCCCGCCGTTGAGGAACGCGGCCTCGTACCGGTCGTGGACCGGGCCGCCGGTACCCCCGCGGGTCCGGACGACCCGGGCGACGACCAGGGCGATGCCGACGACGCCCGCGAGGTGGATGAGGATCAGCAGCAGGTCCATGGTCATCTCCGTACCAGGGCGTGACGGGCGGCCCGGACGAGCCGGGTGGCGCGGCCGGGCGGGCGGCTGCCGGAACGGTCCTGCCACCACTCCGTGAGCAGCCGCCGGGCCGCCGGGTCCTCCGGACGTCCGGCGAGCAGCAGGTGCTCGACGAAGTCGAGGGCGTCCCGGCGGTAGCCGCCGGTCATGGGGCGGGACCGGGCGTACGCCAGGAACGCGGGCCGGAATCCCCGGCCGAGGATCTCCGGCAGCTCCGGCGCGACCTTCGCGACGACCCCGGCGCGCTTGGCGGCGAGGGCGCGGCTCTGCACCCCGATCCGCCGGGTGTCGAAGCCCTCGGGCACGGGGGTGCCGGCGACGAGAGCGGAGAGGAGGGAGGCCTGGGTGACGGCGAGGCGCTGGCGCGCGCCGTCCCGCGGTGCGGGGGCCTCGGTGACGGGCGCCGCGCCGGGCATGGGGCCTCCCGAGACCCGGGCGCCGGCGCCGATCAGCAGCGAGGCCGCCCGGGGTGCGGGTATCAAGGGCCGGGTGCCGTGCGCGTGGGCCGTGCCCACCGCCCGTTCCGCCCCGGCGGCACGCGTGCCCACGGTGGCCCGGATGACCTCCAGCTCCCGTGCCAGCTCCTCCTCGGGCGGGAAGTCGTCGTCCCGCTCCAGCAGCACCCCCGGCGGGGACACCCGGGTCGTGAGGTCCGACAGGACGTCGAGGACCGCGCGCGGCACCGGGTGGGCGTGGGTGTCGTGCCAGACGCCGTCCCGCTCGACCCCGCCCGCCACGTGCACGTACGCGATCGCCTCGACCGGCAGCTCCGCCAGGGCCCGCGCGGGGTCCTCGCCCCGGTTGACGTGGTTGGTGTGCAGGTTGGCGACGTCGATCAGGAGCCGTACCCCCGTGCGCTCCACCAGCTCCGCCAGGAACTGCCCCTCCGTCATCTCCTCGCCCGGCCAGGAGATCAGGGCCGCGATGTTCTCCAGGGCGAGCGGCACGGGCAGCGCGTCCTGCGCGATCCGCACGTTCTCGCAGAGCACGTCGAGCGCGTCCCGGGTCCGCGGGACCGGCAGCAGATGCCCCGCTTCCAGCAGCGGGGTGGCGGTGAGCGGACCCCCGGCCCGTACGAACGCGATGTGCTCCGTCACCAGCGGCGCCCCCAGCGCCACCGCCTTCTCCCCGAGCGCCGCGAGCCGCGCCGGGTCCGGCCGGTCCGCGCCGCCCAGCCCGAGCGAGACGCCGTGCGGGACGACCGTCACACCGCGCTCGCGCAGCCGGGTCAGTGAGTCGGGCAGATGGTCCGCGCAGATGTTCTCCGCGACGACCTCCACCCAGTCGAGACCGGGCAGCGCCTCCACCGCCTCAGCGATCTCGGGACGCCAGCCGATGCCGATGCCGAGTTCCGTCATGTCCCCCTCCTTCGGTCCTCAGTCCCTCACCTGATGGCCCAGGCGGGAACGTTCGAACCCCAGGAGGAGGACGTTCAGAGCTTCATTTGAGGTTCGGGAAGGAGGACACCACCGTGCACGAGCCCGGGGCGATCTCCGTGAAGCCCGCGTCGCGGACGACCGGGAGGCCGCTCGACGTCAGGGCCGCCCAGTCCCCGGCGCTCGCGGTCCGCACCGCGAGCGGGAAGCCGGCCTCCTGCCAGGCCTTCCGGTCGGCCTCCGGCATCGCCCACCACAGCAGCTGCGCCCCGTGGCCGGCCTGCGCCATCGCCTTGCCGGCCGACATGTCGAGCTCCGGGTTGAGCCAGAGGACCGCCGCCCCCTCCGCCACGGGGCCGGGCGCGGCCGGGTCGTCGAGGTCGGTGCCCGACACCTGGAGCTTCGCGAGCTCCTTGGGCCAGCCGTCGAGCGGGACCGGCGGGAAGACCCGCACCTCGGCCTGCGCGCCGGTGACCGTGAGGCCCGGCAGCGTGCCCGCGCGGCGCCATTCCGCGCCGCGCGCCCGGCGCACCACCTTGCGGATCCGGGCGTCCTGCCAGTCGGTGATCGCCTGGGCCCACTCGCCGTCGCCGAGGGACCGGTCGTCGGTGAGGATCTCCAGGACGGCCCTCGCCGCGGTCTCCAGGGCGTCGGTACGGCTCGGGGGCGCGTCGCGCTCGATCCGGACGACCAGGGGGAGGACGAACTGGGGCTTCTCGTCGCGGAGATCGGTCTCGTTGCTGCTCACCCGCCCAGTCTGCCACTGCCGTGACGGGCGAATCTTGTGGGAATCCTCCCCTCCGGGCCAGGATGCCCCTCATGAAGAGCGATCTTTTTGCGGGGGACCACCTCGCCGAGGCGGCGACCTTCCCGGGGATGACCCTGCAGAACGCCAAATCGGTCAAGTACACCGTCAACGGCGAGATGCACGCCCGCCAGGGTTCGATGGTCGCCTACCGCGGCGACCTCCAGTTCGAGCGCAAGGCCCAGGGCATCGGCGGCCTGCTCAAGCGGGCGGTCACGGGCGAGGGCCTGCCGCTGATGGCCGTGCGCGGGCAGGGCGAGGCCTGGTTCGCGCACGAGGCGCAGAACTGCTTCATCGTCGAGGTGGAGCAGGGCGAGGCCTTCACCGTCAACGGCCGCAACGTCCTCTGCTTCGACGCCACCCTCCACTACGAGATCAAGACCGTGAAGGGCGCCGGCATGACCGGCGGCGGCATCTTCAACTCGGTCTTCTCCGGCTACGGCAAGATCGCCCTGATGTGCGAGGGCAACCCGATCGTCATCCCCGTCACCCCGCAGGCCCCGGTGTACGTCGACACCGACGCCGTCGTCGGCTGGAGCGAGCAGCTCCACACCTCCCTGCACCGCTCGCAGTCCCTCGGCTCGATGATCCGCGGCGGCTCGGGCGAGGCGGTGCAGCTCAAGCTGGAGGGCCAGGGCTTCGTCGTCGTCCGGCCGAGCGAGCTGACCCCGCAGAAGCACTCCTCGAATTGAGGCTGGAGCGCGTCGGGCGGCGGCACGGCCCGCGCGGGCCGTGGGTGCTGCGGGAGGTCTCGCTCGACCTTCCGGCCGCCGCCCTCGTCCGGTTCGTCGGCTCGAACGGCTCCGGGAAGTCCACGCTGCTCCGGCTGCTCGCGGGCGTCGACGCGCCCACGGAGGGCCGGGTCACGGGGCGTCCGGCCCGTACCGCGTACGTCCCCGAACGCTTCCCCGTCGCCCTGCCGTTCACGGCCCTCGACTACCTCGTCCACCTGGGACGCGTCCAGGGCCTCGGCCGCGCGGTGGCGCGGGCCCGCGCGGGGGAGTGGCTGGAGCGCTTCGGGGCCGACGGGCACGCCGGGACCGGGCTCGCGGCGCTGTCCAAGGGCACGAGCCAGAAGGTCGCCGTCGCGCAGGCGTTCCTCGCCGATCCGGGGCTGCTCGTCCTCGACGAGGCCTGGACGGGTCTGGACACCGGCGCCCGCGCGGCACTGGACGGGGCCGTCCGCGAGCGCCTCGCGGCGGGCGCGACGGTCGTCTTCGTCGACCACGACCGCCACCGCCTGGCGGGCGAGGCGACGGCGGTGCACGCGGTGGGGGAGGGACGGGTGCGGGAGGCGGCACGTGAGCCCCGCCCGGGACCGGACGGGCCGCCCTTCCCCGGGCCCGCCGCGGCTCCCGTACGGATCGTCGCCTCGGGCGGTGCCCCGGGGCCCGGGCCTGAGGTCCTCGGCCCGCCCGCTGCGGCTCCCGTACGGATCGTCGCCTCGGGCGGTGCCCCGGGGCCCGGGCCTGAGGTCCTCGACCCGCCCGCCGCGGCTCCCGTAAGGATCGTCGCCTCGGGCGGTGCCCCGGGGCCCGGGCCTGAGGTCCTCGGCCCGCCCGCCGTGCCTCCCGTACGGATCGTCGCCTCCGGCGGACGCGCGCTGCCCGGGGTGCTGCCCGGCGGCCCCCTGACCGCCCCCGGGCCCGACGGCACGACGCTCCTCACCGTGGGCGCCGCCCACTCCGACGCCCTCCTGGGCGTGCTCCTCGCCGCCTCCTGGCACATCCACCACCTCGGCACCGAAGGCGTACGGGTATGACGGCGCTCCTGCGCTACCAGTCGGGTCTGCTGCTCCGCTCCCAGCGCTGGCTGGCGCCCCTGCTCCTCTACGTGGCCGTCATCGCCGTCGGCGTCCAGGCCGGCGAACCCGTCCTCGGCGCGCTCGGTCTCACCGCCGCCGCCCTGGTCCCGGTCTCCGCCTGGTCCGTACGGATCTGCCTCACCCAGGAGCCGCCCGCCGCCCGGAGCGTGGTCGCGGCGGCGGCCGGCCGGGGCCGCGCGCACCTCGCGGCCCTGCTCACCGGCGCCGTCTGGCCGGTCCTCGTCGGTACGGCCGCCGTCCTCGCGGTGACGGCGACCGGCGACCGGCGCGGGGTCGCCGCGCCCGCCGCCGTCTCCGCCGGGCTGCTCGCCGCCCTGGCCTGTGCCCTGACGGGCGCCGTGGTCGGGGCGCTGACCTCGCGGCCCTTCGTGCGGTCCACCGGCTGGTCCCTCGCGGCCCTCGTCCTCGGCTCCCTGCTGGCGCTGGTGACGACGGGTTCCCCGGCGAAGCACGCCATGACGGCCCTGGTCACCGGGGCCCGTACGGCGACCGCCCAGCCGCCCTGGCTCGCCTGCGGCGGCGCGCTGCTCCTCGCGGCGGGGGCGGCCGCGCTCGCGTCCCGGGCGACCGCGCGCCTGGAGTGAGACCGGGTCAGCGGCTCATGAGCTCCGACACCTTCACGAAGCGGTAGCCGCGGGCGCGCAGCTCGGGGACGATCCGGCGGATCGCCCGCTCGGTGACGGGCGCGGCGCTGCGGGTGCAGTGCATGACGACGAGGGACCCGGGCTTCACGCCGTCGAGGACCTGTTCGGCGACGGCGTCCGCGTCGTCGGCGAACGCGTCGCCGCTGACCACGTCCCACTGGACCGCGGTGACCCCGGCGGGGGCGAGGGCGCGCCGGGCCGCGTCGTCGTAGCAGCCGCCGGGGAAGCGGAAGTACGGCACGACGTTGACGGCCCCGGCGTCCCGGAAGGCGTCGAAGGCGCGCTGCACGTCGGAGGCCATGTCGGGGCCGGGGACGGTCGGCAGCCCGTAGCAGGGGGTCGCGAAGGCGTAGTGGCTGTAGGAGTGGTTGGCGATCTCGAAGCGCGGGTCGCCGCCGATGGACCTGGCCTGGTCGGGGTACTCCTCCGCCCAGCGGCCGGTCATGAACACGGTGGCGTCCACCTTGAGCCGGCGCAGGGTCGCGATCAGCCCGGGATTGTCGAAGTGCTCGCCGCGCGCGGCCCGGGGGCCCTGATCGGCCGTCATGTCGGCGTCGAAGGTGAGCGCGACGACCTTCTCGGCGCCCTTGGCGCGGTGGGTGTACACGGGGGTGAGGCCGCCGGGTCCGGGCGCCATGGTGGGCGGGGCGGCGGGGACGCGCGCGGGCTTCGGGCCGGGGGCGGCGGCGCTGGCCCTGGGCGCGGGGGCGGTCGCGCCGGCCCTGGGCGCGGGGGTTCCGGCGACGGTCACCCCGGCCTTCGGCGCCGGCGGCGCGGCCGGGTCGGTGCCGCAGCCGACGAGGGCGGCGCCCAGGAGACCGAGCGCCGCCGTTTTTCGTACAGAACTGTTCACGATCGGAAGTTATCTGATCAAAGTCCTTAACGCTCGCGACTCGACAGCAGCAGCACCCGAGTCCACGCGCTGAGCTGACGCACCATCGCCTGGGCGTGCGCGGCCCGGTCCCGCCGGAAGGGCAGGACGAGCAGCGCGGGCACGAAGGCGAGGGTCACGAGGAGCAGGGGCAGGGTGGCGACGAGGACGATCAGGGCGCGCTGGGCCCAGCGGAGGGTACGCATGAGGCTTCCTCGGGGTGGTGGCGGGAACGGACCCCCACCGTCGGCGCCACCCGGTACGTTGCGAAAGCCGCAACCGTTGCCGGTGCCGCGGCAACGCTCCGGGGGAGGGTGAGATGACCGAAGTGGCCCGTACGCAAGGGAGCTCGGCGGCGGTCGAGCGGGGCGAGGTCCCGGAGGCCGCGGCCCTCGGCAACGTGTTGAAGGGGCTGTTCACCAGGCTGGGCATCAGCCAGAACCAGTACGCGTACCGCGTGCACCTCGACAAGTCCGCCGTCTCGCGCTACCTCTCCGGGCGCCGCGTCGCGCCGCAGGACTTCATCGACCGGCTCGTGCGGGAGGTCGAGGAGCACGCCGGTGCCCCGCTCCGCCTGGAGGCCAAGGACTCCCTGCGCGGGCAGCGGCTGGAGGCGCTGCGGGTCTGCAGTCCGGACGAGTTCCGGCTGGAGAGCCTGCGGGACGAGCTGGCGCGGTCACGGCGGGACACGGAGCGGGCCCACCGCACCATCGAGGCGCTGCACGCGCTGCTCGACAAGAAGGAGGCGGAGGCGCGGGACGTCACGGACGAGCTCACGCGCCTCCGCCTCGACTGGGGCGCGGAGCGCGCCGCCCTCGCCCGCGCCCGCGAGGAGCTCCTGCGCGAGGTCGAGCGCCTCGGGGAGGACCTGACGGACGCCGAACACCTCCGCGCGGAGGCGGAACGCCACGGCGAGGAGCTGAGGGAGACGGTGCTGCGCCTGGAGGAGGAGCTGTCGCGGCACGGATCCGGCGACCTCCCGCTGGAGGCGTTCAAGGACCGGCTGCGGGAGATGTGGGAGGAGGAGATGCTCCCGGAGGCGTCACGGGAACTGACCGAGGCGGCCTGGTCGCGCTCCCTGGAGGACGTGGTGCACCTGACGCACTGGCTGGGGGAGGAGGCGGAATCCTTCGCGAGGGACGTCGCCCGGTTGAGGCCGCTGGAGGACGTGCTGGCCTTCGCCTCGCTGATGGCGCCGCCAGAGGCGGTTCGGCTCGGTTCTTCGTGGAAGCTCGCGGTGGCGGCGAGGGTCACGCCGGGCAACGCGCACGCCGTTCTTCAGGCCATGGGTGACGAGGCGGGCGGTGAGTTGATCGTCGAGGCGGTGCGCCGCATGCGCAGCCACCGGAACGCCGCCGCCCTCGTGTCGGTGGTCCTGTCGGACGTCGAGTCCATGGCGGTTCTGCCGAACCTGAGCATCGCCCTCGCGACGCGTCCCGGCGACCCGTACGGGCTGCGGATGTCGGTCGAACTGGTGGCTGCCCGGAGAGTCGACGTCGCGGCGGACTTGTTGGCGGGCGCCATGAAATGGCGTCCACGGGGCGGCTTCGTGAGGTACGTGGAGGACATGGACGACGTCGACGTGGATGCCCTCTTCGACCTGGTCATGTCGAGCGACCGACACACGGTGGTCGAGTTCGCGGCCCATCTCGCCCATACCGACGAGAGCCCCATGTGCCGCAGGTTCCTCGCCGCCCTGGCCGACCGGGGCATGCTCGACCACGTCCACGGCTCGGCACACCCGCCGCTGCGCCAGGCGGTCACCCGCTGGCGCAGCTCACGAGGCCAGTAGCCGCGCCCGGCACTCCTCGACGTCGAAGTCTCCCGGCGGGTACGTCGGGTCCAGGGCCTCCAGGTGTTCCAGGAGCAGCTTGCTGATCGCCCAGTTGCGGTACCACTTGCGGTCCGCCGGGACCAGGTACCAGGGGGCCCCGTCCGTCGCGCAGCGTTCGAGGGCGAGTTCGTACGCGTGCCGGTACGCCGGCCACAGCGCCCGCTCCTCGATGTCGCCCGCGTTGAACTTCCAGTGCTTGTCGGGGTTGTCCAGGCGCTCCAGGAGCCGGGCGCGCTGCTCCTCGTACGAGAGGTGCAGGAAGACCTTGACGACGGTCACCCCGTCCTCGACGAGGGACTCCTCGAAGCGGTTGATCTGGTCGTAGCGGCGGCCGAGCTGCCGGCGCGGGACCAGGTCGCGGACCCGGGCGATGAGGACGTCCTCGTAGTGCGAGCGGTCGAAGATGCCGATCTCGCCCGGCTGCGGGAGCGCCCGCATGATCCGCCACAGGAACGGATGGTTCCGCTCCTCGGTCGTCGGGGCCTTGAAGGCGCGGATCCGGCAGCCGGACGGGTTGAACAGGCCGATGACGTGCTTGACCGTGCCGCCCTTGCCGCTGGTGTCCATGCCCTGGAGGACGAGCAGCAGCCGCCGCCGGTCGCCCGCGGTGCTCGCCGCGTACAGCCGTTCCTGGAGGCCGGCGAGGCGCGGCCCGAGCGCGGCGGTGGCCGAAAGGCCCGCCGCCTTGTCGGTGGGACCGGCGGGCGTCGCGCGGGCGTCGTACGCGGTGAGGTCGACCCGCTGGCCCCCGGGGACGCGCAGGACGTCCCGCAGGGACGGCTCCGGACCCGTCCGCTTCCGCTTCCCGTCGTCCTTCTTCGGCACCTCGGGCCCCTTCCGCCGCAGGGTCGTCCTCCTTCCCCGATCCTGCGACGGAAACCGGCCGCCCGCACGCGGTCGGCTCAGTTCAGCACCACGGGCCCGTCACCGCGAAGGTCGTCCCGGGCGTGTAGCAGTTGACGTACATCGTGCTCCGGTCCGGGGAGAAGGTGACGCCCGCGAACTCGCCCCACTCCGGGGCCTCCGGCGTCCCGCCCGTCGCGGCAGCGGCCGATGTCAGGGCCTGGGCGTTCCGCGCGACCGCGTACACCTCGCCCCGCGCGCTCACCCCGAAGACGTGCTGGGCCCCCGAGCCGTCCTCGCAGACCATCAGGCCGCCGGTGGGCGCCAGACAGATGTTGTCCGGGGACTCGCCCGGCAGCCGGACGTCGGTGCTCGGGCCGAAGACCACGACGAGGGTGAGCCGCCGCCGGTGCGGCTCGTACTTCCAGACCTGGCCGAAGTGCGTGGCCGCCGAGCCGTCCTTGGCCCGGGCGAAGGAGGACACGAAGTAGACGGCCCGCCCGCCCCAGTAGCAGCCCTCCAGCTTCTGGGCGTGCGTGATGCCCCGGGGCCCGAAGTCCTGGTGCCGGATCGGGGTCTCGCGCGCCAGGGGGTCCGGTACGGGGACCCACTCGATGCCGTCGAAGCGGGTGCCGGTCTCCTGGACGACGGAGAGGTCGGGCACGCCGGGCACCCGCATGGCCTCCAGGGTGCCGCCCGCGCGCAGCGAGCCGGTGCCGCCGAGCGGCTTGTGGGGGAGGAAGCGGTAGAAGAGGCCGAAGGGACGCTCGAAGGCGTCCTCCGTCTCGTACACGATGCCGCTCGTCGGGTCGACGGCGATCGCCTCGTGCTGGAAGCGGCCCATCGCGGTGAGCGGAACGGCTCCGGTGCGGTGCGGGTCGGCGCCGTCGACCTCGAAGATGAAGCCGTGGTCCTTGGTGTAGCCGTTGGTGCCGGCCCGGTCCTCGGTCTCCTCGCAGGTCAGCCAGGTGTTCCAGGGAGTGGGGCCGCCCGCGCAGTTGACGGCGGTGCCGGCGATGGCGACCCGTTCGCCGAGGACGTGGTTGCGGCCGTCGAGTTCGAGGACCGTGCAGCCGCCCTTGCCGGCCGGGTCGTAGGTGAGGCCGGGGACGGTGGGGACGGCGATCTTCCCGGTGACCCGGTTCTCGTGGTTGCGCACGAGGTGCACCCGGCCGCGGCGGCCGGCGAAGGCGCCCATGCCGTCGTGGTTGCCGGGCACGAGGCCCTCGCCGGAGCGGAGCGGGTCGCCCTGCCGGGAGAGGACCCGGTAGCGGAAGCCGGCGGGGAGGTCGAGGAGGCCGTCCGGGTCGGGGACGAGGGGGCCGTAGCCGGCCGTCCGGGGCGCGGCGCTCGCGCTGCCGGCGAAGAGTTCGGCGAGGGCCCCGGTGAAGGCGATCCCGGCGGCGGTGGCGCCGGTGCGGGAGAGGATCTGACGTCGTGTCGCGGACATGAGGCAACCCACATTTCCTGTTGGGGGTCCCCCCGGGCCGCGGGGCCGAGGGGGAGGACAGGTGTGAAGTGACGTGTGACCCGCATGTGTGTATCACGCAAGGGGGTGACGGGTGAACCATGCGGGCCGCAACGGCCTCGTGTGGCGCGGAGACTGACCTGCCGTCAGGCGAGCTTGGCGTCGAGCGTGATGGTGGTGCCCGTGAGCGCCTGGCTCACCGGGCAGTTCTTCTTCGCGTCCTCGGCGAGCTCCTGGAAGCGGGCCGCGTCCAGGCCGGGGACCTCGCCGACCACGGTCAGGTGGATGCCGGTGATGCCCTTGCCCGGCTGGAAGGTCACGTCGGCCTTGGTCTCCAGGCGGGTCGGCGGGTGCTCGGCGCCGGCCAGGCCGTTCGACAGGGCCATCGAGTAGCAGGAGGAGTGCGCGGCGGCGATGAGCTCCTCGGGGCTGGTCTTGCCGTTCGGCTCCTCCGAGCGGGCGGGCCAGGAGACGTCGTACGAGCCGAGGCCGGAGGAATCGAGGGTGACGACGCCGGAGCCCTTGAGGAGGTCGCCCTGCCAGACGGTGTGGGCGTGACGCACGGTGGCCATGGTGGATCCCTTTCGATCGGGTACGGCCCCCAAGCTACTGCGCCACGAGCCCCTTCGCGTCGCGGGCGAGCGCGGTGAGCCGGGAGATCGCCCGGAAGTACTTCTTGCGGTAGCCGCCGTTCAGCATCTCGTCGCTGAAGAGCCCGTCGAAGGGGAGACCGGAGGCGAGCACGGGTATCTCGCGGTCGTAGAGGCGGTCCGCGAGGACGACGAGCCGCAGCGCCGTCGACTGGTCGGGGACCGGCTGGACGTCGGTGAGGCAGACCGCGGAGAGGTCGTCCGTGAGGGCGCCGTACCGGCTGGGGTGGACCCTGGCCAGGTGTTCGAGCAGGTGCGGGAAGTCGTCGAGGGAGGCGCCCGGCGTCGCGTACGCGGTCTCGGTGACCACCTGGTCGGAGTACGGGGCCGGGGCCTCGGGCAGCCCGCGGTGGCGGTAGTCCTCGCCGTCGATCCGCAGCGGCAGGAAGTGGGCGGAGAGGCCCTGGATCTCGCGCAGGAAGTCGGCGGCGGCGAAGCGGCCCTCGCCGAGCTTGCCCGGCAGCGTGTTCGAGGTGGCGGCGAGCGCCACGCCCGACTCGACGAGCTTGCCGAGGAGGCTGGAGACGAGGACGGTGTCGCCCGGGTCGTCGAGCTCGAACTCGTCGATGCAGAGGAGGCGGTGTCCGCTGAGCGTCCGCACGGTCTGCTGGAAGCCGAGCGCGCCGACCAGATTGGTCAGCTCGACGAAGGTGCCGAATGCTTTCAGCGCGGGCTCCGCGGGGGTCGCGTGCCACAGCGAGGCCAGCAGGTGGGTCTTGCCGACGCCGTACCCGCCGTCCAGGTAGACCCCGCGCGGGCCGCTCGGGGCGGCCGGCTTCTTCGCGAACCAGCGGCGCTTGCCGGCGCCGGTGGCGTGCGCCCCGCCGAGGCCCTCGGCGAAGCCGCTCAGCGTCTTGACGGCGTCCGTCTGGCTCGGCTGGTTCGGGTCGGGGAGGTACGTGTCGAAGCGGACGGAGTCGAAGCGCGGCGGCGGCACCATCTCCGCGACGAGGCGGTCGGCGGGGACGTGGGGCTCTCGCGAGCAGAGCGAGAGCGGGGCCGCTTCGGGAGAAGCCGCTTCGGTGAGGGCACGGGTCGACACAGTTCCCCACTGTAAGCGCCATGTCAGACTTCGATCATGCGCCAGCTCTTCCCTGTGACGGACATGACAGCCCCCGCCGACCAGGAATGGTCGCTCGACGCCCTCGCCGACGCCTACGCGTATCCGGAGGGCGACCGCCCGTGGCTGCGGGCCAACATGGTCTCCTCGCTCGACGGCGCCGGCCAGCACGAGGGGCGCTCCCAGCCGCTCTCCTCCGAGACGGACATGCGGATCTTCGGCACCCTCCGCTCGATCGCCGACGTGGTCGTGGTGGGTGCGGAGACGGTCCGCTCGGAGGGCTACCGCCCGGCCCGCGCGCGTGAGGCCTTCGCGGCCCGCCGCGCCGCCGCCGGGCAGGGCCCGGCCCCCGTGATCGCCGTGGTCAGCGCCTCCCTCGACCTGGACTTCTCGCTGCCCCTGTTCACCGAGCCGCTGGTGCCCACCCTGGTCCTCACCGGCAGCGGGGCGCCCCCCGAGCGGATCGCGGCCGCGCGGGAGGCCGGGGCGGAGGTGCTCTTCGCGGGCGACGGGGCCCGGGTGGTCCCGGCCCGCGCGACGGCGGTGCTCGCCGAGCGCGGGCTGCGCCGTCAGCTGACCGAGGGCGGGCCCCGGCTGCTCGGGCAGTTCGTGGGGGCGGGCGTCCTCGACGAGCTGTGCCTGACGGTCTCGCCGACGATGACGGCGGGCGACGCCCAGCGGATCGCCGGCGGCCCCGCGGTGGCCGTCCCGACACGCTTCCAGGTGGCTTCCGTGCTGGAGCAGGACGGGTTCCTCTTCACCCGCTACCGTCGGATCTGACAATCGGCGGAATTTGTCGTTCCGCTTAGCGTCCGCTGGGCACACTTACTGTCGCAGACCCCGTGCGGGCACGGGGAAGGATGGTTTCCGCAGAAGGGCTCCTGAGGTGTTCACAAGCGTTCTGATGATCGAGAAGCCCCTCACGTCCGTCGACGTGGAATTCGTCACCACCCTGCACGGCGACGAGGGCGTGTCCTTCATCGTCCTCATGCAGCCGCGTGGTGACCAGGCCGATGTACTGCTGCGCGCCATCGACGACGTCGCCATGGGCGAGCTCAAGGAAGCGAGGCGCGAGGGCGACGAACCGGAGGGCAAGGAGGCCAGGGGCCTCGCCGAGCAGGGCCTGGAGGTCTCGCTCAAGGCCCTGAGAAACGCCGGCTGCGAGGCGGTCGGCCAGGTCGTCGAGGACCACCCGCTCGACAAGATGAAGTCGGTGGTCGACGAGGCGGAGGCGGACGAGGTGATCGTCCTCACCGCCCCGCACTACGTGGAGGAGTTCTTCCACCGCGACTGGGCCTCCCGGGCCCGCCACAAGGTCGGGGTCCCCGTCCTGAAGCTCTTCGCCCACAGCGAGTGACCGGAGGGCAGGGTCCGCGCCCCACGGGGCGCGGACCCGGCCGCGCTCGTCGGCGGCCGGACCCCGGGCCGCGGCCCGGGCCCGCTCGCGCCGACCTCCGGCCCCCCGCCCGGAACCACTAGGCTGGGGCCTTCCAGAACCACGCACCCCGGGGAGAGATCCGCATGGCACCCGCCATCCCTGCCGCCATGGAACGGCCGCACTTCATCGGCATCGGCGGTGCCGGAATGTCGGGCATCGCGAAGATCCTCGCCCAGCGCGGCGCCAAGGTCGCCGGGAGCGACGCCAGGGAGTCCGCGACCGCCGAGTCGCTGCGCGCCCTGGGCGCCACCGTGCACATCGGCCACGCCGCCGAGCACCTCGCCGACGACGCCTCCGCCGTCGTCGTCTCCAGCGCGATCCGCGCCGACAACCCCGAGCTGGCCCGCGCCGCCGAGCTCGGCATCCCCGTCGTGCACCGCTCCGACGCGCTCGCCTCCCTCATGGACGGCCTGCGCGCGATCGCCGTCGCCGGCACGCACGGCAAGACGACCACCACCTCCATGCTGGCCGTCGCCCTCACCGAGCTCGGCCTCGACCCCTCGTACGCCATCGGCGGCGACCTCGCGGGCCCCGGCACGAACGCCCTGCACGGCGCCGGAGAGGTCTTCGTCGCCGAGGCCGACGAGAGCGACCGCAGCTTCCAGAAGTACGACCCCGAGGTCGCCATCGTCCTCAACGTCGAACTGGACCACCACGCGAACTACGCCTCCATGGACGAGATCTACGAGTCCTTCGAGGCCTTCACCGCCAAGATCCGCCCCGGCGGCACCCTGGTCGTCGGCGAGCACGCGGGCGCCCGCGAGCTGGCCCGCCGTGTCGCGGACCGCGAGGGCCTGGACATCGTCACGGTCGGCGAGTCCGAGGACTCCGACGCCCGCATCCTGAAGATCGTCCCGAACGGGATGAAGAGCGAGGTCACGGTCCTCCTCGACGGCGTCGAGCACACCTTCACCGTCTCCGTCCCCGGCCGCCACTACGCCCACAACGCCGCCGCGGCCCTCGCCGCCGGCGCCCGCGTCGGCATCGACCCGGCCGAGCTCGCGCAGGCCCTGACGGCCTACACCGGCGTCGGCCGCCGCCTCCAGCTCAAGGGCGAGGCCAAGGGCGTCCAGGTCATCGACTCGTACGCGCACCACCCCACCGAGATGACCGCCGACCTGGAGGCCATGCGCGGCGCCGCCGGCGCCTCCCGCCTCCTCGTCGTCTTCCAGCCGCACCTCTTCTCCCGCACCCAGGAGCTGGGCAAGGAGATGGGCGACGCGCTGGCCCTCGCGGACGCCTCCGTCGTCCTCGACATCTACCCGGCCCGCGAGGACCCGATCCCCGGCATCACCAGCGAGCTGATCATCGCCGCGGCCCGTGCCGCCGGCGCCGACGTGACCCCCGTCCACGACAAGGACACGGTCCCGGACGTCGTCGCGGGAATGGCGGGCCCCGGCGACCTCGTTCTCACCATGGGCGCGGGCGACGTCACGGACCTCGGTCCGAAGATCCTCGCCCGCCTGTCGGGCTGAGCGTCGGCGAACCGAGGGAGTGGACGAACGATGGCGTACGAGGTCGAGAAGTCGGACGAGGAGTGGCAGGCCGAGCTGAGCCCGTCGGAGTACCAGGTGCTCCGGCTCGCCGGCACCGAGCCCGCCTTCCGGGGTGAGTACACGGACACCAAGACCCAGGGGGTCTACTCCTGCCGCGCCTGCGGCGCGGAGCTGTTCACCTCGAACGAGAAGTTCGAGTCGCACTGCGGCTGGCCCTCCTTCTTCGACCCGAAGGACAGCGCCGCCGTCGAGCTGATCGCCGACACCTCCCACGGCATGGTCCGCACCGAGGTCCGCTGCGCCCGCTGCGGCTCCCACCTGGGCCACGTCTTCGAGGGCGAGGGCTACCCGACCCCGACGGACCAGCGGTACTGCATCAACTCGATCTCGCTGCGCCTGGAGCCGACGGAGTAACGCCCCGGCGGAACGACGGAAGGCACGAGGGGCTCACCCCGGATCCGCATCCGGGGTGAGCCCCTCGCACCGTGTCCGGCCCGCACCGGCCCCGTAGCTGAGGCCCGGAGGCCCTCTCCGTCCGCCCCCGGACGGTTCGTCAGGCAGCCGTTGTGGTAGGAATGTTGCGGATTGCAAACAGCCGGCACGGGGGGTACGACATGGCTGTCACGGTTCCTGACTGGGCGGACACGCTTCTCGATCTCATCGGGGTGGCGTGGCCGAATGTCGACGAGGACGCGTACCGCGAAATGGCGGACGCGCTGCGGGAGTTCGCGGACGACCTGGAGGACGACGGTCAGCTCGCGAACAACCATTTCGAGCGGCTCCTGTCCTCGGGGCAGGGCGAGGCGATCGACGCCCTCGACGAGCACTGGGGGAAGGTCAAGGGCAAGCACTTCAAGGACATCGCGGGTGCGGCCCGCACGATCGCGGGCGGTCTGGACACGGCGGCCGGCGCGATCGAGGGGATGAAGCTCGCGGCGGTGGTGCAGCTCGGCTACCTCGCCTCCGAGGCGGGCATCGCGCTCTCCTTGATCCCGGTCACCGGTGGTCTGTCCGCGCTGATCGGCGCGGGGGCGATGCGGGCCACGCAGGAGGTGATCAAGCGGCTGATCAAGGAGTGCGTGGAGGAGGCCGTCGGGTACGTCGTGGCGGCGATGACCGAGCCGGCGGTGGCCGCTCTGGAGGGCATGGCCGCGGATCTGGTCGTGCAGCTGGGCGCGATGGCGATCGGTCTGCAGGACGGGGTGGACCTGGACCAGACGAAGCAGGCGGGCAAGGACGGCTTCAAGGACGGGGTGCAGTCCGGCAAGGAGGCCATGAACCTGGCCTCGGCCGGAGGAGGCGGTGGAGGTGCGAAGGGCAGTGGCCTGAAGAACCTGCACATCGAGCACTCCGAGCACACCCACGCCTCGACCCAGCTCGACGGCGTCAGCGTGCGGATCCACGGCAAGACCACGGGCAAACTCACGAAGGCGAAGACCGCGCACGGCCGGACCCGGGGGCGTGACTCGATCGCCGACGCGATCGACCCGATCGCCGACAAGGCGATGGAGGCGCTGACGAAGGCCGCGAAGTCGATGGGCGACCACGTCGGGCAGACGCTGCCGAAGGTCGTCAAGCAGATCTCCACCGACCACAAGAACACCGACGACGACCTCCGCGACCGCTTCGCCCGCCAGAACAAGGGCGACCACGACAACAAGGGCGGTGGAGGCGGCGGCGGCGGTGGTGGTGGCGGTGGCGGAGGCGGGAACGGCGGCTCCGGCTCCGGGGGCGACTCCGGCGGCCGGCGCATCACCCCGTCCCCGCCGTGGCACGGCAGCTCGGCGGGCAACATGCGGCACCACCGGACGGACCCGCTCGACGTCAGCCACCTGACCCCCGAGCAGCAGCGTGAGGCGCTCGTCCAGGAGGCCCGTGACCTCGCCGACAAGGCGCGCAAGGCCGACCCGAAGAACGAGAACGACCCCAAGCACCAGATCGACCTCGCCAAGACCCACTTCCCGCCCGGCACGAACCTGCTCGACGGCTCGTGCGCCGGCAGTCTCCTGCACGACGGCGTCGTCACGAGCCACTCCAGCGCCACCAAGGGCGCCGGTCAGAAGACCCCTGACCTGCACCCGGCGATGCAGTCGATCTACGATCAGGTCGACCAGCAGATCAAGGCCGACGGCGGCTTCCCGGGCGCGGGTCATGGAAAATGTGCCGAGGCGAACCTGGTCTCGGACCGTCTCCGGCAGATGGACCCCCACGGCACCGGGATCACATCGGTCGACCAGGTCCGCGACGCGATGAAGGGCTCGCAGGTCTACAGCGTCCAGATCGGCGAGCAGATCAAGCCCCACCCCCTCGGCCACGGCAAGTACAAGCCGCCGTGCCGGTCCTGCGAGATAGCGATGGACATGGCCGGAGTCACGGCGTACGCAGGATAAGGAGCACACATGCCGCAGATGAACACCCCGGAGGACGTCGACGCCTGGTTCCGGGAGTACGGATGGTTCCCGGGCCGGGACGTGGCGGAGACCGTACCGGCGCTGGTCGCCGAGATCGTCGAGGAGTACCGGGAGGCAGGCCACCCCGTGGAGCTCTTCGAGGCCGCGTCGGCCTTCCTCGCCGAGCACGGCGGCCTGCGCCTGACGATCGACGCCCGGCGGGAGGACCACCTCTACTTCTCGCCGTACCTGGGCCACCGGTCCATGCCGGAGGACGCCGCCGAGCTGAGCCGGGGCCTCGGCGTGCGGCTCTTCCCGGTCGGCATCGACGACTCGGAGGGCTCGCCCGTCCTGATCGACGAGCGGGGCCGGTTCTTCTACGTGCACCACACGGGCGCCTACTACATGGGCGCGGACAAGTACGAGGCCATGATCTCCCTCGCCCATCCCCCCATGCAGGACGCGGAGGACCTCTATGTCTGACCTCATCCCCGGCACGGCGGCCTCGCTGCTCCTCCACGGAACCATCACCAGCCACACCAACCTCACCGGTGACGGCGAGCCGCAGCTCCACCCCGCCGTGCGGGCGTTCTTCGACGAGCTCCCGCCCGCCCTGCGCGAGCCCTTCGTCGGCTACTGCGCCGAGTCCGCGCTCGTCTCCGACGAGCTCCTCGGATGGGACCGGCAGCGCGGCGACGGCCGTGCCGCCACCCTCGACGAGGCCGTCCCGCACTTCGCCGGCGCGGCGATCGTCGCGCGCAAGATCCGCCCGCACGGCGACCCCGAGCACGGCACCGAGGCGGTCGTCTGCCGTTCCTGCACGGCGCTCCTCGACCGGCTGGGCGTCACGATCCTCCACGACCGGGCATGAGCGACGTACTGACGGACGCGGGCTGGCGGCCGGGACGCGACGCCGGGGACGCCGCCATGCTCGCGATCCTCGTCACGGTGACCGTCGGCGCGGAGCTCTTCCCCGCCGCCGAGCGGGCCCTGCGCGAGTTCCACGGCCTCACCGTCCTGCCCGCCCCGACCGGCGGCCGGGAGGTCGCCGCCGTCGGCAGCGTCGTCGACCCCCGGGAGGCCCGCCACGACGTCCCGAACCTGAACCGGCTCGCCGGTTCCCTCGGACTGCGGCTCTTCCCCTTCGGCCGCACGGACACGGACGCGCCGCTCGCGGTCGACGAGCACGGCCGGCTCCTCGCGTTCGGCCCCGGCGGGCCCTGGCTGCTCGGGGCGACGGTCCACGACGGCCTGACGGCACTCGCCCACGGCACCGCCCCGGTACGGCTCCGCGCGCCGCGCTGGCGTCACGCGCTGCCCGGCGGCGCGCACGACCTCGGCGCGGCGGTCCGGGCCGCGCTCGTCGCCGTCTACGTCCTGCACAGCACGGGCGTCTTCGGCGCCCGCGCGCTGCACCTGCGGGCCACCACCCTGCGGGGGATCGGCGTCGTGGCCGTCGACGAGGAGTTCCCGCTGCGCCGGGGCGCCCTGGAGGACAACGCCGGGCCGCTGACCGAGGCGATGACCGCCCGCGTCGAGGCGGCCGGAGCGCGGCCGGGCTCCTGCGAACTGACCCTCACGGTGCCGGTCCCGCCCGGGACGGAGGGCCCGCCGTCGACGGTCGTCTGCGCGGTGACGGTGGGCGGTGAGACCGAGGGCCCCGCCCTGACCCTGTCGGCCGCGGTGTCCGCCACGACCGGTCCGACGGCGAAGGCCCTGGAGGCCTGCGCCGGGGCGCTCGCGGACTGGGCGGCGTCCTTGACCTGAGGCCGGCCTCTCCTAGTGGACGGAGAACCCGCCGTCCACGAAGAGGGACTGGCCCGTCACGTACGCCGAGGAGGCGCTCGCCAGGAAGACGGCGGCGCCCGCGAAGTCCTCCGCCAGGCCGTTGCGCCCGACCATCGTGCGCGCGGCCAGGGCGGCGACCTTCTCCGGGTCGGAGGAGAGCCGCTGGTTGAGCGGGGTCATCACGAAGCCGGGGACCAGGGTGTTGGCGGTGACCCCGTACGGGGACCAGGCCTCGGCCTGCGAGCGGGCGAGCGACTCCAGGGCGCCCTTGGACACCCCGTACGCCCCGCTCTGGACGAACGCGCGGTGCGCCTGCTGCGAGGTGATGTGGATGATCCGCCCGAAGCCCCGCTCGGCCATCCCGGGCCCGAAGCGGCGGCCGAGCAGGAACGGCGCCTCCAGGTTCACGGTCATCGTGGTGTCCCACACCTCGTCGGCCAGCTCGCCGAACGGCGGACGGAGGTTGATCCCGGCCGAGTTCACCAGGACGTCCGGCTCCCCGAAGACGGCCGCGGCCGCCTCCGCGCCCGCCTTGATGCCCTCCCGGGTGCTCAGGTCGGCGCTCACCCACGCGGCCCGGCAACCGTCGGCCGTCAGCTCGTCGACGGTCGCGACGAGTTCGGCCTCCTTGCGGGCCATGACCACCACGCTCGCCCCGGCCCGGGCCAGGGCGCCCGCGATCGCCTTGCCGATGCCGGAACTCCCGCCGGTGACGAGGGCGGTGCGCCCGTCGAGCGAGAACAGCTCGGAGAGGTAGCCGGAGGGAGTGCTGCTCATGGAGGTCGCTCCTCGTATCGATGGCGGGCAGGTACACGCATCCTGGCACACGCCCGCGGAACGACCGTGTGATGATCTTCTCTTCATGATGAGGATCCGTCAGGGATCCCGGGGGAGAGAACCATGGGGAACACGGACGCCAACGGCGTCGACCTGTCCGGCGTCACCGGCAGGCTCATCCAGACGGTCGACCTGGTGAAGGGCCCGGCGCCGCAGGCGATCGCCACCGACACCCGCAACGGCAGGGTCTTCGTCCTCCAGATGGAGAGCGGCAGCCAGCAGGACACCGAGCAGGGCAACATGCGGCTCAACCGCATCGACCGCCTCACCGGCAAGGTCGAGGGATCGATGCAGCTGAGGGGCTTCGGGCACGGGATCTCGATGGGCGTGGAGCCGCAGGGCGACACGACGTACATCTGGACCGAGGTCGGATCGTCGGCGGCGGCACCGCTGCACCTCACCAAGAAGGACGGCAAGGTCACGGCCGCGTTCGGCAAGGCCGTCACACGCTTCCCGTACGCCGACGACACGATCCTCCAGGCGGACGATCCGGCGCTGCGGAAGTTCACGCCGCCCGGCAGCACCTCGGGCACCGGACCGTCGGTCGACCCCGTGAACAACCTCCTGTGCGTCATGTACCACAAGGGCGGCAAGCGGACCTTCACGCGCTACGACCTCGCCGCGGCCGCCGCCGGCTCCTGGGTCCCGGTGGGCACCACCTTCGTCATGAGCGACTGCGACGGGCAGCCCGCGACGTGCGTGGACGAGGAGACGACCCCCGCCGTGCCCGCCCGGTACCCCCTGGAGAGCAGGCTCACCTCCCAGGGCTACACCGTCCTCGGCGACGTCCTGTACTGGTACCAGTGGGCGCCCTACCTCGTCGACGACGACCCGGACACGCTTCCCGCCGACGGCTTCCCCGGGGTCGCCTTCCTCACCTCGTACGACTGGACGACCGGCAAGCGGTTCGACCGGCAGGTCGTCACCGGCGCCGACGGCCTCACCCGGCGCGAGCCGGAGGGCGTCGCCGTCGAGGTCGACCCGGAGACCGCCGAGACCAGGCTGCTCTTCGGCTTCAGCAACACCGTCCCCGGCACCACCGGTTCGCGTGACGTCACGATCGGCTGGTACCCGACGAAGCCCGGCGTCGACGGCGTCAAGGTCCTCGCCGACTGGGAGGACCTCGCCCTCGAACCCGGCATCCAGCCCGGCGCCCAGCAGCCGCGCGGCCGCCTGATCGCCCTCGCCGGCACCACCTACCTCCAGCTGCGCGGCACCCTCACCCGCACCCCCGGCCTGACCGCCAGCGGCAGGATCGCGACCCTGCCGCACCGGCTGCGCCCGACCCACCTGACGCGCGCGAACGTGCCCCGCAACAACACCGCCGGACGCAGCGTCTGCCGCATCGAGACGGACACCAGCGGCGCCCTGCGCGCCTACGGCGCCACCAGCGACAACCCCACCACCTGGATCGACCTCGACGGCGTCTCCGTCGCCTGGCGATGAGCCCCCGCCGCGCCGCCGCCCCCGCACAGCCGTCCGCCCGCCCCACCCGATCCGGAGGATCGCGCATGACCCCGCACACGACCAGCCGCCGTTCCCTGCTCACCGCCGCGCTCGCCGCCCCGGCCGTCGCCGTCGGCGCCCCGCTGCTCTCCGCCGCCCCCGCCGCCGCCGACCCCGCGGACGGCTGCCAGGTCGTCGTCGACTGGAAGCCGATCACCCTGGAGGCCGGCGTGCAGAACGACGCCCTCTCGCCGGCCGAGGCCCGCGTGATCCGCCTCGCCGGCACCGAGTTCCTCCAACTGCGCGGCCTGGTGACCTGTGACCTCACCGGCGACAGCACGCTCGGCACGCTCCACGGCGACATCCGCCCGCCCAAGCTGACCCGCGGCGTCTGCCCCCGCAACAGCAGCCAGGGGATCAACGCACTGAGCATCGAGGCCACCACGGCCGGCGTCGTCAACGTCCTCGGCCCCCAGGTGACGAACAAGGTCACCTGGATCCAGCTGGACAACTTCTCGTCCGTGCTGCGCTGACGGCCTGCCGCGGGGACGTCACCGGACCTGGCGGAGCGCCGATCAGCCCTGCCAGATCCCGGTCGCGGCGGTGGCCCTGACGTAGTCCGCGAAGTCGCGCGGCTCGCGGCCCAGGGCCCGTCGCACACCGTCGCCGACCGTGGCGAAACGGTTCTCGGCGATCCAGCCGAAGAGCGTGTTCAGCAGGCCCGTGAAGTCCTCCGGCAGTCCGCGCCCGGCCGCGTGCGCCGCGAACTCCTCCGGCGAGGCCGCACGGTACGTGATGTCCCGGCCCGTCGCCCGGGCGATCTCGTCCGCGACCGCGCCCAGGCTCCACAGGCGCGGCCCGGACAGCTCGTACGCCTCCCCGGCGTGACCGTCCTCGGTGAGCGCCGCCACCGCGACGTCCGCGATGTCCTCGACGTCCACGAACGGCTCCGTGCCGACCCCCGCCGACCACACGACCTCGCCGTCGACGAGCTGCCCCCGGAAGAACGGATCCTCGCCGAAGTTCTGCGCGAACCAGGCGGGCTTGAGCAGCGTCCACTCCGCGCCCGACTCCCGCACGGCCCGCTCGCACGGCAGCTTCTCCTCGCCCTCGGGCACGACCCAGTCGCGGTGCGAGAGCAGCACGAGCCGCCCGACACCACGGGCGGCGGCGAGCTGGGCGAACCTGCTCATGGACTCCCCGGCGTCGCTCCGCATCGAGTCCACCAGATAGGCGGCCCCGACGCCTTTCAGTACGGGCTCCCAGGTGTTCTCGTCGTTCCAGTCGAAACGGGCGGCTCCCCCGCGGGAGGCGGCCCGGACGTCGTGCCCGCGCTCCTTGAGGCGGGCGGTCACCCGGCGGCCCGTCTTGCCGGTGGAGCCGAGGACCAGGATGGGTGCTGTCTTCGTCGTCATGCGACCAGTGAAACGGCGGGGTGGTGAGCGGCGGAATGGTCCATCCGCTCAGCCCGATGTCCGAGAAGCTCAGCGCCCACCGCATCGCCGGTGACGACAACCCGCTCGCCCTGGTCCGCCTCGCCCTCGGGCCCCCCGCCGACCCGGGGCCCCGTCGGGCCTCGCCGTAGACTCGGAATGTGGATCCGCTCGCGAGCCTGCTGTACGAAGTCCGTTCCGAGGGTGCCTTGTTCAGCAAGAACATCCTCGTCCCGCCCTGGTCGATCGGCTTCGCCGACGGGACCCCGCTCGCCGTCGTCACCATGCTCCGGGGCTCCGGCTGGATCCTCCCCGGCGGCGACGCCCCGCCGGTCGCCCTCGGTCCCGGTGACGTGGCCGTCGTGACCGGGGGCGAGCCGTTCTCCGTCACCGACGACGCGAGCGCGCCGACAGCGCCGTTCTACGTCGTCCACCCCGGACACTGCACGACCGCCGACGGCGAGGACGTCAGCGAGGAGGTCATCCTCGGCCTGCGCACCTGCGCCAACGCCCCCGGCGGCACCACCGTGCTCCTCACCGGCAGCTACCAGGTCGACGGACGCGTCTCCGAACGGCTCATAGGCGGCCTGCCCCGCGTCCTCGTCGTCCCCCAGGAGGGCGAGGTCAGGCCCGTCCTGGAGCTCACCGACATCGAGATCGGCCGCGAGGACCCCGGCCAACAGGCCGTCCTCGACCGGCTCCTGGACCTCCTGCTCCTGTCCACGCTCCGCGAGTGGTTCGCCCGCCCCGAGGCCGACCCGCCCGCCTGGTACCGCGCCCTCGGCGACCCCGTCGCGGGCCGTGCCCTGCGTCTCATCCACGACCGGCCCGCGCGCCCCTGGACGGTCACGACCCTCGCCGAGGCGACCGGCGTCTCCCGCGCCACCCTCGCCCGCCGCTTCGGCGACCTCGTGGGCGAACCGCCCATGACGTACCTGACGGGCTGGCGCCTCGCCCTGGCGGCCGACCTGCTGGCCCGTACCGACGCCACGGTGGACTCGATCGCCCGACAGGTCGGCTACCGGAGCGCGTTCGGCCTGAGTGTGGCCTTCAAGCGCGTGTACGGGACCAGGCCGAGCGACCACCGGGCCCCGGCCGTCAGCCCAGCCGGCCGATGAACTCCGTCCAGGTGGCGGGGGAGAGGGCGAGCTGGGGGCCGGTGGGGCGCTTGGAGTCGCGGACGTGGACGGTGGAGGGGCAGGCGGCCACCTCGACGCAGTTGTCGCCGCTTCCGCTGCTGTAGCTGGACTTGTGCCAGGAGAGGGCGACTTCGACGCAGTTGTCGCCGCTTCCGCCGCTGTAGCTGCTCTTGAACCAGGCCAGTTCAGTGGTGCTCATAGTGCTCCTCGGATCTCCTGCAACAGGCCCACGGACGCTTCTACAGACAGAGCCTGTGCCCGCATCCTGGCATATCGCTGCTGGAGGACGCTGACGACTTTGGGGTCGGAGATCAGCTGACCGGTTTCATGACCTTCGCAGTACGCGTACCAGGTGTTCTCCTCGGTCTCCAGGAGACACAAGGGGCCACCGAGACCGGCGTGATACCCGCGAGATTGCGGCATGATCTGAATGTCGATGTTGCGGCGCTCGCCGACGGCGAGGATGTGGTCGATCTGCTCGCGCATGGCTTCCGGAGTGGCCACCTGGCGGCGCAGAGCGGTCTCCTCCATGATGAAGCTGAAGATCGTCTCGTGGCGCTCCGCGAGGATCCGCGTCCGCTCCATCCGCCGGATCAGGTTCGACTCGATCTTGTCGTCGCCCATCGCCGGGATCTGCTCCTCGAAGAGCGTCCGGGCGTACGCGGCCGTCTGGAGCAGGCCCGGAACCAGCCGGTTCTCGTACGTGTACAGCGTCACCGCCAGCGGCTCCAGCTCCGCCCAGCCCTCGAACCACTTCGCCAGGCCCGCCTTCCGCGTCAGGTGCTTCGCCGCCGCCGTGAGCGCGCCGAACGCGTCCAGCACCTCCTCCGCGCGCGCCACGAACTCCTTCGACGGCAGCCGCCGACCCTGCTCGATCGAGGCGATCGTCGGGACCGAGTAGCCCACGCGCGGGGCGAACTGTTCCTGCGTCAGGACCGCCCGTCTCCGGAAGACCTTGACCACTTCCCCGAAAGCCCTCAGGCTCTCCGACGTCTCCGGTTCGCTCCCCTTCGGAACGTCATCCGTCACCCCGCCACCTCCCGTACCCGTGTGCTCGCGCGGAACCGCATCCAGGTTCACCGATAGTCACCGGTACGGTCCAGAGCGTGAACCCGTACGCTGCCCAGCGTACGGGTTCCTGAGCTGGCAACTCCCCGGGCTCGTCGCCACATTGGCCCCATGACCTCCCCCCTGACCCGCGAACCGGTCGTCACCGTACGTGTGTTCACCCAGCGCTTCAGTTCGACCCCGCGCGGCGCCCGCCTCGCCCGGCGGCTCGCCCTCCACCAACTCGACCGCTGGCGGGTCCCGTACGGCTCCGACACCTCCGACGTCGCCGCGCTCCTCGTCGCCGAGCTGGCCGCCAACGCCGTCACCCACGGCCGGGTGCCCGGGCGCGACTTCGAGCTGGCGCTCGCGTACACGCCCGGGCTGCTGCTCCGGATCGACGTCTCCGACGCGCGGGGCGAGCGGCGCCCGGCCGCCGTGGCGCCGGGGCCCCTCGACGAGGGCGGGCGGGGGCTGCTCCTCGTCGGGGCGCTGGCCTCGCGGTGGGCGGTGCTCGACCGCGCACCGGTCGGGAAGACCGTACGGGCCGAGCTCGACCTGCCCCGGGCCCGGAGCGGTGGGCCGTCGGTTCCCTGAGGGCCGGCGACGTCGGAAATGAGCGCGACTCCGCCGGACGACCGGCGTACGCTGAGCCCCTTTCCGCGCTGCCTGGGAGAGAAATGACAAGCAGGTTCACCGAGTTGGCCGTCGACTGCCACGACCCGGAGGCGCTCGCGGCCTTCTGGTGCGAGGTCCTGGACTTCAAAGTGATCGACCGGAACGAGGAGCTGGTCGAGATCGGCTCCTGGGAGCCGACGGTCGAGGACATCCGGGCCCGCCAGATGCCACCCACCCTGTACTTCGTCCGGGTGCCCGAGGGCAAGACCGTGAAGAACCGGCTGCACATCGACGTCAGCCCGATCGACGGCAGCACCGAGGACGAGGTGACCAGGCTGCTCGGCCTCGGCGCCGCCAAGGCGGACGTGGGCCAGGGACCGGGCCGGAGCTGGGTGGTCATGGCCGACCCCGAGGGCAACGAGTTCTGCGTCCTGCGCACCCTGGCGCCGTAGGGCCAGGACCTGTGCGCGTCGCGGCCGGTCCCGGCGCCGCGCGTCCGGCCCGCACGGTGTGTGCGGGCCGGACGCGACCTCAGCCCCGCGCCGCCTGGTATCCGGCCGGGCGGGTGGTGAAGGTGCCCCGGCCCTGGGTGCGGCCGCGGAGACGGGACGCGTAGCCGAAGAGTTCGGCCAGCGGGACCGTCGCCGAGACCACCGCCGTACCGGAGCGGGTCGTCTGGTCCGTGACCCGGCCCCGGCGGGCCGCGAGGTCGCCCAGGACCGGGCCGACCGACTCGGCGGGCACGGTGACCGTCACCTCGACCACCGGTTCGAGCAGGGTCATGACGCTCGCGCGGAGCGCCTCGCGCAGGGCGAAGCGGCCCGCCGTGCGGAACGCCATCTCCGAGGAGTCCTTCGGATGCGTGGCGCCGTCCGTGAGCGTGACCCGGACGCCCGTCACCGGGTGGCCGCCGAGCGGGCCCTCGACGAGGGCGTCCCGGCAGCCGGCCTCGACCGCGCGGACGTACTCCTGCGGGACGCGGCCGCCCGTGACCGTCGACGTGAAGACGAACTCGTCGTCGGCCGCGGGCTCGACGTCGAGGACGACGTGGGCGAACTGGCCCGCGCCGCCGTCCTGTTTGACGTGCCGGTGGAGGAGGCCCGCGACGCCCTTCGTCACCGTCTCCCGGTACGCGACCTGGGGACGGCCGACCGTGACCTCAAGGCCCCGGTCGCGCCGCAGCTTCTCCACCGCGACCTCCAGGTGCAGTTCGCCGAGCCCGGACAGGACGGTCTGGCCCGTCTCCGGGTCGGACCGCACCACGAGCGACGGGTCCTCCTCGGACAGCCGGGCGAGGGCCGTCGCGAGGCGGCCGGTGTCCGTGCTGCGACGGGCCTCCACGGCGACCGAGACCACCGGGTCGGCGGTCGACGGCGGTTCGAGGACGACCGGCGCGTCCGGGGCGCACAGGGTCGCACCGGCGCGGGCGGACTTCGGTCCGACGACGGCGACGATGTCACCGGCGCGGGCCTCGTCGACCTCCGTCGCGCGGTCGGCCTGCACGCGCAGGATGCGGGCGATCCGCTCGGTGCGGCCGGCGGTGGCGTCGAGCACGGTGTCCCCTTTCCTGAGCGTGCCCGCGTAGACGCGGAGGTAGGTCATGCGGCCGGTGGCGGAAGCGTTCACCTTGAAGGCGAGCGCGGTGAACGGCGCCCCGGGGTCCGCCGGGACCTCGCCGCGCACGGGCGGCAGGTCCGAGGGGGCCGGGAGGTACGCGACGACGGCGTCGAGCAGCGGCTCGATGCCCCGGTTGCGGTACGCCGAGCCGCACAGCACGACGACGGCGTCCCCGGAGAGGGTGAGGTCGCGGAGGGCGGACGTCAGGGTCTCCCCGGACAGCGCGTCCTCCCCGCAGAACTCCTCCAGGGCGCCCGGGTGCAGCTCCGCCACCGTCTCCTCCAGGCGTCGCCGGCGGTGCCGGGCCTCGTCCCGGAGGTCGTCGGGGACCGGCAGGTCGGCGAACGTGTCGGCGCCGTCGGCCCACACGTACGCCCGCATGCGGACCAGGTCCACGACGCCCGTGAAGCCGTCCTCGCGGCCGATGGGGAGCTGCACGGGGAGCGGGACGGTGCCGAGGCGGTCGCGCAGGGAGGCCACGGCGGCGTCCAGCTCCGCGCCGGCGCGATCGAGCTTGTTGACGAACGCGATCCTCGGGACGCCGTGGCGGTCGGCCTGGCGCCACACCGTCTCGCTCTGCGGCTCGACGCCCGCGACGGCGTCGAAGACGGCGACGGCGCCGTCGAGGACGCGCAGCGAACGCTCGACCTCGTCGGAGAAGTCGACGTGACCCGGGGTGTCGATCAGGTTGACGCGGTGGCCGGCCCAGTCGCAGCTGACGGCCGCGGCGAAGATCGTGATGCCCCGGTCCCGCTCCTGCGGGTCGAAGTCGGTGACGGTGGTGCCGTCGTGGACCTCGCCGCGCCTGTGGGTGGCGCCGGTCAGGTAGAGGAAGCGTTCGGTGACGGTGGTCTTGCCGGCGTCGACGTGGGCGAGGATGCCGAGATTGCGGACGCGCATGGTGGTGCCTTTCGCTGCTGCGTGAAGAACGGGCAGCGCGATTCCCGGGGCGGTTCGGTCACACCGCGGGTCGGCGATGGCGGGCGCGCAGCCGCCACCGGCCGGAGCGAGAGGCGAGGATCACGTCGAAACGGCGCGTACGCACGGTCGGCTCCCCTCGGTGGACACTCTCGCGGCACGGCACACCGGTCGGTGCGCCGTGCCGCGAGTGTAGGGAGAGCCGCCGCGCGGGCGACACCGAATTACTCGGCGGGCTGCAGGAGGTCCCAGCGGTTGCCGTAGAGGTCCTCGAAGACGGCGACCGAGCCGTACGGCTCGTGGCGCGGCTCCTCCAGGAACTTCACGCCCGCCGCGGCCATGCGCTCGTGGTCGCGGGCGAAGTCCTCCGTGTGCAGGAAGAAACCGACCCGGCCGCCGGTCTGGTGGCCGACCGAGGCCTCCTGCTCCTCGTTCTTGGCGCGGGCCAGGAGCAGCCCGGTGTTGCCGAGGCCGCCGACACCGGCCGCGCCGCGCGGGCGGACGACGACCCAGCGGCTTCCGTCGCCCCGGTCGGTGTCCTCGACGAGCTCGAAACCGAGGGCGTCGGTGTAGAAGGCGATGGCCTGGTCGTAGTCGTGGACGACGAGGGTGACGAGTGCGATGGACGGCATTACTCCAACGTAATGCGTGGAAGCGGTGGATTCGACCCGCGGCCACCCGCGTCGTGCCGGGGGATGACCCTTGCGGGGGGAGGGGGCGAATCAGGGTCGGGGACAGGGGTGGGGGAGGGGTGGCCCGAGGGGCCGGGGGCCGCACCGGTGCGAGAATGCCCCGCATGGACGTGCGGGAGTTCGATCGGCTCGCCGCCCGGGCGCGGGGGCTCGCCGTGCCGGGGGAGCGGCGGATCCTCGGGATCGCCGGGGCGCCGGGGGCGGGGAAGTCCACGCTCGCCGGACGGCTCGTCGACCGGCTCGACGGGCTCGCCGTGCTCGTGCCCATGGACGGGTTCCACCTCGCACAGGCGGAACTGGAGCGGCTCGGACGCGCCGGGCGCAAGGGAGCGCCGGACACCTTCGACGCCGCCGGGTACACCGCGCTCCTCGCCCGGCTCAGGACCCCCGTCCCCGGCACCACGGTGTACGCGCCGGCGTTCGACCGGGCCCTGGAGGAACCGGTCGCCGGGGCGGTCCCCGTCGCCCCCGAGGTCCCGCTCGTCGTCACCGAGGGGAACTACCTCCTGCACGACCGGGACGGCTGGGCCGGCGTCCGGCCCCTCCTCGACGAGACCTGGTACCTGGACCTGGACGACGGCCTCCGCGTCCCCCGGCTGATCGACCGCCACGTCCGCTTCGGCAAGTCCCGCGCCCAGGCGGAACGCTGGGTCCACGACTCGGACGAGGCGAACGCCCGCCTGGTCTCCCGGGGCCGCGCCCACGCGGACCTGGTCGTGACGGTGGACTGAGCGGGCACACGGCAGCCGCGCCTCGTGGCTGCCGTGTGGTCTCCCGCCGGTGGGAGTCAGTCCGCAGGCATGTACCGCACGTAGGCGTCGAGGTCGTCCAGCAGTCCGTCCTCCCGCTCGAGATGGCGAGTGAGGGACCCGCCGCCCCTCTCGAGCATCACGATGGAGGTGAGCAAGAACCCGCGCAAAAGCCCGTGCAGAACGAAACTATTGGTGGAGCAGTACTGGTCGTAAAGGGCTTGGGTGAACCGCTGAAACTCGGCCAGCTCCACGTCGCTGCCACCGATTTGCTCGTTCTCGGTCAATCCCGTGGGAAGACCGGTCATCCTGCCGAACTCCTGGGCGAGGGCCACGTATGTCTGGCCCACCCTGAGCGCCGGATCCCAAAGAGTGCACGACCTGTCGGGAGTTTCAAAGGGGTAACTCACTAGAACCATTTCGTCTTGAAGGTCACTGTCGGGTATTTCTCTCGAAGTTGCCTGAACCGATCCTCGACCAGCTCTACGAAACGCGGGTCCTGGTTCGGTCGCGTGAACCGGAAACCAATCTCGGCATCCCTGTAGAATTCAGGAAGGTGTTGGCGGGCCTTCAGATACTTCTCGACCTTACCTTCGATCTGCTTCTTTATCCAGACTTCATCGTCCCAGCCGCCGAGAACGTGCTTGTCTTCCCACAGGGTATTGCCTTCGAAGAAGTCGATGTCTGTGATTATCTTTCCCGTTTCGGGATCGATGACGTCGTGGTCCTTCAAGCCTTCCAGGCAGCCCGTGGCGCCTGAAGCAGTATTCCGGAACACTGAGATCGCCGCACTGGACGGAACCATCGAGGTTGTCGCACCGATGAGCTTGCAGCCACGTTGCAGCAGTTGGAGACGGTCCAATGCCTTGTCGAGAGCCCTGAACTTGCTCCCGAGCAGGACGTCCGCACCGAGTTCCCAGCAGCTTTCGAAGTCCTTGTTGTCGAGACACGACTCGAGGTTTCCGAAGCCGGTCGTTTCGAGGAGGAAGTTACCTCCTGTAGTCAGAGCCTCGCCGAGTTCATCGGTGTAAGAGTAGAGCTCACAGGAAACCCAGTTGTGCTGGCACCAGCGCGTGAACTGCTGAGGATCGCAGGGGACAATTGCCTGACCACAGCGGTACTGCTGTCGAGCGACGTAGCCCGGGTCCTGCATTGCCTTTTGCTTCTTCTCAAGAGCAGCCTTCCTCCGGGCTGTCTCTTCCTCACGGTACTTCTTGACCGTGATTGTAAAGGTTTCCTTCGCTGCCTCGAGTGCTGCCCCCGCGTCCTCGCCGGCGGCGAGGTAGGACTGGCGTGCTTGCTCTGCGGACGTCCAGGCAAGGGTTGCGGAAACTTGCGCCATCTCTGAAGAGAGGGTGGCATCCGAAGCGGACAGGGCCGCGTTCTTCGCATCGGCGGTGGCCGCGTTCGCTGCGTCACGCGCCGTCGCTGCGGAGACAGCGGCGCTGGCGGCTGACGCTTCGGCGTCCTTCGCGTACTGATCGGCCTCCGCAGCGTGTGTTTTGGCGTCCGCCGCTGCGTCCTGAGCCTTGAGCGACCAGTTGTTGGCCTCTGTGGCCGCCTTGCGTGCGTCCGCGGCTACCTTCTGCGCCAACGCTGCATTCCTCTGCGCCCCGGCTGCGATCACGGCGGCATCGGCTATCAGCTTGCGGACCTGAGCAACGTGAGTGGCGCTGAGGTGGTCCTTGCGCGCCGCCATGTACTGCCCGGATGCGATGAACGCATGGAGGACTTGAGGCGAGCCTTCGAACGCAACCTTCGCCGCAGACCTGACCTCAGGTGTTCCAGCGGAGATCAGCTGGACGACTCGCACCCGCTCGTCCTGGGTACGAGCGTTGAACTGGCCCTTGGTCAGGAACTCGCTGTACCTCTTGGGGGCACCGCTGTTGAGCGCTGCTCTGCCCTCGTCGGTGACGACGGGGCCGCCCTGTGAGATGACCTGCGAGATCGCGAGGCGCATAGCCTGCGATGCCACTTGGTACTGACCGTCGCTGACGAAGGTCGCGACATCGGCGGCGCTTCCACTCAGTGCGGTCTCGGCCGCAGCGCGGATCTCCGGGGTTTCGCTTTCCTCGGCGAGGCGCTCGACGTACGAGCGGTCGTCCTGTTCTCTGACCGTTGCCCAGCCGTTCTTCAGGTAGTCGACAACGACCTCGTCGGGTCCGGTCAAGGCAGCTTCAGCTGCGGCCCGTCCCCAGGCCGTACCCTCCTTCATCACCTGCACGGCCAGCTTGCGGCCCTGAGTGGAGACGGACGGAATGTCGGCGCCGGGCTCGGAGAGGATCGCGACAAGGCGGTCTCGCTCGGCCTCACGGTTCTTGCCGGCCGTCTCCACCTCTGTGGCCTTCGCCGTGCGTGCGATGTCGGCTGCCTTCTGGTCGCGGGCGAGCTCGATCCCGGCATTGGTGCGTCCCAGGAGTTCCTCGGCCTCGACCTTTCGGGCGAGTTCGAAGATCTTCTGAGCCTGCAGCACCGCGCTGGTGGCAGTGTTCGCCGATTGGGTCGCGGCGTTGGCGTGGGCTGTCGCCTTGGTTGCGGCAGTAGCGGCATCGCCCGCGTGGTCCGCGGCGTCCTCGGCTGCGGCTGCGGCATTGTTGGCATGAGTCGCCGCTGAGCGAGCCGCGTCGCGGGCTTGGCCTGCTGCGGTCGCGGCGTCACGGGAAAGATCCTCGGCCGCGGCGGCGGCTCGGTTGGCCTCATCGGCGTGACGCTGGGTCGCAGCGGCTGCGGCGCGGGCCTCGGCGGCGGCCGCGCTGGAGCTTCCAGCATGGGTACTCGCCTCGATCGCGGCGTTTGCGGCGATGGTGGCGTTGACGCCGGCGCTGGCGGCGGAGGCTGCGGCGTCACCGGCGGCGGTCGCGGCCTTGGACGCCTGATCTGCAGCGTCTGCAGCGAGGTTGGCGTTCTTGGCGATGGCGCGCGCTTCCTCGGCAGCGGTGCGCGCCGAGGCGGCGTTGCTCGCGTCGACGGCCGCATCGGCGGCTGCCGCCTGGGCGCGGGCTGCGGCCTGCGAGGCAGCCGCCGACGCGGCGGCTGCCTGGGCGGCGGCGTTAGCGGCGATGCGTGCCGAGTTGTTCGCCGCGTTGGCTGCGCTGATCGCCTTTTGGGCAGCCTTGGCAGCCAGGGAAGCAGCCGAGGCAGCCCGCTTTGCCGCGCCGGCCGCCTTCTCGGTTTCGCCCTTGGCAGCCTCGGCTTCCGCCTGGGCGGTCAGGGCGGCCTTCTTGGCTTCAACGGACGAGTCGGCAGCTTCCTTCGACAACGCCTTGGCTGTCTCGGTTTCCCTCGCGGCCTGCCTGCCTGCTTCCTTCGCCTGCGCCGCGAGTTCCGCGACTGTGGCGCGTTCCTCGTCCTTGTTGCGGGCGACGAACTGGCCGACTTCCAGGAACTCCCGCCGGTCAGCCGCCGTGCCGTTGAATGCGAGACGGCCTGCGGCCTTCACGTTGCTACCGCCCACGCTGATGATCTGGGCGATCTGCACCCTGTCATCCTGCGCTTCAGCGAGTTGGTGCCCCGTGCGGAGGAACGTGCTGACGTCCTCGGACGTGCCGTTGAGTGCTGCTCGGCCGGTCTCCTGAACGACTGGGCGGCCGGTGCTGATGATCTGCGCAACCTCAATGCGCCGGTCCTGCTGCGCAGGTGCTTCCCAGCCGTCGTCCAGGAAGTCCTCTACCGCTAGGGGGTCGGGGAACGCAGCGCGGGCTGCTGCGATCAGCTCTGTACCACCTACGCTCGCGAGCTGGGCTGTGCGGGCTCGTCGCTCCTGGGCGACGAGTTCCCCTGCGGAAGCCAGAAAGGCTTGGACGTCAGAGTCGCTTCCGGCCAACGCTGCCTCGGCGGCCGGCCTCACGAGAAAGCCGCCGGCCTGCCAGTACTCGACGACTCGACCACGGTCGGTCGTGGTCACATCCGACAAGGCGGCAAACTGTACTTCCCCACCTTGATCGTGATCAGTCGATCGGGGTGCTGTTCCCAGCAAGCCCAGCGTCAACGCCATGAACGACAGTCCCAGTGTCGACGTTCTCAGCGCACGCATGCCTATGCCGGGACTTTGACGCTCCTGGGTTCGTGGACTCATCAGCCACTCATCTCTTGCTCTGGCAGTTCTGGTTACTGCCCCAATTGCTGTCCCAAATAAAGGCCAAGCGCCACCCGAGGAACCCGGGTGGCGCGTCATCGCATGAGTGTGCTCACATGATGGCCTGACTTCCGGCTAAAGCACGTCGCCCCCATTGACGATGGCAAAGCCGGCGCCGGTGTTCTGGCGCAAGGCGACCCTGCCGTCGCTGAAGGTCAGGACGACCATGTCAGCCTTCTTATCGCCGCCGCTGCCGCCGGTGTAGACAGAATCGGCGAAGTAGAGGCGGCCGAGGTCGGTGCCTGTGACGAATCGGCTCCAGCCGGTGCTCCAGTTGGTGCCGCCGTTGAAGCCGGCGCCGGTGTTGAGGCGGATGGCGATGTTGCCGTCGGTGGTGTGGACGATCATGTCGGCCTTGTTGTCGGCGTTCATGTCGGCGAAGTAGAGGCGGCCGAGGTCGGTGCCTGTGACGAATCGGCTCCAGCCGGTGCTCCAGTTGGTGCCGCCGTTGAAGCCGGCGCCGGTGTTGAGGCGGATGGCGATGTTGCCGTCGGTGGTGTGGACGATCATGTCGGCCTTGTTGTCGGCGTTCATGTCGGCGAAGTAGAGGCGGCCGAGGTCGGTGCC
>NZ_JBEOST010000004.1:358957-459766 GCF_040303145.1 Streptomyces sp. NPDC096079
CGGCGAAGTAGAGGCGGCCGAGGTCGGTGCCTGTGACGAATCGGCTCCAGCCGGTGCTCCAGTTGGTGCCGCCGTTGAAGCCGGCGCCGGTGTTGAGACGGATGGCGATGTTGCCGTCGGTGGTGTGGACGATCATGTCGGCCTTGTTGTCGGCGTTCATGTCGGCGAAGTAGAGGCGGCCGAGGTCGGTGCCCGTGAAGAATCGGCTCCAGCCGCTGCTCCAGCGGACGGCCTCATCGAAACGGTAAATGGGGTGACCGGCCTGGACAGCAATCGGATAGTTCTTGGCAAGGCGAACTCGCACTTCGCCGGTTGCGCTCTGGACGATCATGTCATCCAGGCCGTCCCCATTGGCGTCAGCCATGTGAACGATCTCGCGTTCCTTCTTCAGCCATGCCGACACGGCGGGATCGGCGACATCGACAGGGAAGGCTGTGGTGCGGCTCTCGTTCGGATCTGCGCCGAAGCAGCCGCCCTGCCAGGAGCGGCTGTTGATCCCGACCAGCTCGATCTTGCCGTCCTTCTCCCGGACGACGGGGCCGCCGGTGTCGCCCGCACAGACAGCCGCACCGTCCTGGCCGTTCATGACCACAGTGTCGCCCTGTGCGGCCTCGACGGTGAAGCCGGCCGTGTGCAGCGTGGTCGGTGCCCATTCCGTCTTGGTCCGGCCGAACCCCGCGGCCTTCAGGGTCTCGCCCGTCGCGGCCGGTGCGGCGGCCAGAGATACCGGGGTGACTCCGGAAGCCGGCTGTTCGAGGCGCGCCAGGACAAGGTCACGACCTTGGTAGGGGTACAGCTCGGTCACCGTGGTGATGAGGCCGTTCGGGTGGAACTGGTCCCCGGCATCGGTCAGGTCCCGGCGACCTACGGTCACGACCGTCCGCTCGGGCGGTGCACCGGGGGAGAGTTCGGTCAGACCGCGGGTGAAGCAGGAGGCCGCTGTCAGTATCCAGCGGGCTTCGACCAGGGCACCTGAACAGGCGCGCATGGTGGCTTCGCTGTCACCGATCTCCAGCTTGGCGGTGAATGAGTAGGACGTGTCGGTCGCCGCGGTACCACTGACCGCGCGGGCGGGCACGGCGAGGGTGGCGGCAGCCATGGTGACGGCAACGAAGCTTGTGGCGACGGCGAGTCGTCGGCGTGTAGCTGGCACTTGGGGTTCCTTGAGGTGGGTGTGAAGGTGGAGGGAAGGCGCGGTGCATTGCCGGCGACGAGAGGTGGCGAGGGCCTGTCCACTCCAGGCGAAGGCGCATGGATGCGAGTTGCCACTCACCGCTGGTGGGCAGGAGCCGTTCCTGGCGGAACCCTCGTTGATCTCGACGCGGATCCGGCTGGTCCGCGGCTACTGGTTCAGTTCAGCTAGCCAGGCGGATTTCAACCAGGACGGAGCGCTTTCCCGAGGAAAGGTCGCCTTCGCCAACGCTGAGGAAGCCCTCCTTGGGAACCTTGACAGTGGACTTTTCTTCACCCGCAGTCAGCGAGGCACTGAAGGACGGACCTGTCGATTCCAGGGCGATTACCCGAGGCAGGTCGAGGGAGAGGTAGCCGATGGCGGCATTTGCCTCGAAGCAGTAGGTCTGCTTGCGGCCCACAGAGGGGTCCGCGATGGTGTGCACCATGATTTGATCCACGGTGGTGTTGCAGGCAGCAAGGGTGATGTGCCCGTCACCTCTCTTGAGGGAGATCCCCTCAAGAGTAAGGACTCGGGCAGCCCCGGGATAGGAGAAGTCCTCGAGGGCGAATGGCGCCGTGTCCTCCGTTGTGGTCACGCCAAGAGCGGCGGTCGCACCTGTGGTGGATGGCGAGGCAGCGGCCAGGGTGGCCGCGCTGAGTACGGTCGCTAGGGTCCCGACGAGGCCGACGAGCAAGCGCCGACGAGTGCGAGAGGCCATTGAGGGATCCTTTCGGACAGCGTGAGGTGACGCCAAGTCCGAAAACCGTGTTCCCCCCCGAGAACCCCCGCCCCTATCACGCCGTTCTGGCAACGAACAGAATGAGAGATCATCTTAGCTCTGAATCAACCGCCCTCATGTGTGCCGTGGGTCACAGTCTGCTTTGTGTATTCCTGGCTCTTTTGTCCAATCGTTGCCCATGTGTGATTCTGCCTCACGTGTGAGAGGTCTCTAGGCGCAGCCGAGTCCGCCGAGTGCGTAGGATCGCTCGGAATTCCAATCAAGGCAGCACCCTGCAGTGCTGGTGGATGAGGTGAGTGTCTAGTGAATCTAAGAATCAGACGGCGCCGTAGAGCGGGGATTGCTGAGCGTGCGCTAAGAACCTCGACGCTGGGACTGTTGTCCACGGCGTTGCTGCTGGGCTTGCTCGGATCGGTGCCCAGTCGGGTGGATCAGGGCCAGGCCGTGGAGTTCGCCGCCCTGACGGGAGCGGCACCCACGGATCGCGCGCGAGTCCTCGAGTACTGGCAGGCAGGGGGGAACGAGGTGAAGGCGGCCGCCGAGGCTGCACTCACTGGAAGTGATGCAGACGTGCAGGCGTTCCTCGCCGCCGCAGACGGGCTCCTGCACCAGGACAACCGCACCTCCGCCGCGCAGTTGGCCAGTGTCGGTGGCTCGGAGTTGATGGCAGCCGCCCGAGTGGCTATCTCCGGGAGCGAGGAGGACCTGGCTAGCTTCGTCAGCTGGGGCTGGGAAGCTCCGATGAAGCAGGATCAACGCGTTGAGATCGCGCGGATCATCAGCACTGCCCGTCCTGTCGTCCAAGAGGTGGGAAGGGCCGCGCTCAACGGCACGTCCGAGGATGTCAGCGAGTTCCTGCAGACGGGTCAGCACCTCGCGCAGGAGCAGGACGACCGCGTGCAGGTTGTCCAGATCATCAGCGTGGGCGGCGCCAACGTGAGGGCCGCGGGTCGCATCGCACTGAACGGCACACCCGATGACCGCAGGGAGTTCATCGAAGTCGGTCAGTTCGTCGCCCGCAACAAGGACGCGGAGTATGCCAGTGTCGCCCAACTCGCGGCGCAGGCGAAGGAGGCAGGAAGGCAGGCAGCGAAGGAGACCGAAGCTGCCAAGGCGCGATCCAAGGAGGCTCTGGACTCCGCTCAGGACGCCAAGAACGCAGCCCTGAAGGCGCAGGCTGAGGCCGAAGCGGCCAAGGACAAGACGAAGGAAGCCGCTGACGCTGCCGGCCGTGCTGCCGCAGCAGCGAAGCTGGCAGCCAAGGCTGCGCAGAAGGCAATTGCCGCGGCCAATGCCGCGAACAACTCGGCACGCATCGCGGCGAACGCGGCATCCCGAGCCGCTGCCGCTGCCGCGGCTGCCTCCCAGGCTGCAGCGCGCGCTCAGGGTGCAGCCGCTGCAGCAGCTGTAGATGCGAAGGACGCCGCTGCGGCACGTGCCGCAGCCCAGGACGCGCGGAACATCGCCAAGGACGCAAACCTTGCGGCCGATGCAGCTGACCAGGCCTCGAAGGCCGCGTCCGCCGCTGGCGACGCCGCAGTCTCCGCCGCCAGCGCCGGTGCCAACGCCAATCTTGCGGCCAACGCGGCTGTTGAGGCGGGCAACTACGCGGGAAGCTCAAGCGCCGCTGCCGCTGAGGCCCGCGCCGCGGCCGCCGCGACCAAGCGTCATGCTGACGAGGCGAGTCGCGCCGCCACCGCCGCGGAAAAGCTGTCCCGGGATGCCGCCAGCGCAGCCGGGCAGGCCCGCGACGCGGCCCGCGCGGCTGCCACGCGGGCCAATAATGCAGCAGCTGCTGCCGAGGACGCCGCCGACCACGCAGGCGATGCTGTAACCGCGGCCAACAAGTCCACAGCGCATGCAAATGCCGCCACCCAAGCAGCCAACACCGCGTCGGAAGCCGTGCTTGAGGCTCAGAAGATCTACGAACTCGCTCGGAAGGTCGAGGCAGAGGAGCTGCTGGGCCGCACCAATGCGGGTATTGAGCTGGCTCGTGACCAGAAGGCGGACTACGCAGCCGGCGTGGCCAGGACGGCAGAGCGGGAGCAGGCGTCAAAGGACCAGGAGGCCGAGCGGAGTCGCCTTGTCGCGAAGATGACCGAAGCGGGAGTCGACCCTGCGGTCGTCGCTGCGGACAGCCGGAAGCTGGCGCTTCGGGTGATGCAGAACGGGACTGCCTGGGCACGTGCTGCGGCTGAGGCGGCTCTGGCGGGACCGGACGAGGTTGTCCTCGACTACGTGAAGAACGGCTGGAGGACTGCCAAGGAGCAAGACGACCGCTCGTACGTCGAGCGTCTCGCCGAAGAGAGTGAGACCCCGGAAATACGAGCAGCGGCCGAGACCGCGCTCGATGGCGATGCAGGCGTTGTCACCGCCTTCATCGACGAGGGTCAGTATCAGGTGGCATCCCAGCCCATGCGCGTTGCCATCGCGCAGATCATCTCGACGGCCGGCCCCGTGCTTGCCGACACGGGAAGGGCGGCTCTCAACAGCGGCGACCCGAAGCGATACAGCGAGTTCCTGACCAAGGGCCAGTTCACGGCTCGCACCCAGGACGAGCGTGTACGTGCCGTGCAACTGATCGACGCCGGGACGCCCGAGGTCAAGTCCGCGGCGAGGATCGCCTTCGAGGGTTCGCCGCAGACCCTGCACGCGTTCATAGTGTCCGGCCAGTACACGGCCGCACGTAAGGACAACCTCACTGCCACCCACGTCGCGCAGGTCCGAAAGCTGATCGCTGATGCGGCCAAGGTCGCAGCCGAGGCGCAGAAGAATGCGGCGCTGGCCCAGAAGGTGGCCGCAGAGGCGCGCAAGGCGGCTACGGAGGCCGCCGAATGGGCGCAAAAGGCCCTTGATGCCGCTGAGGAAGCGAAGAGCAACGCGACGGAGGCGGCCAAGTATGCTCAGGAGGCGGAGACTTCAGCCGCCCGAGCGGCAGCTTCCGCTGCAACGGCGCGGGATGCGGCGAACCAAGCCAAAGCCGCTGCAAAGGATGCGGCGCTGTCGGCATCGGACGCCACCCTCTCCTCCGAGATGGCGCAGGCGTCGGCCTCCATTGCTTGGGCGGCCGCAGACCAGGCCCGTCAGTCCTCCGTCGCTGCCGGCGAGGATGCTCAGGCCGCACTGACGGCGGCGACCGAGGCGTTCACGATCTCTGTCAAGAAGTACAGGGAAGAGGAAGAGGCTCGACGCAAGGCAGCCCTCGAGGCCAAGCAGAAGGCCATGCAGGACCCGGGCTACATTGCACGCCAGCAGTACCGTTGCGGCCAGGCCGTCGTACCCTGCGATCCTCAGCAATTCACGCGCTGGTGTCAGCACAACTGGGTTTCCTGTGAGCTGTTCTCCTATGCGGACGAAGTGGGCGACGCCCTGGCTGAGGGAGGCCAGTTTGCTCTGGATCTCACTGGCTTCGGCAATCTTGAATCATGCCTTGAGAACAAGGACTTCGAGAACTGCTGGGAACTCGGTGCGGATGTCCTCGTCGGGGCGAAACTCAGGGCGCTGGAGAAGACGTTTGACAAGCTGAAGGCTGTCAAGCGTCTCTGTGAGGTCGTCGGCTCGTCCGCAGGGATGAATACGATGGCGCTCGCCTCGACCGGTGGCGCGGACTGTCTTACTCATGATGTTCCCGGCATCCCTAGGGGCCTGGATGAGATCATGAACTCTGGCGGCTGTGACGTGTGTGCCGAAAGAATTCGTAAGAGTCTGGGAGGTGGGAAAATTGTAACGATTCGGCCGGTGGGTGAGGCGATACTCCCCAAGTATCACGGAGTAGATGCCGGTTGGTTCTTCCATGTCGTCGTAGTCTATGAGGACCGCGTTTATGATGCATGGACGCCCCGAAGTGGGGAGTTGATTGCAGACTATAAGGCCAGGTGGCTGCGGCACAATATCATCGACTTTGGATTCTAGGAGGCATGGTGAAGGATAGGGATCTGCTCGTTCGGATTCAGGAAAATCCGAGCGGATTCGGCCTCAATGGGACCTACCATTCAACCGCGATGTTCATCGAGGGGTATGATCTCGCGCGCGATGGTGGAGTGCTGCGAGGGTTTAATGAATGGCTTTCCGTTCGCGCGGGAGAGCTGTCCAGCCAGCACTGGATCAGGAGGCTCCTGTCGGAGGCGATCCCGGACTTCCGCTTCCAGGGGTTCGAGAATCTCCGGCTGACTCCGGACGAGGATCGGCTATGTCTTGCACACCTCCTCTCGTCCGTCATCGAATTCCTCGCGGTACGCGACGGTTGGCGCACCTTCTCGAAGATGTATGCGGAGTTCCACACCCTGGTGGAGGCCGTGTATCAATCCGAAATGGAGAATGAGTAGGAGCGGCCCCGGGGCTCCACTGGCCCGGTGAAGCCCCCGTTTCGCGGTGGGCGCGGCGCGTGTGGTGTCGGGTGAGGTGGAGCTGAGCGCCTTGAGGTTTCCTATGGGCCACCTGGCTGACCACATGAAGACGGCAGCGAGCCGGAGTCCATGCACCGCTCGACCATCTCGCGCTGTTTGCCAGCCTCGCGATCGAAGGTTGGCAGCAGACGGCCACCGAGCCGCTTGCGGTTCGGTGGCCCAGTCGGATGGCTGCGGGATCGCCGTTCTGGATCCCGTGAAGGCGAGTGGACGCCAGTAGCTGTCGTCGGCACGTTCGGCTTTCGTGGTCAGACCGCCGCGCCCGGGAGGAGCGATCTAGCGGCCCCCGGTGCGCGCGTGTTCCGTCGCCGCGATCGCCAGGGCGCGGATCAGGGGGTGGGGGCGGGTGCCGGCGTCCGAGAGTTCCGGCTGGAAGAGGGTTGCCAGGAAGAAGGGGTGCGCGGGGAGTTCGGCGATGCGGATCCCGCCCTCCTCGTCGGCGCCCGTGAAGCGCAGGCCGTGGGCCCGCAGGGTGTCCAGGTGACGGGAGTCGGCGCCGTAGTCGCAGTGGTACCGCTCCGTCGTCCGCTCCGCCCCGAGCGCCTTCTCGGCGAGGGAACCGGGGGTGATCCGTACGACGCCCTCGTGGCCGACGAGCGAGCAGGAGAGCGGTGCGATCAGCAGGTCCTCCGCGTCGGCCGCCGGGTCGTTCTCGGCGTGCGCCGCCCGCTCCAGGCCGCAGACGTCCCGCGCGAACTCGATCAGGGCGTGCTGGAACCCGGCGCAGGTGCCGAGGAACGGGATGCCGTCCTCGCGGGCCGTGCGGATCGCCGCGAGGGCGCCCGCCTCGCTCGCGTACGGGCTCCCCGGCAGCACCCACACCGCGTCGAAGCCCTTCACCGCGCCCGGGGCCTCCGCGTCGCCCGTCGGGATCCAGTACGCGTCGAGGGCGAGGCCGTCGTGCGCGGCGAGGGCGTCGAGGAGGACGGGGACGCGGACGTGGGAGCGGACGTGCGGGGAGCGGTCGCCGACCAGGGCGATCCGGGGGGTGTGGGGGAGTGCGGTCGTGTGCGTCGTCATGGGCATCATGCTCGTCGCGCCCCCTCGTTCACGTCCAACGATGATTCCTGCTGACTCCATCACGGATGCTTATCCTGCTGCGACTAGGGTGACCCGCATGACGAACGATCAGGACTGGGAGACCCGCCTCGCCGCGCTCTGGGAGCGCCTCGACGACCTCGAACCGGCCGACTTCCGCGCCCGCGTCGCCGCCCTCGCCGCCGAGCGGCACGCCGACGACCCGGCCGCCCTCTTCGAGCAGGGCGCCGCCCACGACTCCACCGGCATGCCCGAGGAGGCCGTCGTCCACTACCAGCGCGCCCTGGACCTCGGCCTCACCGGACTGCGCCGCCGCCGGGCCGTCATCCAGCTCGCCAGCAGCCTGCGCAACCTCGGCCGCCCGGACCGCAGCGTCGAACTCCTCACCGCCGAACGGGCCCTGTCCGCCGACCGGCTCGACGCCGACGAGCAGGCCCTGTCCGGAGCCGTCGACGCCTTCCTCGCCCTCGCCCTCGTCGACACGGGCCGCGACCGCGAGGCCGCCTCCCTCGCCCTCGGCGCCCTCGCGCCCCTGCTGCCCCGCTACAACCGCTCCCTCGCCCACTACGCCAAGGACCTGCTGAAGACCCCCTGGGGGTCGTGAGCCGGTGGACCCGCACCTCCTCCGCACGTACGTCACCGTCGCCCGGCTCGCGTCCTTCTCCGAGGCGGCGCGCGAGCTGGGCTACACCCAGTCCGCCGTCTCCCAGCACATCGCCGCCCTGGAGACCGACCTCGGACTGCCCCTGCTCACCCGGCGGCCCGTCGCCCCCACCGCCGCGGGGGAGCGGCTCCTCGAACACGCCGGGGCGCTGCTGCTCCGCCTCGACGCGGCCCGCGCCGACCTCGACCGGTTCGCCGCCGCGCCCCGCGCGACCCTGGACGTCGCCGCGTCCCCGCTGGCCCTCACCTCCCGCACCCTCGCGGCGCTGCCCGCCGCAGGCGTCACGCTGCGCGCACTGCCCCGCGAGCGGGTGCCCGTCGCGGTCGCCACCGGCGAGGCCGACGCCGGGCTCGTCGACGGGATCGCCGCCCCCAGCGACCCGCTGCGGCTGCCCGACGTCGCCCCGCTCACCGCGACCGGCGTCGCCGAGGAACGGCTCGCCGTCGTCCTGCCCGACGGCCATCCGCTCGCCGGACGCACCGGGCTCCGCCTCGACGACCTCGTCGACGCCCGCTGGCTCGACGCGCCCGCCGCCGGCATCCCCCTCGACCGGCTCCGGGCCGTCCACGGCGGGCCCGCCGGGCGCGGCTTCCGCACCGGTCTGCGCTACGAGGGCGCCGACACCCGCACCCTCGCCGCCCTCGCCGCCGCCGGGCAGGGCCTGGTCCTGCTGCCGCTGTCCGCGACGGAGGGCCTCCCGGGCGCCGCTGCCGTGCCGCTGGTCGCACCCCGGCTGGTGCACCGCACCGAGCTGCTCCTGTCGGCCGGCGCGGGCCGTGAACCGTCCGGTCCGGTGGCCGAGTTCGCCCGACGGCTGCGGAGCTGACACCCGCACTCGCTACCCTGTGCGCAACGGCGACGGAAGGCGGACGGGCGTGGGGTGGCTGCGACGAGGACCCAGGCGGGACGGCGACGACGCACCGAGGGACCCCGAGTTCGCGTACTTCTCCCAGCGCGAGGCCGCGCTCTTCCGCGGCCGGGTCCGCGAGACCTTCGCCGAGCTGGGCCTGGAGGTCAGCGTCTACGCGGACCACGTCATCGACGACAAGGGCCGCCGCTTCGGCCTCGGCAACCTCGCCGCCGTCTGCCACCAGGACCGGCGCGGCCCCCGCGTCTGGCCCGGCATGATCGAGCGCCACATCGGCCTCGTGGTCCGCGCGATGGACGGCCCGTCCGCGCTGGACACCCTGCGGCCCGAGCAGATCCGCGCCCAGCTCTACCCCAGGGTCGTCAGCGGCGACGGCATCGACGCCGCGGCCTTCGGCTACGCCAGGACCGTCGCCCCCGGGCTCTACGAGGTCCTCGCCCTCGACCTGCCGGAGAGCGTCATGATGCTCACCGACGACGCCCTGGAGCGGCTCGGCGACCACGGGCAGCTGCGCGACCGTGCCCTGCGCAACCTGCGCGGGCTGCCCGTGGAGGAGCACGAGACCGTCCGCGACGCCGACGGCATGTGCTTCGAGGTCATCCTCGGCGACTCCTTCTACACCGCGAGCCGCGTCCTCGACCTCGACGGCGTCGCCCAGCGGGTCACCGGCGTCCCGCTCGGCGAGCACGGCGCGCTCGTCGCCCTGCCGTTCCGGCACCAGCTCGCCTTCCACCCCATCCGGGACACCTCGATCATCCCGGCCCTCGGCGCGATGGCCTCCTTCGCCGCCGCCGGGTACGAGGACGTGCCGGGCGCCATCAGCCCGTACGTCTTCTGGTGGCGCGGCGGCACCCTCACCCAGCTCAGCGAGCACGACGAGGAGCGGGGCGACCTGCGGATCGTCGTCGGCGACGACTTCCACGCGCTCCTGGAACGGCTCATCGCCCAGGGGCCCGACCGCCGCTGAACGCGTCGTGACCCCATCCGGTCGCGGCCCGCGCCGCCGCCCGGCAGGATGCTGTACGACGCACCGGACGAGGACGCCGAGGAGAGGCCCCCATGTCGAGCACCCACGCGACCGACGACGTCGTGCCCTTCACCGCGGACGACTACCGGGCCCGGATGGCCCGCGCCGCCGAGTCCGCCGCCGACGCCGGGCTCGCGGGCGTGCTCGTCGCCCCCGGCCCCGACCTGGTCTACCTGACCGGCTACCAGCCGACCGCGATCACCGAGCGCCTCACCGTCCTCGTCCTCGCCGCGGGGCAGGACCCGGTCCTCGTCGTCCCCACCCTGGAGGCGCCCGACGCCGAGAAGGCCACCGGAGCCGCCGCGCTCACGCTGCGCGACTGGACCGACGGCAAGGACCCGTACGCCGTGACCGCCCCGCTCCTCGACGCCGACGGCCGCTTCGGCGTCAGCGACAACGCCTGGGCGATGCACCTCCTCGGCCTCCAGCAGACCCTGCCCGGGACCTCGTACGTCTCCCTCACCGCGGCCCTCCCGATGCTCAGGGGCGTCAAGGACGCCCATGAACTCGCGAGGATCGCGGCCGCCGGTGCCGCCGCCGACCAGGCGTACGGCGAGATCCTCAAGGTCCGCTTCGCCGGCCGCAAGGAGACCGACGTCGCCGCCGACCTCGCCCGGCTCCTCATGGAGTTCGGCCACTCGCAGGTCGACTTCACCGTCGTCGGCTCCGGCCCCAACGGCGCCAACCCGCACCACGAGGCCGGCGACCGGGTCATCGAGCGCGGCGACATGGTCGTCCTCGACTTCGGCGGCCTCAAGCACGGCTACGGCTCCGACACCACCCGCACCGTGCACGTCGGCGAGCCCACCGACGAGGAGCGCCGCGTCCACGACCTGGTCCGGGAGGCCCAGCAGGCCGGCTTCGAGGCGGTGCGCCCCGGGGCCGCCTGCCAGGAGGTCGACCGCGCGGCCCGCAAGGTCATCGCGGACGCCGGATACGGCGAGTACTTCATCCACCGCACCGGCCACGGCATCGGCGTCACCACCCACGAGCCGCCCTACATGATCGAGGGCGAGGAACTCCCCATCGTCCCCGGCATGTGCTTCTCCATCGAACCCGGCGTCTACCTCCCGGGCCGCTTCGGCGTCCGCATCGAGGACATCGTCACGGCCACCGAGGACGGTGCGGGCCGCCGCTTCAACAACACGCCGCACGAGATGGCCCTCGTCGAGTAGGGCGCCGCGAGCCGGTAGGGCGCCGCGGCCACCCCGCACGCGCTCGCCGGGCGGGGCGCGCGGTGGTCAGCCGTCCGTGAGGACGATCGCCGACTCGCCGGGGAGTCGGAGGGCGCCGTCCCTCGCCGGGGCGTCGACCGGGTCCCAGGACGCGAGGACCCGGTCGCGGCCGTTGGAGCCGAGCGGGATCACCGCCGGCTCCTTGCCCAGGTTGACGGCCACCCGCAGGTCCCCCCGCCGGAAGACCAGCCAGCGGGCCTCCTCGTCGAAGGCGACCTTGACGCCCGCCAGATCCGGGTCGGTCAGGTCGGGCAGGGTGCGGCGCAGCGCGATCAGCTGCCGGTGCCAGGCGAGGAGCCGCTTGTGCGGATCCCGCTCGCGCTCGGTCCGGTCCAGGACCGAGCGGTCCCGGGTGGCCGGCTCCTGCGGGTCGGGAACCTCGTCCTCGGACCAGCCGTGCGCCGCGAACTCCCGCTTGCGGCCCCGCCGTACGGCCTCCGCGAGCTCCGGGTCGGTGTGATCGGTGAAGTACATCCAGGGCGTGCCCGCCCCCCACTCCTCGCCCATGAACAGCATCGGCACCGAGGGTCCGGTGAGGACGAGCGTCGCCGCGCAGGCGAGGAGACCGGGGGAGAGGGAGGCCGAGAGCCGGTCGCCGAGGGCCCGGTTGCCGATCTGGTCGTGCGTCTGGGCATAGCCCAGGAAGCGGTGGGCGGGGGTGCGCTCCCGGTCCACCGGGCGCCCGTGGTGACGGCCCCGGAAGGACGAGTAGGTGCCGTCGTGGAAGAAGACCCGGGTGAGCGTCTTGGCGAGCGCCGCCATCGGGGCGCGCGCGAAGTCGCCGTAGTAGCCCTGGGACTCGCCGGTCAGGGCCGTGTGCAGGGCGTGGTGGAAGTCGTCGTTCCACTGGGCGTGCACGCCGAGGCCGCCGAGCGCGCGCGGGGTGGTCGTGTGCGGGTCGGCGAGGTCGGACTCGGCGATCAGGAAGTGCTGACGGCCCTGCTCCTTCGCCAACTCGTCGACGGTGGAGGAGAGTTCCTCCAGGAAGGTCAGTGCCCGCGTGTCGGCAAGGGCGTGCACCGCGTCGAGCCGCAGCCCGTCGATACGGTAGTCCCGCAGCCAGGCGAGCGCGCTCCCGAGGAAGTACGCCCTGACCTCGTCCGAGCCCGGCGCGTCCAGGTTCACCGCCGCGCCCCACGGCGTGTGGTGCGTGTCCGTGAAGTACGGCCCGAAGGAGGGCAGGTGGTTGCCCGAGGGGCCCAGGTGGTTGTGCACGACGTCGAGGACGACGCCCATGCCGAGCCCGTGCGCCGCGTCCGTGAACCGCTTCAGCGCCCCGGGTCCGCCGTACGGCTCGTGGACCGCCCACGGCGCCACCCCGTCGTACCCCCAGCCCCGCACCCCGGGGAACGGGCACAGCGGCATCAGCTCCACATGGGTGATGCCGAGGCCCGCGAGCTCCCCGAGCCGCGCGGCCGCCGCGTCGAGCGTGCCCTCCGGGGTGAAGGTGCCGACGTGCAGCTCGTACAGGACGGCGCCGCGCAGCCGCAGCCGGGGCGACTCGTGCCGCCAGGTGTACGCCGAGTGGTCGACGACCGCGCTCAGGCCGTCGGGCCCGTCGGGGAGCCGGCGGGAGCGGGGGTCGGGCAGCAGGGGCCCGCCGTCGAGGGAGAAGCCGTACCGGTCGCCGTCCTCGGCGGGCACGACGCCCGACCACCAGCCGTCCCGTTCGGCGTCGCGGTCCAGGGGATGCGCCGAGCCGTTCAGCTCCAGCGTCACCCGGTCACGGGCGCTCGGCGCCCACACCTCGAAGAGCACGGGAATCCCCTCGTCGACGGTCACTCCAGCCGCTACCGCGACCATCCTGGCAGTCAGGACCCCGACTCGCCCGGCGCGTCCCACACGTAGTTGATCGCGTGCTCGAACGCCACGTAGCCCGCGCGGGCGAAGGCCGCGGCCATCGGCACGTTCCCCAGGTCCGTCGCCGCGCGGATGCGGGGCACGCCGGTGCCGGCGAGGATCCGGGTCCCCTCCGCCAGGATGTCGTCGATGTACCCGTGCCCGCGGTGGGCGGGCAGCACACCGATGTACGCGATGGTGTGGTGGTAGTTGTTCCGCGCGGGGACGACGAAGCCGACCGGCTCGCCGCTGCCCGGCAGCTGGGCGACCCGCCACCACTCGCGCGGCGAGGAGTACTGCGCGAGCTCCTCGTCGAAGTGCTGCTCGGCCGCCTCCCGCGCCGACAGGCCCGAGGCGAGATCGGCCTGGCCGTGGGCGTCGAGCGTGCCCTCCATGACCGGCGCCATCAGCGCGAGCAGGTCCTCGCGGTCCCGCACGGGACGGAACTCCAGACGGCCCTCCGGCTCCGCCACGGGGGTGCCGGGGCGCCACTCCAGCCGCAGCCGCTCGACCAGCGGGCGGGCGCCCGTGCGCTCCAGGACGGAGAACAGGGACTCCAGGGACGACCGGGTCTCCGGGACCTCGCGCCAGTCCGCCGGCATGAAGCGCCCGAACTCGGGGCGCCGCGTGCCCGCGGGGATCACCGCGGCCGTCGCGGTGGCCAGGAGCCGCAGCCCGACCTCGGCGCGCTCGTCGGGGGTGAGCTCAGGGGCGAGGTCGAAGAAGTCGAGCGCCAGCGGCTCCGCGCCCGCCGCGTTGGTCCACCAGGCGAGCCGGCCGACGAGCCGGTCGCCGTCGAGCGCCACCCACATCCAGGCGGGGACGCGCCGCCCGGTGGCGAGGTCGTCGGCCAGCTCGTGGTCGAGCGAGTAGCTGAGGCGGAGGAAGAGGTCGAGCTCGTCGGGGCCGGTGAGCGGGCGGACGACGAGGGTGGTGGCGGACGGTGCGGAAGACGAGGTCACGTCTGGGTTCCCCCTGGGGATGTCTGCGGTGAGGACGCCGGACCGTAACATCGAACCGTCACGAGCGTGTACGGAGTTTCCCCAGGCCCGGGGCCCTTCTGGACACTTCGGGCCCGACGGGCCGACAATCTCGGATGTGACGACCCCTTTCGAGCTTCCGGCGAACACCCCACGGCGGCTGACCGACGCCGAGCGGGACCGCGCGCTGGTCCTGCTCCGTGAGGGCGCCGCCCAGGGACGCCTCTCGCACGACACCTTCGTCTTCCGGATGGAGCGCGCGCTCCAGGCCCGCCGGCCCGACGAACTCGCCCTGCTCACCGCCGACCTGCGGAGCGAGGGCACGTGGACCCGGCGGGTGGTCGGCGCGGTGGAACGGATGTCGGCGTTCACGGCGCGCGTCGGGCGGGCCTGGAGCGCGGAGCGGCTGCCGAAGCTGCTGCTGCCGCACCCCGGCCCGTACCCGCTGCGGATCGGCCGCGACCCCGTCAACGGTCTGCGGCTCAGCCACGAGACGGCCTCCCGGCTGCACGCCGAGCTCTCGCTGCAGGGCGGTCTGTGGGTGCTGCGGGACCTGGGCTCGACGAACGGCACCACCGTCAACGGGCGGCGGGTCACCGGCGCCGTGGTCGTGCGGCCGGGGGACGTCGTCGGCTTCGGCCAGATGTCGTTCCGGCTCTCGCACGACTGACACGACGGAACGACGCTTCACGGGCCTTCACCCGTTCGGCGGTATGCGGCGGGCGGGGAGGCCCACCGGATGATGGGCTGGGCAGACGCGCGCCACGATCTCCGGCCGCGGTACCCACCGCCGAGCGAGCAGGGGGCGAGATGAGCGACGCGCCGAACCGCGACCCGCACCCGGGCATACGGAGCGAACGGCCGGAGGAGTCCGGCGATCCCTGGAGGCGACTGCCGTCGATGGCGCCGGCGACACCGTCGGCCGAGAGGGCCGGGCGCCTCGGCGCCCCGACCGCCCCCCGCGCGGGCGCGGCCCCCGTCACCGGTCGCGTACGGCCCCTGGCGGACCCGTCCGCCGCCGGACCCGTCCCGCCCGGCGGGCGGACCGTCGCGCCGAGCCCCCTGGACCCCGGTGCCTCGCGCGACCCGCACGGGATCCACCGCACGCTGCGCGAGGAGTTCCCGCTCACCTACGACCCGCTGCTGCGGGCCTGGGTCCTCAGCCGGTACGCGGACGTGGCCACCGCCCTCACCGACGCCCGCTTCACCCACGGGCACCGGCCCGGCGACCCGCCGTGCGCCCGGGTCCACGTCGACGTCGACATCGAGGCGCTGCGCGCGGTCACCGAACGCACCGCCCACGTCCTGGCCCGCAGGATCGCCGAACGGCCCCAGGCCGACCTGGTCGCCGACTTCTCCCACTGGCTGCCGGCCGGCACCGTCGCCGCCGCCGTCGGCGTGCCCTACCGCGACATGATGCGGCTCGTCCGCGGCCGGGCGGCGGGCGCGCTCGCCGGGGAGTGCGGCGGCCAGATCGCCGTACGGGAGAAGGCGCTCGCCTCCTTCCTCGCCAACGTCCTCGCCGACCCCGACCAGGTCGCCGCGCTGCGCGAAGCCCCCGCGGGTCAGGTCGCCCGGGCCTGGGCCGAGTCGCTGCGCCGGGACCCGCCCGTGCAGATCGCGGTGCGCCGCACGAGCGCCGAGGTGCCGGTGAGCGGCGGTGTCGTCCCGGCGGGCGCGTCCGTCGCCCTGCTCCTCGGCTCCGCGGGCCGCGACCCGGAGCGCTTCCGTGAACCGGACCGCTTCGACCCCTTCCGCGACGACCCGGGACAGCTCACGTACGGGTCGGGGTTCTGCCCCGCGGTCCTGCTCGCCGGGTTCGAGGCGGAGTACGCCCTGCGGGCCCTCTTCGCGGCCATGCCCCGGCTGCGCCTGGCCGACGGCTTCCGTCCCGTGTCCACCGGACTCATCACGCGCGCGCCCCGGAGCCTGATCGTCCGCCCGGGCGGTTGAACCGGATCGGCGGCGCGACGAGGAGCCCCGCGACCGCTGTTAGGGTGACGTGCGCTCGTCAACGGGCGTTCGTTTTACCACTTTCAACGGGGATTCAAACATGAAGATGCGTCATGTCCGTGCGATCGCTGTGTTCGGCATCGCGGTGGTCGCCCTGACGGGTGCCCGCGGTTCGCACGGCGGCAGCTGCGGCGGAAGCAGCTCCAGCGGCAGCCACAGCAACGGCAGCAACCACAGCGACAACGACGGCACCTCGGGCAGCGGTTCCGGCGGTTCCGTGTCCGGCGGTTCCGGCAGCGCGGACAAGGCCCTGCGCGATGTCACCATCGACGAGTGCAAGTTCGACCCGGCGACCAAGAAGCTGGTCGGCCGGATCACCATCAAGAACGACGGCGTGCTCGACTATGACTACGACGTCACGATGAAGTTCACGGGTGGCGCGGGCGCCACCGTGACCCCGGCACAGTCGAGGACGACCGCCATCGCGGTCGCGGCGGGCGCCACCAAGACCGCCGAACTCTCCACCGAGTACCCCGGCACCGGCGACGGCTCCGAGTACACCAAGTGCGAGGTCACGCGGGTGTCCCGCTCCTGACCCGCTCCACGGGCGCGGCCGGGTCCTCGCGGCCCGGCCGCAGCACCGAGGCGAGCAGCAGGAACCCCGGGAGGATCCCGGCGACGGTCCGGCCCGCGGCCACCGGGGCACCGAGGGCCGCGAGCGCCAGGCCCGCGGCGCCGCAGGCCGCGATCGACGCGCCGAGCACATGGAGCGCCGGCCTGCGCCAGGCGACCGCGAGCCCGGAGAAGTGCACGCCGACGACGAGGGCGATCCAGCCCACGGCGGCCTGCGGGGCGTGCAGCACGCGTGCGATCACCACGAGGCCGGCCACGAGCCCGAGCACCTCGGCCGCCACCACGTACCAGTAGCTCCGGCCGAACCGGGTGCGGGACGCGGGCGTCGCCGTGCCCGCCACGCCGCTTCCGCGCCGCCCGAGGACGGTCACCCAGAGGAACGCGGCGAGGGACAGCAGCCGCAGGGGCATGGCGACCGCCGTGGGCAGGCTGCCCGCGTTGGCCTGGACGAACACGAGCCCGAACGCGGCGCCGATGATCCGCCCGGTCTGATCCTTTGTCATGATCATCAGCTTGTCATGGTCGTGGCGGCGGCGTTCATCCCACCCGGACGAGCAGCGCCACCGGCCGCTCCGCGAACAGCTCCGCCAGCTTCACCTCCGTCGCCGGACCGCCCGTGAACTCCCGCACCCCGTCGAGCGCGTCGGCCCAGCGCCCCTCGGGCAGCACCAGCTCCGTGTCCTGCCAGCCGCCCGCCTGGGCCAGGCGCAGGGAGAGCCGGGTCACGGCCGTGATCGCCCGGCCGGAACGGGCGAAGGCCAGACAGTGCGCCGCCGCCGGGCCCTCCGCCGCCAGCGGGACGTACGTGCCGCCCGGACCGAAGGCCTCCGGGTGCGCGCGCCGCAGCCGCAGCGCCGCCCGGACCAGAGCCGTACGGTCGTCGTCCTCGCCGGCCGCGAACGGCGCCCGGTTGTCCGGGTCGACGAGCGCCCGGTACTCCCGCTCCGTGTTCTGGTACAGCTCCGGCACCCCCGGCATCGTCAGCTGCGCGAGCAGGGCTCCCAGCGCGTGCGCCCGGATGTGCGGCTCCAGGGCGAAGGCCGCCTCCGAGGCCGTCCGCAGCGGGATCCGGCCGGGCCCGGCCGCCGCGAACTCGGCCACCGCCCGCTCGTACTCGGCGTCCGGCTCCGTCCAGCTGGTCCTGAGACCCGCCTCCCGCACGGACTTCAGGATCGCGGGGCCCAGCCGGTCCGGGTCCGGGGCGCCGAAGCCGAAGGCCGTCTGCCAGGCCGTCCACGCCACGTGCGGGTCGGGCGCGGGCACCCCCGCGACCTCCGTCAGCAGCTCCGCCCACACCTCGGGGCACTGCGCGAGCACCGCGATCGCGGCCCGGACGTCCGCGCTGCGCTTGGTGTCGTGCGTGGAGAGCACGGTGCCGGTGGCCGGCCAGTCCCGGGCGATCCGCAGGCAGTACGCGTGGAACTCCTCCACCGGAACCGCGGGGCGGCCCGCGTCCCCGCCGACCTCGTTCGCCGAGAGCAGCGGGGTGTACCGGTAGAAGGCGGTGTCCTCCACCGACTTGGCCCGCAGCGCGGACGAGGTCTGCGCGAACCGCGCCCGGAACGCCCGGTGTTCGGGTCCGTCGCCGAGCGCGCCGAGCGCCAGCGCCCGCACCGCGTCCACCGCCGAGGCCTCCTCGGGCACCGCGAACGCCGCCTTCGCGCCGCGCGCCGCCTCCGGTGTCAGCACCTCCTCGCCGCCCGTCCGGTACGGGCGGTAGACGGGGACCCGGACGAGGAGCTCCCGGATCGCGGTGCGCAGCGCCCAGGGGGCGTGGTCGCGCAGCGCGGGGTCGGCGGCGCAGACCCGGCCGGCGATCCGGGTCAGGGCGGCCGTCTCGGCGGCCAGGTCATGGGTGACCACCTCGTACGCCGCGCGGCTCGCGGTCGCCTCCCAGCGGCCGCCCCGGTCCCCGGCCTTGCCGACGAACTCGCGGTACACGTCGGCGAGTTCGTCGGCACCCACCGGGTCGGTGAGCACGCCGTCGACGCGGCGCAGCGCGTCGTACCCGGTGGTGCCCGCGACCGGCCAGGCCGCGGGCAGCGTCTCGGCCCCGGTGAGGATCTTCTCGACGACCGTCCAGCAGCGCCCGCCCGTCGCCTCCGCCAGGTCCTCCAGATAGCCCTGCGGGTCGGCGAGCCCGTCGGGATGGTCGATGCGCAGCCCCTCGATCACCCCGTCCGCGACCAGCTCCACGATCTTCGCGTGGCTCGCGGCGAACACCTCGGGGTCCTCCACCCGCACCCCGATGAGCTCCGAGACGGTGAAGAAGCGGCGGTAGTCCAGCTCCGTGCGGGCCAGCCGCCACCAGCCGAGCCGGTACCACTGGGCGTCGAGCAGCTCGTCGAGCGGCAGGTCCCCGGTGCCCGCGCGGAGCGGGAACTCCTGCCCGTCCAGGTGCAGGGAGCCGTCCGCGACCCGGAACCGGTCCCGGACCTCCGGGAGCCGCGCGGGCAGCACCGGGAGCAGCACCCGGCCGTCACCCGCCCGCCAGTCGATGTCGAACCAGCGGGCGAACGGCGAGTCCGGTCCCTCGCGGAGCACGGCGCGCAGCGCGTGGTTGTGCCGCGGGGAGGCCGCCATGTGGTTGGGCACCAGGTCCACGACGAGCCCGAGCCCCCGGGCCCGCGCGGTCGCCGCCAGGGACCGCAGGCCTTCCTCGCCGCCCAGTTCGGCCCGGACGGACCGGTGGTCGGTGACGTCGTAGCCGTGGGTCGAGCCGGGCACCGCCTCCAGGACCGGGGAGAGGTGCAGGTGCGAGACCCCGAGGCCCGCGAGGTACGGCACGGCCCGCTCGGCGGCCGCGAACGGGAACTCCGGCTGGAGCTGCAACCGGTAGGTCGAGGTGGGTGGATTGGGCGTCATGCGAACGTACGTACCCCGCCGGAGGGCTTCTGTGTCATCGCCCCATGCACCCGTTCGAGTGCATCGCGTTACGTTCGCGTGATGCTCCGGATGTATCGCGACACTCTGTCGCTGCTCGGGCCGGCCCTGCCGGTCGTCTCCTTCCTCGGCCGGCTGCCCACCGCCATGTGCCAGCTCGGCAGCCTGCTCCTCGTCGCCGAGACGAGCGGATCCCTCGCCACCGCAGGCCTCACCGGCGGCGCGCTCGCCGCCGGACAGACCGTCGCCGGGCCCGTCATCGGCCGGCTCGCCGACCGGCACGGCCAGCGCGGGGTCGTCCTCGCCGCCTCCCTCGCCAACGCGGTCGCCGTCACCGCCCTGGTCCTCGCCGCCCTCGCCGACGCCCCCACCGGGCCGCTGATGGCGCTGGGGGCGCTCGCCGGAGCCACCGTCCCGCAGGTCGGACCGCTCGCCCGGACCCGCTCCGTGGCCCTCGCCCGCCGCTCCGGCGCGGACGACCGGCTCGTGGGCACGGTGCTCTCCTTCGAGGGCACCCTCGACGAGGTCTCCTTCGTCCTCGGGCCCGCCCTCGTCGGCCTCGCCGCCGCGCTCGCCCACCCGGCGGCCGCGCTGCTCCTGGCGGCGCTGCTCCTCGTCGGCTGCGGGACGGCCTTCGCCCTCCACCCGACGGCCCGCGCGATCGCGCCCGTCGCGTCCACCCGTACGAGTGCCGCCGAACGGACGCGCCTGCCCGGATCCGCGTACGCCCTGCGCGGCACGATGGTCCTCCAGGGCGCCATGTTCGGCGCCTCGCAGGCCGGGATCACCGCCCTCACCGAGGAGCTCGGCGCGCCCGCGCAGGCCGGGCTCGTCTACGCGGCCATGGGCGTCATGAGCGCCGCCGTAGGCCTCTCCATGGCCGCCGTGCCCGCCCGGATCGGGCTCGCCACCCGCTGGCGGGCCGCGACCGCCGGGCTCGTCCTCCTCTCCGTGCCGCTGCTGTTCGTCGGGTCCCTGGGCGCGCTGTACGCGGTCGTCGTCGTCCTCGGCGCCGCCTACGCCCCGCACCTGATCACGGTCTTCGGCCTCACCGAGCGGACCGTGCCCGCCTCCCGGCTCGCCGAGTCCATGGCCTTCCTCACCAGCGGGATCGTCGGCGGCCAGGCCCTCGCCCTGGCCGTGTCCGGACGGCTCGCCGAGGGCAGGGGCGCCCCCGCCGCCTTCGCGGTGGCGGTGGGGGCGGCCGTGGCCTGCGCCGCGCTGTCCTGGACGGTGCGGGTGACGGCCCCCGCACGCGCGCTCACGCCGGCCGGCGCAGAACGGTCAGGCTGAGCGGCGCGAGCGTCACCCGCTCTCCGCCCGCCAGCTCCGGGCCCTCCCCTGGCGGCATGCCCTCCGGGTCCGAGGTGTCCACGACCATCCGCCAGCACCGTCCGTGACTGTCCGGGACGGCGAACTCCAGCTCCTTCGACGAGGCGTTGAACATCAGCAGGAACGAGTCGTCGGCGATCCGCTCGCCCTGGGTCCCGGGCTCCGAGATCGCGTTGCCGTTGAGGAAGACCGTCAGCGCCTGGGCGTGCGCGGCCTGCCAGTCGCGGGAGGTCATCTCCTCGCCCTCGGGCGTGAACCAGGCGATGTCGGTGAGCTCGTCGTGGGTGCCCTCCACCGGCCGGCCGTGGAAGAAGCGGCGGCGCCGGAAGACCGGATGGTCACGGCGCAGCCGGACCATCGCGCGCGTGAAGCGCAGCAGCGTGGCCTCCGCCTCGCTGTTCTCCTTCGGCCAGCGCACCCAGGAGACCTCGTTGTCCTGGCAGTAGGCGTTGTTGTTGCCGCCCTGCGTCCGCCCGAACTCGTCGCCGTGGCTCAGCATCGGCACGCCCTGCGAGAGCATCAGCGTGGCGAGGAAGTTGCGGGTCTGGCGGGCGCGCAGCTCGGCGATCCCGACGTCGTCGGTCTCGCCCTCGACCCCGCAGTTCCAGGAGCGGTTGTAGCCCTCGCCGTCGCGGTTGCCCTCGCCGTTCGCCTCGTTGTGCTTGTCGTTGTACGAGACGAGGTCGCGCAGGGTGAAGCCGTCGTGGCAGGTCACGAAGTTGACCGAGGCGAGCGGCCGCCGGCCGTCGTCCTGGTACAGGTCGGAGGACCCGGTCAGCCGGGAGGCGAACTCGGCGAGCGTGCGCGGCTCGCCCCGCCACAGGTCCCGCACGCAGTCCCGGTACTTGCCGTTCCACTCGGTCCACAGCGGCGGGAAGTTGCCCACCTGGTAACCGCCCTCCCCGACGTCCCACGGCTCGGCGATCAGCTTCACCTGGCTCACCACCGGGTCCTGCTGCACCAGGTCGAAGAACGAGGACAGCCGGTCCACCTCGTGGAACTGCCGGGCCAGGGTGGCCGCGAGGTCGAAGCGGAAGCCGTCCACGTGCATCTCGGTCACCCAGTACCGCAGACTGTCCATGATCAGCTGGAGCACGTGCGGGGAGCGCATGAGCAGCGAGTTCCCGGTGCCGGTGGTGTCCGTGTAGTACCGGGGGTCGTCCGCGAGCCGGTAGTACGAGGGGTTGTCCAGGCCCCGCATGGAGAGCGTCGGGCCCAGGTGGTTGCCCTCGGCGGTGTGGTTGTAGACCACGTCGAGGATGACCTCGATGCCCGCCTGGTGCAGCGCCCGGACCGCCGACTTGAACTCCAGGACCTGCTGGCCCCGGTCGCCCCAGGACGCGTAGGCGTTGTGCGGGGCGAAGAAGCCGATCGTGTTGTAGCCCCAGTAGTTGGACAGGCCCGCGTCCACGAGCCGGTGGTCGTTCACGAACTGGTGAACGGGCATCAGTTCGAGCGCGGTGACGCCGAGTTCCCTCAGATGGCCGATCACGGACGGATGCGCCAGCCCCGCGTACGTGCCGCGCAGCTCCTCCGGAAGGTCCGGGTGCAGCATGGTGAGGCCCTTCACATGGGCCTCGTAGATCACCGTGTGGTGGTACTCGGTGCGCGGGCGCCGGTCGTCGCCCCAGTCGAAGTACGGGTTGACCACGACCGAGGCCATCGTGTGCGGGCCCGAGTCGAGGTCGTTGCGCGCGTCGGGCCGCCCGAACGGGTACCCGTACACCGCCTCCCCCCACTGGACCCGCCCCGACACCGCGCGCGCGTACGGGTCGAGCAGCAGCTTCGCCGCGTTGCAGCGCAGCCCCCGCTCCGGTGCGTACGGGCCGTGCACCCGGAACCCGTACCGCTGGCCGGGCATCACGCCCGGCAGATACGCGTGCCGCACGAACGCGTCGGTCTCGCGCAGTTCCACCGCCGTCTCCGAGCCGTCGTCGTGCAGCAGACACAGCTCGATCCTGTGGGCGGCCTCCGAGAAGACCGCGAAGTTGGTTCCCGCTCCGTCATAGGTGGCGCCCAGGGGGTACGCCTGTCCCGGCCAGACCTGCATGGATACGACTCTTCCTCTTCTGTCCGGGTTTTATAGGGCTTCCTCGGCCAGATCCTGCCCGAAAGAGGGGCAACCACCTAGGACTTCGCCCCGTCCTACCGGGTGACCGCAGAACAAGAGGGGGAACGAGGGGGAAGTGTGTACGAAATAGTGCGCCGCCACCTGGGGAAGGTGGTGGCCGGAGCGGCCATGGCGGTGACGGGAACCGCCGTCGCGGTCGCGATCGGCCTGCCGGGCCAGGCGGGCGCGGACGGGACCGCCGGGCCGTCCGGGGCCGGGTCGAGCGTCGGCGGCACCGCGGGACCGGGCGCGGACGGCGGACCGGCCGCGAGCGGCGGGCAGGGGGAGGCCGGAGGGCAGGGCGTGGCCGCCGCCCCGCCGCCCGCCACGGTGGTCCCGCCCGCGGCCGAGGGGAAGAAGGGCGTCGGCAGCGACCCGCTCACCGACGACGAACTCGCCCGCGCCGAGTCGCTGGCGCTGACCCCGCCCGCCGCCTCCGCGCAGCAGGACGTCACGGGCGGCCGGGGCCCGCAGCGCCTCGGCACCCGGCTCGCCGACCCGCTGCCGGGGGACGCGACACGCCGCGCCGAGGTCCGTCTCTACGACTACGGGCGCGACGAGCTCATCACCAGGACCGTCAACCTCGACACCGGCAAGGTCGAGAAGTCCGGGGCGCAGCGCGGGGTCCAGCCCTCCGCCCACCCCGAGGAGCTGCGCGAGGCCATGGAGCTGATCCTCGCGAGCCCGCTCGGCAAGGGCGTCAAGGAGGACTACGAGGACGCCACCGGCAAGGAGCTCACCTCCACCGCGCAGCTGTGGTTCAACGGCGACGTCTACCGCACCTACCGCGAGGCCCACGTCCCCGCGCAGCTCGCCCGGTGCGGCGAGCACCGGTGCGTCCGGCTCGTCACCAAGGTCCTCAACGGGGCCTGGATCGACACCCGGAACCTGATCGTCGACCTTTCCGCGAGGACCGTCACCCGGGTCGGCTGACCGCGCCCCGGCAACTCCGCAGACCCACGACACGTACGAGGGAGTACGTCCCCATGTCCCACCGGAGGAACACGCGCGCCCGCAAGCGCGGCGCCGTCCTGACCGCCGCCGCCCTGCTCGGCACCGCCACGGCCGCCGCAGGTCCCGCGACCGGCGCCACCGCCGCGACCACCCCGCCCGCGCCGTCGCGCCCGGCGCCCACGACGCCGGACTGCTCCGCCGCGTACCGCATCACGCAGAAGCTCGACGGCGGCACCACCTGGCGCATGTGCTGGCGCTACGACACCGACGCCGGTCTCACGCTCGACCGGATCACCTACCAGCCGCCCGGCGCCACCGCGCCCATCAAGGTCCTCACCAGCGCCCGGCTCGCCCAGATCCACGTGCCGTACGACGACGGCGGCGCCGAGTACGACGACCTCACCGGCGCCGGATTCGGCTACGGCCTGCAGAACCTCAAGCCGGCCGAGTGCCCCGGCGGCACCCTCACCACCGTGAAGGTCGCCGACGTCGGCGACATCAAGGGCCTGTGCACCACCACGCGGGCGCGCGGGCACGCGTACCGCATGGCCAGCGACAACGGCGCCAAGGTCTGGGCGGCCCAGGCCAAGGACCTGCTCGTCTACACCGTCAACAAGGTCGGCTGGTACGAGTACATCACCGAGTGGCGCTTCACCGCCGACGGCACCATCGGCGCCAACGTCGGTGCCACCGGCAGCCTCTCGCCCGTCGACTACAACGCCACCGACGGACGTGGCTGGCCCATCGGCAAGGGTGCCAAGGGCTACGCCACCAGCCACGCCCACAACGTCTTCTGGAAGCTCGACTTCGGTCTCGACGGCTCCACCAAGGACCGGATCGAGCAGTTCGACTCGGCCGTCACCGCACCCACCGGCGGCGGTGGACCCACCGTGAAGACCACCCGCACCGTCGTCACCAAGGAACTCGCGGGCGACGCGAAGAACATGCGGTGGTGGCGGGTGGTCAGCGGCACCGGCAAGAACGCGGACGGGCACGCCCGCTCGTACGAGATCGTGCCGGGTCACACCGACACCCACGCGGGCCGCGGATTCACCAAGCACGACGTGTACTTCACCCAGGCCCGCGCCTGCGAGAAGTTCGCGAGCAACAACATCGGCAACTGCGCCGCGGGCGCCGGTGACAGCGTCGACAGGTGGGTCAACGGCGAGACGCTGACTCAGCCGTCCGTGTGGGTCAACATCGGGTTCCACCACATCGCCCGGGACGAGGACCAGCAGCCCATGCCGGTCCACTGGCAGGGCTTCCAGCTCGCGCCCAGGGACGTAACCGCTATGAATCCGCTCACTCCGGCCGATCTCGCCTCCCAGAACGGGCAGCCGGATCTGGGGAGTTGAGGAAGCAGCCTGACGATCCTGCTGCACCGCCTCCCGCTCGGGGAGTACCCTTCCTTGATCGTTGTCACATGGTCATCCTGTCCGCCGGAACGGGTGTCCGGGAGCAGAAGGCGGTGCGCGGGTGAGCTCGGGAGGTCTGGAGCTGCCCCCAGGTGACGCGGGTCACGAGGGGGGCCCGGCCGGCCCCGCAGAGGCGCCGCCCGGAGCGGTCGCGCCGCCGGGCACGGCCGTACCACCGGGCGTGGTGCTGCCGCCCGGCACGGTCACCGTCGGGCGGCCGGTGGAGATCGGGGCGGAACTCGACTGGGGCGCCGAGGCCTGGAGCGAGGTCCGCACCCGGGCCCAGCGCGCGGGCCGCGCCTACATCTGGCTGAATCTCGTCGAACAGCGGCTGCGGGCCGTGGTCGCCGCCGTCCTGCGGCCCGTGTACGAACCCGTGCACGGCGAGGAGTGGGTGGTGGCCGCGGCGGGTCCGGCCGGCCAGGAATGGGTCCAGCGGGCGGTCGCCGTCCGCGAGGTGTCCCGGCGCAAGGGCTATCTGCTCGACCCCGCCGACGACAACGTGCTGAGCTTCCTCACGCTGCCGCAGCTGCGGGAGCTGATGGTCCAGCACTGGCCGTGCTTCGAGCCCTACTTCGACGACCGGCGCGAGGTCGAGCTCGCCCTCGACGAGCTGGAGGTCACGCGCAACGTGGTCTCCCGCAACCGGGCGCTCTCGCTGACCGTCCTCGCCCAGTCCGAGCGGGCCTCCGCCCGCATCCTGGAGATCCTCGGCAGCGGGGCCGGCGTGCCGTCCGCCGACCGGCTCCCGGTGGACGCGGTCGAGGACCTCGTCGGCGACCGGTACGCGGACGTGGTCTCCGTCCACCCCGACCGGGTCCGGCTCCAGCGGCAGCTGCCCGCCGAGGACCTCTTCGGCGGGGCCCGCCGGCTCGACGCCACCGGCATAGGCCTCAATCTGCTCGTGCAGAACTTCTCCGGCCGCCGCATGGTCCGGCTCGCCGAGTCCGGCTGCCGCACCCGGCTCCTCTTCCTCAACCCGGCGAGCAGCGCCGTCAAGCGCCGCGAGCGGGAACTCGGCCTGAAGAAGGGCGAGCTGAGCCGGTCGGTCGAGATGAACATCCTGCACATGCGCCGGGTCCGCTCGAAGCTGCGCGACCCCGGCGCGTTCCAGATCCACGTCTTCGACGAGACCCCCCGCTTCACCGCCTACCTGGTGGACGGCGACGGACCGGACGGGGTCGGCGTCGTCCAGTCGTACCTGCGCCGGGCCCGGGGCATGGAGGCTCCGGTCCTCGTCCTGCGGGGCGGCGGACGGAACGTGGTCCGGCACGGGCAGTCCGCCCGTGAGGGAGATCACGGACTTTTCGAGACATACCGGGAGGAGTTCGAGTCGGTCTGGCTCGACTCCCGGCCCGTCTCCTGACCTCCCGCCGGGGGAGCCGGAGGCGTTGTCAGTGGCGCGTGCGAGGGTGGTCAGCACCACGGGGGAGATCACGTAAGGAGGACCCGATGGCTTGGCATGGGGAACCGCTGGTCGGCTTCGACCTGGAGACGACCGGCACCGACCCGCTGGAGGCCCGTATCGTCACGGCCTCGATCGTCGGCTTCCACGACGGACGGGTGGTCCGGCAGCGCGACTGGCTCGCCGACCCCGGCATCCGCATCCCCGAGCAGGCCTCCGCGATCCACGGCATCAGCAGCGAGCGGGCCGCGGCCGAGGGCCGGCCGGTGCGCGAGGTCGCCGACGAGATCGCGGAGACACTGACCGGCTACTGGAACCAGGGCGTGCCCGTCGTCGCGTACAACGCCTCCTTCGACCTCACGCTCCTCGCCGCCGAGCTGCGCCGCCACGGCCTGCCCTCCCTGGAGGAGCGGCTCGGCGGGACGGCCATCGGCCCGGTCGTCGACCCGTACACCATCGACCGGGCCGTCGACCGCTACCGGCGCGGCAAGCGGAACCTGGAAGCGGTCTGCGGGGAGTACGGCGTGGTCCTCGAAGCCGCCCACCAGGCCGCCGCCGACGCGCTCGCCGCCGTCCGGGTCGCCGTCGCGATAGCCGAGCGGCACCCCCAGGTGGCCGCCCTGGCCCCGGCCGAGCTGCACGAGCGGCAGATCGGCTGGTACCGCGCCTGGGCCGAGAACTTCCAGGACTTCCTGCGCCGCAAGGGCGACGCGGAGGCGGTCGTCGACTCCACGTGGCCCCTGCGTCCCGCCGTCGCGGTGGCCGGCTAGCCGTTCTCCTTGAGGAAGGAGAGCAGCAGCTCGCTGACCTTCTCCGGCTGGTCGAGCTGCAGCCAGTGGCCCGCGCCCTCCACCCGCTCGTAGCGCCACGGCCCGGCGACGTACTCGGCCGTGCCGGTCATCTGCCGCTCGGTCAGGAAGCGGTCACCGGTCGACCAGACGCCCATGACGGGAACGGCCAGCGGCGGCAGCGCGGCCGGCGCGGACAGCTGGACCCCGATCGGCAGCCCGGCCCGGTAGACGCTCAGCGCGGCGGTCAGCGCGCCCGGGACGCGCAACCGTTCCAGGACCGCGTCCACCTCGGGGTGCTCGCCGAGCATGTCGCGCAGGTTCGCGAAGTCGTCCCGGGAGAGCCACTCCTCCGCGAGCCCCTCGTGCTGGAACATCGTCACGTGCCACAGGCGCTGCCGCTGCTCCCACCCGGCGCCGAGGATCGCGGCGAGGTTGCCCACCGACATGATGGTCGCGCTCATCACCCGGTCCGGCACGAAGCCCGCGATGCCCTGCGCGACTCCCGACCCCCAGTCGTGACCCACCACGTGGAAGCGGTCGATCCCGAGACGGCCGAGCAGCTCCAGCAGATCGCCCACGTGCTTCGCGGGGTGGTACGCCTCCGGACCGCCCTCGGGCCGGTCGGAGTCGCCGAAGCCCCGCAGCGTGGGCGCCACGGTCCGGAAGCCGGCGTCGTTCAGCGCCGCGACCTGGTGACGCCACAGACGGTGGCTGTCGGGGAAGCCGTGCACGAGCAGGACGGCCGGTCCCTCCCCGCTCACCTCGACGTCGAGCGTCACCTCGGACAGCTGTACCCGCATCTCAACACCCCGATCGGATCGTCCTGTTCGCCGGGGCCATGATGTCAGAAGGGGTACCAGCGCACCTCGGGGTCGTCCGCCCGAAGGGACGCCACGCGCCGTTCGAACTCGGCCATCGCCTTCGGGTTCGTCGGGGCGTGCTGCGCCACCCACGCGCAGCTCGCGGTCTCCCGCGCCCCCCGCAGCACCGCGCACCCCTCCCACTCCCGGACGTCCCAGCCGTAGGCCTCCGTGAAGGACTCGTACGCCACCGGGTCCAGGCCGTACCGGTCCCGGGAGAGGGCGAGGACCACCAGGTCGTGCTCGCGCAGGTCCGAGGAGAAGGTCTCCAGGTCCACCAGGACCGGGCCGTCGGGGCCGACGTGCACGTTCCGCGGGAGGGCGTCCCCGTGGATCGGGCCCGGGGTCAGGTGCGGGGCGAGCGCGGCCGCCGCAGGGGCGAAGGCATCGCGCCGCTCACGGAGGAACGCCGCGTCCGCGGGATCGATCGCGTCCCCGGCGAGCCGCAGCCACCGCTCGACCCCGCCGAGCAGCTCACGGCGCGGGAGCGTGAACCCCGTCGGCTCGGGCAGGGCGTGGACGGCCCGCAGCAGCGGGGCCAGATCGCGGGGCTCCGTGGGCCGCACCGCGTCCGGGAGCCGGTGCCAGAGGGTGACCGGGTGCCCGTCCACCAGGAGCGGCTTCTCCTCCGCCGCCCGGACCGCCGGGACACCGGCTGCTTCCAGCCAGGACGCCAGGGCGAGCTCCCGCTCGGCCCGCTCCAGCAGCTCCGCATCGCGGCCGACCTTCGCCACGTGACCGCCCACCGCGAAGACCGCGTTCTCCCCGAGGGTGAGCAGCCGCGCCTCCGCGACCGGCAGCCCCGCCCCGGCCAGGATCTCCCGTGCCCGCGCCTCGTCCATCGACCTCTCCTCACCTGTGCGTTTGAGCCAAAGTCTCCCATCCGCGCAGCTCATCCCGCAGGGTGCCTTGACCGTCCCCGGGCCCGTCCGCACCATGACGGGGTTCCCACGGCGGCGTCGGACGGGGGTCGGATGGTGAGCTCGGTGACGGCGACGAAGCGCCCGGGCAGGACGCGGACACCGCGCGCCGCCCCCGGCGTCCGGCCGCGGGGGCCCGACCTCGGCGCCTGGTTCCTGGTGCTCCCGGCCCTCCTGCCGATCCTCGTCCTCAGTGTCGGACCGCTCCTCTACGGCATCGCGCTCGCCTTCACCGACGCCCAGTCCGGACGCACCCAGGCCACCGGCTGGGTCGGCACCCTCAACTTCCAGGACCTGCTGCACGACACCCTCTTCTGGGAGTCGTTCCGCATCGGCGCGGTCTGGGCCGTCGGGGTGACCGTTCCGCAGTTCCTGCTCGCGCTCGGCCTCTCCCTGCTGCTCCACCAGGAGCTCCGCTTCCGCCGGCTCGCCCGCGCGCTCGCGATCATTCCCTGGGCCATGCCGGAGGTCGTCGTCGGCATCATGTGGCGGCTCGTCTACAACCCGGACGCCGGGATCCTCAACGAGACCCTCCGGAACCTGGGCCTCGGCGAGGGCCACGACTGGCTCTCCGGCCTCGCCACCGCCCTCCCCGCCGTCATCGTCGTCGGCGTCTGGGCGGGCATGCCGCAGACCACCGTCGCGCTGCTCGCCGGACTCCAGAACACCCCGCGCGAACTCCACGAGGCCGCCGCCCTCGACGGCGCCGGCGCCTGGCGCCGCTTCCGCGCCGTCACCTGGCCCGCGCTCCGGCCGGTGGCCCTCGCCATCACGGCCCTCAACCTCATCTGGAACTTCAACTCCTTCGCCCTGGTGTACGTCCTGACCAGCGGCGGACCGGGCGGCCGGACCCGGCTCCCGATGCTCTTCGCCTACGAAGAGGCCTTCCGCTACGGGCAGTTCGGCTACGCCGCCGCGATGGGCTGCGTGATGGTCGCCGCCGTCTCGGTGCTCATCGCCCTCTCCCTCGTACGCCGTCTGAAAGGGGACCAGGACCGGTGAGCGCCCTCCGGACGAGCGGGCCCGCGCGGGCGGGCCAGTACCTGGCCCTCCTCGCCTACCTGGTCTTCCTCGCCTTCCCCTTCCTCTGGCTGGTCTCCACCGCCTTCAAGCCCGCCCCCGAGCTGGCCTCGCTGCACCCCACCTGGATCCCGGAGGACCCCACCCTCGACAACTTCCGGCAGGCCTTCGACGAGCAGCCGCTGCTCAGGGCCGCCGCCAACAGCCTGCTCGCCGCCGTCTCCGCCGCCGTGATCACGGTGGTCGTCGCGACCCCGCTCGCCTACGTGACGGCCCGCAAGCGGGGCGGGCTCTCCGGGGCGGTGTCCGGCTGGGTGGTGATCAGCCAGGCGTTCCCCTTCGTCCTGGTGATCATCCCGCTCTTCCTCGTCCTCAAGAACCTGCACCTGATCGACAGCGTCGCCGGACTCGTCCTGGTGTACGTGGTGTGGTCGCTGCCCTTCGCCCTCTGGATGCTCATGGGATACGTCAGGGCCGTCCCGGCCGAGCTGGAGGAGGCCGCGGCCGTCGACGGCGCCGGCCGGATCCGTACCCTCGTCTCGGTCACCGCCCCGCTGCTCGCCCCGGGCATCGTCGCCACCGCGCTCTTCGCCTTCGTCACCGCCTGGAACGAGTTCTTCTTCGCGCTCGTCCTCCTCAAGTCCCCGGAGAGGCAGACCCTCCCGGTCGTCCTCACCCACTTCCTCGGCGCCGAGGGCGTCGCCGACCTCGGCCCGCTGGCCGCCGCGGCCTTCCTCGCCACCCTGCCGTCCCTCGTCGTCTTCGGCCTCCTCCAGAGACGGATCACCGGCGGGACGCTGGCCGGGGCGGTGAAGTCATGAGACGGTTCCTCGCCCTCGCCGCCGTGCTCCTGCTCCTCCTCACCGGCTGCACCGCGGGCGACGACGGCCCCGACGACGGTGTCGTACGGCTCCGGTTCCAGTCCCTCGCCTGGCAGAAGGAGTCCGTCGAGGTCAACCGGCAGCTGGTGCGGGAGTGGAACGCCGCCCACCCCGGCATCCAGGTCGACTACGTCCAGGGCAGCTGGGACTCCGTCCACGACCAGCTCCTCACCTCCTTCGAGGGCGGCGAGGCACCCGACCTCATCCACGACGCCTCCGACGACCTGGCCGACTTCGCCTACGGCGGCGACCTCGCCGACCTCCGCCCGCTGCTCTCCGCACGGCTGCGCGCCGACATCCCCGCCGCCGCCTGGGAGACCACCACCTTCGGCGAGGGCGTCCACGGGGTCCCGTTCCTCCAGGAACCGCGCGTGCTCATCGCCAACCGGAAGATCCTGGAGTCCTCCGGCGTCCGCGTCCCCACCCCGGACAGACCCTGGACCTGGGCCGAGTTCCGGCGGATCGCCCAGGACCTCACCCGGAGCATGGGACCCGGCCGGTACGCGGTCGCCTGGCCCCTCAGGGAACCCGTCTCGGTCAGCCTCAACCTCGGGGTCTCGGCCGGCGGCCGGCTCTTCCACCGGGGCCCGGACGGCCGGGTGACCCTCGACTTCACCGAGGCCGACGGCATCGTCCCCGGCACCGTCCACGACCAGGTCGTCACCGACCGGACCGCGCCGCGCACCACCCTCGGCAGCGGCGGCTCCGACACCCTGCCCGGCTTCTTCGCCGGCAAGTACGCCATGGTCCCCCTGGGCTTCGCCTACCGCCAGCAGATCGCGCAGCAGGCGCCCGCGGGCTTCGAGTGGACCGTGCTCCCCGCGCCCGTCGGCAGCGAGGGCCTCGCCCAGGGCGTCTCCCCGCAGACCCTTTCGATCGCCGAGTCCAGCCCCCACAAGAAGGAGGCGGCGGCCTTCCTCGACTTCTTCCTGCGCCCGGCCAACATGGTGCGGCTCGCGCGCGGCGACTGGATGCTGCCGACCGGCACCGCCGCGCTCGCCGACCCCTCCCTGCACACCGCGCGGGACGGCTGGGCGACCGGAGTGGCGGTCGCGGCCCGTCTGCGGCCGGCGCCCGCGCAGTCGGTGCGCGGCTATCCCGAGTGGAAGGACAAGGTGGCGACCCCGGCCTTCCAGGAGTACTACAGCGGAGCCATCGACGCTCCCGAGTTGCGCAGACGGCTGGTCGAGGACGGCAACCGGGTCCTCGCCCGCTATCAGCGCAGATGACGGATTCGTCATTACGAAACCTTGTTGAATAAGTCACAGATGGGTGAAGGGTCTTCTCCGGGCCCGCTCCATCGGACAGGGTTCGAACCGGTCACCGTGCCGCCCCCCACGAGGCGCGGTGGCCCCCTACATTGGGCCCATGACGAAGACCTACGCGGCCCTGCTCCGGGGCATCAACGTGAGCGGGCACCGCAAGGTCCCCATGGCCGAACTCCGCACCCTCCTCGAAGGCCTCGGCCACACCGACGTCCGCACCTACCTCCAGAGCGGGAACGCCGTCTTCACCACCGGCTCCGGCGTCGGCGAGGAGGAACTCAGGACCGCGCTGGAAGCGGCCGTCGATGACCACTTCGGCTTCCCCGTCGACTGCCTCGTCCGCGACGGCGACTACCTCTCCGCCGTCGCCGAGGCCTGCCCCTTCCCGGCCGCCGGACTCCAGGGCAAGCAGCTCCACGCCATCTACTACTCCGAGCCCGCCGACCCCGGACGCTTCGCCTCGATCGACCGCGCGGCGCACCTGCCCGAGGAGTACGCCCTCGGCGACCGGGTGCTCTACCTCTACACCCCCGAAGGCCTCGGGAAGTCCAAGCTGGGCGAGGCCGTGTCCCGCCCGTCCGTCGTGAAGGGGCTCGTCGCCACCGCCAGGAACTGGAACACGGTGGTCAAGCTCGTCGAGATGACACGGGAGAAGTGACCGCTGAGTGGCCCAGTCTCAAGGCCGCCGATTGGCCCGTGGAAGCGGGCCAACTCGCGGCTAGATTCGACGACATGACGAGCAACGAGACCACGCCCCGCCCCGTCGTCGACTTCTACTTCGACCCCGCCTGCCCCTTCGCCTGGATCACCTCCCGCTGGATCCTGGAGGTCGAACGCCACCGGGACATCGACCTCCGCTTCAAGGTCATGAGCCTGTACCTGCACAACGAGGGCAACACCCTGCCCGACTGGTACCGCGAACTCGTCGACGCCTCCCTCGGCCCGGTCCGGGTGGCGGCCGCCGCGGCCGAGCAGCACGGCGAGGAGATCCTGCGCCCGCTCTACACCGCGTACGGCACGCGCATCCACGAGAAGAAGCAGAAGGACTTCGACGCCGTGATCGCCGAATCGCTCACCGAACTCGGACTCCCGCCCGAGCTGGCCGCCGCCGCCCACGACCCGGCCCACGACGAAGCGGTCCGCCGCAGCCACGACACGGGCAAGGACCCCGAGGCCGAGGGGTACGTCGGCACCCCGACGATCCACGTCGACGGCACCGTCTGGTTCGGCCCCGTCCTGCGGGCGATCCCACGGGGCGAGAAGGCGGCCGAACTGTTCGACAGCTTCCGCGCCCTCGCCGCCCACCCCGACCTCTTCGAACTCAAGCGCACCCGCACCGGGGGCCTCGACTTCGGCTAGTCGAAGGAGACGCACCCGATCGTCACGGGATACCGGGGCGACCACCGGTCCGTGGCCTCGTCGTACCCGCGCGCGTAGCCGTTGCTCGGGCCGGAGCAGGGAGCCTTCAGGCCGGTGTCGGTGTTGACCCAGCCTCCGGCGAGGCCCTGCTGCTCCTTGGAGACGACCCACTTCTTGAAGGCGATGGTGCCGTTGTTGTACTTCACCACGAGGAAGACGTGGCGGTCGAGTGTGAAGCAGCCGCCGTTGAGCTTCAGATGGCCGCCGAACTCGTAGGGCGACAGCCACGGCAGAGTGGTCCCGCAGTTCACCAGGGAGGCCACTTTGGGGGTGCTCGCCGGTGCCGTGTGCGCCGATGCCGCGCCGGGGACGGCGAGGCTGATGGCGGCCGCTACGACCGCCGCCATGCCGGCGGTCGTGTGCCGCCGACCGTGCAGTTTCGAATGAGTGAGGATAGTCATGTTCGTTCCTCTGGGATGGATCCGAACATTCTTGCGTTCAGTCTACTGACGGCTTCAGAAAGCCAGCAAATCGTGCGAAACGCCCATTGAATGTTCAATGGGCGTGCGGATGACGCTCAGTTGTCGCGAAAGTTCAAGACCGGGGGAGCGGGCCCTTCGTACGGTCGGCGGCATGAACGAGATCCACCACCACCTCACTCTCTGTGCCGCCGAGGCCGGCCGGGTCGCCCGCGCCGTCACCGCCGAACAGCTCGGCACGCCGTCCGTCTGCGCCGACTGGACGGTCCGCGAACTCGCCAACCACCTCGTCCTCTACTCCGCGCACGGCCTCGAACACCGAGCCCTGCGCACGAAGCTCCCCGAGGAGACCACCGCGCGGGACTTCACCGCCGACACCGACTGGGCCGAGCGCTACACGGCCCAGCTCGACCGCGCCCTGGCAGCCTGGGAGCGGCCCGGCGTCTGGGACGGGGAGGTCGACACCGGGTACGTCACGATGCCGGCCCCGACCATCGCCGCGCTGCTCGTCAAGGAACTCGCCCTGCACGGCTGGGACCTGGCCCGCTCCACCGGCCAGGACTTCACGGTCCCCGAGGACACGGCGGTCTTCGTCCTCGGCGTCGTCGAGGAGCACGCCGAGGTCTACCGCCAGTACGAGGGCTTCGCCCCGCCCGTGGACGTCCCCGCCGACACCCCGGCCCTCACCCGCGCCCTGGCCCTCAGCGGCCGGAACCCGAAGGACTAGGCGGTGTTTCGGAAGTCCCGCACAGCACCCGCGGTGGACTTTCGAAACACCCCCTAGGCGGTCCGGGCCACCGGGCGGCGCGCCTCCTCGTACCGCTCCACCAGCAGCGCGGCCAGTTCGGGGGACGGGCCCAGGACGTCCGCCAGGACGTCGGCCCCGGCCGCGCCGGCCGCGATGCGGTCCGGGAGGCGGCCCGGGGCGATCACGTACGGGGCCACCGCCACCCGGCGGACGCCCGGATCCGCACGGAGCGCCCGCACGGCGTCCTCCGTGCGCGGGAGAGATGCGGAGGCGAACGCGGGCCGCACGGAGCACCAACCGGTGCGCCGCAGCTCCCGCGCCGTTTCTGCGATCACCGCGATCGCCTCCGGGTCTGTGGAGCCCGCCGAGGCCAGGACGACCCCGGTCGCGCTCTTGTCGCCGGGCGTGAGCCCGGCCTCGTACAACCGCCGCTCCACCGCCGCGATCAGCAGCGGCGAAGGGCCGAGGACCTCCGCCTGGCGGACGCTCAGGGACGGGGGCGCCTGCCGCAGGACGGCGGGGATGTCGGCCTTCGCGTGGAAGGCCCGGGTGAGGAGCAGCGGCAGGGCCACGACCTCCCGGACACCGTCCGCCGCGAGCCGGTCCAGCACCCCCGGCACCGACGGCAGGTTGAAGTCCAGGAACGCCGTCTCCACGCGCAGCCCCGGCCGCAGCGCACCGGCCCGGCGCACCAGCGCCTGGACGGTCGCCGCGTGCCGCGGGTCGCGGCTGCCGTGGGCGATCACGAGGAGGACGGGACGGTTCACGGTGCGGCTCAGCCCTTCGCCAGCAGGCCGCGGCGGCGGAGCACCGTGCGCTCCAGCGGGCTGAAGATGAGCAGGTCGATGGCGATGCCGACGATCAGGATCAGGATGATCGCCAGGAAGATCCCCGCCATGTCGATGTTGTTGCGGCCGTTCTCCAGGAGCTGGCCGAGACCGAGGCCCAGGTCGGGCGAGGACGCGATGATCTCCGCGGCCATCAGCGAACGCCACGAGAACGCCCAGCCCTGCTTGAGGCCGGCCAGGTAGCCGGGGAGCGCGGCCGGCATCACGATGTGCCAGGCGCCCCTGAGGCCGGTCGCGCCGAGCGTCTGGCCCGCCCGCAGGAAGAGCGGCGGGACCTGGTCGACGCCGGCGACGAGACCGTTGGCGATCGAGGGGACGGCGCCCAGCAGGATCACCGCGTACATCATGCTGTCGTTGAGGCCGAGCCAGAGCACGGCCGGAGCGACCCAGGCCACCGAGGGCAGCGACTGGAGCCCCGCGAGGATCGGGCCGATCGCCGCGCGCACGAACTTCACGCGGGAGACGAGCAGGCCCAGCGGGGTGCCGATGACGAGCGCCAGGAGGAAGCCGAAGAGGGCCCGGGACACGCTGGTCCACAGGACGGAGAGCAGCGTGCCCTCCAGCCACATCGTGGTCAGGCTGTCCCACACGGCGGACGGCGCGGGCAGCTTGTACTCGTCGGTGACCTTCAGGGACACCAGGAGCTGCCACACGACCAGGACGAGCGCGACGGCCACGACCGGCGGGAGGACCTTCTTGACCAGCACCTCGCGGACCGGGGTCCGCGTGACGTGCACGGTGTCGAGGGCGTCCAGACCGGCTTCGAGGCCTGCGAGGTCGTCGGTGTTCGGGCTGGTGTCAGTGCTGGCCATGGCGGCGGATCTCCCCACGCAGGTGCTCGGTGATCTCGAGGGACAGCTCCGCGACGGCGGAGTCCTCGATGCGGCGCGGCTGAGGGATGTCGATGGTCCACTCGTGCGCGATCCGGCCGGGCCGGGACGAGAGCAGGACGACACGCTCTGCGAGGCGCACGGCCTCGCGCACGTTGTGGGTGACGAAGAGCACCGACAGCTTCGTCTCCCGCCAGATCCGGGTCAGTTCGTCGTGCAGCACGTCCCGCGTGATGGCGTCGAGCGCGGCGAACGGCTCGTCCATCAGGAGCAGGTCGCTGTCCTGGGCGAGCGCGCGGGCCAGCGCGACCCGCTGCCGCATGCCGCCGGACAGCTCGTGGACCCGCTTGCCGTACGAGCCGCCGAGCCGGACGAGGTCGAGCAGCCGCTCGGCCTCCTCGCGCCGCTCGGCCTTGGGCACCCCGCGCAACCGCAGGGCGAGTTCGATGTTCTTGCCCGCGGTGAGCCACGGGAAGAGGGCGTGCTCCTGGAACATCAGGGCCGGCCGGCCGCCGGGGGTCTCGATGGACCCCGCGGACGGCCGGTCGAGCCCGGCGACCAGGTTGAGCAGTGTGGACTTGCCGCAGCCCGAGGCGCCCAGGAGGGTGACGAACTCGCCGGGGGCGACATCGAGCGAGATGTCGTCGAGGACGAGCTGCCCGCCGGCGGGTCCGCCGAAGGACTTGGAGACATGCTCGATGCGGGCGGCATGGGTCACCGCCGCACGGTCTTCGGCCTTGGCGAGCGTCGCGGTCGTGGCCATGGTCGTCACCTCCTGGGGATCAGCTGCGGGCTGTTACTTCGCGCCGAGACCGGCGTCGGAGACCTCGGGCTGACCCGCGGCCTTCAGGACCTTGTTGAGCGGCTTCAGGTCGTAGATGCCGGACAGCTCCGGCTTCTCCAGGAGACCGGCCTTCACCGCGTGGTCGGCCTGGGCCTGCAGGGTGGCCGCCAGCGGGTCGTCGGTGAACTGGATGGACGGCCACGCGGCGTCGATCACCTTCGCGCCGAGCGCCTTGCCCGAGAGGTCCTTCAGCTTGGCGTTGGCCGAGGCCTTCGCCTTGTCCTGGTTGGCGTTGATCCACGCGTTGGTCTTCACCGAGCCGCGCAGGAACGCCTCGACGACGTCCGGGTGCTCCTTCAGGAACTTCTGCGACACGATGATGTTCGTGATGACGAACTTCTTGTCCGGCCACAGGTCGGACTCGTCGAGCAGCACCTTCGCGCCGTCGCCGACCAGCTTCGACGCGGTCGGCTCGGGCACCCAGGCGCCGTCGATGGCGCCGGAGGCGTAGGCGTTCGGGGTGACCTTGTTGTCCGTGCGGACCACGGAGACGTCGCCCTTGCCGCTCTGGGCGTCGACCTTCCAGCCCTTCTCGGAGATCCAGTTGAGGAAGGCCACGTCCTGCGTGTTGCCGAGCTGCGGGGTGGCGATCTTCTTGCCCTTGAGGTCGTCCAGGGTCTTGATCTTCGCCGGGTTGACCACGAGCTTCACGCCACCGGACGCGGCGCCGCCGACGATGCGGAGGTTGCTGCCCTTGGTCTTGACGTAGCCGTTGATGGACGGCGAGGGGCCGATGAAGCCGATGTCGATCGAGCCGGCGTTCAGCGCCTCGATCTCGGACGGGCCCGCGTTGAAGGTGGTGGCGACCAGCTTGGTGCCGCCCAGCTCCTTCTGGAGGATGCCCTCCTTGTCACCGACGAGCGCGGTGGCGTGCGTGAGGTTGGGGAAGTACCCGAGCCGTACGGTGTCGGCGGAGAGCTTCTCGCCCTCGGCGGCCACCTTCTTCTCGTCGGTCTTGCTCTCGGAGCCGTAGCCGCACGAGGCGAGCGCGCCGATCAGGAGCGGCGTGGCGGCGACGGCGGCGAGGCCGCGGCGCAGGGTGGTACGGGTGGTGGCAGGCACGGGTGGTGTTCCCCTCGATTCAACTTCTCAGCGAAGTCTGCGTTTATGTCGTTCGGGGTGGAGCGGGTGGAGCCGGTTCGTACCGCTCGCGCGGCACATCGAGGTCAGCACGCACATCGCGCGACACCTCCCATGCCCGCGCCGAGGGCGCCGGAGCCCACCCGGCCGCCCTCCTTCGCGAAGGTGGCGTAAGCGTTCTGGCTCATCAGAAGTCCCACCCTTCTTCCTCGTCGACCGCGGCGACGGCCTTGGCGGTGGCGAAGGACTCGCCCGCCATGCCGGCCGCGAGCGTGGTGCCGTCCGCGGGGTCGATCAGCAGGAACGAACCCGTACGGCGGGAGTCCGCGTACGCGTCGAGCGCGAGCGGCTCGGCGGTGCGGACCACGACACGGCCGATGTCGTTGGCGACCAGCTGCCCGGGGTTCGGGTGCTGGGACAGGTCGTCCAGGGTCAGCCGCGAGGGGATGTCCTTGACGATCGCCTTGACCGTGCGCGTGGTGTGCTTCAGCAGGACCCGCTGGCCGACGGCGAGCGGCTGGTCCGCCACGTGGCAGACCGTCGCCTCGACGTCCTGGCTGGTGGCCGGGGCGTCGCCGCTCGGCGCGAGCAGGTCGCCGCGCGAGATGTCGATGTCGTCGGCGAGCCGGATCGTCACCGACTGCGGCGCCCAGGCGATGTCCACGGACTCGCCCAGCGCGTCGATCCCGGTGATCGTCGACTTCTTCCCCGAGGGCAGGACGGTGATCTCCTCGCCGACGCGGAAGGCACCGGCGGCGATCTGACCGGCGTAGCCCCGGTAGTCGGGGTGCTCGGCGGTCTGCGGGCGGATCACGTACTGCACGGGGAAGCGGGCGTGGCAGGCCGTCAGGTCGTGGCTGACCGGGACGGTCTCCAGGTGCTCCAGGACGGTCGGGCCGCCGTACCAGTCCATGTTCGCGGACGGCTCCACGACGTTGTCGCCGGCGAGCGCCGAGATCGGGATCGCGGTGATCTCCGGGACGCCGAGCTCGGAGGCGTACGTCGTGAACTCCTCGGCGATCGCGGCGAAGACGGGCTCCTGGTAGTCGACCAGGTCCATCTTGTTCACGGCCAGGACCACGTGCGGGACGCGCAGCAGCGCGGCGACGGCCGCGTGCCGGCGGGTCTGCTCGACGACGCCGTTGCGGGCGTCGACGAGGACCACGGCCAGCTCGGCGGTGGAGGCGCCGGTGACCATGTTCCGGGTGTACTGCACGTGCCCGGGGGTGTCGGCGAGGATGAAGCGGCGGCGGGGCGTCGCGAAGTAGCGGTAGGCCACGTCGATCGTGATGCCCTGCTCGCGCTCGGCCCGCAGGCCGTCGGTGAGGAGCGCCAGGTCGGGCGCCTCCTGGCCGCGCTTGATGGACGCGGCCTCGACGGCCTCCAGCTGGTCCGTGAGGACCGACTTGGAGTCGTGCAGGAGGCGGCCCACCAGGGTGGACTTGCCGTCGTCGACGGAGCCGGCGGTGGCGAAACGCAGCAGGGTGGTGGCCGAGACGTCGGCGAACTGCTCGGTGGACGTGCTCATTAGAAGTACCCTTCGCGCTTGCGGTCTTCCATCGCGGCCTCGGACATCTTGTCGTCGGCGCGGGTCGCGCCCCGCTCGGTGAGGCGGGAGGCGGCGATCTCGGCGATGACGGCGTCGAGCGTGGTGGCGTCGGAGTCGACGGCGCCGGTGCAGGACATGTCGCCGACGGTGCGGTAGCGGATGAGCCGCTTCTCCACCGTCTCGGTGTCCTTCGGGCCGCCCCACTCGCCGGCCGTCAGCCACATGCCGTTGCGGGCGAAGACCTCGCGCTCGTGGGCGAAGTAGATCTCCGGCAGCTCGATGCCCTCGCGGGCGATGTACTGCCAGACGTCCAGCTCGGTCCAGTTGGACAGCGGGAAGACGCGGACGTGCTCGCCCGGGGCGTGCCGGCCGTTGTACAGCTGCCACAGCTCGGGGCGCTGGCGGCGCGGGTCCCACTGCGAGAACTCGTCGCGCAGCGAGAACACCCGCTCCTTGGCGCGCGCCTTCTCCTCGTCGCGGCGGCCGCCGCCGAAGACGGCGTCGAAGCGGTGCTGCTGGATCGCCTCGGTCAGCGGGACGGTCTGCAGCGGGTTGCGGGTGCCGTCCGGGCGCTCGCGGAGCTTGCCGGCGTCGATGTACTCCTGCACGGAGGCCACGTGCAGCCGCAGCCCGTGCTGGGCGACGACCCGGTCGCGGTACTCGATGACCTCGGGGAAGTTGTGCCCGGTGTCGACGTGCAGCAGCGTGAAGGGGACCGGCGCCGGGGCGAAGGCCTTCAGCGCCAGGTGCAGCATGACGATGGAGTCCTTGCCGCCGGAGAAGAGGATCACCGGCCGCTCGAACTCGCCCGCCACCTCACGGAAGATGTGGACGGCCTCGGACTCCAGGGAGTCGAGGTGCGACAGCGCGAACGGACTGTCCGTGCTGTCGTGCGTGTGGACGACGGTGGTCACAGCAGACCCCTCTCGGTGAGCAGCGCGTGGAGCTGCGCCGCGGACTCCTGCACGGTCTGGTTCTGGGACTCGATCCGCAGATCGGGGTTCTCGGGTGCCTCGTACGGGTCGTCGACACCGGTGAGGCCGCTGATCTCGCCCGCGGCCTGCTTGGCGTAGAGGCCCTTCACGTCGCGGACGGAGCAGACGTCCACGGGGGTGGCCACGTGCACCTCGACGAAGGCGGTGCCCTCGGCGCCGTGGCGCTTGCGGACCGCCTCGCGGCTGTCGTTGTACGGGGCGATGACCGGGACCAGGACCTTCACGCCGTGCGAGGCGAGCAGCTCGGCGACGAAGCCGATCCGCTGCACGTTGGTGTGCCGGTCCTCGCGGCTGAAGCCGAGGCCCGCCGAGAGGAACTCGCGGATCTCGTCGCCGTCGAGGATCTCGACCGCGTGGCCCTCCTCGCGGAGGCGGCCGGCCAGCTCGTACGCGATGGTGGTCTTTCCGGCGCTCGGCAGGCCGGTGAGCCAGATGGTGGCACCGGTCACGTGGTTCTCCTGGGGTGTCTGAGTGTCCGTCATCCGTGCAGTCCGCATTCGGTCTTGGCCCGTCCGGCCCAGCGTCCCGCGCGGGCGTCCTCGCCCTCCGCGACGCGGCGGGTGCAGGGGGCGCAGCCGACGGAGGCGTACCCGTCCATGAGGAGCGGGTTGGTGAGGACACCGTGCTCCGTGACGTACGCGTCGACGTCGTCCTGCGTCCAGCGGGCGATGGGGGAGACCTTGACCTTCTGCCGCTTCTCGTCCCAGCCGACGACCGGGGTGTTCGCCCGGGTCGGGGACTCGTCGCGGCGCAGGCCGGTGGCCCACGCGCCGTACGCGGTGAGCCCCTCCTCCAGCGGCTTGACCTTGCGCAGGGCGCAGCACAGGTCGGGGTCGCGGTCGTGGAGCCTCGGACCGTACTCGGCGTCCTGCTCGGCCACCGTCTGACGCGGGGTCAGGGTGATCACGTTGACGTCCATGACGGCGTCCACGGCGTCGCGGGTGCCGATGGTCTCCTCGAAGTGGTAGCCCGTGTCGAGGAAGACCACGTCCACGCCGGGGCGGACCCGGGAGGCGAGGTGGGCGACGACCGCGTCCTCCATGGAGGAGGTGACGCAGAAGCGCTCGCCGAAGGTGTCCACGGCCCAGCGCAGGATCTCCAGCGCGGAGGCGTCCTCCAGATCACGGCCGGCCTGCTCGGCGAGTGCCTTCAGGTCGGCCGCGGTCGCGTCCTGAGCGATCGTCATATCGCTTCCCTCCCAGGGGTGTTATCCGAAGTCGCCGGGGCGAGGAGCCCCAGGAACTTCAGCTGGAAGGCTCGACTGCACGCGGCGCATTCCCAGGCTCCGTGGCCCTGCTCGTTCGGACGCAGGTCCTCGTCGCCGCAGTAGGGGCAGTGGAACGGGGCGGCTCGCTCGCTCAAGACAGGGCCTCCTCGGAGGCGCGGGCCGCCCAGGTCGCGAAGCGCTCGCCGGTCTCGCGCTCCGCCTGGAAGCGCGCGAGGACCCGCTCCACGTAGTCCGGCAGCTCGGCGGCCGTGACCTTGAGGCCGCGGACCTTGCGGCCGAAGCCGGCCTCCAGGCCGAGCGCGCCGCCCAGGTGCACCTGGTAGCCCTCGACGCGGTTGCCCTCGTCGTCCAGGACCAGCTGGCCCTTGAGGCCGATGTCCGCCACCTGGATGCGGGCGCAGGCGTTCGGGCAGCCGTTGATGTTGATCGTCAGCGGCTCGTCGAACTCCGGGAGGCGGCGCTCCAGTTCGTCGATGAGCGAGGAGCCGCGGCCCTTCGTCTCGACGATCGCGAGCTTGCAGAACTCGATGCCGGTGCAGGCCATCGTGCCGCGCCGGAACGGCGAGGGCGTGACGCGCAGGTCCAGCGCCTCCAGGGCGGAGACGATCGACTCGACCTGCGCCTCCTCGATGTCGAGCACGAGCATCTTCTGCTCGGCGGTGGTGCGGACCCGGCCGGAGCCGTGCGCCTCGGCGACCTCGGCGATCTTCGTGAGGGTGGCGCCGTCGACCCGGCCGACGCGGGGCGCGAAGCCCACGTAGAAGCGGCCGTCCTTCTGCCGGTGGACGCCGACGTGGTCACGCCAGCGGCCCGCGGGCTGCTCGGGTGCGGGGCCGTCCGTCAGCTTCCGCTGCAGGTACTCGTCCTCCAGGACCTGGCGGAACTTCTCCGGGCCCCAGTCGGCGACGAGGAACTTCAGGCGGGCGCGGTTGCGCAGCCGGCGGTAGCCGTAGTCGCGGAAGATCGAGATGACGCCCTCGTAGACGTCGGGGACCTCGTCGAGGGAGACCCAGGTGCCGAGGCGGACGCCGAGCTTGGGGTTGGTGGACAGACCGCCGCCGACCCAGACGTCGAAACCGGGGCCGTGCTCCGGGTGCTCCACGCCGACGAAGGCGATGTCGTTGATCTCGTGCGCCACGTCGAGCAGCGGGGAGCCGGAGACCGCGGACTTGAACTTGCGGGGCAGGTTGGAGAAGTCCTTGTTGCCGACGATCCGCCGCTGGATCTCGTCGATGGCGGGGGTGCCGTCGATGATCTCGTCGGCGGCGATGCCGGCCACGGGGGAGCCGAGGATGACGCGCGGGGTGTCGCCGCAGGCCTCGGTGGTGGACAGGCCGACCGCCTCCAGGCGGTTCCAGATCTCGGGGACGTCCTCGATGCGGATCCAGTGGTACTGGACGTTCTGCCGGTCCGTGATGTCGGCGGTGCCGCGGGCGAACTCCTCGGAGATCTCGCCGATGACCCGGAGCTGCTCGGTGGTCAGCCGGCCGCCGTCGATGCGGACCCGGAGCATGAAGTACTCGTCGTCCAGCTCCTCCGGCTCCAGCACGCCCGTCTTGGTGCCGTCCAGGCCCTGCTTGCGCTGGGTGTAGAGGCCCCACCAGCGCATGCGTCCGCGCAGGTCGTTGGGGTCGATGGAGTCGAAGCCGCGCTTCGAGTAGACCGTCTCAATACGTGTCCGCACATTGAGACCGTCGTCGTCCTTCTTGAACTGCTCATTGCCGTTCAGGGGGGTGAAGTGCCCCACGGCCCACTGACCCTCGCCACGGTGGCGCCCGGCCTTGCGGCGGGCGGCGGCGGGAGTGGGGTTTTCCGGGGTGGCGGCCATGGCGTCTTGTCCTTCGGGACTGCGAGAGGGCGGCTCTGACCTGCACACTCGCGCTCAGGTCAGAGGGTGGCGCGTCAGTGCGCAGCAGGATGGGGCAGAGTCGGGTGGAAAGGAGATCGCGGCGGTGCTGGTTCTCTCAGCGCGCCGAACAGATGGCGCTGGACATGCGGCCGAGGTCGACGTGCCGCCGACTCACCAAGGCAATTCCAGTTCCAGACATGACGGAAGCGTGTCACGGGACTTTGGACCCAGTCCAGCATCGTCCGGTATTTGGACATAGATGTCTCGATCTGCGAGACAGTGTGCTCCAGGTCACGCGAAAGGGGCCCCGGTCGGGGCCCCTTCGCCGTGCCGGGCGCCCGGCTCAGGCGTGGGCACCGGGCCAGGGGCCGGGGGTCTCCGACTCCTCGACCTCCTCCACCTTGGTGTCGAAGAGGCGGAAGCCGCGCCGCTCGTAGTTGTCCATCGCGTGCGGGCCGTCGAGCGAGCAGGTGTGCAGCCAGACGCGCCGGGTCGCCTCCCGGTCCGGCCAGCGCTCGGCCAGGTCCCACGCGCGCGCGGTGCCGAAGGAGAGGAGGTGGCCGCCGATCCGCCGGCCGCGGAAGGCGGGTATCAGACCGAAGTAGACGATCTCGACGACACCGTCGGGCTGCGGGTCGAGCTCCACGTATCCGGCCGGCGTCCCCCGGTCGTACGCCACCCAGATCTCGGCCCCCGGCTTCTCGACGATCTCCTGCCACTGCTTGTACGAGAGCGGCAGGCGGTCGTTCCAGCGGATGTCGCCGCCGACCGCCGTGTAGAGGAAGCGGCTGTACTCCGGCGAGGGCACCTCGGCACGCGCGATCGTGATGTCGCCGCCGGCGGGGGCCGGCGAGGGGCGGAGATCGGACGGCGAGGTCTGTTCGAGGGACCAGGTGGTGAGAGTGATGCTCATGGGGCCATCGCATCATGCGGAGCGCCGGATTCCCACCCTGTTCCGGCCCGGCGGACGGGCTGTCCGGCATACGGACACGGTGGGCCGGCCACGACCCGGCCCGGGCCGGGGCGCGAGGCCGCCCGCGCCCCGGCCCCGCGCCCCCTCACGGACGCGGGACCGTCCCGGGACGGCGGTGCGCGGCGCGGACGGCGGGCGCGGTGGAGTGGGGCAGCAGGTCCTCCGGGTGCTCGGGGCGCAGGACCTCCACCGCGACCTCCTCGCGGAAGCGGTACGGGCGATGGGCGAGGACCCCGGCCAGGTTCCGCCGCACCCGGGACATCTCCGCCCGGACGGTCACCGTCCGGGTGCGGTCCCCGAACACGTCGCCCGCCAGCTCCGCCGCCGTCCGCCCGTCGCGGTGCAGGGCCAGGACGTAGAGGAGCTCCGCGTGCCGGGGGCTCAGCTCCTGCTGCCAGCTCCCCGCGACCCCCGAGACGGCCACCGTCCAGCGGCGCGGCCGGCTCAGGTCCAGCACCACCCGGCTCGCCTCCTGGGCGCCCGGCTCCTCGGCGCGCGCCTCCTCCTCGACGCGCAGCAGCCAGCCCCCCGGCAGCGGTTCCACCGCGCACACGCCCAGCGAGGGCAGCCAGACCCGCCCGGCCCGGAAGGACTTGGGCAGCGGGATCCGGTCCACCGGCGCGAGTCCGGTGACCGCCGCCGTCCAGCCGTGCGCGTCCACCGCGACGGCCCGGCCGCCCACCCGGCACAGGATCGGCGCCGCCACCGCCCGCAGCCGCTCGACCGAGCGCCGGTGCCGGTCGCGCATCTCGGCCTCGGCGAGCTGCGCCACCGAGCCGACCAGCGCCAGCATCGCCGGGTGGAAGCTGGACGCGGGTCCGCTGACGTCCAGGATCCCCAGGAGCCGCTGGTCGCGGGGGTCGTGCACGGGCGCGGCCGCGCAGGTCCAGTTGTGCAGGGCCTGCACGTAGTGCTCGGCGGAGTGCACCTGTACGGCCCGGCCCATGGCGAGCGCGGTGCCCACCGCGTTCGTCCCGGTGGCGTGCTCGGTCCAGGCCGCGCCCTCCTCCAGGCAGATCCCGTTCGCCTGCCGGAGCACGGCCGTGTTCCCCTGCCGCCACAGGATCCGGCCGTGCTCGTCGGTGACCACCATGATCTGGAGGGAGGCGTCGGCGATGCCGGCGAGCCCGCCGCTCAGCGTCTGCATCACCTCGGCGAGCAGCGTGGTCCTGCGCCGCTGCTCCAGCTCGTCGCGCTGGAGCAGCACGGTGCTCGTGCCCTGGTCCGGGTCGAGGCCGAGGCGGGCCATCCGCTGCCAGGACGCGTCGATCACCGGGCGGGGCGCGATGGGGGGCCTGCGGCCCGCCAGGGTCTCCTCGCGCACCCGATGCAGCAGCCGGGTGGCCTGAGCGGCGTCCATGGCGGCCAGCCGCTTCATGTCGAGCTGCGTGTTCTTCATCGGTCTCTCCCAGCCACCCCGGGGTGCTGTATCGGTTCTGCACAGGGCAGATGTCCGGAGTGTCGGTGCCCATCGTGCCGTCCGGGACCGCCCGGCGAGGCCCGGTTCGGGTAATCCTGCAACCCTTTGCAACTCTGGCGATCGACCGTCTCCTGCGTGAGGGTGGTGCGAGCGGCGGGTGGTGCCGTGTCGGCGCAGCACCACCCCCGCTTTTCCGCGCGTGCCGGCCTGACCGACACGCACACCCCTCAGGCCCACCCCTGGTACGCGCGGACCACTTCGCGGCGGCCGGTCACACCTCGACCCGGGCCCGCTCCACAAGGGCCCGCAGGTCCAGCGTGTGCGGCAGCGTCCCGAAGGCCGCACCGGCGTCCCCGCCGAGCCGCGCCGCGCAGAACGCGTCCGCCACCTCCGGCGGAGCCCATCGCACGAGCAGCGCACCCTGGAGCACCCGTGCGAGCCGCTCCGTCAGCCGCCGCGCCCGCGCCTCCACGCCCTCCAGGTCCGCGAGTTCGCCGAGCAGGTCCCGGATCGCCCGGTCCAGCCGGTGGTCGGCGCCCCGCGCCTCGCCCACCTCGCGGAGCAGCGCGTCGAGCGCCGCGGGCTCGGTCCGCAGCGCCCGCACCACGTCCAGCGCCTGCACGTTCCCCGAGCCCTCCCAGACCGAGTTGAGCGGCGACTCCCGCAGCAGCCGGGGCATCCCCGACTCCTCGACGTACCCGTTGCCGCCCAGGCATTCGAGCGCCTCCGCCACCACCGGCACGCAGCGCTTCGTCACCCAGTACTTCGCCGCCGGGACCGCGATCCGCAGCAGGGCGGACTCCCGCGGGGTGCCGGCGTCGTACGCCGAAGCGAGACGCATGGCCAGGACCGTCGCCGCCTCCGACTCCAGGGCCAGGTCGGCCAGGACGTTCCGCATCAGGGGCTTCTCGACGAGCGGCCCGCCGAAGGCCGAGCGGTACGAGGCGTGGTGCACGGCCTGCGCCACCGCCTGCCGCATCAGCGCCGCCGACCCCAGCGCGCAGTCGAGCCGCGTCGCCGCGACCATGCCCATGATCGTCCGCAGCCCGCGCCCCTCCTCGCCGACCCGGCGCGCCCACGTCGTCCCGTCGAACTCCACCTCGGCGGAGGCGTTCGACCGGTTGCCCAGCTTGTCCTTGAGCCGCTGGAGCGCGAAGGCGTTGCGCGAGCCGTCCGCGAGCACCCGCGGCACCAGGAAGCAGGTCAGCCCCGCCGGGGCCTGCGCGAGGACCAGGAAGGCGTCCGACATGGGCGCCGAGCAGAACCACTTGTGCCCCGTCAGGACGTACTCCCCGTCCGCCGCCAGGGGACGGGCCTCCGTCGTGTTCGCCCTGACGTCGCTGCCGCCCTGCTTCTCCGTCATCGCCATGCCCAGCAGCACCCCGGGCTTCTCCGCGACCGGCCGCAGCTCCCGCTCGTACACGTGCGAGAGCGCCGCCGGCTCCCAGACCGCCGCGAGCTCCGGCTCGGCGCGCAGCGCGGGCACCGCCGCGTGCGTCATCGACACCGGGCAGCCGTGCCCCGCCTCCGCCTGCGACGCCACCAGGAACCCGGCCGCGCGCCGCACGTGACCCCCCGGACGGCCCCACGCGTGCGTCAGCCCCGCCGACACGGACCGCCCGAGCAGCCGGTGCCAGGCCGGATGGAACGCGACCTCGTCGATCCGGTGCCCGTACCGGTCGTGGGTCCGCAGCCGCGGCGGATGCGCGTTCGCCTGCTCGCCCCACTCCCGTACCTGCTCCGAACCGGTCGCCCGGCCGAGCAGGGACAGCTCCTCGCGCACCTCCGCCAGGAGGTCCGGTCCGAGGTGCCGGTCGACCGCCTCCGCCAGCGCCCGGTCGCTCCTGAAGACGTCGTACCCCACCAGGGGTGGAGCCTGGTTGGTCACGGTGTGGGTGCTCGCTGCCATGCCGATACGGTAAGCAGGTGCAGGCAGCAAGAGAAACACCCGATCGGCCCGAGCGTCGGCCCTGGAGCAGGCTCCACCGGGCACGCGTCCTCTACCGCAACGTCTCGAAGCGGAAGATGGTCTGGCTGCTCCTCAAGGACACCGTCAACTCGTGCATCGAGTACCGGATCCTCGGCCTCGCCGCCGAGGCGGCGTTCTTCACCCTGCTCTCCCTGCCGCCCCTGCTGCTCGGCCTGATCGCCGTCCTCGGCTACGCCGACGACTGGACCAACACCGACACCGTCGCCAGCATCCGGGAGAACATCCTCCACGCGGCCGGCACGGTCCTCTCCGACCGTGGCGTCCACGAGATCGCCGAACCCCTCCTCGACGACATCACCCAGGGCAAACGGCCCGAGCTGATCTCCCTCGGCTTCGCCATCGCCCTCTGGTCGGGATCGCGCGCGGTGAACGTCTTCATCGACACCATCACCGTCATGTACGGACTCGACGGACACCGGGGCATCGTCAAGACCCGGCTCCTCGCCCTGCTGCTCTACATCGTGGCGCTGCTCATCGGCGCCGTCGTGCTGCCGCTCGCGGTCGTCGGCCCCGACCGGGTCGTCGAACTCGTCCCCTGGGGCACCGAGGTCGTCGCCGTCCTCTACTGGCCGGCCGTCATCCTGCTCTCGGTCGCCTTCCTCACCACCCTCTACCACGTGTCCGTGCCCGTCAGATCGCCGTGGATCGAGGACATCCCCGGCGCCCTCGTCGCCCTCGCGATGTGGGTCCTCGGCAGCTTCCTGCTGCGGATCTACCTCACCAGCCAGGTCGAGGGACCGACCATCTACGGCTCGCTCGCCGCCCCCATCGCCGTCCTCCTCTGGATCGGCATCTCGGCCTTCGCGGTCCTCGTCGGCGCCGCCGTGAACGCCGCCATCGACCGCGTCTGGCCCTCGGTCGCCACCGCCGCCGCCCGCGAGGCCAACGAACGGGCCCGCGCCGTCCAGGCCGCCGAACTCGTCGCCCGTGTGCGGGCCGAGGCGGAGGACGTCGACGAGGACGACCCGGACATGCCGTCCGAGTTCCCCGAGCGCTGGTCCAGGTTCCTCCCGCCGGACGACGTGAAGTCCCGCCTCCACTCGGGCTGGGAGAAGGACTGAGCCCGCCGTAGGCTCGAAGGGTGTACGAGGAGCGCCCCGCCCTGCTCGACGGAGCCGTGCTGTGGTCCCGGACCGCCGTCGCGGGACCCGCCGCGGAGCGGCCCGTGCTGCCCGACGGCTGCATGGACCTGATCTGGGCCGACGGCGCCCTCCTCGTCGCCGGACCTGACACACACGCGTTCCTGCCGGGTGAATTCGCCGCTCGGTACGCGGGCGTCCGCTTCGCCCCCGGCGACGCTCCCGCCTTCTTCGGCGTCCCCGCCCATGAGCTCCGCGACCGCCGCGTCGCCCTCGGCGCGCTGTGGGGCGACGCGGAGGCGCGACGGCTCGGCGAGCGGATCACGGAGGCCCCCGACCCCGCCGCCGCCCTGGAGGAGCTCGTCCTGCGCCGCGCCGCCGCGACCCCGGAGCCCGATCCGCTGCTGCGGGCCGTCGTGGCGCGCCTCGACGCGGGCCGGCCGGTCGCCGAGACGGCCGAGGCGGTCGGGCTCGGCGTCCGCCGACTGCACCGCCGCTCCCTGGACGCCTTCGGCTACGGCCCCAAGACCCTCGCCCGCGTGCTGCGCCTCCAGCGCGCGCTCACCCTGGTCCGGGCCGGCGTGCCCTACGCGGAGGCCGCGCTGCGCGCGGGCTGCGCCGACCAGGCCCACCTCGCCCGGGAGACCCGGGCCCTGGCCGGGACCACGCTCGGCGCCTACACGGCCTCCCTGGGTGCGAAGAGCGAGACGCCGCTGCCGTCCGGGTCGAGCACCACCGCGTAACGCTGCCCCCACACGGCGTCCCAGGGCTTCAGGTGCCCCCGGTACCCGGCGGCCGTCAGCTCCTCGTACACGGCGTCCACGTCCGCGGGCGACCCGCACCGGAACGCGAGCTCCACCCGGTTCCCGCCCGCGGGGCGCGTCCAGGACGGATCGAAGGAGCGGACGACGTCCTCCGTGTCCCAGGCGATCCGCAGCCCGCCGGGCAGCGCCGCCTCCACGTGCGGGGCGGACTCCGCCCCGGCCGGGACGTCCAGACCGAGGCGCCGGTAGAACGCGAGCGAGGCGGCCATGTCCGAGACGACGAGGCCGACGAGGTCGAAACGGGGCGTGATGCGCGGTGCTGTGTCCATGACCGCACGGTAGGCACGGGGTCCGCGGCCGGTCTTGTACGAATCGGACGCGGGACCCGGCCCCCTCCCGTACCGCCCGCCCCTGCGGCTACGGTCGGGCCATGAGCACGCGCGCGTACGGACGGACGTCCTGGCCCTGGGCCGCGGCGGCCGTCCTGCTGTTCTGGCAGACCTGGTACCTCTTCCACGTGTACGCCACCGAGAACTCGGGCGTGCGCTGGGACTGCGACTCCGAGGGCTGCGGCACGAACGACCTCGCGGGCCCGGCGATCCCCTTCGCGGTGGTCTCGGCGGTCCTCGCGACCGTGCTCGCCGCGCCCCGCCTGGGCATCGCCGGTGCGGGTGTCGCCGCGCTCCTCGGCGCCTTCGGGCTCCTCGTGCGCCGGGAGGACGACCACGCGCTCCTCGCCGCGTACGGCCTCGCCGCGCTCGGCGTCGCCCTCGTCATGACGGGCGCGGTCCGGGCGGTGCGCCGCGGTCCCGCCGAGGAGCGGGACGAGCGTCCGCGCCCGCGCGGCCGCCTCGCGCTCCCCGCCCTGCTGCGCCTGCTCGTCGCACCGGCCACCCTGCTCGCCGCCGTCCCGGGGACCCTCGCCGCCACCGGGTTCGTCCTCGCCGCCCTCGACGGGCCCCGCTGGATCATGATGCTGGGGCTCAACGGCACCGTGGCGCTGCTCGTCGCCCTCGGCCGGGCGCGGCTCAGCCACCGCCCCGGGGTGGCCGGAGGACCCGTCCCCACGGGGCGGGCCGCGCACGCGCCCGCCCTCCTGAACGCCCTCACCACCCGGGGGACCGCCTTCGTCTTCGACCTGACCGTCCGGCCCGAGCGGGGAGCCCCGTACCGGATCGAGGTCGAGCACCCCCTAGACCTCCAGGACGTCCGCGTCCACCGCGCGGCGCTCGTCCGTCACGACCCCCGCCGCCCCTGGCTGGTCGACCTGCCCCAGGACCCGCCGGCCGCCGCACTGGCCCGCGCCCGCGCCGCCGCCGGGGACCCGGCCCCCGCCCCGCGCCTCTGGTCCCCGCCCCCCGGCACCCCCGCCCTGCTGGTCACCGTGGTGCTCACGACGGTCCTGGTGTCCCTGCTCGCCACGGCCTGAACGAAGCCGAGGCCCGAACGAAGCCGAGCCCCGTCCCGGCCTGAACGAAGCCGAGCCCCGTCCCGGCCCGAACGAAGCCGCGGCCCGAACGAAGCCGAGCCCCGTCCAGGCCCCCTCGGCTCACAGACCGCGGTCCGCCAGGACCTTCCGCTCGGCGCGCTCGACGGCGGCCCGGCCGGCCGCGTCACCGCCGGCGCGCTCCACCGCCCCGCGCACCAGGGCGAGGTAGAAGAGGGCCGGCGCGCAGGGCGTCCACCGCTCCTCCGGCTCGTCCGCGAGGAAGCCGAGCACCGCCTCCGGGTCCGCGTCCACGAACGCGAAACGGTCGTGCTCCCACTTGTCGGTGACGCCCCGCGTCCAGCGCAGGCGCAGCGCCGGCTCGTCGAGCCCGGGTGCCACCGCGCGGAAGAACGCCGCCCACTGGTGGTTGACCAGGTCGAGCCCGAACCCGAGCAGTTCCACCCGGACGTCGTCCTCGTCGTGCACGGCGAGCTCCTCGAAGAGGGCGCGGCGCGCCACCGCGTGCAGGCTGATCGGGCTGCCGTCCCGGGGCAGGTCGTGCTGCCTGGCCAGGCCCTCGTTGGCGGAGGAGTTCCACCGCGCGCTGTTCGGCCCGGCGACCTGGGCGCTGCGCCGGGAGAACAGCATCTTGCCGTCCTTGCCGGTCTCCAGGGCCACGTTGACGCCGAAGCTGCAGCTCATCCACGAGGGCGCGTCGACCGGATCCCTGCCGTCCAGGTACTGCTGGCGCAGCGTGAGGCCGTTGCGCTGCGGCCGGCTGTCCAGGTTGAGCGAGGTGGTGAGGAAGTCGAAGTAGTCGGCGTCCCGCAGGGCGAGGGACACCACGGGCTCCTCGGACAGATGCGTACGGGTGACGACGACCCGCTCGACCGCGAAGCGCGCGTTGTTCCACCGGTGCGGCAGCCCGCCGGCCTCCTTGCGCTCCTCCTCCGCCTCGATGGACCGCCGCCAGGCGGCGATCTCCTCGGGGAACTGCACCCGCTTCGGAGTGTGCTTGACGTGGACGTTCTCCTCGTCGATGGGCCGGGTCCCGTCCCCCTCGAAGAGATGACAGCCAGTTGCCCGGCCGACTACCGTGAACCTGTCGCGCATCGCCAACTCCACTGTTGAATAAGGCGTGATGGACACTCGGGGGGGTGCTGCCGGTCTCATGGTACGAAACAGTCCGCACGGGCGGCTGTCCTTGCTGAAGGCCGAGCGGCGGTCCTCTTCCCTGGTGGGCACCGTCGCCGTACCGGAGTACCTCCACCCGGATCCGGCGGAGCGGCGGAGGCTGGGGCGCCCGCAGCTGACCGAGGTCCGCGACCGCTTCACGGAGACGATGCGGGAGGGGCTGGGCTTCGGGGAGACCCTCCGGGTCGACAGGGGCGGGGCGACCCGGCAGCAACTGTGGTCAGGAATCGAGGAGTTCCTGGCGGACGGCGCCCGGCGGAAGACCCTCTACTGGACGGGGCACGGCGTCCAGCGCGGCGACGAGGGCTACTTCCTGGCCTGCGCCGACTCCTGGCAGTCGGGAGAGTTCGACCCCGCCCGGGCCGTCTCCCTCGTCGAGCTGGTGGGGACGCTGCTGCGGCCGGAGCACGAGACGGACACCCTGCTCGTCATCGACGCCTGCTCCTCGCAGAGCTACAACTCCCTGGGCGAGGCCGTGCGGCACGCCGTGGACCTGGAGCGGGACCCCGCGGTGGTCCGGGCACGCGAGACCCGGCGCAAGGGCTTCGCCGTCATCGGCACCTCGGGGGCGGACGCGCAGGTGCCGGCGGGGCGCTGGGTGACCTGGCTGGAGGAGGCCCTGGCGAAGCCGGACTTCGTGGCGGACGACCAGGCCCGCCCGTTCGAGCCGTCCGCGCTGTATCTGCCGCTGCCCTACCTCTGCCGCGCCGTGGACGCGCGGGCCGCGGACGACGGTCTCGACGAACCCGCGCAGCGACCGGACTGCCGCGAGGTCCGGGCGCTCCCCAACGACTTCCTCGACAACCCCCACTACCACCAGTCCGACCCGCCCGTGTACACGCCGGCCGTGCTCTCGCGGCGGAAGCCCTGGATCGAGGCCGAGCAGTTCGGTCTCGAGGACGACAGCCATCTCAGCCGCCACTTCGCGGGCCGGCGGGACGCGCTGAGCCGGATCGTGCGCTGGATGGACACCCACCCGAAGGGTCTGCTCGCGGTGACGGGCCTGGCGGGCACGGGGAAGACGGCGCTGCTCGGCCGGCTGGCGCTCACCTCCCTTCCGAGCTGGCGGGAGACCCTCGGCCAGGACCTCGACCCCGCGACGCTGCCCCGGGCGGGGTCCGTGCACGCGGCGCTGAGCTGCCGGGGCCAGTCCGCCCACTCGCTGGCCGCACATCTGCGGGAGGTGCTGGCGGACATCGACGGGGCGCCGCCGCTGCCGGACGAGCCGGTGACGTCGGAGAGGTTCACCGACGCCTTCAAGGAGCTCGTCGGCCGGGCGGGTTCGGTGAACCTGGTCTTCGACGCGCTCGACGAGGCCCTCCCGGACCAGGCGCACGCGATCGCCCGGCACGTCCTCGGTCCCCTGGCGAGCACGCCCGGCGTCCGGGTGATCGTCGGCACCCGGACCCAGCCCCGCCGGCGCAGCACCGCGCCCGCGGAGGAGGAGTCGCTCCTGGACACCCTGGAGCTCAGCGTCGAACCCGTGGTCCTCGGGGACGACGACGAGGCGCGCGCGAGCATCACCGGCATGATGCTGTCCGTCCTGGACACCGAGCGTTCCCCGTACCGGGGCGAGGCGCGGCGGGAGGACCGCGAGTGGACGGCGGAACTCGTCGCGGGGCAGAGCCACGGCTCTTTCCTGGTGGCCCGGCTGGCCGCGACCGGGCTCGCCCGGCGGACCACGGTCGCCGCCGAGGCCGAACTGCTCGCCTGGCCCCGTGACGGCGGCATGGACCTGCGCACCCGCCTGGCGGAGGAGACGCGCCACCTCGGCGAGCAGCCCGGCGGACGGCGGGCCCACGAGGTGCTGCGGGCGCTCGCCGTGATCCAGGGCCCCGGGCTGACTCCGGACGCGGCCTGGCTGACGCTCGCCGACGGACTGCGCGACGCCGGCTCACCGGAGCTCACACCGGAGGACCTGCGCCAGGTGTGCCGGAGCGCCGACGGCGGCATCGTCGCCACCCAGAAGGACGGCGGGCGCCGGACGGCGGGACGGATCCGCTATCAGCTGGCCCATCCGAGTTACGGCGAGTTCTTCCTCTCCGACGCCGGACTGACCGCACGGGAGGCGCACCGCAGGGTGCTGGACGCGCTGCGCGCCCGGGCCGGCGGCGACTGGGCGCGCGCCGACGCGTACACCCTCGAATACCTGGGCGCCCACGCCGCCCAGGTGGGGCCGGACGCCCTTCGGGAGCTCTTCGAGGACGCGGGGTTCCTGCTGCGCACGAACCCCGATGTCATGCTGCCGCTCGCGGCGGGCCTGGCCCGCGACTGCGACGGCGCCGCGCTGTACGGCAGGGTCGCGAACGCGTTCCCCCGCGTCTCCGGCCCGCTGCCGCCGTCGGTCCTGCTGGAGCGCAAGGCCCTGCTCAGCGCCGCCGCCTTCGTCAGCCACCGCGACGCGACGTACCGGACGCTGCGGCGCTCCGAGGGCTTCCTGCCCTGGCAGGAGTACTGGACCGACGTCCCGCCGGACCCCCCGGAGTGGCGACGCGCGGCGCCTCCGGGCGGTGCGCGGGCGCTGAGCTGGCGCGCCGGCACGGGGGCGGCGGGGCTGACCCGCACGGACACCCTGACCGCCGGCGGGCTGGGGGAGATCCACGTCCTGGACCCCCGTTCGGGCGCCCGGCTGCTGACCCGCCGGCTGCCCCGGACCGGCGGCGAGCGCGGAAGCCCGCTCGGTGCGGTGCGCGAGCTGGGCGCGGGAGCCGGCTGGGCCACCGTCGCCCGCGACGACCAGGCCGTGTACTTCTGGCGCGGGAGCTCCCGGACGCCCGACCGGGAGTACCGGTGGGGCGGCACGGTGCGCGCCCTGTCGGCGGCCGAACTGGGCGGCGGGCGTGCGGCCCTGGCGGCCGACGGCGACCGGGTGTGGGTGTGGTCCTGGGAGGGCGGCACGCGCCTGGACGTGCGGCTGAAGGAGGTCCGTCCGGCGGATGTCCGGCAGCTCGCGGCCCTCACGCTGGGCACGCGGATGTTCGTCCTGGCGGCGGGGGACGAGCGGGTGGAACTGTTCGAGGTGGACCGCGCCCGCAACGGTGACGCGGGTCTGCGCGAGTCCGGGACCGATCCCGGCGTGACCCTGGCGGCACCGGCGCTGGACGCGGCGGCGTTCACGGTCTCGCCCACGGAGGGCCTCCTCGCCGTGGCCGACGGGACCGCGGTGTACGTCTGGCGGTGCGAGGCCGGGTCCGGCCGGCCGGTCGTGGAGAAGGCGGAGACGTACCCCTCGAACGCGCGCGGCCTGGCCTTCGGGCGGTACGGCGACGAAACGCTGCTCGCCGGATACGAGGAAGTGGCCGTCCGGATCTGGTCCGTCGGCCGGCCCGGACGCGAGGCCACGCTCGCTCTGGACGCCCCCCGGGAGGGCGCCATGGCGTTCGAACCGGACGGTCAGGGACTGCTCGCGGTCGCCGACGGCCCGTACATCCGGGTCGTGGACGTGGTCCCCGCGCTGGAGGCCGGCTACGGGACCCAGCGCCGGCCGAGCAACGAGCGCCCGGTCCTCGCCCTCGCCGGCGCGCCGGACGGTCCGCCGCTGCTGTGCCGGGCCTGGCACGACCGGATACGGGTCTCCCGGCCGAAGCAGGGGGACCCGGCCCTCCTTCCGGCCGTGGAGCTCGGCCACGACGGACGCACGGTGACGGCGGTGGCCGCGGTGCGGGCCGCGGACGGCTGGACGGTGGCCGCCGCGGCCGGCCGGACCGTACGGCTGTGGCGGCTCGACGGCGGCCTGTCGGTCGTCACCCACCGTGACCTCCCGCTCGGCGGGGACGCCGGACAGCCGGCCCGCGCGCTGAGCCTGGTCGGCGACCCGGCCGCCGCCACGCTGCGGCTGAGCGTGGCGGACGGCCGGCGGCTGGTGCGCCACGAGGTCCCGGCCGACGTCTCGTCCGGCGGGACCGAGGTCCGCGAGATCCGGACCGACCGCGGGTTCTGCGGGATCGACACGAGGGTCCTGCGGGACGGTTCGTACTGGATGGCCGGCGATCTGAGCGACCAGCTGCGGGTCTGGACCGAGGGCGAGCACGGCGTCGAGCAGCGCGTCCTGCTCACGGCCGTTCCCTCCTGCCTCGCCCTCGGGGAGCTGTACGACGACGAGGACGACGCCTCGATGCCGCTGCTGGCCTGGGCGGACCACGGCAGCGTGTACGTCAAGGACTGCTCCGGCGAGGGGAGCCCGCACCCCCCGGAGCGGCTGCCGGGGGACTTCCCCGACGTGACGTCCCTCGTGTTCGCCGGCCCCGTGGAACGGCCCGTGCTGTTGCTCTGCATGCCGCGGTCGGTCTCGCGCGCCTGGGACGTCTGGTCCCGGCGATGGCTGGACGGACCGGGGATCCCCACACGGGGGTACGACGTGCACGCCGTCCGCACCGCGAGGGACCCGGAGGGGCTCGTGATGGCGCTGCAGGGGGAGGACCGCTGCGATCTGATCCGGCTGCCGCGCACGTTCTTCGGCGACGGGACATGGGGAGGGTGAGTGGAGCACGACCTGGTGGTGTTCGTACCGGGATTCCTGGGGACCCGGCTGTGCCGGGACGGCCGGGACGTCTGGGCGCGCTGCGGGGAGCGGCTGATGAGCTCGGGGGCCGCGGCGCTCACGGAGGCGGCCCTCCCTCCGGGACTGGGGGACGCCCTGCCCGAAGGCCCCTTCCGGCTCGACGCCGACACACTGCTGCGGATCCCGGACTCCGTGCCCGGGCTGCTGTCCTGCATGGGGTACCCCGATCTCCGCGCCGCCCTCGCCGACCCGCTCGACGCGCAGTTCGTGCCCTTCGGGTACGACTGGCGGCTGTCCCACCGGCTGGTGGCCCGGCAGCTGAAGGAGCGGGTGGCGCGCGAGCTCGAACGGTGGCGCGCGGAGGTCGACGCGTACTACCCGGACCGCGCCGACGATCCGCGCGTCATCCTGGTGTGCCACGCGACGGGCGGTCTGATCGGACGTCACTATCTGGAACGGGAGGAGGGCCGGGAGACCGCACGGACCCTGGTCACCCTCGGCACCCCGCAGCACGGGCTGGTCCAGACCGCCCGGCTGCTGGCCGGCCACGCGGTCCCCGTCGACGCCGGTCCCGGCGCGGACGTGGCCGCCCGGCTGAACGGGGCGCTGCGCGACTGGGCGCTCCACCTCCCGGCCGTCGTCGAGATGCTGCCGGTGTACCCCGCCGTGCGGGTCGAGGGAAAGAGCCGCGAGCGGCACGTCACCGACGGCCGGTACCCGGTTCCGGGACTGCCGGGCGACGCCGTCCGTGAGGCGCTGGCCTTCCAGGAGGAGTTCCGCTCGGCGTGCGACGAGCACCGCGGCGCCGGCCCCCTCCCGTACGCCGTCCACTGCCTGGGCAGCGCCGACTTCCCGAGTCCCGAGGCGCTCGTCCTCTCCTCCGACGGGGCACGGATCTCCGGCGCACTGCCCGGCCCCGGCGACGGCACGGTGCCGCGCCGGTCGGCCCTCGCGGACTGGACCGGTACGGACCCCATGCTGTGGACCGGCTTCCGGAACGCGGACCTGGCGAGCGGTCCCGCGCTCCGGGACGCGATGCTCGCGATCCGCGCGGGACGCCCGCCCGGCGGCACGCTCGCCGGTGAGGAGGGCATCGTCCTGTACTTCCCCGGCGACGTGGTCGCCGCCGGCCGCCCGTTCGTGGTCGAGCTGCTCGGGCACGACCTGCCCCGGCGCAATCTGCGGACGTTCGTGTGGCGTTCGGGCCGCAACGACAGGCACCCGGTCGCCTTCCGGCAGCACGGGCCCGACCGCTACCGGGCGGAACTGGTGGTCCCTCCCGGGCGATGGGTGGTCGAGGCGCTGGTCGACCGGCCGAAGGGGCGCGACCGGAGGGACGTGACGGTCGTGGCGGCATGAGAAGAGAGCTGGGATGAACGGAACCGACACCTCCGCGTGGCCGCACTGCGGACACCTCGACACCGGTGAGGCCTGCCGGGGACGGAGGGTGAACGCGCACACCGCCTGCCTGGCGCATCTGGACGGCGCGGAAAGGGCCGCCCATCTGGCCTCGCTGACCCCCGGCACCGACCTCGACCACCGGGGCACCCCCTTCACCCAGAGCCTGCTCGACGAGCTCCTCGCACCGCTCAGGGATCCGGGGAGCGGGCGGGCGCGCGTGGGGGAGGCGTCGTTCGACGAGGTGCGGTTCACCGGGGACGCGGAACTGACGGGGATCGACTTCGGCGGCTTCTGCTCCTTCGCCTCGGCCGTCTTCGGCGGGGGCGTGTACCTCCAGGACGTGCGGACCGGGGGCGATCTCCGCATGGGCGCGGCGCGGATCGAGGGAGAGATGTGGCTCGACGACAGCGACGTGGGCGGTGACGCCTGGTTCTACGAGGCCCGGATCCGGGGCGCGTTGCGGTTCTGCGCCCGCGAGGTCGGCGGCAGTGCGATGTTCCGGCGCATGACGTGCGGGGACGCCTACTTCTCGGGAGCCCGGCTGCGGGGCGCCGCCTCCTTCGACGAGGCGGTCGTCGAGGGGGAAGCCGCCTTCGACGGCGTGGTCTTCGAGGAAGGCGCCGACTTCGCGAGGATCCGGATCAGCGGCCGTGCCGGCTTCGACGGAGCGCACTTCCACCGGGGCGGCGCCCGCTTCGACGGGGCGGACATCGGCGGGGACATGCCGTTCGCCGAGGCCCACTTCGCGTCGGAGGCCACCTTCGACGGCGCCGCGATCAGCGGTGACCTGTCGTTCTCCGGGGCCCGTCTGGAGGCCGGCGTGGGCTTCCGACGGGCGGTCTTCCGCCGTACGGCCCGGATCGGCCCGCTGGTCTGCCCGGGGACGGTGGACCTCTCCGACGCCGTCTTCGAGACCCCGGTGACGCTGGAGGCCGCCGCGCGGGAGGTCCGCTGCCGGCGGACACGGTGGGCGTCCACGGCCGCGCTGCGGCTGCGGTACGCCCGGGTGGACATGAGCGACGCCGTGCTGGAGCTCCCGGTGACCGTCGTCGGCCGGCCCCGCCGGTTCGTCTCGCCGGAGGGCCAGGCGATCGCCGAGCCGGGGCTCACCGACGACCGGGTGCGCGTCACCTCGGTCCAGGGCGTGGACGCCGCGCACCTGGTGCTGGCGGACGTCGACCTGACCGGCTGCCTCTTCACGGAGGCGGTGCACCTGGACCAGCTGCGGCTCGAAGGCCGCTGCCACCTGGCGGTGCCACCGCCCGGGCCGCGCCGGATACGCCGCCGGACCCTCGCCGAGGAGCACCACTGGCGGGCGAGCCGGTACGGCGACGGCTGGACGCCCGCGCCACCGGGTGTCGGGATACCGGACCCCGGCGTGCTCGCGCCGGTCTACCGGCAGCTCCGCAAGGCCCTTGAGGACGGCCGGAACGAGCCGGGCGCGGCCGACTTCTACTACGGCGAGATGGAGATGCGCCGCCACGACGCCGCGGCACCCCGGGGCGAGCGCATGCTGCTGCGGCTGTACTGGGCACTCTCCGGCTACGGTCTGCGCGCCGTGCGCGCCCTGGTCTGGCTGCTCCTCGCGATGACGGCGACCGTGCTCGCGATGATGCTGTGGGGGCTGCCGCGGGCCGATCCGGACCCGGTCAGCGCCGGGACCACCGACGGCCGCCGGATCACCCTGACGACCAGGAAACCGGAGCCCGCCGCACCCCAAGGGCCGTACGCGAAGCGTCTGTCGGCCGCGCGGTTCGAGAAGTCCCTCAGGGTGGTGGCCAATTCGGTGATCTTCCGGGCCTCCGGGCAGGACCTGACCACCGTCGGGACGTACGTCGAGATGACCGCCCGCCTCGTCGAACCGGCCCTGCTCGGACTGGCCTTCCTGGCCGTACGCAGCCGCGTGAAGCGCTGACGCCCCGGGTGTCTGCCGGGCCCGCCGTCGCTCCGGGCCGCCGGGTGGAGACGTCCGGATTCAATTCGGTGGTGCCGTGCCCCCGGGCGGGGCTATGGTGCTGCTCATCCGTTCCCGAGGGGCACGGTGTCAGTGCGTCGAGAAGAAGCAGGAGGTGAGGACATTGATGACTGTCACGGTGACGGGCTCTGCCCGCATTCAGGAGTTCATCGTTCCCACCCCTGTGGTCTCCGGCTGACACCCACTCGACCTGCGCGCACTCGGAGCGCGCTGCCGGGGCCACCCCTCTGAAGGGTCCCCCTTGTCTTTCCCGCTTTCCTCCGTCACCTCTTCCTCCTCCTCGCTCGACGCCCACGGCTGGGACTCCGGCTGGGCCACCGCCTTCGCGCCGTACGCCGCCCGGGGACTCGTCCCCGGACGCGTGATCCGCGTCGACCGCGGCCAGTGCGACGTCGCCACCGCCGAAGGGGTCCTCCGCGCCGACACGGCGTTCGTGACCCCGCACGACCCGCTCCGGGTCGTCTGCACCGGCGACTGGGCCGCCGTCGACCCGGAGGGCGTGAGCGACCCCCGGTACGTGCGGGCCTGCCTGCCGCGCCGGACCGCCTTCGCGCGCTCCACCTCCTCCAAGCGGTCCGAGGGCCAGATCCTCGCGGCCAACGTGGACCACGCCGTCATCACGGTCTCGCTCGCCGTCGAGCTCGACCTCGGCCGGATCGAACGCTTCCTCGCCCTGGCCTGGGAGTCCGGTGCCCAGCCGATCGTCGTCCTCAGCAAGGCCGACCTCGTGCCCGACCCGGTCGGACTCTCCTACCTCGTCGAGGACGTGGAGACCGTCGCGCCCGGCGTGCAGGTGCTGCCCGTCAGCTCCAGCACCGGAGAAGGGCTCGACGTGCTCGCCGCGACCGTCTCGGGCGGCACGACCGTGCTGCTCGGTGCCTCCGGCGCCGGCAAGTCGACCCTCGCCAACGCCCTCGTCGGCGAGGACGTCATGGACGTCCAGGCCGCCCGTGACGTCGACGGCAAGGGCCGCCACACCACGACCACCCGCAACCTCTTCGTCCTGCCCGGCGGGGGAGTCCTCATCGACACCCCCGGACTGCGCGGGGTCGGCCTCTGGGACGCCGAGGCCGGCGTCGGGCAGGTCTTCTCGGAGATCGAGGAGCTGGCCGCCGACTGCCGCTTCCACGACTGCTCCCACGCGTCCGAGCCGGGCTGCGCGGTGGCGGCGGCGATCGAGGACGGCTCCCTGCCCGTGCGCCGGCTGGAGAGCTACCACAAGCTGATCCGCGAGAACCGGCGGATCGTGGCCAAGACCGACGCCCGCGTCCGCAACGAGATGCTCAAGGAGTGGAAGCGCATGGGCCGGGAGGGGCGCACCGCCATGGAGCTCAAGCGCGGCGGCCGGGGCCGCTAGGGCCGGTCCGGAATGTCCCTGGAGGCGTCACCGTCCCGCGCCCGACCGTGGTGTCCGAAAACCGCGAGCCGGGCCGGGACGGCTCCCGCACACTGGGAGCCATGAGGGACGACGACACCCGCTACGAGGCGGTCAGCAGCAGGGACGCCCGGTTCGACGGAGAGTTCTTCTTCGCCGTCCGGACCACCGGCATCTACTGCCGGCCCAGCTGCCCCGCCGTCACCCCCAAACGGCAGAACGTCTCCTTCTACCCGACGGCAGCCGCCGCCCAGGGCCACGGCTTCCGCGCCTGCCGCCGCTGCCGCCCCGACGCCGTGCCCGGCTCCGCCGAGTGGAACGTCCGGGCCGACGTCGTCGGACGCGCCATGCGGATGATCGGCGACGGCGTCGTCGACCGCGAGGGCGTGCCCGGACTCGCCGGGCGGCTCGGCTACAGCACCCGGCAGGTCCAGCGCCAGCTCACCGCCGAGCTGGGCGCCGGGCCCGTCGCGCTCGCCCGCGCCCAGCGCGCGCACACCGCCCGGCTGCTGCTCCAGACCACCGGTCTGCCCGTCACCGAGATCGCCTTCGCGGCCGGATTCGCCAGCGTCCGCCAGTTCAACGAGACGATCCGCGCCGTCTACGCCCGCACCCCCACCGCCCTGCGCGCCGAGGCCGGCAGCGGCGCGGGAGCCCGTACCGCGCTCGCCGCCGGAGTGCCGCTGCGGCTCGCGCACCGGGGTCCCTACGCGGCCGGCGAGGTCTTCGACCTGCTCGCCGCCGAGGCCGTACCGCGCGTCGAGGAGGTCGTCGGCGCACCCGGCGCCCGCACCTACCGGCGCACGCTCCGCCTCCCGTACGGCACCGGCGTCGTCTCCGTCGACGAGCGCTCCGGCGGGCGCTGGCTGGAGGCCCGGATCCACCTCACCGAGCTCCGCGACCTGACCACCGCCGTGCACCGGCTGCGGCGGCTCTTCGACCTCGACGCCGACCCGTACGCGGTCGCCGAGCGCCTCGGGGCCGCCCCCGGGCTCGCCGCCGAGGTCGCCGCCCGGCCCGGCGTGCGCTCCCCGGGCACGGCCGAGCCCGAGGAGTTCGCGCTGCGGACGGTCCTCGGCGCCGAGGAGTCCGCACGGCTCGTCGAACTCCACGGCACGCCCCTGGCCACCGCCTGCGGCACGCTCACCCACGTCTTCCCCGAGCCGGCCGCCCTGACCGGCCACCCCGTCGCGGGCCCCCTGGCCCGCGCCCTCACCGACGGAGCCGTACGCCTCGACCCCGGCGCCGACCGCGACGAGGCCGAGCGCGCCCTGCTCGGCGTCCCCGGAGTGACCGCCGAAGCCGCCGCGCTGATCCGGATGCGGGCCCTCGGCGACCCGGACGTGCCGCCGACGGGCACCCCGGAGACGGACGAGTGGCGCCCGTGGCGGTCCTACGCGGCGCGGTACCTCGGCGCGGCCCCGGCCGCCCTCTAGGGGGTGTTTCGGAAGTCCCGCACAGCACCCGCGCAGGACTGTCGAAACACCCCCTAGTCCCCGAGACCCCAGCTGTGGATCCTGCGCGGATGGATCCGGATGACCTCCGGGCTGAAGTGCGGGCCCAGCTCGTGCGGGCCGACCAGCAGTTCCGCCTCGCCGCGGATCTCGACGCCCCGCACCCGCCAGGGGCGGACGCTCGCGAGGTCGTCGACGACCAGGGCCACCTTCGGGTTGGCCCGGAGATTGCGCCACTTCTTCGTCCGGCCCATGCGGAGCCCGCCCACCAGGACGGTTCCGTCCTCCTGCGGGAAGAACCCCACCGGATTGGCCTGCGGCTGCCCGGACGGGTCGACGGTCGCCATCCGCGCGAGCCTGCGGCCCTCCGTGAGATAGGCGAGCTCGGCCTCGCTGAAGCCCTCGAAGTCCCTCATGCGTCCAGCATCGCGCGGTCCCGCCCCCGGCGGATCGGTCCCGGGACGGGTCCGGCCCGGGACCTCGGACCTCCACACCCCCTAGCCCCAGACCACCGCCCCCGCCCACGCCCCCACGATCAGCAGGCAGGCGAAGAGCTCGACGAGGACGCTCGTGCCCGCCGCCCGCATCACGGCCCGGGTCGCCGCCCGCGCCTGGCCGTGGCCGCCGAGCCGGAGCCGCTCCGAGAGGTAGATCCCGCCGACGAAGCCGGGGATCGCGCCGAGCACCGGGATCAGGACGAAGCCGAGGACGGCGCCCACCCCGGCGTACGTCACCATCCGCCGGGTGATGCCGACGCCCCGGAGGCGGCGCGGCGGCAGTTGCCAGACGATCACCTGGGTGAGGAGCAGCAGGCCGGTCGAGGAGGCGAGCAGGATCCAGGCGAGGTCGGTCCGCTCGTGCAGCGCCCACCAGAGCATCGCCGCCCACACCAGCCATGTCCCCGGTACGCCGGGTGCGAGGACCCCGAACAGACCGAGCAGCATCACCGTCGCGATCATCAGGAGCTGCCACACACCCACGCTGCCCAGCGTGCACGATGCCCCGGATTCCCGCAGGTCGCACGGGGCGTACGGGGTACTGGGCGGGGGGCCGGGCCGTCAGGCCGCGACGGGCAGCGCCGCGGCCACCAGGTCGCGTTCCCTGCGGCCGAGCAGCGGGAAGACCAGCTTGAGGCCCGTCCCGCCCTCCGCGGGGGAGACGACGAAGGAGGAGTTGACGATCCGCTCCTTGATCTCCGAGCGGACGAGGCCCGCGCGCGGCACCGTCACGGTGTGCTCCACCGGCTTGGCGAAAACCGGGTCGGCCCGGTGGATGATGATCCGGCGGTCGGTCATCGTCAGGTACATCGGCACGGGGGTCGGTACCACCGCCATCGCGCCGCCGGACGCGATCGCGGAGGCCACCGCGAACGCCGTGGTCCGCCGCACGGAGACGCTGCTCAGGTTGATGACGGTCGTCACCTCCACCCGCTCACCGGGCTCCAGCATCGGGGTCACGGCGACCAGCAGGGCACGACGGCGTCGTCCGTTCATCGGGGCGGAACTCCAGGGGTCGGGAGGCAAGCGGAATCAGCCGCTCACCCTCCCACACGCCCCCGCCTCAGCCGCGGGCGACCCAGCCCTTCTCGTACGCGTGCCAGCCCAGCTGCAGCCGGGTCGTCACCCCGGTCAGCTCCATCAGCCCCTTCACCCTCCGCTGCACGGTCCGCAGCCCCAGGTCCAGCTGCTTGGCGACGCTCGCGTCCGTCATCCCGGCCAGCAGCAGCGAGAGGATCTCCAGGTCCATCACGTCCGGCCCCGGCGCCTCGTCCTCGGTGACCTGCGCGCCCGCCCCGAGCCGCAGCGGCAGCGCGTCCCGCCAGACCGACTCGAACAGGCCCATCAGCGATTCGAGGAGCCCGCTCGCGTGGACGACGATCGCCGCGGGCTCGGCGCCCCGGCCGGTCAGCGGGACCATGGCGAGCGACCGGTCGGCGACGACCAGCTTCGTGGGGACCCGGTCGGCCACCCGGACCTTCTCCTCGCGGCCGAGCGCCGCCGACAGTTCGAGCAGCCCGGTCGGGAGGGTGAGCACCTCGCGCTCCAGGACCACCCGGTAGCGGACGCCGCGCCCCGCCGCCTGCTCCTCGGCGTCGTTCTCCATGCCGGAGACCGCGATCGGCTTGCCGGTCACCAGGGCGCAGACCTCCTCCTGGGCGCCGAGCTGGAGCTGGAGGAAGCGGTGGGTGACCGCGCTCGCACCGGTCACCACCTCCACCAGGTCGTGCACGGCCGCCTCCGCGGCTTCCGCGCGGTACTCCTCGGCGAGCAGCTTGGCCGCCAGCTCGGCCTGCTCCAGCTCGTGGCGCTGCTGGGTGAGCAGCGCGCCGAGCGCGACGCCGGGCGGCGCGGCGACCCAGCGGCCGGTGCGGGCCGAGGACTGGGCCGCGAGCCCCTGGGACTCCAGGCGGCGCAAGGCCCGCTCGGTGTCCTGCTCGGGCAGGGCGAGCCGGTGCGCGAGATCGGTGACCTCGGCCGCGCCCAGCGCGACCAGGGCGCGGTAAGCGGACTCCTGGCGCTCGTCGAGACCTATCGCTCCCAGCATGGATGCCCCACCCCTCGCCGCACCTCCGGGGAGCGTCCCCGATCTTCCGGGGACGTTCACCGGAGGCATTCGTTCCGTTGGTGACCTGGCGGGAAACGGCCACGGCGTATTCCCGCCTGTCCCATCATCCCTGTACCGCCCTCACCTCTGCCAATGTGGCGCCACCGCAGCACCAACAGCCTCCGGCGATGGGTGCCTTGTGCCCTTTTTCCGGATTCAGATGGGGAGAGCGATGCGCCCGATTTCGCGTACGGCCCTGGGGGCGGCGACCGCCGTCGTCCTGGCCGTCACCGCGGTCGCGCCGTCCATGGCGAATGAGCCACAGGACGACTCGGCCGGCAAGCGACCGCTGGTCGGCAGCGAGGCCCCGGCCCGCGCCGGCGACGGAGCCAGGACCGCCACGGTGACCCTGGTCACCGGCGACCGCGTCCTGGTCACCCGCGACGTCGACGGCAACCCGGCGGCCACGGCCCTGCCCCGCGAGGACGGGACCGTCCCCCTGGTCCAGACCCGCCGCTCCGGCCAGGACCTGTACGTCTACCCCGAGGACGCCACCGCCGCCCTCGCCGCCGGCCGCGTCGACGAGGAACTCTTCAACGTCACCGGCCTGATCCGCCAGGGCTACGACGACGCCGCCACCACCACGCTGCCCCTGATCGCGGTCTACGGCTCCGACCTCACCCGCTCCGTCCCCGCCGCCCCCCGCGGCGCCCGGCGCGGCCAGGTCCTCAAGGCCGTCGACGGCGTCGCGCTCAAGACGGACAAGAAGCAGGCCGCCACCTTCTGGGCCGAGATCGGCGCCCCGGCCGCCCGCTCCGCCTCCGGCCTGAAGAAGCTCTGGCTCGACCGCAAGGTCGAGGCCACCCTGGAGCAGTCGACGAAGCAGATCCACGCCCCCGAGGCCTGGGCCGCCGGCTACGACGGCTCGGGCACCAAGGTCGCCGTCCTCGACACCGGTGCCGACGCCGAGCACCCCGACCTCAAGGGCCGCATCGTCGCCTCGGAGAACTTCACCGACTCCGACACCACCGACGACCACCAGGGCCACGGCACCCACACCATCTCCACCGTCGGCGGCTCCGGCGCCGCGAGCGACGGGAAGAAGAAGGGCGTCGCCCCCGGCGCGGACCTTCTCAACGGCAAGGTCCTCAACGACTCCGGCTCCGGCGCCGCCTCCTGGATCATCGCGGGCATGGAGTGGGCCGTCGCCCAGGGCGCCGACGTCGTCTCCATGAGCCTCGGCAGCTCCGTACCCACCGACTGCACCGACCCGATGAGCGTCGCGGCCGAGGAACTCGCCCGGAACGAGGGCACGCTGTTCGTCATCGCCGCCGGCAACTCGGGTCCCACGCTCAACACGGTCTCCTCGCCCGGCTGCGCGCCCAGCGTGCTCACCGTCGGCGCCACCGACCGCGACGACTCCACCGCCTGGTTCTCCAGCCGCGGCCCGACGATCGTCCACCACACCCTCAAGCCCGAGATAGCCGCGCCCGGCGTCGGCATCTCCGCCGCCGCGGCCGGCGGCCGCGGCGCGTACGCCTACCAGTCCATGTCCGGTACGTCGATGGCCACCCCGCACGTCGCGGGCGCCGCCGCCATCGTCAAGCAGCGCCACCCCGACTGGACCGCCCAGGAGATCAAGTCCGCCCTGGTCGCCTCCGCCGACAGCGGCGTCCCCGGCGACGTCCGCGAGGTGGGCGGCGGCCGCCTCGACGTCAAGGCCGCGATCGACCAGACGGTCCTCGGCGCGCCCGCCGTCCAGGGCGGCACCTTCAACTGGCCCCAGGACAAGAGCGACCGCACCACGGTCTCCGTGCCGTACACCAACACGTCCGGCGCCCCGGTCACCCTGAGCCTCGCCGTCGAGAAGGTCACCGGCAACGACGGCTCCGCCGTCCGGTCGACCGTGGCCCGCCTCGGGAAGCGGACGGTCACCGTCCCGGCCGGCGCCACCGTCGAGGTCCCGCTCGACCTCGCCCCCGACGCCCGCCTGGAGCGCGCCCAGTACGGCGACGTCACCGGCCGCGTCGTCGCCACCGGCAAGGGCGGCATCCACGTCTCCACCCCGTTCTCCCTCCACGTGGAGCCCGAGACCGTCACCCTGCGCGTCAAGCTGATCGACCGTCAGGGCGAGCCGGCCGACGGCGCCTCCTCCCTCGACGTCATCGGCACCGACACCGCCACTGGCGAGCGCCGCTTCAACGAGGGGGCCGCCGACCAGGTCTACCGCCTGCGCCCCGGCAGCTACTTCCTCTCCTCCTTCGTCACCACGCCCGACGCGGGTGAGGGCGCCACGCTGAACGACTCGCTCAGCTACCTCGGCCGCCCGCAGCTGGAGCTGAAGAAGGACACCACGGTCGTCCTCGACGCCCGCAAGGCCCACAAGCTGTCGGTCAGGACCGACAAGGCCTCCGAACTCCGGGGAGCCACCCTCGCGTTCGCCCGCTCCTGGGACGACTTCTGGCTGCACGCCGGAACCGCCACGGGACCGCGGACCATCCGCGGCTACTACGCCTCGGTCGAAGGCGCCGCCGACGAGGGCGACTTCGAGTTCGGCAGCTACTGGCGGGCCGCCGCCCCGCAGATCGCCTCGCTGCGCACCGGCGACGGCCTCGCCCTGCACCCGCTGACCGCCTCCCTCGGCTCCGACAACCTCGACGGCACGGGCTCCGCCCGCCTCGTCGACGCCGGCACGGGCACGCCGGACGAGCTGAAGGCCGCCGGGGTCCAGGGCCGCGTGGCCCTCGTCCGCCTCCCGGACGACTCCACCGGCGCGGGCACCCTCGCCCGGGACGCCAAGGCCGCCGGCGCCGTCGCCGTCGTCACGTACCACTCCGGCCCCGGCCGCTGGTACCCGACCGGCGGGTTCACCGGCCTCGGCCTCCCCGTCCTCTCCGTCCCGTCCACGGAGGCGACCGCGCTCCTCGGCAGGCTGGCCGCCGGCGAGGTCACCCTCGCCTGGAAGGCCACCGCGAAGACCCCCTACCTCTACAACCTGGCCTTCCCCGAGACCGGCGCGATCCGCACCGACGAGGAGTACCGCGTCCACGACGCCAAGCTCGGCCGCACGGACTCGGCCTACGGCTCGGCCGGCGTCACCACCGACTTCACGGACTTCCCGGCCGCCTACCGCCCGAACGGCGTCGGCATCTCCTTCGGCTCCCTGGAGACCGTCCCGGCGCCCGGCACCCGCACCGAGTACTACTCGGCCGGTGACACCGTCTGGCAGCAGATGGTCAACAGCAGCTTCCCGTTCGGGGAGATCATGATCGGCGCCCGGCACGCGTACGCGCCCGGCGAGAAGCGCACCGAAACCTGGTACGACGGGGTCATCGCCCCCACCGCCCCGCGCGACACCACCGGGAAGCCGGTCCTGGTCTCCGAGCGGCAGGGCAACCTCATCGGCTTCGCGAACGCCATGTGGGGCGACCGCACCCACCACGCCGAGCCCGGCTCCTTCGGCGACATCGGCAACCTGAGCCTGAGCCGCGACGGCGAGCTCATCGGCGAGACCGGCTGGCCGTTCGGCGTCTTCGAGGTACCGGCCGAAGCCGGGACGTACACGCTCGAACAGAACACCATGAAGATCGGCAGCAAGGTGTGGGCCCGCTCCACGTCCGTCAATTCGGTGTGGAAATTCACCTCCAAGCTTGACGAGAGCGTCTATTCTCAGGGCATCCCGATTCTCTTCCCCCGGTACGACCTTCCGGAGGACGGACTCAAGACCCTCGCCGCGACCGACGGCCAGCACATCGGCCTCACCGCGACGGGTCACGCGGGCTACACCCCCGCAGCGCTCACCTCGGCGAAGCTCTCGTACTCCTACGACGGGGGCACGACCTGGACCGAAGCGCGGGTCTCTCAGCAGGGCGGCGGCTGGACCGCGACCGTGAACCACGCGGGCGCGACCGGCAAGCAGGTCACACTGAGGACCGAACTGACGGACGCCAACGGCAACTCCGTCACCCAGACCGTGGTCCGCGCCTACGACGTGCGCTGATCACGCCGGTCCGCCGGGCGTCCTTCCCGTGGGGGGTGGGGCCGCCCGGCGGACCACCCATTCGCAGCAACGGTTTTCCTGATGTCCCGTTTTCGGGCGCCGTGCGCGGTGGACAATAAGGGCATGACTCAGCAGGGGGACAACTGGTGGGACAAGCTCTACGACGAGTCGGCGCCGGACACGGCCCCGACGGTCTCGGGTGACACGCTCGACGACCACTTCGACACGACACCCCGAGCGGTGCCGGGCCGGGACCCGGTGCCGCCGAAGGTCTCGGTTCCCCCCGCGCCGCCGCCGGCCGGACCCGGCCCCGCGCCCTGGGAGGCGTCCGGGGCGGGCGGGCCCCGGACCTTTCCCGCCGCTCCGCCGCCCGCCGCCCCGCCCGTCGAGACGCCCACCGTCCAGGTGCCGCTCGCGGACGCCGCCTCCGACCCCGACCTCACCGTCGAGGTGTCGGTGCCCCGGCCCAGGACCGGCTTCGTCGGCAGCAGGCCGCCCACCTACGAGGCCGAGCCCACCGCACTGCCCGTCGCCCGCCCCGGCGAACTCGCCGAGCTGGTCGCCGACACCGTCCTCGACGGCGCCCGCTACGGCACCTGCACCCTGCGCGCCGCCTCCGTACGCGGCGACTCCGCCCGCTACCGGGGCGAACCCCGCCGCGACGCCCTGCTCACCGCCCGCTTCGGGCACGACGAGAGCGCCCTCGTCCTCGTCGCCGTCGCCGCGGGCGGCCGCGCCGCCGAGGACGCCCACCTCGCCGCCGCCGACGCCTGCCACTGGATCGCCGAGGCCGTCTGCCGCAGCCACGCCCGGCTCTCCGAGGACATCAGGTCCGGCCGCCGCGGCGACCTCAAGTCCGGACTGCACCGGCTCACCGACCGGACCTACGGCAAGCTGCGGGCCCGCGCCGCCGAGCGGGGCCTCGCGCCCGACGAGTACACCGCGACCCTGCGCTGCCTGCTCGTCCCCGCCGACCCCGAGTGCCGCACCCGGGTCTTCTTCGGCATCGGCGGAGGCGGTCTCTTCCGGCTCCGCGACGGCTCCTGGCAGGACCTCGAACCGCTCCTGCCCGAACCGTCCGCCGTCACCGGCGCCCCCGTCGTCGGCTTCGGCTCGCCGCCCGCCGCCCCGGAGGCGACCGAGGAGGGGGACAGGCTCACCATGGACCTCGGCATCACCACCGCACCGCCGCTCGTCGAGGAGCCCGTCCCGCCGCCCGCGGAGCCGTTCCGCTTCCGCGCCTCCGTGGCCCGTGCGGGCGACACCCTGCTCCTCGCCTCGCCCGGTCTGGCCGAGCCGATGCGCGGCGAACCCGCCCTCGCCCACGAGCTCGCCGCGCGCTGGGCCGACACGGAGCCGCCCGGTCTCGCCGCCTTCCTCGCCGACACCCAGCTGAGGGTCACCGGCTACGCCGACGACCGTACGGGGGTGGCCGTCTGGGAGGCGTAACCCGCCGGGCCGTGTGTTGATGGAGCCATGGCCAAACAGAACGTGGCGGAACAGTTCGTCGACATCCTCGTCCGCGCGGGCGTCCGGCGTCTGTACGGAGTGGTCGGTGACAGCCTCAACCCGGTCGTCGACGCGATCCGCCGTACTCCGGCGATCGACTGGATCCAGGTACGGCACGAGGAGACCGCCGCCTTCGCCGCGGGCGCCGAGGCCCAGATCACCGGCGGCCTCGCCGCCTGCGCCGGCTCCTGCGGGCCCGGCAACCTCCACCTCATCAACGGCCTGTACGACGCCCACCGCTCCATGGCCCCGGTCCTCGCGCTCGCTTCGCACATCCCGTCCGGCGAGATCGGCCTCTCCTACTTCCAGGAGACCCACCCCGACCAGCTGTTCCGCGAGTGCAGCCACTACAGCGAACTCATCTCCACCCCGCGGCAGATGCCCCGGCTGGTGCACACCGCGATCCAGCACGCCGTCGGCCGCGGCGGGGTCAGCGTCGTCGCGCTCCCCGGCGACATCGCCTCCCAGCCCGCCCCGGAGAAGTCCGCCGCGACCGCGCTCGTCACCACCCGGCCCACCGTCCGCCCCGGCGACACCGAGATCGACGCCCTGGTCCGGATGATCGACGAAGCCGACCGGGTGACGCTCTTCTGCGGCAGTGGGACCGCCGGGGCGCACCCGGAGGTGATGCAGTTCGCCGAGCGGATCAAGGCCCCGGTCGGCCACGCCCTCCGCGGCAAGGAATGGATCCAGTACGACAACCCGTACGACGTCGGCATGAGCGGTCTGCTCGGGTACGGCGCCGCCTACGAGGCCACCCACGAGTGCGACCTGCTGATCCTGCTCGGCACCGACTTCCCGTACAACGCCTTCCTGCCCGACGACGTCAGGATCGTGCAGGTGGACGTCCGGCCCGAGCACCTCGGCCGCCGCTCCCGGCTCGACCTGGCCGTCTGGGGCGACGTCCGCGAGACCCTGCGGGCCGTGATCCCGCGCGTCCGCGCCAAGACCGACCGCCGGTTCCTCGACAAGATGCTGAAGAAGCACGCCGACGCGCTGGAGGGCGTCGTCAAGGCCTACACCCGCAAGGTCGAGAAGCACACCCCGATCCACCCCGAGTACGTCGCCTCCGTCCTCGACGACCTCGCCGACGACGACGCCGTGTTCACCGTCGACACCGGCATGTGCAACGTCTGGGCGGCCCGTTACCTCTCGCCCAACGGGCGGCGCAGGATCATCGGTTCGTTCAGCCACGGCTCCATGGCGAACGCCCTGCCGCAGGCGATCGGCGCCCAGTTCACCGACCGGAACCGCCAGGTCGTCTCCCTCTCCGGCGACGGCGGCTTCTCGATGCTCATGGGCGACTTCCTGACCCTCGTCCAGTACGACCTGCCCGTGAAGGTCGTGCTGTTCGACAACTCGTCCCTCGGCATGGTCGAGCTGGAGATGCTGGTCGCCGGCCTCCCCTCGTACGGGACGACGAACAAGAACCCGGACTTCGCCGCCATCGCCCGCGCCGCCGGGGCCTACGGCGTCCGCGTCGAGAAGCCCAAACAGCTCGCGGGCGCCCTCAAGGACGCCTTCCGGCACAAGGGGCCGGCGCTCGTCGACGTCGTCACCGACCCCAACGCGCTCTCCATCCCGCCCAAGATCAGCGCCGACATGGTGACCGGCTTCGCCCTCTCCGCCAGCAAGATCGTCCTGGACGGGGGAGTGGGCCGGATGCTCCAGATGGCCCGCTCCAACCTGCGGAACGTCCCCAGGCCCTGAGCGGTGTCCGGAAAGCCCCACCTCATGAATGCGGACGGTGAGGCGGGGCATGCATCCCCGTGAGCCTGTTCGACGCGACCTGTGGGTGGGGGATATGGCCGGGGAGGCACGACAGCCGACTCAACTGCTCAGAAAGGTGGGATGCGCGGATCTCACCGCGGTGCCGGAGGTGCGGCACGCCCTGCGTGAACTGCTGCGGCAATGGGGCGGACCGGGCGCCTCCGACGTGGCCGAACTCCTCACCAGCGAACTGGTGACCAATGCCCTGGTGCACACCGAACACGGGGCCGTCGTGACCGCGACGGTCGTCCCCGAGCAGCTCAGGGTCGAGGTCCGCGACTTCGTGCCCGGACTCACGAAGCCGCCCGCACCGCCCGCCGACGACGGTACGAACGGCAGGGGACTCGTCCTCGTCCAGGCACTCGCCGACTCCTGGGGCGTCGAGGACCACGAGGTGGGCAAGGTGGTGTGGTTCGAACTGAACGGCGGGGCCGCCTGAGGGGCGGCCCCGCCGATCGGTCTCGTCTTCCCGTTCTCAGCCGAACTGCTGCTCCAGGTCCTTGAGCTTGCGCTCCAGGGAGTCGAGGCGGGGCAGCGCCTGGGTGTCGTCCTCGGCGGTGAGGTCCACCGTCCGGGAGTCGCCGGGGCGGGGCTCATCGCCCCGCACGGCCTGCAGGGAGGGCCGGGGTCGAAGCGGCAGTTGTCCGGGGTCCGCTATGGCGGGCTCCGCGACGGCGGCCTGCACGGCCGTCGGCGCGGAGCCCGAACCGCCACCCGTACCCGGACCGGGTCCCGCACCGGGCGAGGCGCCCAGCGCGGCCATCTCGACCTGGCGTCCACCGCCGCGGCCGAGCCCGAAGGCGCGGTGCTGACGGTTGATCGCCTTGAGTCTCGCCCGGTCCAGCTTGACCTGGTCCCGCCGGCGGAGCCGGTTCTGCTCCTTCTCCCGCCGGTCCTCGCGCACCTCGTCGACCGCTTCGTCCAGCGTCCGTACGCCCTCAAGGAGCATCAGCGACCAGGCCGCGAAGGTCTCCCGGGGCGCCCTCAGCCACCGCACGATGCGGATCTGCGGCAACGGGCGGGGCACCAGGCCCTGCTCGCGCAGCGCCGCCCTCCGGGTCTGCTTCAGCGCCCGGTCGAAGAGGACCGCCGCCGAGAGCGACATGCCCGCGAAGAAGTGCGGGGCCCCGTCGTGGCCCATGCCGCGCGGCGCGTGCACCCAGTTGAACCAGGCCGCCGCGCCCGCGAACAGCCAGACGAGCAGGCGCGAGCCGAGGGCCGCGTCGCCGTGGCTGGCCTCGCGGACGGCGAGCACCGAGCAGAACATGGCGGCGCCGTCGAGGCCGAAGGGGACGAGGTACTCCCAGCCCCCGGCGAGGTTCAGGTTCTGCCGGCCGAAGCCGACGAGGCCGTGGAAGGAGAGCGCCGCCGCGACGGCCGCGCAGAGGAAGAGCAGCCCGTACGAGGCGAATCCGTAGACGGCCTCCTTGCGTCTGCGACGCTCCTCGCTGCGTTCCCAGGAGTCGTCGGCCGCGGCCTGGTCACCGGCGCGCTTCCCGCGCGCGAGCACCGCCACCGCCGTCAGGACCCCGGCCACCATCACGCCGCCCGGAAGCAGCCAGTCCAGCGATATGTCGGTCAGTCTCATGCGGTGTCCCTTGCATCGCAGTAGGGCGTTTGGCGGCCCATACTGGCCGACCCCGTGGGGCGCTCAAGGGGTTTCCGGGCAAGAGCACGCCATCGGGGTCGCGGGGCATGCGAATAGGTGCGATCTGGTCGAACGCCCGTGCAGGGGAACAGGATTGAGTTCGAACGGCGCCACCCGTACGGGTGGCGTAATCGGTCAGGCCGTCGCGGCCAGCCGGCGGACGCGCTCGGCGTCGCAGGTGCGCGGGCAGGTGAGGCAGGTGTCCTCGGGGCGCAGGGTGTAGAAGAAGCAGCAGGTGGCCCGGTCGCGGGTGGCGCGCGGAGCGCCGTCCGCCCCCTCGGAGCCCGCGAGTTCACGGAAACCGGCCCCGCCCGCGTACGGCTTGTACGGCTTCGGGGTGCCCGGCAGGAGGAGTTCGAGCTCGCCCATCGCGCGCGGCTCCTCGCCGAGCAGGGCCGCGACGTACCAGAGGCCCTCGACGATCTCGTCCGTGGCCATCCCCCACAGCGCCCGGCGGCCGCGCCGCATCCGGGACCCGAAGCCGTCGAGGATCGCCTCGAAGTGCTCGGCGAGCGAGGCGCGCACCTCGGCGCGCAGGGCCTCCTCACCGTCGACGACCCGGGCGCCCGGCAGCGCCGCCGCGGGGTCGCCGGGCAGACAGGCGAACTCCTCCACCCGGACCGTCATGCGGCCCAGCGCGCGCTGGAAGGCCACGTTCCCGGCGGGCAGCCGGGGCACCCGGCGGTCCAGGAACCACGGGACGGTGACGAGGAGGCAGGCGGGCCAGGCGTACCGGTGCAGCCCGAAGCTCGCGACGACGTCGGGGCGGGCCCGGGCGCCGTAGTCCCGCAGCACCTGCGCGTCGTCCCAGGCCAGGAAGGCGTCGAGGTGGGGGCCGCCGGCCGCGAGGTCCTCGGCGCCGACCCAGCCCGCGCCGCTCGGCAGCCGCTCGCCCGGGACGGCTTCCTCTATGCGCAGGCCGGGGAAGACCTCGGCGAGCCGGGCGTAGGAGGCCGCGACGGGCGAGGTGAGGGGCGTGGGCAGCAGGGCGGGGACGGTCATGCGGACCACCGAATCGCGAGCGTTGGCAGGTTAGCCTTACCTTACCCGATTCGGGGTCGCCTCTCACCACCGGAGGACCCCTCCCACCTGCGCGGCAGCCCGTATGCCCCGGATGTCGGTCCGTTCGCCTATGGTGCACAGAGGACCCGGGCGACGCGAGCCGGGCCCGGCACGAGGCCGCAGGAGGACCCGGGTGGAGCAGGGCGCAGCGCGCGAGCGGGCGACGGAGAGACCGTCCCCGCCCCCAGGCGACGCCGCGGAACCCCTCCGCGGGCCGTACACCGGATCCGTACGGGTGCCCGAACAGGCCCGCGGCGAGCACACCCACGGCGAACCGGCCGCCCCCGGCCCCCGCACCGTGCGCCGGCACTCCGTCCGCGGTCAGATCCTCGAAGCCCTCCGCAGCGCCCTGGTCGGCGGCGAGCTGCGCCCCGGCGAGGTGTACTCGGCCCCCGCGCTCGCCGACCGCTTCGGCGTCTCCGCCACCCCCGTCCGCGAGGCCATGCAGCGCCTCGCCGTCGAGGGGGCCGTCGAGGTCGTGCCGAACCGCGGCTTCCGCGTCACCGAGCGCACGCCCCGCGAGCTCGCCGAGCTCGCCGAGGTCCGCGCGCTCATCGAGGTCCCCGTCATGCTGCGCCTCGCCCGCACGGTCCCCGCCGCCCGCTGGGCCGAGCTGCGGCCGCTCGCCGAGGCCACCGCGACCGCGGCCGCGCGGGGCGACCGCGCCCACTACGCCGAGGCCGACCGGGCGTTCCACCGGGCCGTCCTCTCCCTCGCGGGGAACGAGCAACTGCTCGCCGTCGCCGACGACCTCCACCGCCGCTCGCAGTGGCCCCTGATCAGCGCCCCCGCCCTGCGCCACGGCGTCCTCGTCGCCGACGCCGCCGAGCACACGGCCCTCCTCGACGCCCTGGTCGCCCAGGACCTGACGGTCGTCCAGGCGCTGGTACGGGAGCACTTCACCGGCTCGGACGCCTGAGCGCCCGCCGCCGGGCCCTTCGCCGGACCGGTGCGGGCAGCGCCCGTCGGGGCCCTGCCGCGAGAGCACTTCGCCGGATCGGGTTCCTGAGCGCCCCGGGCGACTAAGGTCGAAGGCGTCAGCCGTTCGCACCGCGTCGCCCGTGAGGTGTACCCATGCCGTCCGCGACCCCGTCCCCGGCATGGGACGGCACGGAAGCCGAGGCCGCCGCGCTGCTCGGCTGGCTCACCGATCCCGAGGCGCCACGGCTCTGCCTCGTCACCGGTGCCCCCGGCAGCGGCAAGACGGGGCTCCTCGGCTGGCTCGCCGCCCACGGCCCGCGCTCCAACCGCTCCCGCCGCCGCTCGGCCCGGGTCCTCGTCCCGCTCGCCGGGCAGAGCGCCCTCGGCGCGGCCTGGACGATCGCCGACCGCCTCGGCGTCGTGGCCCGGACGCCGGGCGACCTCGTCCATGCCCTCGCCACCAGCGAGGCGCGGCCCTCCGGCCGGGTCGTCCTCCTCCTCACGGACCTCCACGCCGCCGCCGAACCCGCCGCCCTCACCCGCCTCATCGCGGAGCTGGCCGGCGTCGGCAGGATCCGGCTCGTGGTCGAGGCCCGGAGCGGCACTCCCGCCCCGGCCGTCCTGCGCACCGAGGACCGGGTCACCGTCGTCGACCTCGACGGCGAGCCCGAGACCGCCGACGGCGACGCCGCGCAGCCGGCCCCGCCGCTGCCGGACCTCTCCGACCCGTCGGCCGTCTGCGCGGCCGACCCGCTGCTCGTCACCACGGCGTACGTCACCGGCGCCGCGCTCGCCGGAGTGCCGGGCACCCTCGACGGGCCCGAGCCGTCCGCCCGGCCCGGCGAGGGCACCGCGGACGAGCACGGCGGACTGAGGACCGCCTGGATGCGCGCCGGACAGTCGCTCTGCCGCGAACAGGCCCCGTCCGAGCGGGCGTTGGTCCTCCTCGCCGCGCTCGGCGACGGCGCCGACCCCCGGCTGCGGCCGGCCCTCGCCGCGCTCGCGGACGGCGCGCCCTGGCGGGTCCGGTGGGCCCGGCACCGCGGCGACCTCAACCCGCCCTGGCCGGGCCCCGTCACCGTGCTCGGCGCGGCGGGCGGCCCCCTGGAGGGCACCCTCCTCGTCGGCGACCCCACCGGCACCGTACGACTCCTCCACGAGGCCGACGCGAGCCCCGCCGGGCGCCTCGCGCACACCGTGCCCGGCCGGATCACCGCGCTCGCGCCCGCCCCCGACGGCACGGTGCTGCTCCTGGACGACCGGGGCCGGCTGCACGCCGTGCGGGGAACGGCGCCCCGGCCCCCGTATCTGGAGCGGCTCACCGAGGCGGTCTCGGCGACCCTGGCCCGTCACCCGGGCACGGCCCTCGCGGCGATCGCCGGCTCGGTGGTGGTGGGGGACCGGCTCGGCTCGGTCCACGCCTTCGGTCTGACCGGCCTGTACCAGTCGGCCTCGCACAGCGGCCGGGTCACGGCCGTCGCGGCGGTCGAGTCCGAGACGCCGTTCGTCTGCTCCGGCGGCGCCGACGGGAGCGTCCACCTGTGGACGCCCGGCCGCGACGCCCGGCCCGAGCCCCTGGCCGAGCGCCCCTCGCCGGTGGTCTCCCTGCACGCGACGGAGACCCCGCACGGACCGCTGGTCGCCGCGGCCTGGGCCGACGGCCTCGTCGAGCTCCACCGGCCGGAGGGCGGCCCCACGCTCTCCTTCCGCCCGGGGCCCCCGGTGCGCGCGGTCGCGGTCACCGGCGCCGGCTCACTCCTCGTCGGCACCGACGAGAGCCTGGTGTGCCTCGCACCGAAGGAGAGGTGACGAGGCATCACCAAGGGCTGTGCGGCAGCGGGTTCAGGTCGCCGCCCGCGGTGTCAGCTGGGACGACAGCCAGGTCGGGACCCCGCCGAGCAGCTGGAACAGGCGTCTCGCCTCGGCGCGCAGACGGCCCGCCTCCGGCTCGGTCTCCGTGGTCGCCAGGGCCGTGAGCGCCGGCGCCGTGCCGACCAGGTAGCCCAGCTCCTCGCGGATCCGCAGGGACTCCGCGAAACCGTGCCGCGCCTCCGCCAACTCGCCCTCGCGCAGGGCCAGTCCGGCGAGGTGCCGCCAGGTGAAGGAGAGCAGCAGCGAGTCCCCCTGCGCGGTGGCCCCCGCGTGCGCCCTGCGGTACGCGGCGCGGGCCGCCTGCGGGGAGTCGCCGAGGTTCTGCGCGATGAGCCCGCGCCGGAAGTCCAGGAGCGGCCGGCCGGCCGCGGAGGGGGCGATCAGCGCCGCCGCCCGGCCCAGCGCCATCCGGGCCTCGTCGGCCCGGTCGCGCACCCCCAACAGGGTGGAGGCGTAGGCGAGATAGCCGCGTTCGCAGGCCGCGGCCCCGCGTTCCTCGTCGGTGCCGGCCACCGCCTCGGCCGCCCGGAGCGCCTCCTCGGCGTCGGCCCAGCCCTTCTCGGTGTAGAGGCAGCGCTCGATGAGCAGCGCCGCCCGTTCGAGTGCGGCCGCCGGTTCGGTCGCGTGCGGCGCGAGCAGCGCGGCCGCGTCCGTCCAGCAACCTCGGGAGCGGAGACGCCATATGGCGGTCTCCACGGGTGTCTCCTTGCCGTAGGCGAGGGGCGGATCTTCGCCACCCCTTGATTCGGAACCAGACATGGCGGTATCCGCCACATTGCCCTCCCCGAGCGCGCCATCGAGCTGTTGAGTAGGACGGCATCTCAGCATGAACGGGAGCACCCGGCCAAGGGGTCGGGTGAAAAATTTCACAAACTCGCGCCGGGGCGGGGAGTCCCGCCGCGATCCCGCGCGACGGGCCGCGGGAGCGCCGATCGGCCCGTGATCAAGCGGGTGAACAGCGCCGGACCCGATTCCCGGGCCCCGCCGCGGAGGGGGCGCGGAAGGCCCCGACGCCACTCCTCCGGACTCGCCCGAAGGAGTGAACCGTCAGGGTCTCGAAGCGTTCGAACCGGCCCTTCCGGATCAGCTCATCCGCAGCGCCAGGAAGAAGTCGAGCTTGTCCTCCAGGCGGGAGAGGTCGCGTCCGGTGAGCTGCTCGATCCGGCCCACCCGGTAGCGCAGCGTGTTCACGTGCAGGTGCAGGCGGGTCGCGCAGCGCGTCCAGGAGCCGTCGCAGTCCAGGAAGGCTTCCAGGGTCGGGATGAGCTCCGCCCGGTGACGCCGGTCGTAGTCGCGCAGCGGGTCGAGCAGCCGGGCCGTGAAGGCGCGCCGGACGTCGTCCGGGACGAAGGGCAGCAGCAGCACGTGCGAGGCCAGCTCGTGGTGCCCCGCGGCGCAGACCCGGCCCGGACGGGCGGCGGCCACCCGGCGGGCGTGCCGGGCCTCCTCCAGGGCCCCGCGCAGGCCCTCCGCCGAGTGCACGGCCGCGCTGACGCCCAGCGTGAGGCGGCCGTCGTCGGCGAGGCCCGAGGAGAGCGGAGCCCGTACGGAGGCCAGCAGCGCGTCCGCGTGGAGGCCCAGGGCGGGGGCCGGGCCGTCGTCCTCGCTCTCCGGCAGCGGGCCCGCCGCCAGCGGGACCAGGGCGATCGCCTCGTCGCCGCTGTGCGCGACCGCGATCCGGTCGGCCGACTCGGCGCCGACGGTCGCCGGGTCGACGAGGACCTCCTCCAGGAGGGCCTGCGCGACCGGACCGCTGTCCACGGGGGCCTGACCGGCCTCCTGGTCCCACTCCACCCGGGCGACGACCACCTGCCAGTGCGGGGCCGTGCCGAGCCCGGGCAGCAGCACCGGGGCGGCGACGCGCAGCCGGGCCGCGATCTCGGCGGGCGCGGCGCCCGTCTGGACCAGCTCCAGGACCTCCTGGGCGAGCCGGCGCCGTACCGTGCGGGCCGCGTCGCGCCGGTCCCGCTCGACGGCGATCAGCTGCGTGACGCCCTGGAGCAGGTCCAGGCGGGCGGCCGGCCAGTCCCCGGCGTCGGCGTCGACGGCGAGCAGCCAGTCCGACAGGACCGTCTCGCGCACGTCCCGGGCGGCGGGCGCGGCGCCCCGGCCGGTGTTGCGGATCGGGAAGAGCGAGTACGTGGCCCCGGCGACGCTCAGCCGGTGCGGGCCGCGCCGGCCGGTGCGGGTGGCGGCCAGGTGCTCGCCGGCCAGGGTGGCGGCGAGCCCGGCGTCCAGGGGCTCGCCCGCACCCGCGATCTGGCGCCCGGTGGGGGAGAGGACCCAGGCCCGGAGGTCGAGGTCGGAGCCGAGGAGGTCGAGGACGACCTCGGGTCCGCCGCCCGCCGGTCCGGAGGTCATGAGCCGCCTGTGCCGGTCGACGACGGCCGCCAGGTCGCCGGCCCGCTCGCCGGAGACCTGTCGAACAACGTGCTCGGTGATCGTCGCGAACGCAACGGACTCGTTCACAGCGAAGAGCGGAAGCCGATGGCGCAAACACGCCTGTACGAGATCGTCGGGGATGTCGCCCAGCTCGGCCTCGCCCGCCGCCAGGGCGGCCACGCCGGCCGAGGCCAGGATCCGGACGAAGGGCTCGGCGTCGGCCGGGTCCGTCCGCCAGGCGAGGCCGGTCAGCACCAGCTCGCCGCCGGAGAGGTACCGGCTGGGGTCCTTGAGGTCCGTCGTCATCACGCCTCGGACGGTCCGGTCCAGCTCGTCCTCGCCGCCGAGCAGGCGCAGCCCGAGCGCGTCGTTCTCCAGCAGTGCGCGCAGCCGCATCGTGTCGCCGCCGTTCCTTCGTTCGGTGTGGGTGGGTGTCGCGTTGTCGACGGTGGGGTGGTGCCACCGTTTCCAGGGGAAAACGGCGAGGTTACTGTTCCCCGCCTTTCGTTCGAATCTACAAGACGACCAAGGGCACCAGCCAACTCCTTCATGTTTTCGGTGACTGCACCCGGGCGATCGTGGCTTGTGTACTAGGCCACACACCGCGTGAACAGCACATGAACACGATGTCGAGGGCCGGCCGTCCCCCCGGACCCACTAGCTCGACCCCCGATCACCAGAATCACTAGAAGAGAGCCACCATGGACTTCCTTCGCCCCGCCAGCTGGGAGGAGGCGCTCGCCGCCAAGGCCGAGCACCCCACGGCCGTGCCCATCGCCGGTGGTACCGACGTCATGGTCGAGATCAACTTCGACCACCGGCGCCCCGAGTACCTCCTGGACCTGAACCGTATCGAGCTGCTGCGCGAGTGGGAGGTCGGCGAGGAGGACGTCCGCCTCGGCGCCTCCGTCCCGTACACGCAGATCATGGAGAACCTCCGCGCGGAACTCCCGGGTCTGGCGCTGGCCTCGCACACGGTCGCCTCCCCGCAGATCCGCAACCGCGGCGGCGTCGGTGGCAACCTCGGCACGGCCTCGCCCGCCGGTGACGCCCACCCGGCCCTGCTCGCCGCGGGCGCCGAGGTCGAGGTCGAGTCGGTGCGCGGCAGTCGCCTCATTCCGATCGACGAGTTCTACACCGGCGTGAAGCGCAACGCGCTCGCGCCCGACGAGCTCATCAAGACCGTCCACGTCAAGAAGGCGGACGGCCCCCAGCAGTACTCCAAGGTCGGCACCCGCAACGCGATGGTCATCGCCGTCTGCGCCTTCGGCCTGGCCCTGCACCCGGAGACCCGGACCGTGCGCACCGGCATCGGTTCCGCCGCGCCGACCCCGATCCGCGCCAAGGAGGCCGAGGCCTTCCTGAACGCGGCCCTGGAGGAGGGCGGCTTCTGGGACAACGGCAAGATCATCACCCCTTCGATCGCGAAGCAGTTCGCCGACCTCTGCTCGGCCGCCGCCAACCCGATCGACGACGTCCGCGGCACCGCCAAGTACCGGCGCCACGCCGTCGGCATCATGGCTCGCCGCCAGCTCGGCTGGACCTGGGAGCAGTACCGCGGCGCCGGCCGCACGCTTGAGGGAGCTGCATAACCATGCGCGTCAATTTCACGGTCAACGGTCGTCCGCAGGAAGCCGACGACGTCTGGGAGGGCGAGTCCCTCCTCTACGTTCTGCGTGAGCGCCTGGGTCTGCCCGGCTCCAAGAACGCGTGCGAGCAGGGCGAGTGCGGTTCCTGCACCGTCCGTCTCGACGGCGTGCCGGTCTGCTCGTGCCTCGTCGCCGCCGGCCAGGTCGAGGGCCGCGAGGTCGTCACGGTCGAGGGCCTGGCGGAGTTCGCCAAGGAGCGCGAGGCCCACAGCGGTTGCGCCACCGGCGCCTGCGGCGGCACCTCGGTGGACGCCGCCAGGAAGTGGGAGGCCAAGCCCCAGGACTCGCAGACCGGTGAGGGCATCGAACTCTCGCCGATCCAGCAGGCGTTCATCGACGCCGGAGCCGTCCAGTGCGGCTTCTGCACCCCCGGCCTGCTCGTCGCGGCCGACGAGATGCTGGAGCGCAACCCGTCCCCGACGGACGCGGACATCCGCGAGGCGCTCTCCGGCAACCTCTGCCGCTGCACCGGTTACGAGAAGATCCTCGACGCGGTCCGCCTCGCGGCCGCTCGCCAGGAGCGTCAGGGAGAGGCGGTCTGACGATGGCTCAGAACACACTGCCGGTGGGTACGCCCACCGACGTCACCCAGAACCACGTCAAGGGCGGCATCGGCGAGTCCACGCTCCGCCCGGACGGCACCCTCAAGGTCACCGGCGAGTTCGCGTACTCCTCGGACATGTGGCACGAGGACATGCTGTGGGGCCAGATCCTGCGCTCCACCGTCGCGCACGCCGAGATCGTGTCCATCGACATCTCCGAGGCCCTCGCGATGGACGGCGTCTACGCCGTCCTGACCCACGAGGACCTGCCCGCCGCGAAGAACTACGGCATGGAGTTCCAGGACACCCCGGTCCTCGCCTACGGCAAGGTCCGTCACCACGGTGAGCCGGTCGCCCTCGTGGGTGCCGACCACCCGGAGACCGCCCGCCGCGCCGCCGCGAAGATCAAGATCGAGTACCGGGAGCTCCCGCTCATCACGGACGAGGCCTCCGCCCTCGCCCCGGACGCGATCCTGGTCCACGAGAACCGCGACGACCACCACTCCGGCCACGTCCCGCACCCGAACATCGTGCACCGCCAGCCGATCATCCGCGGCAACGCCGACGAGGCCGCCAAGCGCGCCGACGTCATCGTCACGGGCGAGTACACCTTCGGCATGCAGGACCAGGCCTTCCTCGGCCCCGAGTCCGGCCTCGCCGTGCCCTCCGAGGACGGCGGCGTCGACCTCTACGTCGCCACCCAGTGGCTGCACTCGGACCTCAAGCAGATCGCGCCCTGCCTCGGCCTGCCCGAGGAGAAGGTCCGGATGACCATGGCCGGTGTCGGCGGCGCCTTCGGCGGCCGCGAGGACATCTCCATGCAGATCCTCGCCTCCGTCCTCGCGCTGCGCACCGGCAAGCCGGTCAAGATGGTCTACAACCGGTTCGAGTCCTTCTTCGGACACGTCCACCGGCACCCGGCGAAGCTCTACTACGAGCACGGCGCCACCAAGGACGGCAAGCTCACGCACATGAAGTGCAAGATCGTGCTGGACGGCGGCGCGTACGCCTCGTCCACGGCCTCGGTCGTCGGCAACGCCTCCTCCCTCTCGGTCGGCCCGTACGTCATCGAGGACGTCGAGATCGAGGCGATCGGCCTCTACACCAACAACCCGCCCTGCGGCGCCATGCGCGGCTTCGGCGCGGTCCAGGCCTGCTTCGCCTACGAGGCGCAGATGGACAAGCTCGCGGCCAAGCTGGGCATGGACCCCGTGGAGCTGCGCCAGCTCAACGCCATGGAGCAGGGCACGATCATGCCGACCGGCCAGGTCGTGGACTCGCCGGCCCCGGTCGCCGAGCTCCTGCGCCGGGTCAAGGCCCGCCCGCTCCCGCCGGAGCGCCAGTGGGAGACCGCCGGCGAGGGCGCGGACGTCCGCGCGCTGCCGGGCGGCCTGTCCAACACCTCGCACGGCGAGGGCGTCGTGCGGGGCGTCGGCTACGCCGTCGGCATCAAGAACGTCGGCTTCTCCGAGGGCTTCGACGACTACTCGACCGCCAAGATCCGCATCGAGGTCATCAACGGCGAGGCCGTCGCCACGGTCCACACCGCCATGGCGGAGGTCGGCCAGGGCGGCGTCACGATCCACGCGCAGATCGCCCGCACCGAGCTGGGTGTCCAGCAGGTCACCATCCACCCCGCGGACACGCAGGTGGGCTCGGCCGGTTCGACCTCCGCGGGCCGCCAGACGTACATGACCGGCGGCGCCATCAAGAACTCCTGCGAGATCGTCCGCGAGAAGGTCCTGGAGATCGGCCGGCGCAAGTTCGGCTCGTACCACCCGGCCTGGGCCAACGCCGAACTCCTCCTGGAGGGCGGCAAGGTCGTCACCGACGGCGGCGAGGCCCTCGCCACCATCGCGGACGTCCTGGAGGACCAGGCCGTGGAGGTCGAGGAGGAGTGGCGGCACCGTCCGACCCAGGCCTTCGACCTCGTCACCGGCCAGGGCGACGGCCACGTCCAGTACGCCTTCGCCGCGCACCGCGCGGTGGTGGAGGTGGACACCGAGCTCGGCCTCGTGAAGGTGATCGAGCTGGCCTGCGCGCAGGACGTCGGCAAGGCGGTCAACCCGCTCTCCGTGGTCGGCCAGATCCAGGGTGGCACCACCCAGGGCCTGGGCGTCGCGGTGATGGAGGAGATCATCGTCGACCCGAAGACCGCGAAGGTGCGCAACCCCTCCTTCACGGACTACCTGATCCCCACGATCCTCGACACGCCGACCATCCCGGTCGACTACCTCGAGCTGGCCGACCCCAACGCGCCGTACGGCGTCCGGGGCATCGGCGAGGCCCCGACCCTGTCGTCCACCCCGGCCGTCCTCGCGGCGATCCGGGCGGCGACGGGCCTGGAGCTCAACAAGACGCCGGTCCGCCCCGAGGCGCTCACCGGCACCCTCTAGGACTCTCCGGGCGGTGCGTGCCTCCCAGGAACGTCACACTTCCCCCGCCCGCACCGCCCGGAGCATCCCCCCACGGCAGTACCCCGCACCACCGCAGTACCCGCGTCACGGCAGTACCCGCATCACTGCAGTACCCCGTTCGTCTCGGGCCGTCCCCCGGGTCGTGCAGCCAACGAAATATCCCAAATCCCGCAGCTTTTACGTCAGAGCTCAGAAGTCTGATGCGGGTGCCCCTTTGAACCTTGGGAGTAGGCCCCATGACCCAGTCGTCTGTGGAGCCCAAGACCGCCGCTGAGGACGCGGGCTCCGGCTCGCGCACCCCCGCCGGGCGCTCTTGGCTCGACCGGTACTTTCACATCTCGGAGAGAGGATCCACCGTCGCGACGGAGATCCGCGGCGGCATCACCACCTTCATGGCGATGGCGTACATTCTCCTGCTCAACCCGATCCTCCTCGGTGGTCCGGACGTCGACAAGCACGTCCTCGCCACCTCCGCCGTCATCACGGCGACCGCCTTCGCGGCGGCGGTGACCACCCTGCTGATGGGCTTCGTCGGCAAGGTCCCGCTCGTCCTCGCGGCGGGGCTCAGCGTCTCCGGTGTGCTCGCGACCCAGGTCGTGCCCCAGATGACATGGCCGCAGGCCATGGGCATGTGCGTCGTCTACGGTGTCGTGATCTGCCTCCTGGTGGTCACCGGCCTCCGTGAGATGATCATGAACGCGATCCCGCTGCCGCTCAAGCACGGCATCACCATCGGCATCGGCCTGTTCATCGCGCTGATCGGCTTCAACAAGGCCGGCTTCGTCGGCGCCGGTCCGCAGTTCGGCCCGCCCGTCACCATGGGCGCCGGCGGCGAGCTCGTCGGCTGGCCCGTCCTGATCTTCGCGGTCACCCTGCTCGCGATCTTCGCCCTCCAGGCCCGCAAGATCCCGGGCGCGATCCTCATCGGCATCGTCGCCGGCACCGTCATCTCCCTGATCGTCAACGCCGTCGCCGACATCCCGGCCAAGGGCCCGGGCTCCTGGGCCAACGGCGCCCCCGAGCTCAAGGGCAGCGCGGTCTCCAGCCCGGACTTCTCGCTCTTCGGCGACGTCTCCTTCGGCGGCTGGGGCGACGTCGGCTACATCACCGTCGGCGTCATCGTCTTCACCCTGGTCCTCGCCGGCTTCTTCGACGCCATGGCCACCATCATCGGCGTCGGCACCGAGGCCAACCTCGCCGACGACAAGGGCCGGATGCCCGGCCTGTCCAAGGCGCTGTTCATCGACGGCGCGGGCGGCGCGATCGGCGGCGTCTCCGGTGCCTCCGGCCAGACCGTGTTCGTCGAGTCCGCCACCGGCGTCGGCGAGGGTGCCCGCACCGGCTTCTCCTCGGTCATCACCGGCCTGTTCTTCGCGGCCGCGATCTTCTTCACCCCGATCACCCAGATCGTCCCCCGTGAGGTCGGCTCCGCCGCCCTTGTCGTCATCGGCGCGATGATGATGATGAACGCCAAGCACGTGAACTGGGGCGACAGCTCCGTCGCCATCCCGGTCTTCCTGACCGTCGTGCTGATGCCGTTCACCTACAGCATCACCCCGGGCGTCGCGGCCGGCGTCATCGCCTTCACCGTCATCAAGGTGGCGCAGGGCAAGGCCCGCGAGGTCGGAGCGTTCATGTGGGCGCTGACCGCGATCTTCATCGTGTTCTTCGCCCTCCACCCGATCGAGGGGTGGCTCGGCGTCAGCTGACGCCCGGCCGCCACCTCCGTACACACCCAAGGAGACCGACATGCTGGACATCGCCGAAGAGCTTCACCGGTGGGTCGAGCAGGGACGCACGTTCGCCGTCGCCACCGTGGTGGCGGTCGGCGGCAGCGCGCCCCGGCAGCCGGGAGCCGCACTCGCCGTCGACAGCGAGGGCACGGCGATCGGATCGGTCTCCGGCGGTTGTGTGGAGGGGGCGGTCTACGACCTGTGCGTCCAGGCGCTGGAGGACGGCAAGCCCGTCGTCGAGCGCTTCGGCTACAGCGACGAGGACGCCTTCGCGGTCGGTCTGACCTGCGGCGGCATCATCGACATCCTCGTCACCCCGGTCCGCGGCGGGGTCTACCCCGCCGCGCTCTCGGCCGCCGCCACGGGGGAGGCGGCAGCCCTGACCCGGATCGTCGGCGGCCCGGACGAGCTGATGGGCCAGGCCCTCCTCGTCCGCCCCGACGGCTCGTACGAGGGGAAGCTCGGCGGCCACCCCGAGCTGGACCGCACCGCGGCCGGCGAGGCGCGCGCCATGCTCGACGCGGGCCGCACCGGCACCGTGGAGATCGGCGAGGACGGCAGCCGCTGCGGACAGCCGCTGACCCTGCTCGTCGAGTCCTCCGTCCCCGCCCCCCGCATGATCGTCTTCGGCGCCATCGACTTCGCCTCCGCCCTCGTCCGCGTCGGCAAGTTCCTCGGCTACCACGTCACCGTCTGCGACGCCCGGCCGGTCTTCGCGACGAAGGTCCGGTTCCCCGAGGCCGACGAGATCGTCGTCGACTGGCCCCACCGCTACCTGGCGTCGACCGAGGTCGACGGCCGGACCGTGCTCTGCGTCCTCACGCACGACGCCAAGTTCGACGTGCCGCTCCTCCAGGTCGCCCTGCGGCTCCCCGTCGCCTACGTCGGCGCGATGGGCTCCCGGCGCACCCACGAGGACCGCAACAAGCGCCTCCGCGAGGTCGGCGTCACCGAGCTCGAACTGGCCCGCCTGCGCTCGCCGATCGGCCTCGACCTCGGCGCGCGCACCCCCGAGGAGACGGCCCTCTCGATCGGCGCGGAGATCGTCGCCAACCGCCGCGGCGGCAGCGGCCTCTCCCTCACCGGCGCCCACACCCCGATCCACCACGACGGCCCGCGCGCACCGGCCGGACGCATAGGCTCCGTCGCGTAACCCCCGCTCCCCGGACCCTCGCGGCCGCGCTCCGATGCCGGCCGTACGGTCAGTGCGCCTCGCGGTCCCGTACGGTCGACGTCCACGCCGGCTGCTCCTCCACGGTCTCCGTCTCGGCCCGGCGTCCGCCCCGGGCGAAGAAGTCCGCGAGCGGCAGGATCGCCGCCCCGACCGTGACCGCGTCGGGGCCCAGGGTGCCCAGGCCGATGCCGACCCGGGCCGCCGGGTAGCGCAGCGCGTACTCCGTCGCGTACCCCTTCACCGTCTCCAGGAAGCGGGCTCCGAGCTGGAGGCCCGCCCAGCCGCCGACGAGGATGCGCTCGGGCTGGAAGAGGTTGATGAGGTCGGAGAAGCCGGCGCCCAGGTACTCGGCGGTCTCCTCCAGGACGGCAAGCGCCCGCGCGTCGGGCACCGCCGCGGGGTCCGTGGGGTACGCCGCCGCGAGCATCGCGGTGAGGGCCGTCTCCTCGTCCGTGCCCGTCGGCGGCTCCCCACCGGCCTCGCGCCAGCGGTCCAGGAGCGCCTCGGCTCCCGCGTACGCCTCCAGACAGCCCTGCGCGCCGCAGCGGCAGCGGCGTCCCCTGACCCGGACCGTCAGATGGCCCCATTCGAGGGCGCGTCCGGGCCCCATCGGGTCCGTCACCACGCACGCGCCGACGCCCGAGCCGAAGAGCACGACCACGGCGCTGCGCGCACCCCGGCCCGCGCCGAACCACATCTCGGCCTGGCCGAGGGTCTTGGCGCCGTTGTCGATCCAGTACGGCACCGAGGCCGGGAGGTCCACGCTCGCGCGGAGCAGCCGCTCCAGCGGCACGGCGTCCCAGCCGATGGTCTGGCCGTGCACGACGGCGCCGTCCTCGGGGTCGCGCTCGACGATGCCGGGCACGCCGACGCCGACGCCGAGCAGCTGCCCGGCGGGGACGTCGGCGAGGCGCAGCACCTCCGCGATGCCCGCGCGGACGTGGTCGACGACGACCCCGACCTCGTACCGTGCGTGCGGGTCCGCGCCGTCGACCGCCAGGGGGCGCTCGGTGCGGGCGAGTTCGGTGAGGGTGAGGTCGAACAGCTCGATCCTGACCCGGGTCTCGCCGACGTCCACGCCGATCATGCAGCCGCTGCCGGGGGTGATCCGCAGCAGCGTGCGGGGGCGTCCGCCGGCCGAGTCGACGCTCCCCGCCTCCTCCACCAGGCCCTCCGCCACGAGCTCCGCGACCACGTTGCTGACGGAGCCGGAGCTCAGTCCGGTGGCGGGGCCCAGCGAGAAGCGGCTCATGGGGCCGTCGAAGTACAGGCGCTGGAGGACGGCGGTGCGGTTCTCGCGTCGCAGGTCGCGCACGGTGCGGCCGTTCCGCATGGTCACTTGGGCCCCCTGGGTGAAATAGTCCTCACCGCAACATACCTCTGCGGGCACGGCGACCGCGCCCTTCTTTTGAGGTTTAACTCACGTCCTGAAATAAGCCGGGTCCAGGCCGTCGGCGCCTTCACCTCCTGAACGCGGGACGAGGGGAACCCCGCGCGGGAGCCCGCGGTGTCTCAGGCCCTGCGGAGGCCGCTCAGCAGCAGCTCGGCCAGCTGCTCGTACGCCTCGGCGTCGGCGAGGCCCGTCGCCGCGGCCACCTGGCGCCGCTGGATGCGGACCATCACCGAGGAGATGACGTCCGCCGCGAAGGTCACGTGGACCTCGCGGAACACCCCGGCCCGCACGCCCTCCTCGATGAGCTGCTGCACCCGGCCGGCCGCCGCGCGCGTGTTGCGCTCGTAGACCTCCGCCGCCGGCTCGAAGGCCGCCACGTCGTCGAAGAACTGCGGCGAGACGGGCGCCAGCTCCGCCGAGACCGCCCGCAGATAGGCGGCGAGCCGCTCGGCCGGATCCGTCGCGGCGTCCAGGACCGCCTCGACCCGTGCCGTGGCGCGCCGGAAGAAGTGCACGACCGCCGCCCGGACCAGCTGCTCCTTGCTGCCGGCCAGGCCGTACAGGGTCCGCTTCGAGCAGCGCAGCCGCGCGGCGAGGTCGTCGAGGGTGAGCCGGGCGAAACCCTCGCCGACGAGGAGCGCGACGAGCTCCTCGAAGAGGGCGGAGCGGCGCGCCGCTCCGCGGCCCGTCAGCTGGGGGGCGTCGGCGGCGGAGGTCTCGATCACCCCGCCAGTATTCCAGGCCGGTGTTCCGGGGGGTTGCGGCGGCACCCTTCTGCGCTACGCTAACCGGTACTGCAGTACCCCCCCCAGTACCACTTTGCGCGCCGCTGGAGTCGCCATGGATGTCGACCGCCTGCTTCCCACCCCCGAGGCAGCGGACCTCATCGCCCTCACCCGGGAGATCGCCGACAAGGAGCTGTCGCCCCGGGTGGACGAGCACGAGGCCGCCGAGACCTATCCGGAGGGCCTCTTCACGACCCTCGGCGAGGCGGGCCTCCTCGGCCTCCCGTACCCCGAGGAGTACGGCGGCGGAGGCCAGCCCTACGAGGTCTACCTCCAGGTCCTGGAGGAGCTGGCCGCCCGCTGGGCCGCCGTCGCCGTCGCCACCAGCGTCCACACCCTCGCCTGCCACCCGCTGCACACCTTCGGCACCGCGGAGCAGAAGGAGCGGTGGCTGCCCGCGATGCTGGAGGGCCGCACCATCGGCGGCTACAGCCTCTCCGAGCCGCAAGCCGGCTCCGACGCCGCCGCACTCACCTGCAAGGCCGAGCGCCAGGACGACGGCACCGGCTACAAGGTCACCGGCACCAAGGCGTGGATCACCCACGGAGGCCGGGCCGACTTCTACGCCCTCTTCGCCCGCACCGCCCCCGGCAGCCACGGCATCTCCTGCTTCCTCGCCCCCGGCGCCACCGAGGGCCTGAGCTTCGGGGCGCCCGAGCGCAAGATGGGCCTCCAGGCCGTGCCGACGACGGCCGCGTACTGGGACGGCGCCCTCATCGAGGAGGACCGGCTCGTCGGGGACGAGGGCCAGGGCCTCCAGATCGCCTTCAGCGCCCTCGACAGCGGCCGCCTCGGCATCGCCGCCTGCGCCACGGGCCTGGCCCAGGCCGCCCTGGACGCCGCCGTGGCGTACGCCAACGAGCGCACCACCTTCGGCCGCAGGATCGTCGACCACCAGGGCCTCGGCTTCCTCCTCGCCGACATGGCCGCCGCCGTCGACGCGGCCCGCGCCACCTACCTGGACGCGGCCCGCCGACGCGACCTCGGCCGCCCGTTCAGCCGGCAGGCCAGCGCGGCCAAGCTCATCGCCACGGACACGGCCATGAAGGTCACCACGGACGCCGTGCAGGTCTTCGGCGGCTACGGGTACACCCGCGACTTCCCGGTCGAGCGCTACATGCGGGAGGCCAAGATCATGCAGATCTTCGAGGGCACGAACCAGATCCAGCGGCTCGTGATCAGCCGCGGGCTCGCGCGGTAGCCGCGCTCTCGCAGGGACCCGCCGCGTCCCGGCCCCGCCGTACGGCGGCCACCGCGCCCGCCGCGACGAGCGGCCGGTGGCCGTGGCTCAGGCCGCCAGCCCCTGCCCGGCCTGCGTCGCCTCGGTCCACGCCGCCACGAGCACCTGGTAGATCCGCTGCTCGTCGGACGTCAGCGGGCGTCGCTGCTCGCCGGCGCGGGCCCACAGGGTGCGGATGGCGTTGTTCAGGGCGGCGGGACTCGGGGTCTCTCTGTGTGCAGCGGACATGACGTCAAGGCTAGGGCCCACGTCTGACAAAGCAGGCACGGAACCGACGTGGGCCCCGCCACGTCGCCGAGGCGGAGCCGGGGAAGGCCGCCCCAGAGCGGCCGTGCCGCCGCCTGCGCCGGCTGATGCGACGGATGTCACGCGCTCGGCTCGCGCCGGCCGGCTCAGTGCCAACCGGGGGTGTACCCGTCGGAGTGCCCGCCGCCGCCTCCGTCGTGCGTGAGGCCGTAGAGGAACAGCCCCAACACGATCAGCGCGAGCAGCACGGTCCAGACGGTGCCCGGCAGATCCGTGGGACTCAGGCGCCGCGGAGGAACATCGTCCCGGTCCTCGGTGTCGCGTTCGGCGTCGCTCATTGCCCACCACCCCCCGCATACATGGCACTACGCCACGCGGTCGCCGTCAAGGTTTCGGCAGCGCCCGCCGGGCGGCACTCCGTGGTGGCTTCAGGCGGCGCCGCGCAGCCCCCCGCGTGACCCGGCTCCCCTGAGCAGTGCCGCGATCTCCGTGAGGCCGTGGCGTTCGGCGTGGTGGAGGGCCGTGCGGCCGTGCGGGTCGGGGAGTTCGGGGTCGGCGCCCGCCGCGAGGAGCAGGGCGACGACGTCCTGGTGGGCGCGGGCGCCCGAGCCGAGGATCACGGCCTCCAGGAGCGCGGTCCAGCCGAGCCGGTTGACGTGGTCGACGTCGATCGCCGTCTCGCGGAGCACGGCGCGGACGTACGGCACGTGGCCGCGTTCGGCGGCGGGGATGAGGGCGGTCCCGCCGTAGCGGTTGGTCAGCCGCAGGTCGGGGCCCGACGGGAGCAGGGCCCGCATCATGGCGACGCCGCCCGTGACGCCGGTGACCAGCCACGGGGTGTCCGCGCGGTCGTCCCGGGCGTTCGGGTCGGCGCCCGCCGCGAGCAGCACGCGCGCGGCGGGGACGTGGTCGCGCAGCGCGGCCCGCAGCAGCGGGGTGCGGCGGTGCCGGTCGCGGGCGTCGACGCGTGCGCCCGCGTCGAGGGCCGCGCGGACGGCGACGGTGTCACCGTGCGCGGCGGCCGCCAGAAGGGTGTGGTCCAGCGCGTTCATGGCGGTTTCCTCGTACGCGGGCGCCTGCGGCGCCGGTTACTTGCCGAGCGAGGCGACGCCGGCCTGGGCGAACTTCTCGTCCAGGTCGCCCGACGGGGCACCCGCGACGCCGATGCCCGCGATGGGGGCGCCCTTGGCGGTGACGGGGGCGCCGCCGGCGAGGAAGAGGGTGCCGGGGATGTCCTTCAGGGTCGGCGCGTCGGCCAGGCGGCCCGCGAGGACGGAGGTCGGGGCGTTCCAGGAGACGGCGGTGTACGCCTTCTTCTCGGCCGACTCGTAGGACTGCGGGCCCGCGCCGTCGCCGCGCAGGGTGACGAGGGTGTTGCCGTTGCGGTCGACGACCGCGACGGACACCCGCTGGTTCTCCTTCTCGGCGGCGTCCAGCGTCGCCTGCGCGGCCTTCGTCGCGGCCTCGATCGTCAGGTGCGTGGAGCGCGTCGTGTTCTTGTTCTTGGCGTCGGCCTTGGCGACGGCGGCGGCCGGCGCGGCCGCCGTGTCCTCGCCGGTGGCGCTCGCGGAGTAGGCCCCGAAGCCGCCGAGGGCGAGGGCGGCGACGATCGCGCCACCGGTCACGACACGGGTGCGCGAGGGGGCCTTCTTCACGTGCTTCATGGGATCTGCTCCAGTGGACTCGGGGAACCGCGGGGGCCGCCGGGAAGCCGTGGCCCGCTCTGCTCTCCATCCTGGGCGCGCACTCCGCCGCCGCCCGTCGTCGTCCCGGCTGCGACCGTTTGCCGCAACGGTGGACCCGGGGGTCATCCGATCGGCTGACCCCGTCCCTCCTCGCCCCATGAGACCGCCAGGTCCGTGAAGGCCCCGGCCGCCGCGCTCCGGTAGCCGGCCGCGCGGCGCAGCAGGGCGACCGCACGGGCGGGCAGCGCGGGGGAGAGCGGCACCGGACTCAGCCACGGGTGGTCCCGGGTGACGGCGTCGGGCAGGACGGTGGCCAGCGTGGTGCGCCGGACGATCTCGGTGAGCGCGGTCACGGAGTCGGCCTCCACCGCGATCGCCGGCGCGAGGCGGTGCTCGGCGACGTAGGCGTCGACGTGCAGCCGGGTCGCGAAGTCCCGGTCGAGCAGGGCCAGCCGACTGCCGTTCAGCTCCTCGGCCCGGACCGGCTCCGTGCGGCCCGCGAAGGGGTGGCCGGGTCCCACCACGAGGCCGAGGGTCTCCGTGAACAGCTCCGTCGCCTCGACGCCCGGCAGGTGCCCGCCGTGGAAGGCGATGCCGAGGTCAAGCCGGTCGGCGAGCAGTTCGGCCTCGATGCGGTCCTGCGGCAGCTCCCGCACCTCCACGCCGATGCCCGGATGGCGGGTGTGGAGACCGGCGACCAGGGGGCCGGTGAGGTACGCGGTGAACGTCGGCGTCACGGCGAGCCGCAGATGGCCCCGCGACAGGTCGTGCACGTCGAGCAGCGCCCGTTCGCCCGCCGCCAGGTCCCGCAGGGCGCGCCGGGCGTAGTGCGCGTACGTCTCCCCGGCGTCCGTGAGGCGCACGGTGCGGCCGCTGCGGTCCAGGAGCTGCGCCCCGAGGGCCTTCTCCAGCTGCTTGATCTGCTGGGACAGGGTCGGCTGCGCGATGCGGAGTTCCTCGGCGGCGCGGGTGAAGCCGGCGTGCTCGGCGACGGCGAGGAGATAGCGGAGATGGCGGAGTTCCGGCTGCATGGGACCGACTATAGATCGCATCTATGGCAGACATCGACAGCAGGTCTTGGACGCTATAGGTCCTGGTCGTGCACGGTAGGGACATGCCTCACTTCGCCGAGGGGATCGCCCGCTTCCAGCGGGAGGTCTTCCCTGCCAAGGCGGGTCTCTTCGCCCGCCTGGCCACCGCCCACCGGCCCGGCACGCTGTTCATCGGCTGCTCGGACGCCCGTGTCGTACCCGAACTCATCACCCAGACCGACCCCGGCGAGCTCTTCGTCATCCGCACCGCCGGCAACCTCGTCCCCGCCCACACCCCGGGCACCGACGGCGTCACCGCCGGTGTCGAGTACGCCGTCGCCGTCCTGGGCGTGCGGGACATCGTCGTCTGCGGGCACTCCGCCTGCGGCGCGATGACCGCGCTCGCCGAGGGCCACGACCTGACCGCCGCGCCCGCCGTCGCCGCCTGGCTGCGGCACGCCGACGCCTCCGTCGCCCGCGCGACGGCCGGCGGGGCGGTCGACGTGGCCGCCCTGGTCCGGGAGAACGTCGCCGCGCAGCTGGCGAACCTGGCCACCCATCCCTCGGTGGCCCGCGCCCTGGCCGCCGGCGAAGTACGGCTGCACGGCTGGGTCTTCGACATCGCCGACGGCACCGTCGAGGAACTCCCCGCCTGATCCCCCCCCGCAACCCGCACGACCCTTCCCGAAAGGACGTACCTCTCATGGTGCACGCCCAGTTCGACCCCACCGCCCGCCGCGCCCTCGCGATCGCCGCCGTCGACGCCAAGATCCGCAAGGACCTGAGCTGGCAGCAGATCGCGGACGTCTCCGGCCTCTCCGTCGCCTTCACCACCGCCGCCGTCCTCGGCCAGCACGCCCTGCCGGAGGACGCCGCCCGGGCCGTCGCAGGACTCCTCGACCTCGACGAGGACGCGGTGCGGCTGCTGCGCACGATCCCCACCCGGGGCTCCCTCGACGGCGCCGTCCCCACCGACCCGACCATCTACCGGTTCTACGAGATGCTCCAGGTCTACGGCACCACGCTCAAGGAGCTCGTGCACGAGCAGTTCGGCGACGGGATCATCTCCGCGATCAACTTCAGGCTCGACGTGAAGAAGGTCGCCGACCCCGAGGGCGGCGAGCGCGCCGTCATCACCCTGGACGGCAAGTACCTGCCGACCAAGCCCTTCTGACGGAACCCCGGGGCGGGGCCGGCCCCCCCCGGGCCTGCCCCGCCCCGGCGGAGGTCCGGGAAACCGGCCCGGAGCGCGCGCGGCGGCCTCCGCTTCCGGGGGCGCCGCGCACGGTTCTATGGTGGGCGGCGCAGATCGCGCGGACCGCGCGGTCCTCCGCGGGCACGCGCCCGATCCGGCGGCCATCCCGGCGGCAGGGTCGCACCCGCACGACACGAACGAGGAGTTCCATGGACATCGCCGGCTCCGCCGCTCTCGTCACCGGCGCCGCCTCCGGCCTCGGCGCCGCCACCGCCGCCGCGCTCGCCGCGCGCGGCGCCACCGTCTACGGCCTGGACCTGGACAAGGCCGTGGCCGCCGCGGGGCAGCTGCCCGAGGGCGTCCGGCTGCTCGCCGCGGACGTCACCGACGAGGACCAGGTCCGCGAGGCGCTGGCCGCGGTCGACGCCGACGGCGCCGAGCTGCGGCTCGCCGTGAACTGCGCCGGCATCGCCCCCTCCGCCCGCATCCTGGGCCGCAAGGGACCGCACGACCTCGACCTGTTCCGCACGGTCCTCCAGGTCAACCTGGTCGGCACCTTCAACGTGATGCGGCTCGCCGCCGAGGCCATCGCCCGCCATGAGCCCGACGAGCACGGGCAGCGCGGCCTCGTCGTCAACACCGCCTCGATCGCCGCCTTCGAGGGCCAGGTCGGCCAGATCGCGTACGCCGCCTCCAAGGCGGGCGTCGCCGGCATGACCGTGACGGCCGCGCGCGACCTGGCGCAGTTCGGCATCCGGGTCGTCACGATCGCCCCCGGCATCGTCGACACCCCGATGATGGCCGGCTTCGGCGAGGACGTCCGGGCCGGTCTCGCCGCGAGCGTCACCTTCCCGCAGCGCCTCGCGCGCCCGGAGGAGTACGCCCGGCTCGTGACGATGATCGCCGAGCACGACTACCTCAACGGCGAGACGATCCGCATGGACGGCGCCCTGCGGATGGCCGCCCGCTGAGCCTCCGTACCCCCGTTGCAGCACTCGGTGTCGGAAGTATCCGGCACCGAGTGCCGCGCGGCGGCGCTGTGAATGTTAGGTTCGGGCCATGGGAACAGCGTCGACGAACTCCACGAAGCCCGCGATGCGGGACTCCCTCATCGCCGCGGCCTTCCAGCTCTTCCTGGAGCGGGGCTACGAGCAGACCACCGTCGACGACATCGTCACGCTCGCGGGCGTCGGCCGGCGCTCCTTCTTCCGGTACTTCCCGTCGAAGGAGGACGTGGTCTTCCCCGACCACGAGCAGTGCCTCGCCGACATGACCCGCTTCCTCGCCGCGAGCGCCGACTCCGACGACCCGGTCGTCCGGGTCTGCGACGCCGCCCGGCTCGTCATGCGGATGTACGCCGAGAACCCCACCTTCTCCGTGCAGCGCTACCGGCTCACCCGCGAGGTGGCCGGACTGCGCACCTACGAGCTGTCGGTCGTCTGGCGCTACGAGAAGACCCTCGGCGACTACCTGCGCACCCGCTGGGCCGACCGCAGGGACGGCACCCTGCGCGCCAACGTGGTCGCGGCGGCCGTGGTCGCCGCCCACAACCACGCCCTGCGGCACTGGCTGCGCTCGGGCGGCGAGGGCGACCCGCTGGCCGAGGTCGACGGGGCCCTGGAGTTCGTCCGCTCCACCTGGGCCACCGGCCAGGTCGTGGACGCGCCGGCCGAGGAGGCCGAGGACGTCGTGGTGGTGATCACCAAGCGCTCCACCCCCATGTGGCGGGTGGTGCGCGAGGTGGAGTCGAGCCTCGGCGAGGGCTGAGGGACGCACCGCCCCGCCCCAGGGTCCTCAGTATCTGGAATTGAGGGAACTCAGGTCTTTATTTGATGGCACTCAGTGCCATATCTTTGCTCCATGCACGGTTGAGCCGCCGAGTGCAAGGAGAAGGCATCGTGTTCCACACGGGACTGAGGAGCGGGACCGCCGTCCAGGCCGAGGAGTCGGCCCCCGACTCCGAGCTGTACTTCCAGCGCTGCCGCTGGTGCCAGACCACCACGTTCCAGCGCCTGCTCTGTCCGACCTGCGGGTCGACCGACCTCACGCCCGAACTGAGCGAGGGCGAGGGGGTGATCTCGGTGCGCCGCGGGGTCGCGGCCGCCGACGCCGACCTCTGGCCGGTCCACATGGCGGAGGGCTTCGTGGTCCGCTGCCGGGTCGACGGACCGCCGCACGCGGTGCGCCCCGGGGTCCGGGTCAAGGTCTCCGGCACGGCCGTCTCCGGGCGCAGGCCGGTCGTCCGGCTGTGCGAGGAGGTCCCGCTCGACGGCTGGTACTGAGCTTGGGCACGCCGAAGGGGCGGGTGGCACAGAGTGCCACCCGCCCCTTCGGCGTCTCAGGCGGGCGCCGAGGTCAGCGCGCGCCGATCTCGTCCGTCAGCTGCGGCAGCACCTCGAAGAGGTCGCCGACCACGCCGTAGTCGACCAGGTCGAAGATCGGGGCCTCGGGGTCCTTGTTGACCGCGACGATCGTCTTCGAGGTCTGCATGCCGGCCCGGTGCTGGATGGCGCCGGAGATGCCGGCCGCCACGTACAGCTGCGGGGAGACCTGCTTGCCCGTCTGGCCGACCTGGTTGGAGTGCGGGTACCAGCCGGCGTCCACGGCGGCGCGGGAGGCGCCGACGGCCGCGCCGAGCGAGTCGGCCAGCTTCTCGACGACCGCGAAGCCCTCGGCCGCGCCGACGCCGCGGCCGCCGGAGACCACGATCGCGGACTCGGTCAGCTCGGGGCGGCCGGTGGAGACGCGCGGGGTGCGCGAGACGACCTTGGCGGCGTTGCCGGTGAAGGCGACGGTGACGTTCTCGACCGCGCCGGCGGCCGGGGCGGCCTCCGGGGCGGCGGAGTTCGGCTTGACGGTGATGACCGGGACGCCGTGCGAGACCGTCGACTTCACCTGGTACGAGGCGGCGAAGACGGACTGGGTGGCGACGGGGCCGTTCTCGCCGGCCTCCAGCTCGACCGCGTCGGTGATCAGACCGGACCCGAGACGGAGCGCGACGCGGGCCGCGATCTCCTTGCCCTCTCCGGAGGAGGTCACCAGGACGGCGGCGGCCCCCTTCTCCTTGGCCAGCTGGGTGAGCGCGTCGACCTTCGGGACGACGAGCTGCTCGGTGAACTCGGCGCCGTCCGCGACGTACACGGTGGCGGCGCCGTACTCGCCGGCCGCGGCGGCGATCGAGGCGGCGGCCTCGCCGGCGCCGAGGACGACCGCCGAGGGCTCGCCGATGCGGCGGGCCAGCGTCAGCAGTTCGAGGGCCGGCTTGCGGACCGCACCGTCGGCGTGGTCCACGAGAACCAGGATCTCAGCCATGATTCCTTGCTCCTGAGGTGGGGTGACGGTGGATCAGATGAACTTCTGGGTGGCGAGGAAGGCGGCGAGCTGCTTGCCGCCGTCGCCCTCGTCCGTGACGATCGTGCCCTGGGTGCGGGCCGGGCGCGCGGCCACGGCGTCGACCAGGGTCCAGGACCCGGCGAGACCGACCTCGTCGGCGTCGATGTCCAGGTCGTCCAGGTCCAGCTCCTCGACCGGCTTCTTCTTGGCGGCCATGATCCCCTTGAAGGAGGGGTAGCGGGCCTCGCCGGACTGGTCGGTGACCGAGACGACGGCCGGCAGCGGGGCCTCCAGGAGCTCGGTCGCGGCGTCGCCGTCACGGCGGCCCTTCACGAGACCGTCCTCGACGGAGAGCTCCGACAGCAGGGTGACCTGCGGCAGGCTCAGGCGCTCGGCGAGCAGCGCGGGCAGGACGCCCATCGTGCCGTCGGTCGAGGCCATGCCGCAGACGACCAGGTCGAAGCCGGTCTTCTCCAGGGCCTTGGCCAGGATCGCCGAGGTGCCGATGACGTCGGAGCCGTGGATGGACTCGTCGTTGACGTGGACGGCCTTGTCGGCGCCCATCGACAGCGCCTTGCGCAGCGCGTCCTTGGCGTCGTCCGGGCCGACCGTCACGACGGTCACCTCGGCGTCGTCGGACTCCTCCGAGATGCGCAGGGCCTGCTCGACCGCGTACTCGTCGAGCTCCGAGAGGAGCCCGTCGACGGCCTCGCGGTCGGTCGTCAGGTCGTCGGCGAAACCGCGGTCGCCGGTCGCGTCGGGGACGTACTTCACACAGACAGCGATCTTCAGGGTCACGGCCTGTCTCCTTTCGAGAGGCGGGTGGTTACGGGAGGTTGCGGGCCATGACGATGCGCTGGACCTGGTTGGTGCCCTCGTAGATCTGGGTGATCTTGGCGTCGCGCATCATGCGCTCGACGGG
>NZ_JBEOST010000005.1:0-430928 GCF_040303145.1 Streptomyces sp. NPDC096079
CTTGCCGTACGCCTCCGTGCTCTCCGGACTGCCCGGCTTCGGCGGGGTGTCGGGGGGGGGCGGGGCGGCCGCGGGCGCCGGGAACGGCGCCCCGCGGCTCGCGGACATCGCGGCCCAGTCCGGGGTCAGCGAGGCCACCGTCAGCCGGGTCCTCAACGGCAAGGCGGGGGTGGCCGGCGCGACCCGGCACAAGGTGCTCGCGGCCCTCGACGTGCTCGGGTACGAGCGTCCCGTACGGCTCAGACGCCGCAGCGCGGGCCTCGTCGGGCTCGTCGTGCCCGAGCTCACCAACCCGATCTTCCCGGCCTTCGCGCAGGTCGTCGAGCAGGTCCTCGCGGGGCACGGCTACACCCCGGTGCTCTGCACCCAGATGCCCGGCGGCGCCACCGAGGACGAGCTCGTCGAGCAGCTCGTGGAGCGCGGGGTGGCCGGCATCGTGTTCCTCTCCGGGCTGCACGCGGACGCCTCCGCCGACCCCGCGCGCTACGCACGGCTGACCGAGCGGGGCGTCCCGTACGTCCTCATCAACGGCTACAACGAGCACATCGACGCCAACTTCGTCTCCCCGGACGACCGCGCCGCGGCCCGCATGGCCGTCCGGCACCTGGTCGAGCTGGGCCACGAGCGGATCGGCCTCGCCATCGGCCCCACCCGGTACGTCCCCTCGCGCCGCAAGGCCGAGGGCTTCACCGCCGAGCTGTACGAGCTCCTCGGCGTCGAACGCGCCGAGGCCGAACGGTTCATCAGGCCCACGCTCTTCGGCGTGGAGGGCGGGCACGCCGCCGCCGAGATCCTGCTCCGCGAGGGCTGCACCGGCATCGTCTGCGGCTCCGACCTGATGGCGCTCGGCGTGATCCGCGCGGTCCGCGCCCACGGCCTCGACGTGCCGGGCGACGTCTCCGTCGTCGGCTTCGACGACTCCCCGCTCATCGCCTTCACCAGCCCGCCGCTCTCCACCGTCCGCCAGCCCGTGCAGGCCATGGCGACGGCGGCCGTCGGGGCGCTCCTGGAGGAGATCGAGGGGAACCCGGTCCAGCGCACGGAGTTCGTCTTCCAGCCGGAGCTGGTGGTGCGCGGTTCCACGGCGCAGCCGCCCGGCCGGCTCTCGCAAGTCCTTTCGTAACAAGTTGCGTCGGGGCGTCCGGAGGGTTGACCGGGCGCCGGGGCACTCGTACGGTCACGGCTGAAAACAGTTGCTGACATTTTCGGCAACTTCTTGCGACAGTGAAGTCGGCAGGAGGAAACATGGCCAGAAAGACCGTGGCCGCTGCACTCGCCCTCGTGGCGGGAGCCGCTGTGGCCGTCACGGGCAACGCCCCCGCGCAGGCCGCCCCGCCCGGCGAGAAGGACGTCACCGCGGTGATGTTCGAATGGAACTTCGCCTCGATCGCCCGGGAGTGCACCGAGCGCCTCGGCCCCGCCGGATACGGATACGTCCAGGTCTCCCCGCCCCAGGAGCACCTCCAGGGCGGCCAGTGGTGGACCTCGTACCAGCCGGTCAGCTACAAGATCGCCGGACGCCTCGGCGACCGCACCGCCTTCAAGAGCATGATCGACACCTGTCACGCGGCGGGCGTCAAGGTCGTCGCCGACTCCGTCGTCAACCACATGGCGAACGGATCGGGCACGGGAACGGGCGGGACCCCGTTCTCCAAGTACGACTACCCCGGCCTCTACTCGGGCGCCGACATGGACGACTGCCGGTCCTCCATCTCCAACTACCAGGACCGCGCCAACGTCCAGAACTGCGAACTGGTCCAGCTCCCCGACCTCGACACCGGCGAGGACTACGTCCGCGGGAAGATAGCCGGCTACCTCAACGACCTGGCCTCGCTCGGCGTCGACGGCTTCCGCATCGACGCCGCCAAGCACATGCCGGCCGCCGACCTCGCGAACATCAAGTCCCGGCTGACGAACCCGAACGTCTTCTGGAAGCAGGAGGCCATCTACGGCGCCGGCGAGGCCGTCTCCCCGAGCGAGTACCTCGGCAACGGCGACGTCCAGGAGTTCCGCTACGCCCGCGACCTCAAGCGCGTCCTGCAGAACGAGAAGCTCGCCTACCTCAAGAACTTCGGCGAGGCCTGGGGCTACATGCCCTCCGGCCAGGCCGGCGTCTTCGTCGACAACCACGACACCGAGCGCGGCGGCGACACCCTCTCCTACAAGGACGGCGCGAACTACACCCTCGCCTCCGTCTTCATGCTCGCCTGGCCCTACGGATCCCCGGACGTCCACTCCGGCTACGAGTGGACCGACAAGGACGCGGGCCCGCCCAACGGCGGCCAGGTGAACGCCTGTTACAGCGACGGCTGGAAGTGCCAGCACGCCTGGCGCGAGATCTCCTCCATGGTGGCCTTCCGCAACACCGCCCGCGGGCAGGCCGTCACGAACTGGTGGGACAACGGCGGCAACGCGATCGCGTTCGGCCGCGGCTCCAAGGCCTACGTGGCCGTCAACCACGAGTCCTCGGCCCTCACCCGCACCTTCCAGACCTCCCTCGCCGCCGGCACCTACTGCGACGTGCAGTCGAACACCGCCGTCACGGTGAACTCCGCCGGACAGTTCACGGCCACCCTCGCCGCGAACACCGCGCTGGCCCTGCACACCGGGGCCATGAGCTGCGGCTCCCAGCCGGTCACCGCCGGCGCCTCCTTCAACGTCGACGCCACCACGGTCACCGGCCAGAACATCTACGTCACCGGCAACCGCGCCGAACTCGGCAACTGGGCCCCGGCCGCCGCCCTCAAGCTCGACCCGGCCTCGTACCCCGTGTGGAAGCTGACGGTGAACCTGCCCGCCGGAACGGCCTTCGAGTACAAGTACGTCCGCAAGGACGCCGCCGGGAACGTCACCTGGGAGTCCGGCGCCAACCGCACCGCGACCGTCCCCGCCTCGGGCCGGACCGTCCTGAACGACACCTTCCGCAACTGAGCCTCCCCCACGCAAGGGCCGCCCCGCCGGGGCGGCCCTCTCTTCCCGTACCTCCAGGGAGCACCCCCCGTGATACGCAAGAGAACGGCGGTCGCGCTGGCCGCCGCGCTGTGCGCCGCCCTCGTGCCGGCCGTCCCCGCGACGGCCGCGCCCCGGCCGCCCGCGCCGCCCTCCGACCGGGCCCTCGCCGCGCAGCCCGCACGCCAGGACCTCACCCGCGAGCAGTTCTACTTCGTCCTGCCCGACCGGTTCGCCAACGGCGACACCTCCAACGACCGCGGCGGGCTCACCGGCAGCCGCACCCGGACCGGCTTCGACCCCACCGACAAGGGCTTCTACCAGGGCGGCGACCTCAAGGGCCTGACCCGGCGCCTCGACTACATCAAGGGCCTCGGCACCACCGCGATCTGGATGGCGCCGATCTTCAAGAACCGGCCCGTGCAGGGCACCGGCAAGGACGCCTCCGCCGGCTACCACGGCTACTGGATCACCGACTTCACCCAGGTCGACCCGCACTTCGGGACCAACGAGGACCTGGAGAGGCTGATCGCCGCCGCCCACGCCAAGGGCATGAAGGTCTTCTTCGACGTCATCACCAACCACACCGCCGACACCGTCGACTACGCGGAGAAGAAGTACGGCTACCGCCCCAAGGGCGCCTACCCGTACCTCGACGAGGACGGCCGCCCCTTCGACGACCGGACGAAGGTCGGGAAGGTGGACGCGGACTCCTTCCCGTACACGCCGACGACGACCGGCGGAAAGGTCCCGTCCTGGCTGAACGACCCGACGATGTACCACAACCGCGGCGACTCCACCTGGGCCGGGGAGTCCGCCGAATACGGCGACTTCGTCGGACTCGACGACCTGTGGACCGAGCGCCCCGAGGTCGTCGAGGGCATGAAGAGGATCTACGAGAAGTGGGTCCGGGACTTCGACATCGACGGGTTCCGCATCGACACCGTCAAGCACGTCGACCTTGACTTCTGGACCCAGTGGGCCACCGCCCTCGACGCATACGCGAAGAAGCGGGGCCGCGAGGACTTCTTCATGTTCGGCGAGGTGTACTCCGCCGACACCGCCGTCACCTCCCCGTACGTCACCCGGGGGCGGCTCGACGCCACCCTCGACTTCCCCTTGCAGGACGCCGCCCGCGCCTTCGCCTCCCAGGGCGCCGGAGCCGACCGCCTCGCCAAGGTCTTCGCCGAGGACTACCGGTACACCACCGACAAGGCCAACGCCTACGAGCAGGTGACCTTCCTCGGCAACCACGACATGGGCCGCATCGGCACCTTCCTGAAGCAGGACAACCCGAACGCCTCCGACGAGGAGCTCGTCCGCCGCGACCGCCTCGCCAACGAGCTGATGTTCCTCTCCCGGGGCAACCCGGTGGTCTACTACGGCGACGAGCAGGGCTTCACCGGCCCCGGCGGCGACAAGGACGCCCGCCAGACCCTCTTCGCCTCGAAGACCGCCGACTACCTCGACGACGACCAGCTCGGCACCGACCGCACCCACGCCACCGACGCGTACGACACCACGCACCCGCTGTACCGCTCGATCGCCGCCCTCTCCCGGCTCACCCGGGAGAACCCCGCCCTGCGCGACGGCGTCCAGCAGGAACGGTACGCCGAAGGCTCCGTCTACGCCTTCACCCGCACCGACCCGAAGCAGCGCACCGAATACCTCGTCGCCGTCAACGGCGCCACCACGCCGAAGACCGTCACCGTCCCCGTCGACTCCGCCGACTTCCGTGCCCTGTACGGGGGTCAGGGCGCCGTCACGGCCTCCCGGGGCAAGGTCACCGTCACCGTCCCGGCCCTCTCCTCCCTCGTCCTGAAGGCCGCCGCCCCGCTGCCCGCCCCCGCGACGAGGCCCACCCTCTCCCTGAAGGCCCCGGCCGCCGGCTCCACCGGCACCGTCGAGCTCTCCGCCGACGTCACCGGCGGCGGCCTCGACCGCGTCGTCTTCGCCGCCCAGGTCGGGAACGGCCCCTGGCAGACCCTCGGCACCGCCGACCACGCCCCGTACAAGGTCACCCAGCACGTCACCGCCCCCGCCGGCACCGCCCTGCGCTACAAGGCCGTCGTCGTCGACACCGCGGGCCGCACCGCGAGCGCCCTCGCCGCCACCACGGCCGGCGCACCGGCGGCCCCCGAGAAGCCCGTCGCCGTCGAGCGCCCGTACGCCGTCGTCCACTACCGGCGCGAGGACGGGAACTACGACGGCTGGACCCTGGAGGCCGCGGGCCAGGAAGCCGCCTTCACCGGACGCGACGCCCACGGCGCCTTCGCCTGGGTCAAGGTCCCCGAAGGCGCCTCCACCGTCACGTACACCGTCGAGAAGGCGGGCACCGCCGACGGCCCGCAGCGCAGCATCAACCTCGGCCGCACCGGCGAGGTCTGGATCACGCAGGGCGCCGACGGCCAGTCCGACACCGACCCGGCCCCCGCCACCCCGGACACGACGAAGGCCGTCCTCCACTACAAGAGGGACGACGGGAACTACGACGGCTGGGGCCTCCACACCTGGACCGGCGCCGCCCAGCCCACCGACTGGTCCAAGCCCCTCCTGCCGGCCCGCGTCGACGCCTACGGCGCCGTCTACGAGGTCCCGCTGGCCGCGGGCGCGAGCTCCCTCTCGTACATCCTCCACAAGGGCGACGAGAAGGACCTGCCCACCGACCAGTCCCTCGACCTCGCCACCTACGGCCACGAGGTCTGGCTCCTCGGCGGACAGCCGAAGTACCTCCTCCCCACCGTCGGCGGCGCCCCGAACCTCGACCTCGGCAAGGCCGAGGCCCAGTGGATCGACCGGAACACCGTCGTCTGGAAGGTGAAGACCACCGACGCCACCAGCCAGCAGCTGGTGTACGCCGCGGACGGAGGGATCACGGTCACCGACGGCGCCCTGAACACCGAGGGCCGGTGGCTCCGCCTCACCCCGTCCGCGCTCAGCGACGCCCAGAAGGCGAAGTACCCCCACCTCAAGGACTACCCGGCCTTCACCGTCGACCCCCGCGACACGGACCGCGTCCGCGACTCCCTGCGCGGCCAGCTGATCGCCACCCAGCGCGCCGCCAACGGCGCCCTGCTCGCCGCCACCGGCGTCCAGACCGCCGGCGTCCTCGACGACCTCTACGCGGCGAAGGCCACCCGGGCCGACCTCGGCCCGGTCTTCCGCGACGGCCGCCCCACCCTCTCCCTCTGGGCCCCCACCGCCCGGACCGTCGCCCTCGAACTCGACGGGAGGACCGTGCCCATGCGGCGCGACGACGCCTCCGGCGTCTGGTCCGTCACCGGCCCCCGCAGCTGGGCGGGCAAGCCCTACCGGTACGTCGTGAAGGTCTGGGCCCCCACCGTCCGGAAGATCGTCGAGAACCGGGTCACCGACCCCTACTCCACCGCCCTCACCACCGACTCCGCCCGCAGCCTCGTCGTCGACCTCACCGACCCGAAGCTCGCCCCCGCCGGCTGGAAGACCCTGCGGAAGCCCGCCGCCGTGCCGCTGCGGGACGCCCAGATCCAGGAACTCCACATCCGCGACTTCTCCGTCGCCGACCCCACGGCGAAGGCCGACCACCGGGGCACCTACCTCGCCTTCACCGACAAGGACAGCAAGGGCTCACAGCACCTCAAGGCACTCGCCGCGTCCGGCACCTCCTACGTCCACCTGCTCCCGGCCTTCGACATCGGCACCATCCCCGAGAAGAAGTCCGCGCAGACCGCCCCCGCCTGCGACCTGTCGGTCTACGCCCCCGACTCCGAGGAGCAGCAGGCCTGCGTCGCCGCCGCCGCGGCGAAGGACGCCTACAACTGGGGCTACGACCCCCTCCACTACACCGTCCCCGAGGGCTCCTACGCCACCGACCCCGAAGGCACCCGCCGCACGGTCGAGTTCCGGCAGATGGTCCAGGCCCTCAACGGCGACGGACTGCGCACCGTCATGGACGTCGTCTACAACCACACCGTGGCGGCCGGACAGGCCGACAAGTCCGTCCTCGACAGGATCGTGCCCGGCTACTACCAGCGCCTCCAGGCCGACGGCACCGTCGCCACCTCCACCTGCTGCGCCAACACCGCGCCCGAGAACGCCATGATGGGCAAGCTCGTCGTCGACTCGGTCGTCACCTGGGCCAAGGAGTACAAGGTCGACGGCTTCCGCTTCGACCTCATGGGCCACCACCCCAAGGCCAACATCCTGGCCGTGCGCACGGCCCTGGACGAGCTGACCGTCGCGAAGGACGGCGTCGACGGCAAGGCCATCGTCCTCTACGGAGAGGGCTGGAACTTCGGCGAGGTCGCCGACGACGCCCGCTTCGTCCAGGCCACCCAGAAGAACATGGCCGGCACCGGCATCGCGACCTTCTCCGACCGGGCCCGTGACGCCGTCCGCGGCGGCGGCCCCTTCGACGAGGACCCCGGCGTCCAGGGCTTCGCCTCCGGCCTCTACACCGACCCCAACGCCTCCGCCGCCAACGGCAGCCCCGAGCAGCAGAAGGCCCGTCTCCTCCACTACCAGGACCTCATCAAGGTCGGCCTCACCGGCAACCTCGCCGACTACACCTTCACCGACACCTCGGGCCGCACCGTCAAGGGCAGCCAGGTCGACTACAACGGCGCCCCCGCCGGGTACGCCGCCGCCCCCGGCGACGCCCTCGCCTACGCCGACGCCCACGACAACGAGTCCCTGTACGACGCGCTCGCCTTCAAGCTCCCGGCGGACACCACCCCGGCCGACCGCGCCCGCATGCAGGTCCTCGCCATGGCCACCGCCACCCTCTCGCAGGGCCCGGCGCTCTCCCAGGCGGGCTCCGACCTGCTCCGCTCCAAGTCCCTGGACCGCAACTCCTTCGACAGCGGCGACTGGTACAACGCGATCCACTGGGACTGCCGCGACGGCAACGGCTTCGGCCGAGGACTGCCGCCGGCGGCCGACAACAAGGCGAAGTGGGCCTACGGCAAGCCGCTCCTGGCGAACCCGGCCCTGACCGTCGGCTGCGACCCGATCGACGGCGCCTCCGCCGCCTACCGGGACCTGCAGAGGATCCGTACGACCGAGCCGGTGTTCTCCCTCGCCACCGCGGACCGGGTCCAGGAGGCCCTGGCCTTCCCGCTCTCCGGCCGCGACGAGACCCCGGGCGTGATCACCATGCGCCTCGGCGACCTGGTCGTCGTCCTCAACGCGACCCCGGGCGCCACCACCCAGAAGGTCGGCGACCCGGCCGGGAAGGGCTACGCCCTCCACCCGGTCCAGGCCGCCGGCTCCGACCAGGTGGTGAAGTCCTCCGCGTACGACAGGGCCACGGGCACCTTCACGGTCCCGGCCCGGACGGTGGCGGTCTTCAAGGCGAACTGACCGGAGGCCCTGGCGCGACGACCGTCACGCCAGGGCCTTCTCCATCAGCCGCACCGCGTACACGCGGCCGTCCGCCCCCACCTTCTCCAGGCGCGGGGCGGCGTCCGCGTACCCGGCCCCCTCGTAGTACATCCCCAGGACCGGGTTGCGCGCCTCGCAGTCCAGCCGGGCCAGCGTCCGGCCCGAGGCCGCGATCCGCTCCTCCGCGTGCGCGAGCAGCGCCCGCCCCGCACCCGCCGGCGCGGCCTCCCGGTCGGTCATCAGCCGGTGCACGTACCCGGCCACCGGCGGCTGCGGCCCCCAGACGTCCCGGTCCTCCCACCACAGCTCGTACGCCCCCACGGTCCGCCCCTCGTGCGCGGCGAGCCACACCTCGCCCTCGGCGATCCGCGCGCGGAAGTGCCCGGCGCCGCGGGCCCCCGGCTTCCACTGGTCGATCCCGCCGCGCACCATCCAGCGCGCCACCCCGTCGAACAACTCCACCAGAAGGTCGAGATCGCGTTCGTCCGCCTGCCGGAAGGTCACTTGTGCCGTCATGGTGATCACCGTAAGGGTGTGGCCAGACATCCGTCCCCCGGGAGAGACCCCATGCCGCAGATCACCGTCGACTACTCCGCGCCGCTCGACCGGCGCGGCTTCGCGCGCGCCCTGCACCCGCTCGTCGTGAAGACGGTCGACGCCTCGCTCGACGCCTGCAAGACCCGGTTCCGGGAGGTCGAGGAGCTGGTCGTCGGCGACGGGGCGGCCGACGAGGTGATCGTGCACGTGGAGATCGCCCTGCTGCCGGGCCGTACGGAGGAGGCCAAGGCCCGCCTCGCCGAGGCCGTCCTCGATCTGCTGCCCGCCCACCTCAAGGCGACGGACGGCGTCCGCCTCTCCGTCGAGATCCGCGACCTCGACGTGTCCTACCGCAAGCGCTGATCGGGCACGCGGGGCGCGAGCGCCGTGAGCCGGGCCACCAGGTCCCCGAAGGGTCCGTCGGCCGGCTCGTCCGCGAGGATCCGTACGAGGATCCCGGCCATGTCCGGGTCGTAGGCGGCGCTCACCGCGGCCAGCGCCGCGAAGTCGTGCACGAGCTGGAGCTCCAGCTCCGCGCGCGGGATCCGGCGCCCGTCCAGCCAGAGCAGGGCCGTCGACTCGGCGAGCGACACCCAGGAACGGACGACGAGTTCGAGCCGCGCGGAGGGCTCCTCGACCTCCAGATGCGCCAGGATCTGCTCGTACGCGGCCTGCCGCACCTCGTCGATCATCGCGTTCGTCGTGGACGAGCCCACCGCGGGACCGCCGCGCATCAGCGCCGCGAAGCCCGGCCCGTGCTCGTCCACGAAGTCGAAGAACCGGCCCATCACCCGCAGCAGCCGGGCCCCGAGCGGTCCCCGCGGAGGCTCCACGAACCGGGCGGCCAGTTCGTCGGCCGCCCGCCGCAGCGCCGCCTCGTAGAGGCTCTGCTTGCCGGGGAAGTAGTGGTAGACCAGCGGTCGGGAGATGCCCGCGGCCGCGGCGATCTCGTCGATGGACACCTCGTCGGGAGAGCGGTGGCTGAAGAGTTCGAGGGCCACCCCGATCAACTGCCGCTTGCGCTCCTCGACGCCCATCCTGCGGCGTACCCCGGTCGTCATACGAACAGCCTAACCGCGTCCGTTACGCTCCTGCCCCATGAGCGCTTCCGACCAGGACACCCCGACGGCCGAGGCCCCGGAGGCCGACGAGCCCCGGAAGGCCGACGAGGCCCAGGAAACCCCCGACTCCCCTGCCCCGGAAGGGAAGAAGGAGCCCTCGGACCCTGCGGACACGGCGGAGCCCTCGGACGCTGCGGAGACCTCGGACGCCGCGGAGCCCTCGGACCCCTCGGAGCCCGAGGTGCCGGCCGACGGGATGACCCCGAAGCAGGCGCGGCGGCTGCGCGTCGCCGCCGCGTCCGTGCTCCTGGTCGCCCTGGCCGTGGTGCTGGTCATCCGGCTCGCGAGCCGTACGTCCGTCCTGGTCGTGGGCGTGTACGGGCTCGCCATGATCCTCTGCGGGATCGTGATCGAGCTCTCCCGCAACGGCCGCACGCGGCTCGGCACCTGGCTCCTGGTCGGAGGCCTCCTGACCGCGCTGGCCCTGGACTGGCTCGTCCTCCCGTAACTACAGGTCGAGGACGAGCCGCTTCCCCGCGCAGCGCGAGACGCAGATCAGCATCGAGTCGTCCCGCTCGTCGTCGGTGAGCAGCTCGTCCCTGTGGTCGACCTCGCCCTCCAGGACCCGCTGTCGGCAGGTGCCGCAGAAACCCTGCCGGCAGGAGTACGTGATCCCCGGCAGCTCCTCGCGGACCGCCGAGAGGAGCGACTGGTCGGCCGCCACCGTCAACGTGCGCCCGGAGCGGCGCAGTTCGACCTCGAAGGCCGTCCCGGTCGCCGCGGCGGCGGTGAAGCGCTCCAGACGCGGCGCCCGGCCCTCCGGCATCGCCGCGGTCACCGCGTCCATCAGACCCTCGGGCCCGCAGCAGTAGACGACCGCCTCGACGGGAAGCCGCCCGAGGAAGCCGAGGTCGGGGAAGCCGGACTCGTCCTCGGCGACGACGGTGACCCGCTCGCCGTCCCCGATCCGGGCGATCTCCTCCAGATAGGGCATGGTGGCCCGGCTCCGCCCGCAGTACACGAGCCGCCAGTCCGCCCCCGCCGCCTCGGCCGCGCGCAGCATGGGCAGGACCGGGGTGATGCCGATGCCGCCCGCCACGAACACGTACGCGGGGGAGTCGACCAGCGGGAAGCGGTTGCGGGGTCCCCGGATCTCGATCTCCACGCCTTCGTGGAGCTGCTCGTGCACTTCGCGCGAGCCTCCCCGCCCGTCCTCGACGAGACGGGTGGCGACGGTGTACGAGGCCGGGTCGGCCGGATCGCCGCAGAGCGAGTACTGCCGGACGAGACCGGAGGGCAGGACGAGGTCGAGGTGGGCGCCCGGCTGCCAGGCGGGCAGCCCGTCACCTTCCAGGCGCAGTTCGACGACGCCCTCGGCGGGCGTGGCGCGGCCGGTGACCCGGACCTTGCGCGGGACGGTGCTGCCCCGCCCGTACCCGGAGACGGGTGTGTCGAGGGCGGGCAGGGGCCAGAGCGGCGCGGTGGACATGCGGCTGCGGACGGCGCGCCGGACCAGCAGCGCGGCGCCGGCGACGAGGGCGACGGTGGTGAACCGGGGCATCAGTGGCCCCCGTTGGCGCCGGGCGAGGTGGCCAGGTAGGCCATGGCCTGCGCGGTGTCGCCCTCCTGGGAGGGGTGGTAGGCGCGGCTCAGGTAGCGGGGTATGGAGCGCAGCATCGCCGGGGTGGAGGGCAGCACGCCCTGCCGGCCCTTGCGGACGAAGTCCGCGAAGGAGGCCTTCGGGTCGAGCAGGCTCGGATCGTTCTCCAGGAAGAAGCGGATGCCCCGCTGCCAGAGGAAGACGAGCGCGGAGAAGGCGAGCGCCCAGGTGCGGGCGCGGCGCCGGTAGCCGCCGTCGAGGTGCATGAACAGCTCGAAGGCGACCGCGCGGTGCTCGACCTCCTCGGCCCCGTGCCAGCGCAGCAGGTCCAGCATGGTGGGGTCGGCGCCGACCCGGTCGAGCTCCTCGGCGTTGAGCACCCAGTCGCCGAGGAAGGCGGTGTAGTGCTCGATGGCGGCGATCAGCGCGACCCGCTCCATCAGCCACCACCGGCGCGGCCGCCCGGGCGGCAGGGTCCGGTCCCCGAGCAGCTTCTCGAAGAACCAGTCGACCTGCGCGGTGTACGGGGTGGGGTCGAGGCCCAGCTTCCGCAGGTGCGGGAGGACGTCGTCATGGGCCTGGGAGTGGATGGCCTCCTGGCCGATGAAGCCGATGACGTCCTCGCGCAGCCGGTCGTCGGTGACGTACGGCAGCGCCTGCTTGTAGACGTGGACGAACCAGCGCTCGCCGGCCGGCAGCAGCAGGTGCAGCACGTTGATGGTGTGCGTGGTGAAGGGGTCGCCCGGAACCCAGTGGAGCGGCGTCTCTTCCCAGTCGAAGGAGACCTTGCGGGCCTTGAGCTCGACGTGCTCTGACGCCACCGGTGCAGGCTGCGTATTAGACATGACGTCAATGTACTGAGGGGTAAGGCAGTGGCAACAGGCTTGTGCGGCCTCTTTTTGAGCCGCCCCGGTCAGCGGAGGGCACCGCTCCGGGTGCCGTCCCGCAGGGTGCCGCGCAGGTCGGCGCGCGCGCCCGCCGTCGCCTTCACCGCGAGCAGCGGGCCGTCGGAGCGTCCGTCCACCCCGCCGGAGGTCTCCAGGGACGTGAAGTCGTCGCTGCCCGCCGCCAGGACGAACCAGCCACCGCCCGGCGCGCGCCACAACACGCCCGCGAGGACCCGGGGATCACGCACCCCGCAGGCCGGCGAGCCCTCGGAGCGGGCCGCGAGCGCGGCGGGGACCTCGGGCGACGGCACGAGGAACTGGGCGAGGACCCTGCTGCCCGTGCCCCGCCAGGTCTCCGCGCGCGTGCACACCCAGTCCGCCCGTCCCGCGCCCTCCGGCAGGGGCTGCCGGGCGAACCGCCAGGCGTTCACGGACCGCACCCCCCGCGCCCGCACCGCCGTCAGCAGGCACGCCGTCCGCGCCCAGGTCCGCCGCGCCTCCGCCCCCGTCGCGTCCACGGGCGCGGCCGGCGGCCCCCAGAGCAGCCGGGCGGGCGCGAGCTCGCCGAGGTCGGTGAGGAGCCGCAGCCCCTCGCCGTCCCGCACCTGGAGCGTGTTCCACCGGGTGCAGCCGCCGGCCCTCGCGGGGCTCGGCAGGGGATCGGTCACCCCGTCGGCGTCCCGCACCAGCGGCCTCGGGTCCTTCGCGGGCGTGAGCAGGTCCCGTACGGCCGTCTCCCGCACCCACGGGGCCGTCAGATAGCGGACGTTGCCCGCCGCGCGGGACACCACGAGCGCCGCCGCGCCGACCGGGTCGGCCGCGTCCGTCCGCGCGAAGTCCAGCGCGGCGCCGGCCGTGCCCTCGGCGGGCTCCGCGTACCGCACGGCCCGCAGCCCGTCATGGAACAGCACGACCCGCATGGCGTCGACCTGCCCGGCGAACAGCAACTGCGGCGGCCCCATGGGAGGCCCGACCGGAGTCCCGGGCGTGGCCGACGACCGTACGGAGCCACCCGGCCGGGCCCACACGGCGAGCGCCCGCCGCAGCAGCGCGCTGTCGCCCCTCAGCCCGCCGCGCGCGGGCCACACGGAGAAGTCCCGCCGGGTCGCCCCCGGCCACACCACCGGATCCACCCTCCTGACGGCCCCGGGATCGAGGGCGGCCTCGGCGGCGGGGTTACGGGCGTACGAAGGCGCCGCGGCACCGTTTCTGCCCCAGCCGTCCCCGGGCAGCCCGAGCAGGGCCCCGCACACGAGGACCGCCACGACACCGACGAACGCGGCCCGCCCGTGCTGGCGCCGCCGCATGAGATCGGTGGGCCGCGCCTGCAGGGCACAGGGGTCGAACTCGTCGGATTCGAGCAGTGCCGCACCACTGAGCCGCCGGGGGCGGGCGGGGGCCCCCGCGGAGGGCCCGGACGCTCCGCCGCCCGTCCCGGCCGTCCGGCCGATGCCACCGGCCCCGCCGCCGGAGTCGCCCGTACGGCCTTCCCGGCCGTCGCCGTCGCCGCCGCGACGGCCGTCGGCCCGGCCGGGCCCGGCCTGCTCGCCGACGCGCTCGGAGCGCCCGACCCGGTCGGGGTGTCCACCTCGGTCGGCGCGCCCGTCGGGGCCGAGGTGTCCGCTCCGGTCGGCGGGTCCGCTCCGGTCGGCGCGCCCGCCCGGGTCGATGCGCCCGCCCGGTTCGAGGCGGTCGCCACCCCGCACGTCGGCTCCCTCCACCCCTCCGGCCTTCCCGGGTGCGTCGGTACGCCGCCGGGCCCCGGAAGCCCCCGAGGCGGCGGGCCGACCAGGGCTCCCGGCACTCCCCGCGCCCCCCGGCGCACCGGCGTCAGGCCCGTCCGGGGCGGGCACGGCGTCCAGCGCGTCCAGCGCGTCCGCCTCCGCCAGGGCCGCCGCCGGATTCTCCACGCCCGCCGCCGCCAGGACGCGCAGGACCTCCGGGTCGCCCTGCCGCTCCAGGCCGCGCAGCACGTAGGCGGCGCGGCCGGGGCCCGAGAGGCGGGACAGCCGCTGGTCCAGGGCGAGTTCGTCGGCCCCGCCCACCCGGGGGAACAGCCGGAGCCCCCACACGTGCGGCAGGAGCGGCGGGAACTGCGCCCGGCGGGGCAGCGCGAGGCGCCTCAGCGGCAGTCCGGCGATCAGCGCCTGCCGCAGGACCTCGCCCCGTACGTACGCGTAGCCCGGATCCACCGCGTCCTCGTCCCGCCGCGGCCCCGGCACCGCGGAACCCGGCACCCGGCGGCGCGGCAGCGACCGCTGGACGAGGGCGTGCGCGGTCAGCACCCGGCGGTTGCGGCCGAGCGCCGGCGGCAGGACCAGATAGGCGATGCGGACGAGTCGCGGATACCGCTCGACGAGCGCGGCCTCGGCCTGCTCGACGTCGACCGGGCCCACGGGCGAGGGAACGAGATCCTGGGTGCTCACGTTCAGCAGAACGAGCGATTCTTCCGATGGTCACCCCGGACCCGGGACGCCCCCTCAGGCCGCCGAGACCGTCAGTCGCTCGCGGATCAGGTCCGTGACCTCGTCCGGGACGCCGAGCCCCTCCCGTACGTACTTCTCCATCGACCCGTGCCGCACGGCCACCTCGTCGAGCGCCGCGTCCAGGTACTCCGGCAGGACCCCGATCAGTTGGAGCGCGAGCTCGGGATCGCCACCCTGTGCCGTGAACCCCTCGATCATCGGCGCGAACGCCAGCCGCACCGCCGGGTTGACCGCCAGGTACTCGGTCCGGACGGTCTCCTCGTCCGCGCCGAGCAGCGACAGGAGGACGGTCGCCGCCCAGCCCGTGCGGTCCTTGCCCGCCGAGCAGTGGAACAGCAGGGGACCCGCGCCCGGGGTCCCGAGCTCGCCGAGCAGCGCGCGGTAGGAGGCGCGGGCGGACTCGCCCGACACGAAGGTCCGGTACGTCCGGGCGAAGGCCGCCCGCACCCGCCCCCCGCCGAGGTGCTCCTCGGCGAGCGCGGGGTCGGCGAGCAGGGCCTTCAGACGCGCGGCGGGCGGCAGGCCGCTGCCGGCCAGGTAGTCGGCGAGGACGTCGGCGACGAGCACCCGGGCGCCGGGCGGGACCCGGTCCGGCCGGTCGCCGCGCTCGGTCGCCGTACGGAAGTCCACGACGGTCCGGATGCCGAGGCCCGCCACGGCGGGTTCGTCCGGGTCGAGCCGGTCGAGCTGCGCGGAGCGCAGGACGAGGCCGGGGCGGACCGAGCGCCCGTCCCCGAGGGGCAGGCCGCCGAGATCGCGGAGGTTGGCGACGGAGGTGGCGGGGATGGCGGGCATGGCGTCGACTCCTCCGGTGCGTACGCGTTCGTGTCGACGGTAATGGATCGCCCCGATCCGGGCAGGTCCGGACGGGTCCGGGTGAGTACGGGCATGAATGGGCTGATACGTGCGGGTAAAGGCTGATCCGGGGGCGTCCGGACCCGCCCCGCCGCCCGGAGCCCCGCCCCGGCCCCGCCCCCGTCCCGCCCTCACCCCTTCGCGAGCGCCTCCAGGACCTCCGCCTCCCGTTCCGGGGTGAGGCCCACGGCCGGGCGGTCCGGGCGCTGGGGGGCGGTGCCGCCCAGGGACCGCAGCCACGTCCAGGTGTCCGCGACCGTCTCCTCCACCGGCCGGCAGCGCAGCCCCGCCGCGACGGCCAGGGAGACGTCGGCCGTGTGCATCGCGTCGTACGTCTCGCCCGGCGGCAGCCACACGGGCAGCTCCGTCCAGGGGGCCGCCCCGGCCGCGAGCAGCGCCTCCGGTTCCGTCCAGCGCAGTTCGGCGGCGCTCCCGGTCGCCCGTACGCACGCGTCGAGCAGCTCGCCCATCGTCGTGTGCCCGGGCGGCGAGACCAGGTTGTACGGCCCCGAGAGCCCGGCGGCCACCGCGTCCAGCGTCCACGCGGCGAGGTCGCGGACGTCGATGTACTGGACCGTCGTCCCGCGCGGCCCCGGGGCGAGGACGGGTCCGCCGCGCGCGATCCGGCCCAGCCACCACGGCAGCCGGCCCACGTTCTCGTACGGGCCCAGGATCAGGCCCGCGCGCACGAGCAGCGTCCGGTCGGGCCCGAACGCGCCGGTGGCGGCGAGTTCACCGCCCCGCTTGGACTCCGCGTACGGCACGTCACCGTCGTCGGGCGAGCCCTCCACCAGCGGTCCGTCCTCCGCGAGTCCGGCGGCCGGCGGCCAGGCGTACACGGAGCGGCTCGACACGTACGCGTACCGCCCGACCCGGCCCTCCAGGAGCCGGGCGGCGTCCCGGACCGCCGAGGGTGCGGCCGACCAGGTGTCCACGACGGCGTCCCAGGATCCGGTGGCGAGGGCGGTGAGGCCGCCGGGGGCGGTGCGGTCCCCGATCAGCGACGCGACCCCCTCGGGAGCCGCGTGCCGGCCCCGGTGGAAGACCGTCACCTCCCAGCCGCGCGCGAGCGCGGCCTCCACGATCGCGCGTCCGACGAACTCCGTGCCTCCGAGCATCAGCAGTTTCATGATCCGAGCCTGCCCGGCGGGCGGAGCCGGTGCCAGGGTGTTCCGCTCCCGGAGGATTCCGCCAGGGGAGGAACGTCATCGGGAGGGGGTCTGTCCGGCCATCTGGCCGGGATGGCACCATGGCGTCGATGACGGATGCCCGGTCGCCCCTGCGCGCCCTGCGAGCCGCGCTTTTCGCGGTCGTGTGCGTGACTTTGGCCGCTGTGGGGCATTCGTCCATGTCTGCCCACCAGCTACCGGCGACGACCCTGCTCGGGGCGTTCGCCGCGACGACGGCGGCCGCCTGGGCCGCGGCCGGACGCCGCCGGGGCGCACCCGCGATCGCGGGGGCCCTGGTGGTCCTCCAGGGCGCGCTGCACCTGCTGTTCTCGACCGTGGGCCACGGCATGGCGGGCGGCGGCGGTACGGACGCGATGCCGGGCACGCACGACGCCGACGCCATGGCGGACATGCCGGGCATGACGGGCGGCATGGCGGACATGCCCGGGATGCACCACGCCGACGCCATGGACGCGGTGGTCATGGCCACCGCCGACCCCATGGACATGACGTCCGGCACCGGCATGCTCACCGCCCACCTCCTCGCCGCCCTCCTCTGCGGCCTCTGGCTCGCCCGGGGCGAAGCCGCGTTCTTCACGCTGGCCCGCGCCGCCCTCGCGTACGCCTTCACCCCGCTCCGGCTCCTCCGCGCCCTCGTCCCCGTCCCCGAGGCCCCGCGCCGCCCGGTCCGCCGGGCGCGGCGGAACGCCCGCCGCCCGCACACCGTCGTCCTCGCGCACGCCCTCAACCGGCGCGGCCCGCCCCGGCTGTCCGCACCCCGCGCCACGGCCCTCGGAGCACACGTCTGACCCGGGGGCCGCTTCCCCCTGTCGACACCACGACTCCAAGGACAGTCCGTCATGACCATCGGCGATCTCGCGCGCCCGGAAACCCCCGGCTCCGCGACCCCACCGTCAGCACCGACCCCCACCCGGCCCGGCACCTGGAGCGCCCTGCGCCCCCTCGTCCTGCGCCTCCACTTCTACGCGGGCGTCCTCGTCGCCCCCTTCCTCCTCGTGGCCGCCGTCAGCGGTCTGCTCTACGCGCTCTCCTTCCAGGCGGAGAAGATCGTCTACGCGCACGAGCTGGAAGTCCCCGTCGGCGACACCACCCTGCCGCTCTCCCGGCAGGTGGCCATAGCCCGCGAGGCCGACCCGGACGGCACCGTCACCGCCGTCTGGCCCGGCGCCGAACCCGGCGCGACCACCCGCGTCCTGATGACCGACCCCGACGTGCCCGAGGGCACCTCGCTCGCCGTCTTCGTCGACCCGTACACCGGTGACGTACGCGGACAGCTGCCCAGCTTCGGCAGCTCCGGCGCCCTCCCGCTGCGCACCTGGATCGACGGCCTCCACGCCGATCTGCACCTGGGCGAGCTCGGCCGCAACTACAGCGAACTCGCCGCGAGCTGGCTGTGGGTGCTCGCGCTCGGCGGCGTCCTGCTCTGGGTCGGCCGACGCCGGAGGAACCGCCGCGCGCTGATCCTGCCCGAGCGGGGCCCGAAGTCCCGCCGCCGCACGCTCTCCTGGCACGGCTCGGTCGGCCTGTGGGCGGCGGTCGGCCTGGTCCTGCTCTCCGCGACGGGCCTGACCTGGTCGCGGTACGCGGGCGAGAACATCGGCATCGTCCAGGACGGTCTCGGCGGCGCGACGCCCACCCTGTCGGCGGGCGCGAACCCCGGCTCGGAGCACGAGGGCCACGGCGCCGGCCACCACGGCTCCGCCACCGCGCAGGGCCCGGACATCGGCCTCGACAAGGCGGTCGCCGCCGCCCGCGCGGCCGGCATCGACAGCCCGCGGATCTCGGTCGCGCTGCCCGCCGACGGCAAGGGATACGTGGTCAAGGAGACCGACACCCAGTTCCCGGTCCAGCTGGACTCGGTGGCGCTGGACCCGAAGGACGGCACGGTCCTCGACCGGCTGCGCTTCGCCGACTATCCGCTGCTCGCGCAGCTCACCCGCGTCGGCATCGACGCCCACACCGGTGTCTTCCTCGGCCTGTTCAACCAACTGGCCCTCGCGGCCCTCGCGCTCGCCCTGATCCTGCTGATCCTCTGGGGCTACCGCATGTGGTGGCTGCGCCGCCCGGGCCGCCCGGTGGCGCGGGGAGCCTGGCGGAAGGTGCCGGTGACGCTGCTGCTGCCGCTCGCGGCGGCGACGGCGCTCGTCAGCTGGTTCGTCCCGCTGCTCGGTCTGAGCCTGCTGCTGTTCCTGGCGGTGGACCTCACCCTCGCCCTGGTGGCGAAGGTGAGGGCGAGGTCCCGCACGACCGCCTGATCAGGGCGTGTACTTGTAGCCGACCCGCCGCACGGTCTGGATCGTGTGGCGGTGCTCGGCGCCCAGCTTGCGGCGCAGCCGGGCCACGTGCACGTCGACCGTGCGGCCGTCGCCCACGTGTCCGTACCCCCACACCGTCGTGACCAACTGGTCGCGCGTGTGCACCCGGTGCGGGTGTGCCACCAGATGGGCCAGCAGCTCGAACTCCAGGTACGTCAGGTCCAGCGCCTGCCCGTCCACGAGGGCGATCCGCCGGGCGGCGTCGATGGCCACCGGACCCTGCTCCTCCGCCGCGACGGCGGCAGGGGCGGGGGCGGGGACGGGGGCCGCCGGAAGGTGCGGCTCCCGGCCGGCCGGGACGAGGACGAGGTACCCGACCATCGGCGGGCGCCCGGGCAGCGTGGGCAGCGCGTGCGGCGGGGCGGGCAGCAGGGTGGCGCCGGGCGGCAGGAAGTCCGCCACCTGGGAGAAGTCGACGACCTCGTTCGGATCGACGGCACGCAGTCGGTGCCGGCCGGGACGGACGGCCGTGAGGGAAGCGCTCTGGGTGTGGGCCATGGCAGGTCAGCTCTTTCGCGCGGGGAACGGACGGAGAGGTCTCGTACGTCGTGCGCGTGCGGCCGAAGGCCGGGACCGGTGCGTACCGGTCGGGGCGTTAGAGGGCCGACGCGTTCCTCACGCGTCGACAGCACCGGTCGAAGTCGTGGTGCGCCCGGGAAGGCCAGAACGGCTCGAGGTCGTGGCGACCCTTCGCGGTGTCGTTCTGCTTGATGGCCATATCCCTATTGAACCAGAAGGGAATGCCTCCGACGACCCTCCGGGGCCCAAAAGCCCTGTCTTTCATCCCACATGACGAGAGGGGCGCCCACCGTGTGAAACGGTGGGCGCCCCTTCCCGAGCGGTGCGGATCAGACCTGGCCGGCCTTCTCCAGGGCCTCGCAGCAGGTGTCCACGATCAGGCGGGTCACCACGTACGGGTCCACGTTCGCGTTCGGGCGGCGGTCCTCGATGTAGCCCTTCCGGTCCTGCTCGACCTGCCACGGGATGCGGACCGAGGCGCCGCGGTCCGAGACGCCGTAGGAGTACTCGTCCCACGGGGCGGTCTCGTGCAGGCCCGTCAGGCGCTCGTCGATGCCGGCGCCGTAGTTCTTGACGTGGTCGAGCGGCTTCGAGCCCTGACCCAGCGACTCGCACGCGGTGATGATCGCGTCGTAGCCCTCGCGCATCGCCTTCGTGGAGAAGTTGGTGTGCGCGCCCGCGCCGTTCCAGTCGCCCTTCACCGGCTTCGGGTCGAGCGTCGCCGAGACGTTGAAGTCCTCGGCCGTGCGGTAGAGCAGCCAGCGGGCGATCCAGAGCTGGTCCGAGACCTCCAGCGGGGCCAGCGGGCCGACCTGGAACTCCCACTGGCCGGGCATGACCTCGGCGTTGATGCCGGAGATGCCGAGACCGGCCTTGAGGCAGTTCTCCAGGTGCGCCTCGACGATCGGGCGGCCGTGGATCTCGTCCACGCCGACGCCGCAGTAGTAGCCGCCCTGCGGGGCCGGGAAGCCGTTGACCGGGAAGCCGAGCGGACGGGTGCCCTCGAAGAAGGTGTACTCCTGCTCGATGCCGAAGATCGACTCCTGAGCGGCGTAACGGGTGGCGACCTCGGCGAGCGCGGCACGCGTGTTGGACTCGTGCGGCGTCATGTCCGTGTTGAGGACCTCGCACAGCACCAGGACGTCGTTGCCGCCGCGGATCGGGTCCGGGCAGACGAAGACCGGCTTCAGGACGCGGTCCGAGGCGTGGCCCTTGGCCTGGTTCGTGCTGGAGCCGTCGAAGCCCCAGATCGGCAGCTCGTCGAGGGCGAGGCCCTCACCGGCGATGATCTTCGTCTTGGAGCGAAGCTTCGCGGTCGGCTCGGTGCCGTCGATCCAGATGTACTCAGCCTTGAAGGTCACGGGTCTCATCCTTTGGCGTGCTGCTGCGGGTGTCCGCTGCGGCTCGCGGCACTGCGAGAAGCTGCGGTCTGACGCGCTGACTGCGCGTTTGTGTTCGACCGCAGCTTGGCAACACGGGATTTCCCGTCGGTTGCCCGTTTGTGAACCCCGTGTTACTCAGCTTTCCCGATCTTCGCGCAGCCGCCGTGCGACGACGTGCGCGTCGAGGAGCGATCCGAGCCCCGCCGACCGCACCCGCCGCACCACCTCGGCGTACGAGGTGCCGAGCGCCTCGGCCGTCCGCCCGAGGTGCCAGTCGCAGTCCGCGAGCCGGTTCAGGAGGTACCCCTTCCGGATCTGGCTCTCGGAGAGCCGGAAGGTCTTCAGGTACGCCGCCCGTCCCTTCCGGTCGGTGATCACCTCCCCGATGTGCTGCTCCCGCCCGCCCCGCTCGAACGGCGGGAGGAACCGGTGCAGAGCGAAGGGCCCCGCTCGGTGGACCCGCTCGAAGGCGTACGACGTCTCCCGCAGGTCCCGCGCCATCAGCCCGTCGTGCGCCACCGCCCAGGCCCGCTCCTGCTCCAGGGCCGCCGCCCGCAGGTCCGCGAGGCCCCGGACGCCGCCCGCCCCGTCCCGGATCCGGGCCGTGAACGCGGGCACGGGGGCGCCGTAGTGCGCGTACTGGTGGACCAGCTCCCCGTACAGGTCCTCCACCAGCGTCGGGTGCAGCAGGCGGTAGTCGTCCGGGTGCGGCACCACGAAGGCCGCGGCCAGCGCGTCGGCCACGTACAGGAGCATCCCGCACTGGCCCGGGTGCAGTTCGAAGACCCGCAGTGCCTCGCCGAGCCCGGGCACCGCCCACCCCGCGTACGCCGCCTCGGCGCGCGGCGAGAGTCCGCGCCGGAGCGCCTCCCGGGACCAGTCGTCCCAGACCACGGACGGCCCGCCGAAGTGCAGCGCGAGATAGCCCTCCAGGGCGAGGTGCAGGGGCAGGAACCGCAGCCGGTCCTCCCTCCGCCGCCGCTTGGCCATCCGGTGGAGGCGGCGCACCGGCACGGCCTCCGGCCCCCCGTCACCCCCGAGCCGGGACCCGTAGGCGGCGGCCTCCGCCCCCGCGCCCGTCCAGTCGGCGACGAGGCCGTGCGGAACGTACGAGGTGTACGTGGTCCGGTCGCCGAGCTCGACGGTGGTCGGTCCCCGGCCCCCGTACACCTCCCGGCGCAGCCGCAGCCCCGGCACCGGCTCGTCCCGGACGAGCGGCACGAGCCGCACCCCGCCCCACACCTGCGCGGGCCGCACGTCGAGACCGGTCAGATCGATCCGGGTCACCCCTCCGCCTCCTTCAGGAACCGCTCCACCCGCCCGTCCAGATAGGCCCGCAGCTCCGCGAAGCCCGTCCGCCCCTCCGTGAACTGCGCGATCTCCACCAGGGCCGCCAGGTCATCCGCGTCCCTGATCCCCGCCACCGGCACGCTCGGCGCCAGCCGGCGCACGTCGAAGCCCTCGGCGTCGTATACGGGGTTCAGGTGCACGACGCTCGTCCGCCGCCCTGGATCGAGACGTGACCGCCACACCCGCAGCACCTCGCCCGCGAGCCCCGGAGGCGCGTTGTCCCAGCCGTCCGAGACGATCACCAGCCGCTCGGGACCGGTGTCGAGGGCGTCCAGGACGCGCAGGCCGAGCGGGGTGGGCCCGTGGGGATGGACGAGCAGGGGATCGTCCCGGCCCGAGGTCCACAGAGCGGTGTACGCCCCGGGGGCCGCGAGCGCCTCCAGGAGGAAGTGGCAGCCGAGGGCCACGGCCAGCGGGCGGCGCCGCTTCACCGCCGAACCGGAGGACGAGAAGCTGTCGTCGAGCACGGCCGCCACCCGCCCCCAGCTCCCCGCGTACGGCCCGGCGGCGCGGCGGGCGGCCGCGCGCAGCGCGTTCGTCAGCTCGGCCCGGCGCTCCACCCGCTCGGCGAACGGGAGCGCCAGCACGTACAGGGCGAGCCGGGTGAGCGGCATGACCGACAGATCGGCGGCCCGGTCGGTCCGCAGCCGTTCGAGCCGGGTCATCCGGGGCGCGATGCGCTCCAGGAACACCGCGCGGGGGATCCCGTGCCTCGCTGCGAAGCCCTCCGCGACCGTGAACGGCAGCTCGTACAGCGCGGCCTGCTCGTAGTGCGCCCGGCGGTGCGCGTCGAGCGTCGGGTTCTCGTAGCGGACCCGGCGGCCCGGCGCGAAGAGGAAGTCGCCCGTCTCGGGATCGGCCGGGCGCGCGTGCACGTGCCGGAGCGCGGTCCTGAGACCGTTCCGGTACTTCACCGCGTCGAGGGCCGGATCGGGGCGGGCCGCGAGCCACGCGCGCGTGATCGCGCGCGTGCGGCGGTTGTTGACCCCGGCGGCGCGCAGGGCGCCGAAGAGGCGGTAGACCCGCTGCGGCGGCATCCGCGCCAGGCGGGCGGCGATCAGCCGGCCCTCGCCCGGGTCCGCCTCCTTCGGGGTGCGGAGGAGGTGCTCGATGATCAGGGCCGCGTTGTGGTCGTTGACGTCGAGCGCGAGGGCGGCGGCGTACACGGGCCGGTAGTTGACCCGTACGTACGCGTGGAGGAAGGCGAGCGAGAAGTGCTGCTCGGCGGCGGAGGAGCGGAACTCCCGCTGGCCGGTGGCCGTGACGGCGGCGTTGACGAAGAGGAGCACGTCCTCGGCGGCGACGAGCTCGGACACGGCGCTCTCCCCTCCCGGGTGTGTGGTGCCGGCCGGGGAATGGGGGCGCGAACAGCGAAGACGTTGCTTCAGAGGCAGGTTCCGGAAGTCGCGCCGGAGTCCCGCGGCCGGCGCGAAGACGCTAGCACCGGCCCGGGGGAGCGGCGCCGGCGGTGTACGGGGGTGGGTGGTTGTCGGTGCCGCCCGGCAGACTGGGGGCATGGCGAAGAACCTCGGTGAGAAGCCCCGGATCGGACTCCTCGGCACCGGCCCCTGGGCCGCCCGCACGCACGCGCCCGCGCTCGCGGGGCATCCGGGCGTCGAGTTCAGCGGCGTGTGGGGCAGACGTCCCGACGCGGCCGCCGAGCTGGCCGCCGCGTCCGGCACGCGCGCGTACGACGACGTGGACGCCCTCTTCGAGGCGAGCGACGCCGTCGCCCTGGCCCTCCCGCCGGACGTGCAGGCCCCGCTCGCGGTCCGGGCCGCGGCCGCCGGGTGTCACGTCCTGCTGGACAAGCCGGTCGCCACGACCGTGGCAGCGGCCCGCGAGGTGGCCGAGGCCGTGGCGGCGGCCGGGGTCGCCTCGGTGGTCTTCTGCACCCTGCGGTTCGCGGAGCCCACGGCCCGCTGGGTCGAGGAACAGACGGCGGCAGGCGGCTGGTTCCTCGGCGAGGCCCACTGGCTGGGCTCGCTCTACGGCCCCGGCTCCCTCAGCGCGTACGCGGCCTCGCCCTGGCGGCGGGAGAAGGGCGGCCTGTGGGACGTCGGCCCGCACGTCCTCTCCGTCTACCTGCCGGTCCTCGGCGACGTCACCGGCATCACGGCCGTCCCCGGCCCGGACGACACCCACCACCTGGTGCTGCGTCACGCGTCGGGCGCGAGCAGCACGGCGACCCTCACCCTGAGCGCGCCCCCGGAGGCGGCCGAGGCGGCGCTCACGCTGTACGGCACCGGGGGCCGGGCCGAGATGCCCCGCTGGGACGGCGCGGTGGGGGCCTTCGGTGCCGCCGTGGACGCCCTCGTCACCGCCGCCCGCACGGGCGAGCCGCACCCCTGCGACGCCCGCTTCGGCCTCAGGATCACGGAGATCCTGACGGAGGCGGAGCGGCGCGCGCGACACGAGGACCCGGCTGCCTGAGGCCTCCCGCCGCGAGGCCCTCGGACAGCGCCCCGCACAGTGCGTCCAGCGCCGCTCCGTACAGCCGCTCCGGTGGGGTGGCGTAGCCGATGACCAGGCCGTCCGGGCGGGCGTGGTCCCGGGCGTCGGGGTGGCGGTAGGCGGCCAGGCCCTCCGTGGCGACCCCGTGCCGGGCGGCCGCGGCGAGCACCGCGCGCTCGGTGCCGGGGGGCAGCTCCAGGACGGCGTGCAGACCGGCGGCGATGCCCGTCACCCGCACCTCCGGCACCCGTTCCGCGAGGACGGCGGACAGCCGGTCGCGCCGCTCCCGGTGGCGGCGGCGCATGCCCCGGACGTGCCGGTCGTAGGCGCCGCGGCCGAGGAAGTCGGCGAGGGTCAGCTGCTCCGTGGCCGAGGCGTACGGCTCGCGTGCGCCCTTCGCGTCGACGACGGCGTCGACGAGCGCCGCCGGCAGGCACATCCAGCCGAGGCGCAGTGCGGGGGAGAGGCTCTTGCTGACGGAGCCGAGGAAGACGGTCCGTTCGGGGTCGAGGCCCTGGACGGCGCCGACGGGCCGCCGGTCGTAGCGCAGCTCACCGTCGTAGTCGTCCTCCACCACCAGGCCGCCGGAGCGGCGGGCCCACTCCAGGACGTCGGCCCGGCGCCCGGGGTGCAGCGGCCCGCCGGTGGGGAACTGGTGGGCGGGCGTGAGCAGGACGGCCCCGGCCCCGGGCGGGATGTCCCCGGTCCTGGCGCCGTCCTCGTCGACCGGCACGGGCACGGTACGGATCCCGGCGTCGGCGAGCAGGTCCCGGTGGAAGGGCAGTCCGTACGCCTCGACGCCCCAGGGGCGCCCGCCGCCGAGCACCCGGGCCAGCAGCCGCAGTCCGTGCGCGGCGCCGGAGCAGACCACGATCCGGTCGGGCGCGGCGCGGACGCCCCGCACGCGCGCGAGGTACTCGGCGAGCGCGCGGCGCAGTTCGATCCGGCCGTGCGGGTCGCGGGCCCCGAAGGCCTCGTGCGGCGCGTCGGTGAGGGCCCGCCGGGCGGACGCGAGCCAGGGGCCGCGCGGGAAGGCGGCCGGGTCGGGCCTGCCCTGGACGAGGTCGTACGGGAGGGCCGGCGGCGCGGCCCGCCGGACGGGTCCGGGGGCGGGGGCGGCGACGCGGTCGGCGACCCGGGTGCCGGAGCCCTGGCGTGCGGTCAGCCATCCTTCGGCGACCAGCTCGGCGTACGCGTCGGCGACGGTGTTGCGGGCGATCCCGAGGTCGGCCGCGAGCGAGCGGTAGGGCGGCAGCCGCGTCCCGGGGGCGAGCCGCCCGGCGCGCACGGCCTCGCGCAGGGCCGTGATGAGCGCGGCCCGTCTGCCGCCGCCGGCACCGAGCTCCAGATGCAGGTCGTTCCCGAGCACTCCGGTGACTTCCGCTCAGCGGGACAGCGCGTCCCGTACGGCCTCCTCGGTGCGGCCGATGACGGCGGTGCCGTCCTCCGCCGTGATGAGGGGCCGCTGGATCAGCTTGGGGTGCGCCGAGAGGGCCTCGATCCAGCGTTCGCGGTTCGCCTCGTCCCGGGGCCAGTCCTTCAGACCGAGTTCCTTGGCGTCGGCCTCCTGGGTCCGCGTGATGTCCCAGGGCTCCAGCCCGAGCCGCTTCAGCACGGCACGGATCTCCTCGGGATCCGGCACGTCCTCCAGGTAGCGGCGCACGGTGTAGTCGGCGCCCTCCGCGTCGAGGAGGGTGAGGGCGCTGCGGCACTTGGAACAGGCGGGATTGATCCAGATCTCCATGCCCCACACCGTACCCGCACGGTACCCCCCAAGCAGCCCTCCACCACCCCCCAAACCCCATCTGGCCAGGGGCGATTGTCAGTGGGGGTCTCTAAAATGGGGGGTGAAGGTGAGGGTCCCGGGGAGGGCCCGCACCCCACCGTTCGCCAGGAGGTAGCCCATGGCTCTCGCCGTGATCCGGACGCCGTCCCTCGAACCCTGGAAGCCGCTGCAGAAGAAGCCGCTCCCCGCGGGCCGGCCCCGCGAGTGGTACGTGACGCACAACCGCCGCCTGAAGGCCATGCGCCTGGCGATCGCCCTGCTCGACGCCGGGGTGTACGTCCCGTCGAAGGCGACGAACGCGGCGATACGCACGACGGCCGAGCAGATCGGCATCCACCCGCCCTCCGACACCACCTGCCGCATGGTCCGCGCCCTGATCCGCTACGGCCGCTGAGCATGCCAGGGGCGCTGCCCGGCCGGGCCGGGCAGCGCCGTCCTCGTTGTCGGGGCCCCGTCCGCTACCAGGCCACCGGCAGCCGTTCGGGGAGCCGCTTCATGAAGTTGGTGCGCCACACCAGCTGCTCGACCGGTACCGCGAGCCGCAGCCCCGGCAGCCGGTCGAGGAGCGTCTCCAGGGCGATCTCGGCGTGCCGCTTGCCGAGCGCCGTCGCCGGGCAGTAGTGCCGTCCGCCGCCGAAGGAGAGGTGCTCGGCGGCGTTCTCCCGGCCGGGCCGGAAGGCCAGCGGGTCGGGGAAGCGCTCCGGGTCGTGGTTCGCGGCCTCCACGAGCACCAGGACGAGCTCACCGGCCCGCACCTCGACGTCGCCGAGCCGCACGTCCTCCAGGGCGAGCCGCGGCAGCCCGTCGCCGATCGACAGGTTCACCCGCAGCAGTTCGTCCATGGCCCCGGCGACGCCGTGCGCGCCGCCGGCGGTGAGCGCCTCCCGGACGTCCGGCCGGGTCAGCACCGAGACCAGCGCCATCGTCAGGAACCCGGCGGTGGAGATCACCCCGGCGCCGAAGAGCGTCACGCCCACCGTCGCCAGCATCTCGTCCGTCAGGTGCGCGTACTCGGGGTCCTCGCGCAGCGCCGCGAGCTCGGCCAGCAGTCCGCCGGTCGCCGGGTCGTCCAGGCGCTCGGTCATGTAGGCGATGTCCCGGTCCCAGTGGAGCCTGGCCGCCTCGATCTCGCGGGGCGCGTTCATGAAGGCCACGTCCAGGCTGCGCAGCAGCCGCGGCCCGTCCTCCTCGGGGATGCCCAGCATCCGGCAGTGCAGCCCCGCCGAGTACGGATCGGCGTAGGCGCTCCGCAGCTCCCCGGGCGCCCCCTCGGCGACCAGCGCGTCCACCAGGGACCCGGCCCGGGCCCGCAGCCACTCCTCCAGGCCGGGTGCCTTCGGGTTGATGGCCTTCATGACGGCCTTGCGCAGCCCGGCCCCGGTGATGTTGCCCATGTTGTTCACCACGTGCGGCGGGATCGTCAGCGCGTACTGCCGTGGCGCCCCCGGCGCCGAGGTGTCCTTCAGGCTGAACCTCGGGTCCTCCAGGACCTGCCTGCACAGCTCGTACGAGGAGACCAGCCAGGCCTCCGCCCCGGCGATCGTGCGGACCCTGCGGACCGGCTCGGCGCGCAGCGCGTCGATCTCGGCGGGCAGCCGGGTGCCGTCCCAGTCGAAGGGGAAGGCCGGCGGGGTGGTGACGGCGACGCTCATCGCGCGTCTCCTTCCATGGTCGTCTCGACGGGCGTGAGGATGCCGTGGCCCTGGTTGCGCGAGGCCCGGAGCCCGGATCCCCGCCCGTAGAGCAGATCGGCCAACGGCAGGGCCTGGTGGTAGCAGTTGAGCGAGGACGGCACCCCGAGGATCGCGGGGGTGTCCAGGAACAGCGGCACCTCGGCGCAGATGTACGCCCGGCACACCTCCTGCTGCCGCTCGTCGGTCGCCTGCCCCGGCGCCAGCTTCCCGGCCAGGAAGATGCCGGTCAGCGCGTCGCAGGTCTCCCGCACCACGGGGTCCGCCGCCACGGCGTCGAGCACCGTGCGGTGCAGCTCGCGGTAGGCGGGGACGTCGCCGAACTCCGACATCCCGCGGGCCCGCACCCGCACCCCGGTGGGGTCGGCCTCGGCCACGGCGGCCCCGACCTTCGCCCGCACCCCCCGGAGGTTCTTGACGGCCTTCCGCCGCGCCTCGTCGGGCCCGTACCCGAGCGCCTCGTACATGTCGGCGACATGCAGATCGGTGTAGACGAGATCGACCTGTTCGAAGTGGTCCAGACCCCAGCGCGTCAGCTCGCGCAGCCGCTGGGCGGTGAAATAACTGTTTCCCGGGGAGACGCCGATGACCACGTGTGCGCCTTCTTCGGCGATGACACGGCAGTGGTCGGTGTACGGCTGGAGCAGGAGCGTCTCTGCAGGGGCGAAAGCCGCCTGAGTCACGTAGGCAGTCCTCATCGCGCCAGCTAGTCCCAGCGGAGCCCTGTGCTCCGGGTGTGGCGGCAGCGACGACGACACGCTATCGACCGGTCGCGGAGAGTGAACCCCCTACTCGCAGGTACGGACGATAGTTCGTCAGCTGTTCGCATTCTTGTGATCTTGGCCGGAAAACGGCGAGGCCCGCCGCCCCCGCGAAGGGGACGACGGGCCTCGGAAAGAACCGCGGTACGGCTTAGAGGTCGAAGTAGAGCTCGAACTCGTGCGGGTGCGGGCGGAGCTGGATCGGGGCGATCTCGTGGGTGCGCTTGTAGTCGATCCAGGTCTCGATCAGGTCGGAGGTGAAGACGCCGCCGGCCTGGAGGTACTCGTTGTCGTCCTCCAGGGCGTGGAGCACGGCCTCCAGGTTGGTCGGGACCTGCTGGACGTTCGCGTGCTCCTCGGGAGCGAGCTCGTACAGGTCCTTGTCGATCGGCTCCGCCGGCTCGATCTTGTTCTTGATGCCGTCGAGGCCCGCGAGGAGCAGCGCCGAGAAGGCGAGGTACGGGTTCGAGGACGGGTCCGGCGCGCGGAACTCGACGCGCTTGGCCTTCGGGTTCGAGCCCGTGATCGGGATGCGCATGGCGGCGGAGCGGTTGCGCTGCGAGTACACCATGTTGACCGGGGCCTCGAAGCCCGGGACCAGGCGGTGGTACGAGTTCACCGTCGGGTTGGTGAAGGCGAGCAGCGACGGGGCGTGCTTGAGGATGCCGCCGATGTAGTAGCGGGCGGTGTCCGAGAGGCCCGCGTAGCCCGTCTCGTCGTAGAACAGCGGGTCGCCGTTCGACCACAGCGACTGGTGGACGTGCATGCCCGAGCCGTTGTCGCCGAAGATCGGCTTCGGCATGAAGGTCGCGGTCTTGCCGTTGCGCCAGGCGACGTTCTTCACGATGTACTTGAAGAGCATCAGGTCGTCGGCCGCGGCGAGCAGCGTGTTGAACTTGTAGTTGATCTCGGCCTGGCCGGCGGTGCCGACCTCGTGGTGCTGGCGCTCGACCTGGAGGCCGACGTTCTCCAGCTCCAGGGAGATCTCGGAGCGCAGGTCGGCGAAGTGGTCGACCGGCGGGGCCGGGAAGTAGCCGCCCTTGTAGCGGACCTTGTAGCCGCGGTTGTTCTCCTCCGAACCGGTGTTCCAGGCGCCGGCCTCGGAGTCGATGTGGTAGAAGCCCTGGTTCGCCGAGGTCTCGAAGCGCACCGAGTCGAAGACGTAGAACTCGGCCTCGGGGCCGAAGTAGGCGGTGTCGGCGATGCCGGTGGAGGCGAGGTACGCCTCGGCCTTCTTCGCGATGTTCCGCGGGTCACGGCTGTACTGCTCGCCCGTGATCGGGTCGTGGATGAAGAAGTTGATGTTCAGCGTCTTGTCGCGGCGGAAGGGGTCCACGCGGGCCGTCGACAGGTCGGCGCGGAGCGCCATGTCCGACTCGTGGATGGCCTGGAAACCGCGGATCGACGAGCCGTCGAAGGCGAGCTCCTCCGCCGGGTCGAAGGCCGTCGCCGGGATCGTGAAGTGCTGCATCACACCCGGAAGGTCGCAGAACCGGACGTCGACCATCTTGACGTCGTTGTCCTTGATGAACTTCTGGACCTCGTCGGCGTTCTGGAACCCGTTGTTCTGGGACATCCCACTCCTCCTACTCCCGGCCCGGGGAGGGGCGGGGTTTGCAGCGGTCGTGCGGCCAGTGCGGTGGCACACGCTGGACCCGACCATAGGCAGACGGGATTTCTCAAGCATGACCCGTTTGTTTCGTCGAAGTTAACCGGGCCGGGTGCCGCCGCGCCGTGTCGGAGCCCTACGCGTACCCGGGCCGAAGTGATCAAAAACGGGCGCAGTACCGTGGTCGGGTGGACAACAGGCAAGCACTCGGATCTTGGCTCTCCGGCCCCCGCGCGGCGGCCGAGGACGCAGGCGTCGACTTCGGCTACCGCGGTCAGCAGCTCGGGCTGCCCGAGGAGGGTCCCGGTTCGATCGCCCGCCCCGGGCGGCGCCTCGGCGCCCTCGCCGTCGACTGGGCCCTCTGCATCCTGATCGCATACGGCTTGATCACCGACGGCTACAACCAGGCGACGGGCAACTGGGCGCTCGTCATCCTGTTCGTGCTCGGCGTCCTGACGGTCGGGACCGTCGGCTCGACGCCCGGCAAGCGCCTCTTCGGCCTGCGGGTCGTCTCCGCGCGGGGCGGACGCCTCGGGGTGTTCCGGGTGGCGCTGCGCTCCCTGCTCGTCTGCCTGGCGATCCCGGCCCTCATCTGGGACCGCGACGGCCGCGGCCTCCACGACCGCCTCTCGGGCGCCGTCCAGGTCCGCATCTGACGTCGCCGAGCACGCACGGACAAGGCCCCGGACCGCACGGTCCGGGGCCTTGTCCGTCAGGTCGGGGGGTCAGCGCGTCTTTCCGCCGCGCGGCATCCGCATGCCCTTGGGCATCGGGCCCTTCGGCAGCGGCATGTTGCTCATCAGGTCGCCCATCGCCCGCAGCCGGTCGTTGGCCGCGGTGACCTGCGGGCCGGAGAGCACGCGGGGCATCTTGAGCATGGTCGTACGGATCTTCTTGAGCGGCACCTGGCCCTCGCCGTCGCCGACGATGATGTCGTGCACCGGCACGTCCACCACGACGCGGCTCATCCGCTTCTTCTCGGCCGCGAGCAGGGTCTTGACCCGGTTCGGGTTGCCCTCGGCCACCAGGACGATGCCGGCCCGGCCGACCGCGCGGTGCACGACGTCCTGGCTGCGGTTCATCGCGACCGCGGGGGTCGTCGTCCAGCCGCGCCCGACGTTCTGCAGCACCGCCGCGGCCGCGCCCGGCTGGCCCTCCATCTGCCCGAAGGCCGCGCGCTCGGCACGCCGTCCGAAGACGATGGCCGCCGCCAGGAGACCCAGGACGAAGCCCAGGATGCCCAGGTAGACCGGATGACCGATGAGGAAGCCGATCCCGAGGAGGACACCGAGTACGACGATGCCCACGCCCGCGACGACCAGACCGACCTTGGGGTCCGCCTTCCGGGTCATCTGGTACGTGAGGGCGATCTGCTTCAGTCGCCCGGGGTTCGCAGCGTCAGCGCTGCCCGTGTTTGCCTTCCTCGCCATGTCCTGAAGTTTACGTGGCCCGGGAAGCCCGGCCCGACGCGACCTCCATCACGTGCTGGGCCTCGACGCGGTCCTTCGCGCGGCGGCGGTCCTCCAGGACGGAGTTCCAGGCGTTGCGCCGTGCGGTGCGCTGTCCTGCGCCCAGCAGCAGGGCCTCCACGGCCTTCAGGGCGTCGGTGACGGACGGGATCGCGGTGACGCGGACGTGCGTCGATGCGGCCGGCATACGGGGTCCTCCCTCGATTGCGGGTGAGACGAGGTGGGGTGTGAGCGGGTGGTGGCGGTGAGTGAAACCAGGCTCACAGATCGGTGTTACCAGGGCGTGACCCGCTGGTCAAACACTGATGAAACGTTGATGCGGCCGGTCGGACGAGCGGGGAACGACGGTGCGGCCCGTACCTCCCCGCTGAGCTGCGGGGTCGTACGGACCGCACCGGATCCGGCCACTACTGACCAGTAACTATGTGTGCGTCGATTCACACGGTCGCGGGACCGGTGTCTCAGACGGCCTGTGTGGCGTTGTCGACCGCGCCGCGCTTCTCGATCGCCTGCTGGTACAGCCGGCCCGCGCGGTACGAGGAGCGCACCAGCGGGCCCGACATCACACCGGAGAAGCCGATCTCGTCGGCCTCCTCCTTCAGCTCCACGAACTCCTGCGGCTTCACCCAGCGTTCCACGGGGTGGTGCCGGACCGAGGGGCGCAGGTACTGCGTGATCGTGATGAGCTCGCAGCCGGCGTCGTGCAGCTGCTGGAGCGCCTCGCTGATCTCCTCGCGGGTCTCGCCCATGCCGAGGATCAGGTTGGACTTCGTGACCAGACCGTAGTCACGGGCCTGGGTGATGACGTCCAGCGAGCGCTCGTACCGGAAGCCCGGACGGATCCGCTTGAAGATCCGCGGGACGGTCTCGACGTTGTGCGCGAAGACCTCGGGGCGCGAGTCGAAGACCTCCTTGAGGAGCTCCGGCACCGCGTTGAAGTCGGGGGCGAGCAGCTCGACCTTGGTGCGGCCGTCGGCGCGGTCCGCCGTCTGCTGGTGGATCTGGCGCACGGTCTCCGCGTACAGCCAGGCGCCGCCGTCCTCCAGGTCGTCGCGCGCGACGCCCGTGATGGTGGCGTAGTTCAGGTCCATCGTGACGACCGACTCGCCCACGCGGCGCGGCTCGTCACGGTCGAGGGCCTCGGGCTTGCCCGTGTCGATCTGGCAGAAGTCGCAGCGCCGCGTGCACTGGTCACCGCCGATGAGGAAGGTCGCCTCGCGGTCCTCCCAGCACTCGAAGATGTTGGGACAGCCCGCCTCCTGGCAGACCGTGTGCAGGCCCTCGCTCTTCACGAGGCCCTGCATCTTCGTGTACTCGGGCCCCATCTTCGCGCGGGTCTTGATCCACTCGGGCTTGCGCTCGATGGGGGTCTGGGCGTTCCGGACCTCCAGGCGCAGCATCTTGCGTCCGTCGGGTGCGACTGCGGACACATCGGCTCCTGTAGCTTCGATTCTTCGGCGCACACCAGGGTACGCCCGTTGCTTCCATGCCTTGCCTACCTCTGGCCAACCCTTGGCCAGAGCCCGGCATTCCTCAGGCCGAGGCGGGCTCCGGGGCCCGCTCCTCCACGCGCTCGTCCGTGCCCGCGTCCGCCCGCTCGATGGTCCGCGGCTTCAGCTCCGCGTGCTCCAGGACGGCCCGCAGGTGCTTCTCCACGACCGGGAGCACCTCCTCGATGGTGACGTCCCGGCCGAGCTCATTGGCCAGGGAGGCCACGCCGGCGTCCCGGATGCCACACGGGATGATCTTGTCGAACCAGGTGTTGTCCGGGTTCACGTTGAGGGCGAAGCCGTGCATCGTGACGCCCTTGGCGACCCGGATGCCGATGGCCGCGAGCTTGCGGTCCTCACGGCGCTGGCCGGCGTTGGACGGGGCGTACTCGGGGCCGTTCAGACGGGGATCGAACTCCTCGTCGGTCAGCCGCGGGTCGAAGTCCAGGGAGAGCCCGCCGAGGGAGGGCCGCTGCTCGACCGGATCGCCCAGGACCCACACCCCGCTGCGGCCCTCGACCCGGGTCGTCTCCACGCCGAACTCGGCGGCCGTGCGGATCAGGGCCTCCTCCAGGCGGCGCACGTGCGCGACGACGTCCACCGGGCGGGGCAGCTTCATGATCGGGTAGCCGACCAGCTGGCCGGGTCCGTGCCAGGTGATCTTGCCGCCGCGGTCGACGTCCACCACCGGCGTCCCGTCCAGCGGTCGCTCGCTCTCCTGGGTGCGCCGCCCGGCCGTGTAGACCGGCGGGTGCTCAAGGAGCAGACAGGTGTCGTCGGTCTCGTCGGCGAACCGCGCGGCGTGCACCTCGCGCTGCTTGTCCCAGGCCACCTGGTACTCGACGGCTTCCTCGCCGAACCCAAGGCGGACGAATCGCAGCTCACTCACGGCCATGCCTCCTCCTGGGTGCCGGGGTCCGGGGACCGGGGATCATCCCGGGCCGGCACGGCACCATGCGTCATTCGCGCCCATGCCACTGTACGGCGGCGGCGGGGACGCCCCTCCGGCAGGTGGACGGGGCCGTCTACGTCAGCGGCGCCGTCAATCCTCACACGATCGGATGAATGTGGGGCGAAGGTGGCGGTACGGGCCGTGAGGACCGCTAAATTCACGCCGTTCCATGAGGGTCCGACGGGGCTGCCGCCCGGACCCGGAAGGCAGGAGACCGCACAGCTGATGACGGAACGACCACCGCAGCGCATCCCGAACCGCCAGCTCGCCGCGCTCATCGCCGAAGCGGGGTTCTCCAACGCGGGGCTCGCCAGACGGGTCGACCAGCTCGGTCTGGAACACGGGCTCGACCTGCGGTACGACAAGACCTCCGTGACCCGCTGGCTCCGCGGTCAGCAGCCGCGCGGCACCACCCCCGCCCTCATCGCCGAGGTCTTCACCCGCCGCCTCGGCCGCCGCCTCTCCGCCCAGGACCTCGGCCTCGACGCCTGCGCGCCCGTCTACGCGGGCCTGGAGTTCGCCGCCACCCCCGAGGAGGCCGTCGACATCGTCAGCGGCCTGTGGCGCAAGGACTCCGGCAGCCACGCCGAGCTCCGCAAGATCGCCTTCACCCCGGCCGGCCTCGTCGTCCCCAGCCGCGACTGGCTGATCGGCCGCGCCGACGACCGGGTCGCCCGCGGCGAGCCCGCCCCCGCAGCGCCCCGGGCCTCCGCGCCCCCGCACGACACCCGGGTCCCGCCCCAGGGCCGCTTCTCCGTACCCCGCCAGCGCGGTACGGACCGGGGCCCCGGCCAGCGGGTCTCCAGCGGCGACATCGCCGCCCTCCGCTCCGTCGGCGAACTCTTCCGCACCCTCGACCACGCCTACGGCGGCGGGCACGCCCGGCAGGCCCTCGTCCGCTACCTGGAGCACGAGGCCGAGCCCATGCTCCGCGGCACCTACGGCGAGAGCACCGGCCGCCGCCTCTTCGCCGCGGCCGCCGACCTCACCCGGCTCGCGGGCTGGACCTCGTACGACATCGCCGCCCACGGCCTCGCCCAGCGCTACTTCGTCCAGGCGCTGCGCCTCGCCCAGGCGGCCGGGGACCGCGCCTACGGCTCGTACGTGCTCCTCACCATGAGCTGCCAGGCCGTCTACCTCGGCCACGGACGCGAGGCCGTCCAGCTGGCCCGGGTCGCCCAGCAGGGCGTCGGCCCGGCCGCCCCGCCCGTCGTCCAGGCGATGCTGCACGCCGTCGAGGCACGGGGCCACGCGGTCCTCGGCGAGGCGCGCGCCTGCAGCGCCTCGCTCGTCCGCGCGGAACGGGCCCTGGAGGCGGCCCGGCCCGGCGACGAGGTCCCCTACTGGGCCCGGCACTTCGACGAGGCACAGCTCGCCGACGAGCTCGGGCACTGCCACCGGGACCTCCAGCAGTACCGGTCGGCCGCGCAGCACGCCGAGCGCGCGCTCCAGCTCAGGGCGCCCGGATACGCCCGCAGCCGCCTCTTCTGCCGGGTGGTGCTGGCGACGTCCCGCCTCGCCCTCGGCGAACTGGACCAGGCGTGCGCGCTGGGCGCGGAGGCGGCGCAGCAGGCCTCCGAGATGCGGTCGGCCCGGGCGGTCGAGTACGTCCGGGACTTCGAGCGCCGCCTGGAGCCGTACCGCGACGCGGCGGCGGCCCGCACGTACCGCGACCGCGTGGCCGCCCTCGGCTGACCGGCGGCGCCCCTGAGGGGCGCCGCCGCGTCCGCGCCCCGACCCGCGCGACGGGACGGCGGGGTCAGGCCGCCGCGTTCGGGCGGGCCCGGTCGTGGGGGACGCCCAGGTCCGCCAGGAGGGCCCCGGCGGCCCGCTCCGCGGACCTGAGCGCGCCCGTCACCGTCCCCGCGTCCCGGTGGTCCCCGCACACGTAGAGCCCCGCGAGCAGCCGGACCGGCCGCTCCGCGTCGTGCGGCGGCGGCATCGCCGGGACCGCGTCCCGGGTGTGGTGGAGGGCCAGGAGCTCCCAGTCGTCCGTGGACGTGCCGTACAGGGTGGCCAGGTGCTTGCGGACCCGCCGTTCCGTGTCGTCCGGAGGGGTCCCGAGGACGGTGGAGGTGACGAGGGACCGCCCGGCCGGGGCCCGGGTCGGGTCGACCGCGCTCATCACCGCCGTGTGGGCGACGGGCCCGCCGGGGTCGGACTCCAGGAGGAGCGTGGGGTCCGGCACGGGCGCCACGGGCGCCGTGTGGTGGAGGACCGTGACCGGGTGGAAGCCGGGGACCCGCAGCCCGGGCAGCAGCTCCGCCGCCGTGCGCGCCCCCGTGGCCAGGAGCACGGAGCGGCAGCCGATCACGCCGTGTTCGGCGGTGGTGACCCGGGAGACCGACACGTCGGTGACCCGGACGCCGGTGCGGACCGTTCCCGGCGGCAGCGCGGCGGCGAGCCGCTCGGGGAGCGCCGCCGAACCGCCCTCGGGGACGGCCGGCCGCCCCCGGGCGAAGGCCCGCAGCGCCAGGTCCGCCTGACGGCTCGACATGCCGAGGTCCGGGTCGGCGAGGAGCGCGGCGAGCAGCGGCCGCAGCACGCCCTGCACGGTCCGGGCGGGGAGCCTCGCGGTGAGGGCCTCCCGGGCGGTCCGTTCGGGGCGCGCGAGCAGCCGCTGCGTCGGCGTCGCGGCGAGCCGTACGAGCGAGGCACCGAGGCGTGCCTGGTCGAGCGAGGCGGCCGGATTCCGGGGGGCGCTCGCGAGGGCGCGCGCCATGCTGAACGCTCCCCCCACGCCCCGGTGGACTCCGCCGCTCCGGTGTCCGGAGGTCCGGCGCGGGTGCGGGACCCCCCACCGCGCGTACCGCCCGTCGCTGTGCACGAGCACCCCGGGGGTGAAGGGGCGGAGTTCCAGGCCGTCGAGGCCGGGGGTGGTCCGCAGTTCCTCGGGCGAGAGGGTGAGCAGCGGGCCCACCCGGTCGAGCAGGAAGCCGTCGACGAGGTCGGTGCCCAGCCGTCCGCCGACCTGCGGCTCCGCCTCGACGACGGCGACGGCGAGCCCCGCTCCGGTCAGCCGGTGCGCGGCCGCGAGCCCCGCCGTCCCGGCTCCTACGATCACGACGTCGACGGCCTCCACGACGTCCCTGTGCTGTGCGCTGGTTGCGGTACTGAGCACGTGCCCCTCCCCAGGTAGGCGCCGCCGGTGGGAGCCGTTATGCCCCCAACAGGCCTCCGGAATGCCCGCGTTCGCGTTCGTTTCGAACAGTGGTCGCGAACGGTCGGCGGCGAACCGTCGTGGTCGTACGGTCGCCGCCGAACGGTCGCCGCCGAACGGTCGTCGGCGAACGGTGGGCATCGAGCCTAGGCAGCGCCGCCGCGGAAGTCGGCCCGCGCGCGGCGGGGTTCACGCAGCACGGGGGAGCGCACCGCCCTGGGGAGGGGGGCTCAGCGCAGGGCCGCCCGGATCGAGTCGTCGATCGTCGGGAAGGCGAAGTCGAAGCCGGTCTCCAACAGGCGCCCCGGCAGCACCCGCTGACTGCCCAGCACGTCCTGGGCGAAGTCGCCGAGGACGGCCTTCAGGGCGGGCGCCGGGACGGTGAGGAGGGTCGGGCGGCGCAGCACCCGGCCCATCGCCGCCGTCACCTCGCGGTTGGTGACCGGCTCGGGGGCCGTCAGGTTCACCGGGCCGGAGAGGGCGGGGGTGTCGATGAGATGACGCAGGGCGGCCACCTCGTCGTGCAGGGAGATGTACGACCAGTACTGGCGGCCGTCGCCCATCCGTCCGCCGACCCCGGCGCGGAAGACGGGGAAGAGGCGGCCCCAGGCGCCGCCCTCGCGGGCCACGACCAGACCGGTGCGGGCGTAGGTGACCCGGATGCCGGCCTCCTCGGCGGGGGCGGCCGCGGCCTCCCACTCCACGCAGACCGAGGGCAGGAAGCCGGTCCCGGCGGGGGCGCTCTCGTCCACCGCGCGCGTGCCGGTGTCCCCGTACCAGCCGAGCGCCGTGCCGCAGACGAGCGTCTCCGGCGGGTCGGCGAGCGAGGCGAGCGCCTGGGAGACGGCGGTCGTGCCGAGGACCCGGCTGTCCCGGATCTCCTTCTTGTACGCCTCGTTCCAGCGGCGCTCGCCGACGCCCGCGCCCGCCAGGTGCACGACGGCGTCGACGCCGACGAGCCCGGCGGCGTCCACGTACAGCCGCCTGGGGTCCCATTCGACCTCGTCGGCGGTGCGGGCGGGGCGGCGGACGAGGCGGAGGACGTCGTGGCCGTCGGCGCGCAGGGAGCGGACCAGGGCCGAGCCGATGAGGCCGGAGGCGCCGGTGACGGCGACACGCTTGCGGATCGCGGAACGCTGCATGGTCCCCATCCTGCCCTCCCCGCCCGGGTGCGTGGCACAGTGGCCGTCATGATCGTGCCGGAGACGCTGATACGTACCGCCGCGCAGGACGACGGCGCCGCGCTCGCGGAGCTGGACCGGAGCACCTGGTCGACGCTCCACGCCGTGCTGCCGCCGCCGGCGCCGGACGCGCCCTTCTTCGACGAGCGCCACCGTCCCGGGGACTATCTGGTGGCGGTGCGCGGCGGGGCGGTCGTCGGCTACGTCCGGGTGGTGCCGCCGACGCCGCTCGCCGCCACCGCCCACGTCCGTCAGATCCAGGGCCTCGCGGTCGCCGCGTCCGCCCGGGGCGCGGGTGTCGCCCGGGCGCTGCTGCGGGCCGCGATGGACCGGGCGCGGGAGGAGGGGGCCGTGCGGATCACGCTGCGGGTCCTCGGGCACAACGCGCCGGCCCGCGCGCTCTACGTCTCGGAGGGCTTCGCGGTCGAGGGCGTGCTGCCGGGGGAGCTGTTCCTGGCGGGGGCGTACGTGGACGACGTCCTCATGGGCCGGACGCTCAGTCCCTGACGCCCGGGTTCAGCAGCCGCATCCCGCCCATCAGTTCGCGCAGGCAGCGGACCGCGAGGGCGGCCGGGGCCCCCTCGCCGTGCTCCGGGGCGTCCGTCTCGGCCCAGGTCTCCAGGGCGATCCGGATGGCGTCGGTGGCCGCCGCCGCCGCGAGCCGTACCTCCAGCGCGTCGGCGTCCGGGCCCGCGAGCCCGGCGACGACCTCGCGCAGCCGCTCCTCGGACTCCTGGTTGACCCGGTACCAGACGGCCCGGAGGGCGGGGTCCTCGGCGGCGGCCCGCAGCAGCCCGCGCGTCCAGCGCAGGCCCTCCTCCTCCGCCGGGGTGTTCGGGGTGAGCGAGGTGGCGATGGAGCGCTCCAGGGCCTCGGGCACGCCCGCGCCGGGTCCCGTCGCGGCGAGCCGTTCGCGCCAGCGGTCGGCGCCGCCCGCGAGGAGCGGGGCGACGGCGTCCTGCTTGGAGCGGAAGTAGCGGTAGAAGGTGCGCAGGGCGACTCCGGCGCGCTGGGCGATCTCCTCGGCCGTGGTGCCGTCGGGGCCGCGCTCGGTGAAGAGCTCGGCGGCGGCGCGGGCGATGTCCAGCTGGGTGGCGGCCTTGCGGCGCTCCGTCAGCGAGGGGGCGGGGGGCGCGGCGGCCTCGGGCTTGGTGCTCACCCCCGAAGCGTACGCCTGCCGAAGATGCACGACGTGCAGGTGTGGCAAAACGTGCCACTCGGGCGTACGGTGGCATCAATCCCCGGAAAGCTTGACATCGAGAGGTTGTCGACATGAACCAGCTGAGCCGCTACGAAGGACGCCGCGCCCTCATCACCGGCGGCGGGTCCGGCATCGGCCAGGCCACCGTCCTGCGCATGCTCGCCGAGGGCGGCCGGGTCGTCGCCGCCGACATCAGCGAGGACGGCCTGAAGGACACCGTCGCCAAGGCCGGCGACGCCGCCGACCGCCTCACCACCGTCGTCGTGAACGTCGCCGACGAGGCCTCCGTACGGGCCGGGGTCGCCGCCGCCGTCGAGGCCCTCGGCGGCCTGGACGTCCTGGTCAACGCGGCCGGCATCCTGCGCTCCTCGCACACCCACGAGACGAGCCTCGACTCCTTCGAGCAGGTGATCCGGATCAACCTCACCGGCACCTTCCTCATGATCCGCGAGGCGATTCCCGCCCTCCTGGAGGGCGACGGCTCCGCCGTCGTGAACTTCTCCTCCACCTCCGCGCTCTTCGCCCACCCCTACATGGCCGCGTACGCGGCCAGCAAGGGCGGCATCCAGTCCATGACCCACGCGCTCGCCGCCGAGTACGCCAAGCAGGGCATCCGCTTCACCGCCGTCCAGCCCGGCTCCATCTCCTCCGGCATGACCGACGGCACCGGCGCCAGCCGCCAGAGCGTCGGCCCCGGCCTCCCCGAGGACGCCGACCTCTCCCTCTTCATGAAGCTCGCCCCCGCCCTCGGCCAGGGCTTCGCCGGTCCCGAGACGGTCGCGGGCGTCGTCGCGATGCTCGCCTCGGACGACGGCCGGTTCATCACCGGCACCGAGGTCCGCATCGACGGCGGAACCCACTTCTGATGACCGCCGCCGAGGTCTTCCACGGCCGTACCGCCGTCATCACCGGCGCCTCCTCCGGCATCGGCGCCGGCCTCGCCCGGCACGCGGCGGGACTCGGCATGAAGCTGGTCCTCGCCGACATCGCCGCCGACCGGCTCGCCGCCTTCGCCGAGGAGCTGCGGGCCGACGGCGCCGAGGTGGAGACGGTGGTCACCGACGTCGCCGACCCGGCCTCCGTCGAGGCCCTCGCCGACACCGCGTACGCCCGGTTCGGCGTCGTCGACCTGCTGGTCAACAACGCCGGGATCATGACCATGGGCTACTCCTGGGAGATCCCCGCCGAGCGCTGGGACGCGATGCTCCGCGTCAACATCGGCGGATACGTCAACGGCATCCGGGCCTTCGTCCCCCGCATGCTGGAACGCGGCGAGAAGGCCTGGGTCGTCAACGTCTCCTCGATCGGCGGCATGCTCCCGAGCCCGCTGATGGCCCCGTACAGCGTCACCAAGTTCGGCACGCTCGCCCTCACCGAGTCGCTGCACTACGAGATGCTGATGAAGGGCGCACCCGTCCAGGTGTCCGTCGTGACGCCCGGCTCGGTCAGGAGCGAGATCTTCAAGGCCGCCAGGCCCGGAGAGACCGCCCCGCCGGAGATCGCCGCCTTCAACGACCAGCTGCAGGAGATGGCCGACGAGCACGGACTCACGCCCGAGGAGCACGCCGAGAGGGTCTTCGAGATGGTCGCGGAGGGCAGGTACTGGGCGATCCCCCAGCCCGAGCAGCTCTTCCCGGCGCTCCAGCCGCGCACGGACATGATCCTCGCGCGCGAGAACCCCCGGCTCCCGTCGGGCTGAGCCACCGGCCCGGGCCCGCGGATCCCTCCGTCCGCGGCCCCGGGCCGCCCTACGCCGTCCCGAAGCGCTCCCACAGCCGGGGGAAACGGGCCGCGAGCACGTCGTCGTCCTCCAGGTCGAACGGCGCGCCCAGCGGCTCCCCGCCCGGCATCGGAATGCCCAGGTCCGGGGTCTCGGCGCCGGTCAGCGCCTCGTACGCCTCGTCCGCCGCGAAGCCGATCTCCTCGCCGTCCCCGTCGATCTCCACGTCGAAGTCGCCGAGCAGCTCCGCCAGCGCGTCCGGATCGTGCACGCCCCCCTCGTACACCTCCCGGCCCTGGCCGATGAGCCAGCAGCGGAACGAGTCGAAGGTCTCCTCGCCCGCCCCGTCGAAGAGCACCGCCGCCGCACCCCACAGCTCCCAGAGGTACGCGCGGTTGAAACGGGCCTCGAAGTGGCGCGCGTAGTCGAGCACCGAGTCGGGGTCAAGCCGGGTCAGCCGCTCCACGAGCAGATCCGCCTGCTCCTCGGGGTCGCCCTCGGCTTCCTCGCGGGTGGCGTCGATCAGCTCCCAGAACTCGGTCTCGTCCATCACGGGACCAGCATCGTGGCTCGCGGAGTCCGACGCACCCGGAAAGCCCGAAATGAATCCGGACAGAAGATGGCGGGCTTTCCTGTCAGCCTGAGGTCCATGACGACTGAGACCACACCCCTGCACGGACGGATCTGCCTGGTCGCCGGGGCCACCCGGGGCGCCGGACGGGCCATCGCCGTCCAGCTCGGTGCCGCCGGCGCCACCGTGTACGTCACGGGCCGCACCACCCGCGAGAAGCTCAGCGAGGTCGGCCGCGCCACCGAGACCATCGAGGAGACCGCCGAACTGGTGACGGCCGCCGGCGGCGAGGGGATCGCCGTCCCCACCGACCACCTGGAGCCCGACCGGGTCCGGGCCCTCGTCGACCGGATCGACCGCGACCACGGCCGGCTCGACGTGCTCGTCAACGACGTCTGGGGCGGCGAGCACCTGCTCTCCTTCGGCAAGAAGACCTGGGAGAACGACCTCGCCGGCGGCCTCAGGATGCTCGAACTCGGCGTACGCACCCACGTCATCACCTCGCACCTCGCGCTGCCGCTGCTGATCCGCAACCCCGGTGGCCTCGTCGTCGAGGTCACCGACGGCACCGCCGCGTACAACGCCACCCGCTTCCGCGAGAACCTCTTCTACGACCTCACGAAGAACGCCCCCATCCGGATGGCCTTCGGCCTCGCGAAGGAGCTGGAGGAGCACGGCGGCACCGCCGTCGCCGTGACCCCCGGCTGGATGCGGTCGGAGCAGATGCTCACCGCCTTCGGCGTCACCGAGGAGAACTGGCGCGACGCCACGGAGAAGACCCCCGACTTCGGCGTCTCCGAGTCGCCGGTCTACGTCGGCCGGGCCGTCGCCGCGCTCGCCGCCGACCCCGACCGGCACCGCTGGACCGGCCGGTCCCTCTCCAGCGGCGAGCTGGCGAAGGAGTACGGCTTCACGGACGCCGACGGCTCCCGGCCGGACGCGTGGGGCTTCATCGTGGCGGGCGAGACGGGCACCCCGGACGTCGCCGACTACCGGTAGGCCGTACGGCAGGGTCCTCCGGCGTCGCCGGCAGGCCGTACACGGTCCTACCGGCGTCGCCGGCGGGCCGTACGGCACGGCCCTACCCGTAGAGCTCCGCCATCGCCCGGGCCGCCTCCGCGAACCGCTCGCGGAGCGCGGCCGGGGCGAGGACCTCCACCTCCGGGCCGAGCCCCAGCAGCTGACCGAGCGCGACCTCCTCGCTCTCCACCCGCAGGACCACCCGCACCCGGCCGCCCCCGGCGGTCCCCGCCGCGAGCGCCTCCTCCGCGGCCGCGCGGTCCGTCACGTGCGGCAGCCGGCGGGCGCCCGCCTCCGAGAGCCGCACGACCACCTCCGTACGGAGCAGGGAGCGGGCGAACTCCGCCGACCGCTCCGCCCAGAACTCGGGCAGGTCGAAGTCCGGGTCCCGGTCGAACCGCTCCCCGCCCACGGCCGCCGCCGTGAACCGGTCCACCCGGTACGTACGGAAGGTCGAGCCCGAGCGCGCGCACACGTACCAGACGCCCGCCTTCAGGACGAGGCCGTACGGCTCCAGCTCCCGCTCCACCTCCGCGCCGTCCCCGCGCCGGTACCGGGCCGAGAGCCGCCGGTCGTCCCAGACCGCCTCCGCCACCGCGGCGAGCAGCTCCGGCGTCTCCGGCTCCTGGTACCAGCCCGGCGCGTCCAGGTGGAAGCGCCGCGCCGCCGACTCGGAAGCGTCCCGCAGCGAGGGCAGCAGCGCCGCCGAGACCTTCAGCCGGGCCGCCGAGGCCGCGTCCTCCAGACCCATCTCGCGCAGCGCGCCCGGGAGCCCCGACAGGAACAGCGCCTCCGCCTCGCCCCGCGCGAGCCCCGTGAGCCGCGTGCGGTACCCGCCGACGAGCCGGTAGCCGCCGGCCCTGCCCCGCTCCGCGTACACCGGGACCCCGGCCTCCGAGAGGGCGAGCGCGTCCCGGGTGATCGTCCGCTCGGACACCTCCAGCTCCGCGGCCAGTTCGGCCGCCGTCATCGAGGGACGCGACTGGAGCAACAGGACCAACTTGATGAGGCGGGCGGCACGCATGAACCCATCATGCGTGCCGCCCGCCTCGGTGGAGCAAGGACCCTTACAGGCCGTAGCGCTCGCGCGCCTCCTTCACGGCCGACGCCGGGACCTCGCCACGGCGGGCCAGCTGGGCCAGGGCCGCGACGACGATCGACTGGGCGTCGACGCCGAAGTGGCGGCGGGCCGCGTCGCGGGTGTCCGAGAGGCCGAAGCCGTCGGCGCCCAGCGAGGTGTAGTCCTGCTCGATCCACTGCGCGATCTGGTCCGGGACCTGGCGCATGTAGTCGGAGACCGCGAGGACCGGGGAGTCGACGCCCTCCAGGGCCTTGCGGACGTACGGCACCTGCTCCTCGCCGCGCAGGAGGGCCGCGTCGGCCTCCAGCGCGTCGCGGCGCAGCTCGGTCCACGAGGTCGCGGACCACACGTCGGCGCCCACGCCCCACTCGGCGGCGAGCAGCTTCTGCGCCTCCAGGGCCCAGTGGATGGCCGTGCCGGAGGAGAGCAGCTGGATCCGCGAGGCGTTCGCCGGCAGGTCGAGGCCCGCCGACTCCGCCGTGTTGAAGCGGTAGAGGCCCTTGACGATGCCCTCGTCGATGCCGGACGGCTTCGCCGGCTGCGGCATCGGCTCGTTGTAGACCGTCAGGTAGTAGAAGACGTTCTGGTCCTCGCCCTCGGCGGCCTCGCCGTACATCCGGCGCAGACCCTCCTTGACGATGACCGCGACCTCGTAGGCGAACGCCGGGTCGTACGTCAGGGCGGCCGGGTTGGTGGCCGCGATCACTGGCGAGTGGCCGTCGGCGTGCTGGAGGCCCTCGCCCGTCAGGGTCGTGCGGCCGGCGGTCGCGCCGACGAGGAAGCCGCGGCCGAGCTGGTCGCCGAGCTGCCACATCTGGTCGGCGGTCCGCTGCCAGCCGAACATCGAGTAGAAGATGTAGAAGGGGATCATCGCCTCACCGTGCGTGGAGTACGCGGTGGACGCGGCGATGAAGTCGGCCATCGAGCCGGCCTCGGTGATGCCCTCGTTCAGGATCTGGCCGTTGACGGCCTCCTTGTAGTACATCAGCTGGTCGCGGTCGACCGGCTCGTACGTCTGGCCCTTCGGCGAGTAGATGCCGAGCGACGGGAACAGCGACTCCATACCGAAGGTACGGGCCTCGTCCGGAACGATCGGGACCCAGCGCTTGCCGGTCTCCTTGTCGCGGATCAGGTCCTTGATCAGTCGCACGAACGCCATCGTCGTCGCCATCGACTGCGCGCCGGAGCCCTTGTCGAACGCGGCGAACGCCTTGTCGGCCGGGGCCGGCAGCGGGGCGAGCGGGTGCGTGCGGCGGGCCGGGGCGGGGCCGCCGAGCGCCGCGCGGCGCTCCTGGAGGTAGCGGACCTCGGGGGAGTCGGCGCCGGGGTGGCCGTAGGGCACCTGGCCGTCGACGAACTGCGCGTCCGAGATGGGCAGCTCAAGAAGGTCACGCATGTTCTTGAACTCGTCCGTCGTGAGCTTCTTCATCTGGTGGTTCGCGTTCTTCGACGCGAAGCCCTCACCCAGGGTGAAGCCCTTGACGGTCTGCGCGAGGATCACCGTCGGCGCGCCCTTGAACTCCAGGGCGGCCTTGTACGCGGCGTACACCTTGCGCGGCTCGTGGCCACCGCGGGAGAGGTGGAAGCACTCGAGGATCTTGTCGTCGCTCAGCAGCTGCGCCATCGCGACGAGCGCCGGGTCCTTGCCGAAGAAGTCCTGGCGGATGTAGGCGGCGTCGCGGGTCTGGTACGTCTGGACCTGCGCGTCCGGCACCTCGCGGAGGCGGCGGACGAGGGCGCCGGTGGTGTCGAGCGCGAACAGCTCGTCCCAGGCGTTGCCCCACAGCGACTTCACGACGTTCCAGCCGGCGCCGCGGAACTGGGCCTCCAGCTCCTGCACGATCTTGAAGTTGGCGCGGACCGGGCCGTCGAGGCGCTGCAGGTTGCAGTTGATGACGAAGGTCAGGTTGTCCAGACCCTCACGGGCCGCCAGGGCGAGGGCCGCGGTCGACTCGGGCTCGTCCATCTCGCCGTCACCGAGGAACGCCCACACGTGCGAGGCGGAGACGTCCTTGATGGCGCGGTTGGTCAGGTAGCGGTTGAAGCGCGCCTGGTAGATCGCGGAGAGCGGGCCCAGACCCATGGAGACGGTGGGGAACTCCCACAGCCAGGGCAGGCGGCGCGGGTGCGGGTAGGAGGGCAGGCCGTTGCCGCCGGACTCCTGCCGGAAGTTGTCGAGGTGGGCCTCGTTCAGGCGCCCGTCGAGGAACGCGCGGGCGTAGATGCCGGGGGAGGCGTGGCCCTGGATGTAGAGCTGGTCGCCGGAACCATCGGCTTCCTTGCCCTTGAAGAAGTGGTTGAAGCCCGTCTCGTAGAGCCAGGCCGCGGAGGCGAAGGTGGCGATGTGGCCACCGACGCCGTGCTTGGAGCCGCGGGTGACCATCGCGGCCGCGTTCCAGCGGTTCCACGCGGTGATCTTCCGCTCCATCTCCTCGTCGCCGCCGAACGCGGAGATCGAGGGCTCGGCGGAGGTGGGGATGGTGTTGACGTAGTCCGTCTCCAGGAGCTTGGGGAGGGCCAGGCCCGCGCCTTCGGCGTGCTGGAGGGTACGGCGCATCAGGTAGGCGGCCCGGTGGGGGCCGGCGGCCTTGGTGACGGCGTCCAGGGAGGCCGCCCATTCGGCGGTCTCCTCGGTGTCACGGTCCGGGAGCTGGTCGAGCTCGCTCGGAATCTTGCCTACGGGATCGGTCATGATCGCCGCCTTCCGGACAGGTGGGGGTGGAGATAAGGGGGCCTTGTCTGGCAGGACAGGGCGAAGGGCCGGGTGACGGCCCGCCGAAGACTCTAAACCGGCGATCGATGATCGATCAAAGGGTTGAAGGGGAAAACCTCTTCAGATCGAGAAAGTCGGCACAGGGTGCCAAGGAAACGGGCACCCGGTGCCTTGTTTTCTGTCCTGTTTTCGCAGGTGAGGCCGGTTCTCTGAGGGTGGGCGCGCACGAATGAGCGGGCCCGCCGTCCGGACGGACCCGCTCACTGTGCGTACGGCTGTGGCTCAGGCTCGCGGAGCGCAGCCCAGAACATGTGCCTTCACGAGCGCACCGATGTTCGGGTCACCCCGCCGGAAGGCCTCCACCAGCTCCTGGTGCTCCTCCGCGTACGACTTCTGGACCGTGCCCAGCCAGCGGATCGACAGGGCCGTGAAGACCTCGATGCCCAGCGTCTCCCAGGTGTGCAGCAGGACGCCGTTCCCCGCCGCCTTCACCAGCTCCCGGTGGAAGGCCACCGTGTGCCGCACCTGCGCCGTGCCGTCCGAGGCCGCGTCCGCCTCGTACAGGGCCGCCACGTGCGGCTCCAGGGTCGAGCAGTCCGCCGCGAGCCGCCCGGCCGCCAGCTCGGCCGCGATCTGCTCCAGACCGGCCCGCACGGGGTAGCTCTCCTCCAGGTCGGCCGCGGTGAGATTGCGCACCCGGACGCCCTTGTTCGGCGCCGACTCGATCAGCCGCAGCGACTCCAGCTCGCGCAGCGCCTCGCGGACGGGGGTCTGGGAGACCTCCAGCTCGGTCGCGATCCGGCGCTCCACGATGCGCTCGCCCGGCTTCCAGCGGCCGCTGACGATCCCCTCCACGATGTGCTCGCGGATCTGCTCGCGCAGCGAGTGGACGACGGGGACGGTCATGAAGCGGCTCCTCGGGGAGTGTTGACCCTTAGACAATACGGCGGCGCCCCCGTCCGGAAACACTTCCGGACGGGGGCGCCGCAGGTGAGGCTCGTTACGTTGCCTTTCGGCGACGTTCCTCGCCCCTCGCCTTACAGACCGAGGTCGACCTCGAACTCGCCGGCCTCCAGGATCGCCTTGACGGCGGTCAGGTAGCGGGCGGCGTCGGCGCCGTCCACCAGACGGTGGTCGTAGGACAGCGTCAGGTAGGTCATGTCGCGGACGCCGATGACGGTGCCCTCGGCGGTCTCGATGACGGCCGGACGCTTGACCGTGGCACCGATGCCCAGGATGGCGACCTGGTTCGGCGGCACGATGATCGTGTCGAACAGCGCACCGCGCGAACCGGTGTTGCTGATGGTGAAGGTCGCACCGGCCAGCTCGTCCGGCGTGATCTTGTTGCCGCGGACCTTGCCGGCCAGGTCGGCCGTGGCCTTGGAGATGCCGGCGATGTTCAGGTCGCCCGCACCCTTGATGACCGGGGTCATCAGGCCCTTCTCGGAGTCCACGGCGATGCCGATGTTCTCCGAGTCGAAGTACGTGATGGTGCCCTCGGCCTCGTTGATCCGGGCGTTGATGACCGGGTGGGCCTTCAGCGCCTGGGCCGCCGCCTTCACGAAGAACGGCATCGGGGAGAGCTTGACACCCTCACGGGCGGCGAAGGCGTCCTTCGCACGGGCGCGCAGCTTCATCAGCTTGGTGATGTCGACCTCGACGACCGAGGACAGCTGGGCCTGGCCGTGCAGGGCCTTCATCATGTTGTCGCCGATGACCTTGCGCATGCGGGTCATCTTGACCGTCTGGCCACGCAGCGGGGAGACCTCCAGGGCGGGGGTCTTCGGCGCGGCGGCGGCCGGGGCGGCGACGGGAGCGGCAGCGGCGGCCTTCTTGGCCTCGGCGGCCGCGAGGACGTCCTGCTTGCGGATGCGGCCGCCGACGCCGGAGCCCTTGACCGACGCCAGGTCGACGCCGTTCTCGGTGGCGAGCTTGCGGACCAGCGGGGTCACGTAGGCGCCGTCCTCCGCCGGCTGTGCGGCGGCGGGAGCGGCCGGGACCGGGGTGACCACGGCCGGGGCGATCGACGGGGCGGCGGCGACCGGAGCCGGAGCGGCGACCGGAGCGGCCGGGGCGGCCGGCGCGGGGGCCGGAGCCGGGGCGGCCGGAGCGGCGGGAGCCGGAGCGGCGGCGGCCGGAGCGGCGGCGGGAGCCGGGGCGGCCGGGGCCGGGGCGGCGGCCGGAGCGGCACCCGCGGCGCCGATGACGGCCAGCTTGGCGCCGACCTCGGCGGTCTCGTCCTCGCCGACGACGATCTCCAGGAGAACGCCGGAGGCGGGGGCGGGGATCTCGGTGTCGACCTTGTCCGTGGAGACCTCGAGCAGCGGCTCGTCGGCCTCGACGGTCTCGCCGACCGACTTCAGCCAGCGGGTCACGGTGCCCTCGGTGACGGACTCGCCGAGCGCCGGCAGGACGACGTCGGTGCCCTGGGCGGAACCGGCACCGGCGGCGGCCTCGGCGGTCGGGGCCGGAGCCGGCTCCTGGACCTCGGTGGACGGGGCGGCCTGCGGCGCCGGGGCGGCGGCGGGAGCCGGAGCGGCCTCGGCGGCCGGGGCCGGGGCGGCAGCCGGAGTGCCGGAGCCGTCGTCGATGATGGCGAGCTCGGCGCCCACCTCGACCGTCTCGTCCTCGGCGACCTTGATGGAGGCCAGGATGCCCGAGGCGGGGGCCGGGATCTCGGTGTCGACCTTGTCGGTCGAGACCTCGAGCAGCGGCTCGTCGGCCTCGACACGCTCACCCTCGGCCTTGAGCCAGCGGGTGACGGTGCCCTCGGTGACGCTCTCGCCGAGCGCCGGCAGGGTTACGGAAACCGACATGGTTTCAGTTGCTCCTAACGAATTGCGGAAAGTGGTCGTCGCGCCCTGTGATGACGTGAGCGTCAGTCGTGGGAGTGCAGAGGCTTGCCGGCGAGCGCCAGGTGGGCCTCGCCGAGCGCCTCGTTCTGCGTCGGGTGGGCGTGGATGAGCTGCGCGACCTCGGCCGGCAGCGCCTCCCAGTTGTAGATCAGCTGCGCTTCGCCGACCTGCTCGCCCATGCGGTCACCGACCATGTGGACGCCGACCACGGCACCGTCCTTGACCTGGACGAGCTTGATCTCGCCCGCGGTCTTCAGGATCTTGCTCTTGCCGTTGCCCGCGAGGTTGTACTTGAGGGCGACGACCTTGTCCGCGCCGTAGATCTCCTTGGCCTTGGCCTCGGTGATGCCGACGGAGGCGACCTCGGGGTGGCAGTACGTCACCCGGGGCACACCGTCGTAGTCGATCGGGACGGTCTTCAGACCGGCCAGGCGCTCCGCGACGAGGATGCCCTCGGCGAAGCCGACGTGCGCGAGCTGGAGCGTCGGGACGAGGTCGCCCACGGCCGAGATCGTCGGCACGTTGGTGCGCATGTACTCGTCGACCAGGACGTAGCCGCGGTCCATGGCGACGCCCTGCTCCTCGTAGCCGAGACCGGCGGAGACCGGGCCGCGGCCGATGGCGACCAGGAGGACCTCGGCCTCGAAGGTCTTGCCGTCGGCCAGCGTGACCTTGACGCCGCTGTCGGTGTACTCGGCGGACTGGAAGAAGGTGCCGAGGTTGAACTTGATGCCGCGCTTGCGGAACGCGCGCTCAAGAAGCTTCGAGCTGTTCTCGTCCTCGACCGGGACCAGGTGCTTCAGGCCCTCGATGACCGTGACGTCGGTGCCGAAGGACTTCCACGCCGAGGCGAACTCGACGCCGATGACGCCGCCGCCCAGGATGATCGCGGACTCCGGGACGCGGTCCAGGGTCAGCGCGTGGTCCGAGGAGATGATCCGGTTGCCGTCGATCTCCAGGCCGGGCAGGGACTTCGGCACGGAACCGGTGGCGAGGAGGATGTGACGACCCTCGACGCGACGGCCGTCCACGTCGACGGAGGTCGGGGAGGACAGGTGGCCGGTGCCCTCGATGTAGGTCACCTTGCGGGAGGCGACGAGACCCTGCAGGCCCTTGTACAGGCCGGAGATCACGTCGTCCTTGTACTTGTGCACGGCCTTGATGTCGATGCCCTCGAAGGAGGCCTTGACACCGAACTGCTCCGCCTCGCGCGCCTGGTCGGCGACCTCGCCGGCGTGGAGCAGGGCCTTCGTCGGGATGCAGCCGTTGTGCAGGCAGGTGCCGCCGAGCTTGTTCTTCTCGATCAGTGCGACGTCCAGGCCCAGCTGCGCTCCGCGCAGCGCCGCGGCGTAACCGCCGCTACCGCCGCCGAGGATCACTAGGTCGAAAACGGTGCTGGCGTCGTTCGCCACGTCACGTCCTCCATGCATGTGCGCTCGTCGCCGGTCGTCGACGACCTGGCGGCGGCTGGTGTCCGGCCGCTTTATTTCGGCCCTGTGGTGGGGGCCCTGTCCTGCCGAGAACCCATCTTCGCACTTGTTGACGGAGGACGGGACGCGGGGCCGTGCTCTGAGACGGCCGATCGTCCGTACGGCGGGGTGACGAGAGCGTACGAACCTACGGATTTCGTCGCGAGCGAACAGCCGCGGGCGCACCGGCCACGGGCGGAACGGGGGGAGGCCCCGGAGCCGGAGCTCCGGGGCCTCCCGTCATGCCCGCCGTGCTCAGAGCTCGCCGGCCGCCGTGCGCTCGGCCAGCTTCACCAGGGTGCGGACCGAGGAGCCGGTGCCGCCCTTGGGGGTGTAGCCGTACGGGGCGCCCTCGTGGAAGGCCGGGCCCGCGATGTCCAGGTGGGCCCAGGTGATGCCCTCGCCCACGAACTCCTGGAGGAAGAGACCGGCGACCAGGCCGCCGCCCATCCGCTCGCCCATGTTGGCGATGTCGGCGGTGGGGGAGTCCATGCCCTTGCGCAGGTCCGCCGGGAGCGGCATCGGCCAGGACTGCTCGCCGACCTCGTCCGCGATCTCGTGGATCGCGGTCCGGTAGTCGTCGTCGTTGGCCATGATGCCGAAGGTGCGGTTGCCCAGCGCCAGGACCATGGCGCCGGTCAGGGTCGCCACGTCGACGATCGCGTCGGGGTGCTCCTCGGACGCCTTGGTGAGCGCGTCGGCGAGGACGAGCCGGCCCTCGGCGTCGGTGTTCAGGACCTCGACGGTCTTGCCGCTGTACATGCGCAGCACGTCACCCGGGCGGGTGGCGGAGCCGGACGGCATGTTCTCCGCGAGGGCGAGCCAGCCGGTGACGTTGACCTCCAGGCCGAGGCGGGCCGCGGCGACGACGGAGGAGAACACGGCGGCGGCGCCGCTCATGTCGCACTTCATCGTCTCGTTGTGGCCGGCCGGCTTCAGGGAGATGCCGCCCGAGTCGTAGGTGATGCCCTTGCCGACCAGGGCGAGGGTCTTCTCCGCCTTCGGGTGGGTGTAGGCGACGCGGACCAGGCGGGGCGGGTTCACGGAACCGACGCCGACACCGAGGATGCCGCCGTAGCCGCCCTTGGCGAGCGCCTTCTCGTCGAGGACCTGGACCTTGAGGCCGTGCTCCTTGCCGGCGGCCTGGGCGGCGGCGGCGAACGCGGCCGGGGTCAGGTCGTTCGGCGGCTGGTTGATCAGGTCGCGGGCGCGGTTGATCTCCTCGGCGACGGCCTGGGCGCGCTCGGCGGCGGCCTTGTAGGCCTTGTCGCGCGGCTTGGCGCCGAGCAGGGCCACCTCGGCGAGGGGCTTCTTCGCGTCGGCGTTCTCCTGGTACGCGGTGTAGGCGTACGCGCCGAGCAGGGCGCCCTCCGCGATGGCGGAGGCGTCCTCGGCGGAGAGGATCGGCAGCGCGAACGCGGCCTTCTTCGAGCCGGTCAGGGTGCGGGCGGCGGTGCCGGCGGCGCGGCGCAGGGTCTCCGCGTCGAAGGACTCGCCGTCCTCGGGGGCGGTGCCCAGGCCGACGGCCAGGACGACGGGGGCCTTGAGACCGGCGGGGGAGGGCAGCTTCGTCGCCTCACCTTCGGCACCCGAGGCGCCCAGGGTCTCCAGGACCGCGGCGAGCCGGCCGTCGAAGGCCTTGTCGACGGCCTCGGCGCCCGGGGCGACGACCAGCGTCTTCCCGGACTTCGCGACGCCGACGACGAGGGCGTCGGCGCGCAGCGTCGCCGCGCCGGCAGTGCTGAGAGTGAGAGCAGTCACGGTGGTGAAATCTCGCTTCCATTGAGTTCTGTGGCGGTCGAGGGATGGGCCGACCGTGCCCGCCGCATCGTATTTCGGCCCGGAGAGCGCCGAGAACGAGCCTACGCTCGATCACCCGCTTCGCTCACGGCGGCGCTGATTCACTCATCCGTGGTGTCTCTTTCATGTTTACCCTTCCGGCTCCCGCCGCCCCGTCACACTCGCCTCATTCACGCAAGGACGACACACCGTTCTTCGCCTCATCTGCGACATCTCCACGGGACCCGCCGCTCCGGTCGGGCGCCGTCGAGGGGGGACATCCGCCATGGACTCCGGCCGAATCCGTACGCCCAGAACCGCGCCCCGCACCGCCGCCGGCGGCCGTACCGCGCCCCGTACCGGTCCTCACGCGGGCAGGATCGCGGCCCTCGCCGCCGCCGCGCTGCTCGCCACCGTCGTCCCGTCCGCGCAGGCCGTCGCCGCGACGGCGCCCCGCGTGGACCTCACCGTCCTCGTCGTCGACGACGGCGGCAGCGCGGTCGGCGCGATCACCGCCGAGCTGGAGGGCTCCGGCGTCCCGTACCGCAGGATCGACCTGAACGACCCGAACCGGCCGGTCCTCGACACGGCCTTCCTCAGCGACACGGTCGACGGCAGGCCCCGCGCCAAGTACCAGGGCGTCGTCCTGCCCCACGAGAGCGCCTTCGGCCCCGACTCCGCCGAGGCCTCCGCCCTCCACGCGTACGAGCGGAGCTTCGGGATCCCGCAGGTCGACGCGTACACCTGGTCGCACCCCGGCGTCGGCCTCGACTACACCGACCAGGGCGGCTGGTCCGGCGTGCTCGACGGCCGGCAGGCCGGCGTCACCGCCGCCGGGAAGGCCGGCCCCTTCCGGTACCTCGCCGGGACGCTCGCCTTCGAGGACAACGACCCCTCGATCTCCGAGAGTTACGGCTACGCGGGCCGCCCCCGCGCCGGCTACACCAGCTACCTCGACGTGCCCGCCGACGGCGGCGGCCGGGCCAGCCTCGTCGGCGAGTACGCCGCCGACGGGCGCCGCGAACTCGTCGTCACCTTCGCCTACAACCAGTACCAGCGGCAGTTCCGCGCCCTCGCCCGCGGCATCGTCGACTGGCTCACCCAGGGCGTCCACCTCGGACAGACCCGCAACTACCTCTCCGTCCACGTCGACGACGTCTTCGCCCCGGACGCCCGCTGGGACACCGGACTCGACTGCACGCCCGGCGACTTCGACTGCGTCGGCGACGACGGCGAGGGCGCCGACCCGATCCGGATGACGGTCGCCGACGCCCAGTACGCCGCCGCCTGGCAGAAGTCCTCCGGCTTCACCCTCGACATGGTCTACAACGGCGGCCAGGGCGAGCAGTGGAAGGCCGAACACGGCGGCACCGACCCGCTCACCGACCGGCTCGTCGCCGACCGCGCCCAGTACCGGTGGATCAACCACACCTACACCCACCCCTTCCTCGGCTGCGTCCAGGACAACGCCGTCGTCCCCTGGCAGTGCGCCAAGGACGCCAAGGGCAACACCCTCTGGGTCGGCCGCGCCGAGCTGTCCGCCCAGATCCGCGACAACGTCAACTGGGCCGTCCGCAAGGGCATCTCCGTCGACCGCTCCGAACTCGTCACCGGCGAGCACTCCGGCCTCAGGACCCTGCCCCAGCAGCCCGTCGACAACCCCAACCTGGCCGGCGCCCTCGCCGACAACGGCGTCAAGTGGACCGGCAGCGACAACTCCCGCGAGCCGGGCCAGCGCGCCGTCGGCACCGCGTCCGGCGCCGCGAGGACCGTGCCCCGCCACCCCATGAACGTGTACTACAACGTGGGCACCGCCGCCGAGATGACCGATGAGTACAACTGGATCTACACCTCGCGCGCCGACGGCGGCAGCGGCGTCTGCGAGTCCAACCCGGCCTCCACCTGCCTGCCCGCCCCGCTCCCCACGGCCACCGGCTACGCCGACCACATCGTGCCGCAGGAAGCCCGCACCGCCCTCTCCCACGTCCTGGGCAACGACCCCCGGCCGCACTACGTGCACCAGTCCAACCTCGCCGAGGAGCGGCTCCTCTACCCCGTCCTCGACCGGGTGCTCGCCGACTACCGGGCCCTGTTCGCGACGAACGCGCCCCTGGTGAACCCCGCCCAGCGGGACGTCGGCACCGAACTGGCCCGCCGCGCCGCCTGGGACCAGGCCGTCGCCACCGGCAAGGTCACCGCCTACCGCGTCGGCACCACGGTCACCGTCAAGGCGCCCTCCGGCGTCACCGTGCCCGTCACCGCCCCCGAGGGCACCCGCAAGAACCTCCTGCTCGGCACCACGGCCTTCGGGACGGCCTACGCGGGCAGCCGCTCCGCCTGGACCGCGCCCGAACTGCTCCAGACCGCCGTCACACTCACGCTCCCGACCGCCTGACCAGCACGTTCTGGGGGGAACACGCTCATGCCGAGCAGTGGCCGTCATGTCACCATGCTCACCGAAGGCACCTACCCGCATGTCCACGGCGGCGTCAGCACCTGGTGCGACCAGCTCGTCCGCGGCATGCCGGAGGTCGACTTCGAGATCCTCGCCCTCACCGGCAGCGGCCGCGAACCCGTCACCTGGGAACTGCCGCCCAACGTCACCCGGCACACGGCGTACCCCCTCTGGGGACCCCCGCAGGGACCGGCCGCGCGCCGGCCCCTGCGGGGGCACGCACGCCGCCGCTTCCTCGACGCGTACGAAGGGCTCCTCCTCTCCCTCCTCGACCCGGAGGCGGGCCGCGACTTCGGCGCGAGCCTGTACGAACTGGCCGCCCTCGCCCGGCGGGGACGACTGACCGCCGCCCTGCGCTCCGAGCCCGCCCTGCGCTCCCTCATGTGGATCTGGACCATGCCGCACCTGCCCACCCTCGCGGCCCGCCCCACCGTCCACGACGCCCTCACCGCCACCGACCTGCTGGAACACGCCCTGCGGCCGCTCGCCGCCCGGATATCCACCGGCGGCGTGGCCCATGCCGTCTCCAGCGGCCTCGCCACGCTGCCCGCGCTCGCCGCGCAGCACTTCGAAGGGGTGCCCTTCCTGCTCACCGAACACGGCATCTACCTCCGCGAGCGCTACCTCGGCTACCGCACCGAAGCGCAACGCTGGCCCGTCAAGGCCCTCATGCTCGGCTTCTACCGCGAGCTCAACACCCTCGGCTACCGCAAGGCCGACCTCATCACCCCCTGCAACCAGTACAACCGGCGCTGGGAGGAGCGCGGCGGAGCCCCCGCCGACCGCATCCGCACCGTCTACAACGGCGTCGACCCGGCCCTGTTCCCCGAGGCGGGGCCCGAGCCCGAGACCCCCACCCTCAGCTGGTGCGGCCGCGTCGACCCCATCAAGGACCTGGAGACCCTGATCCGGGCGTACGCGATCTCCCGCGCCGAACTCCCCGCGCTCAGGCTCCGGTTGTTCGGACCGGTCCCGGCTGGGAACGAGGACTACCTCACCCGCCTGGAGAAGCTCGCCGCCGAACTCGGCGTCGCCGACGGGGTGTCCTTCGAGGGCCGGATCAGCGACGTCCCCTCGGCCTACGCGGCCGGCAGCGTCGTCATGCTCTCCTCCATCAGCGAGGGCTTCCCCTTCTCCCTCATCGAGGCCATGTCCTGCGGCCGCGCCACCGTCTCCACCGACGTCGGAGGCGTACGGGAGGCCGTCGGCGACACCGGGATCGTCGTCCCGCCCCGCGAACCGGCCGTCATGGCCGCCGCCGTCTCCGCGCTCCTGCGGGACGGGGCCCGCCGCACCGAACTCGGCCGTCGCGCCCGGCAACGGGTCATCGACGAGTTCACCCTGCACCGCTCGGTCGACGGCTTCCGGCAGATCTACCGCGAACTGGCGGGCGCCCGCCCGGCACGCCCCGCGCCGCCGGCCCGGCCACCCCTGCGGGTGAGCATCCCCGCCCCCCGCCGCACCACCGCGGCCCTCGCCACAGGAGGCACCCGGGCATGAGCGGCTCCCTCTGGCTCACACCCCCGAAGGCGGGGACCCCGCTCCCGGCGATCCCGCGCCCGCGACGGGAGGGCGCCGCATCCCGGCCCGGCGCCGCCGCCCCGCCTCCGGCCCCCGCCGACCGCCCGGCCGGGCCCGCCGGGGAACCGGCCGCGGACGACGCCCTCGCCGACGATCCGCTCGACGAACTCGCCACGCGGCTCGACGGCTTCGTGGCCGCCGCCGTGCACCCCGACGAGATCGCCGCGATCCTCGAGTCCGACGGCATGACCGACGAACACATCCGGCTCACCTACGGCCGCGCCGACTCCTTCTCCCTCGCCGAGGACCTCTACGCGCGCGGGGAGCGGCGCCACCCCGAACCGGCGCCACCACCCCCGGGCGCCTGGTACGGGGAGCTCGCGGGCTGTCTGCTGCGCGGACTCGTCTTCGCGCTCCCCGGCCTCGCGTACGTCCTCGCCGCGCCGCTGCTGGCCGGCGGGCACGGCCGGTTCGGGCTCCCCGCCGGAACCGTCCCGCTGCTCGCCGGAGCCGTCACCGGCTGGGTGTGGAACCAGGCCCTCTCCCACCGCGCCTACACCTGGCTCGGCCTCGGCGACCGGCCCGCCGCCGCCCGCGCCCTGCTCACCGGAGCCCCGGCCGGCGCCCTCGCCGGAACGGCCGTCGCCCTCGCGGCCGCCGCGCCCGGCGAGACCCCGGCCGCCGTCTTCGCCGCCGGGCAGTCGCTCTACCTCGCCGCCGCGACCGTGCTCCTGGTCCTCGGCCGGGAACGGGCCCTGCTCTGCGCGCTGCTGCCGCTCACCGGCGCCGTCCCCGCCTTCCGCTGGGACCTGCCGGACGCCCTGCGCGCCGCGCTCCTCATCGGCTCCCTCGCCGCCTCCGTCGTCTTCGCCGCGCTCGTCCTGCGCCCGGGACTGCGCCGGGGCGCGGCCGGACGCGGCGGCCCCCCGCGCGCCGCCTCCCTCCCGTACGGCCTCTTCGGCCTCGGCAGCGGTCTGCTCGTCCTCCATGCGGGCGTCGGCGACACCCCGGTGAGCGGGGCGGGGGCGGTCATCGCCCTCACCCTCTCCATGGGGCCCGCCGAATGGCTGCTGCACCGCTTCCGGGACGGCAGTCTGACCAGGCTGCGGACCCTGACCACCGCACGCGAGTTCCGCCGGGCGGTCACCGGAACCCTCGTCCTCTGCCTCGGCGGCTACCTCACCGTGCTCCTCGCCCTCGCCCTGACCGCGACCCTGGTCTGGCCGGGGGCGCCGTGGCCGACGCTCCCGCGCCTGCTCACCCTGCTCCTGATCGGCACCGTGCTCTGGCTGGGACTGCTGCTCCAGGCCTTCGGGGCGGTGCTCAGCGCCGCCACCGTCTGCCTGCTCGCGGCGGCCGCGCAGACCCTGGAACCGGCGGCGGGCCCGGCGGCCGCCGGGGGAGCGGCGGCGGTGCTCGCCGCCCTGGCCTGTGCTCTGCTGGTACGACCGACCGCCCACCGCGCTTAGGGACGTCATGACGAAGCCCTCCCTCCTGGTGCCGTACTACGAGCACCCGGCCGAACGTCCCGAGGCCTGGTCGGCGCTCGTCGACGCGGCGCCCTGCCTGTACGGCGTCGTCCTCAACCCGGCGAGCGGCGTCGGCACGGCGCCCGACCCGGCGTTCACCGAGGCCGCGGGGCGGCTGCGGGCGGCCGGGGTGCGCGTCCTCGGCTACGTGGACACCGCCTACGGCCGCCGCCCGCACGCCGAGGTCGTCGCCGAACTGCTCCGCCACCGCGACTGGTACGGCGCCGACGGCGCCTTCCTGGACCAGGTGGCGACCGCGCGCGCCGCCCTCGCCCACTACCGTCGCATCGCGGTCGCCGCCCGGGCCGCCGGGACCGCGACGCTCGTCTTCAACCACGGCGCCCACCCGGACCCCGGCTACGAGGCCCAGGCCGACCTCCTCGTCACCTTCGAGGGCCCCTGGGACACCTACCGGACCCTGGACCTGCCGGTCGCCGCCCACTACTGCCACCTCGTCTACGCCGCCCCGGCGGGCGTCCGCCCCGCCACCCCGGTGCACTGCGCCGTCCCCGGGACGGGCGCGCACCCGTGGGGCACCCTTCCGCACCTCCTGGAGCCCGCCCGATGAGACGACCGCTGCCCCTGATCGCGGGGCTGCTGCTCCTCGCCACGGCCTGCACGGGCGCCCCCGAACCCGAACCCGACCCGAAGCCCAGCGGGGAGCGCTGGCGGCCCGCGCCCGGCCTCGCCTGGCAGTGGCAGCTCAGCGGCAGGCTGGACCCCGCGGTCGACGTCCCGGTGTACGACATCGACGGCTTCGACCATCCGGCGTCGGCGGTGGCCGACCTCCACCGGCGCGGCCGCAAGGTGATCTGCTACCTGTCCACCGGCGCCTGGGAGGACTTCCGCCCGGACGCCGGCCGCTTCCCGAAGGCCCTCCTCGGCGCGGGCAACGGCTGGGAGGGCGAGCGCTGGCTCGACATCCGCCGCACCGACCTCCTCGGCCCGCTCATGGCGAAGCGCCTCGACATGTGCCGCGACAAGGGCTTCGACGCCGTCGAACCCGACAACATGGACGGCTACGACAACCGCACCGGCTTCCCGCTGACCGCCGCCGACCAGCTCCGCTACAACCGGCTCATCGCGCGCATGGCCCACGACCGGGGTCTCGCGGTCGGCCTCAAGAACGACCTGGACCAGATCCCGAAGCTGCTGCCGGACTTCGACTTCGCGGTCAACGAGCAGTGCGCGGAGTACGACGAGTGCGGCCGCCTCGCCCCGTTCACGGCGGCGGGCAAGGCCGTCTTCCACGTCGAGTACGAGCTGACGACGGGGCAGTTCTGCCCCCAGGCCCGGAAGCTGGGCCTCAGCTCGATGCGGAAGCGGTACGAGCTCGACGCGTGGCGCGAGCCCTGCTAGTGCTGTGACCGGAAAGGTTCACCGGGTCGCGACGCCCGGCACGGCACTAGGGCCCGTCTTTCGGATCATGCCGGGCTCGCGGCCCGGGATCAGCCGAGCGTCAGCGCGGCCAGCGCCACCGTCGCCGCCGTCTCCTCCACCGCGCCGAACACGTCGCCCGTCACCCCGCCGAACCGCCGCACGCACCGCCGGAGCAGCAGCGCCGCCGCGCCGAGCGCCGCGCCGGCCGCCAGGACGTTGCGGACGGCGTCGTACGGGGACAGGAGGAGGCCCGACGCCGCGCAGAGGACCAGGAACAGCGCGGTCGTGAAGGTCGCGGACCGGGTCGGGACGGTCTGCGCGACGATCGCCCCGAGGCCCTCGGGGCGGGCCGCCGGGACCCCGTGGCGCGAGGCGTGGGTGAGGGCGAGGCGGGCCACGGTGGCGGCGAGGACCGCGCCGATCGTGCCCTGCGCCCATCCCTCCCCGTACAGCCGGTACAACGCGGCGACCTGGGCGAACAGCACCAGGACGAGGGCGATCACGCCGAACGGGCCGATGTCCGACTGCTTCATGATGCGCAGCGCCTCCTCGGCCGGCTTGGCGCTGCCGAGGCCGTCGGCGGTGTCCGCGAGGCCGTCGAGATGGAGGCCCCGGGTGAGCAGGGCGGGGACGGCGGTGGTGACGACGGCCGCGAGCAGCGGACCGGAGCCGAGCAGCAGGAACGAACCGCCGAGCGCGGCGGAGCACAGTCCGACGACCAGACCCGCGAGCGGGGCCGAGAGCATGCCGGCGCGCGCCGCGTCCCGGTCCCAGCGGGTGATGCGGGCGGGGAACACGGTGAGGGTCCCGAAGGCGAAACGCAGGCCGTCCATCCGGGCAGGGTAATCGCCGCCCTCAGCCGGTAGATTGCGCATACCGCTCATATCGGAACGGGGTGGCATGGGTCACTGGTTCTCCCGCAACATCGTCGAGCCGGGCAAGCTCCCCATGCTGCTCGCTCTGACCTCCTTCGTCCTGACATTCCTGGTCACCCGCACCATCACCCGGCTCATCCGGGCGGGGAAGGGCCCCTTCGGGAACGTCTCCTCCGGGGGCGTCCACATCCATCACGTCGTACCGGGTGTCGTCCTCACCGTCCTCGGCGGGTTCGGCGCGGTGGGCAGCAGCCGGCACGGCGTCGGCGCGGCCGTCTTCGCGGTCGTCTTCGGCGTCGGCGTGGGGCTCGTCCTGGACGAGTTCGCGCTCATCCTCCACCTCGACGACGTGTACTGGTCCGAGGACGGCCGCAAGAGCGTCGAGGTCGTCGTGCTCACCACCGCCCTCGTCGGGCTCACCCTCAGCGGCTTCTCGCCGCTCGGCGTCAACGACATGACCGCCGAGGAGCGCCAGGACCGGGCCACCTTCCTGCTGACCCTGGCGCTGAACTTCCTCCTCATCCTGGTCACCCTGGTGAAGGGGAAGTTCCGGATGGCCGTCTTCGGGGCCTTCGTGCCGTTCGTGGCGATCGTCGGCGCCGTCCGCCTGGCCCGCCCCGGCTCCTGGTGGTCCAAGCGCTTCTACCGGCGCCGCCACCGGGCCAGGGCCCGCTCCCGGATCCGTACGTACCGGCACGACCGGCGCTGGACGAAGGTGCGCCGCCGCCTTCAGGACCTGATCGGCGGCTTCCAGGAGCGGGTCCCCGGGCGCGGCCCGACGCCGCCGTCCTGACGCCGGCCGCGCCGGGCCTCGACCGCGATCAGGACGAGGACGGCCGCGATCGCCGCGAGGTGCTCCTTGCCCGCCAGGTTCGCCTTGATCGCCACCTCCACCACCATCGCCACGACCACCAGCCCGCCCGTCCAGTACGCCCGGTAGCGCCAGCAGACGTACACGGCGAGCCCGACCACCGCCGCCGACGGGCCCGTGTCGACGACCCGCGCGTCCGAGGCGGGCAGCCCGAACGGGCTGTCGGGACCGAGCGCGATGCCCACGCGCGCGTAGAGCGTGCCGGCCAGCGTGGCGAGGTACGCGACGCCCAGCGTCCGCCACCGGCCCAGGCAGATCTCGGCGATCCCGAACACCAGCAGGACCTGCGCGAGGGCCCCCCACACGGGCAGGTCGAGCGCCGGGACGAACAGCGAGAGGGGGGTCCGCAGCAGCGCGAGCCACAGCGGGTCCTCGGCCCGTACGGAACCGATGTCCTGCACCGGCTGGTAGCCCCAGTCCTGGTTCTGCACGACCTGGAACAGGGCGGTGAGGCAGACGGCGGCCAGCGTCATCGGGACCGCCCTCCACCCCCTGGTGACGAGCGCCGTCCGCACGGCGGCGAACAGCGGCCCCCACTCCCGGCGGGCGAACTCCCTGACGGCGTGTCTCAACGGCTGCTCCCCAGGTGCCTGCGGTGCAGCCACTTCGGCAGGCCCGGGGCCTCCAGGAAGCCTTCGGCCCGCCCGGCGGCGAGGCCGATGCGCAGCAGGTCGGCGCTCTTCTCGAAGAGCATGAATCGGGGCTCCCAGATCGGTCGGTACTTGGCGTTGGCGCGGTACAGCGACTCGATCTGCCACCAGCGGGAGAAGAAGCTGAGCAGCGAACGCCACATCCGCAGCACGGGTCCCGCCCCGAGCTTCGAGCCACGTTCGAAGACGGACCGGAACATCGCGAAGTTCAGCGAGACCTGCGTGATCCCGATCTCCTCGGCGCGCTGCAGGAGCTCGATGACCATGAACTCCATCAGGCCGTTCTCGGAGTCCCGGTCACGGCGCATCAGATCCAGCGAGAGCCCCTTCGGCCCCCAGGGCACGAAGGACAGCAGGGCGCGCAGCTCGCCCTTCTCGTCGGTGCACTCCAGCATCACGCAGCGCCCGTCCCCGGGGTCGCCGAGGCGGCCGAGCGCCATCGAGAAACCGCGCTCGGTCGCCCCGTCCCGCCAGTCGTCCGCCTTGCGGAGCAGCTCCGCCATCTCGTCCCGGGGGATGTCCTCGTGGCGCCGGATCCGGACCTCGTACCCGGCCCGCTTCACCCGGTTGAACGCCTGCCGGACCGTCCGCATGGCCCGGCCGTCCAGGGTGAACTCGTCGGTGTCCACGATCGCCTCGTCGCCCAGCTCCAGGGCGTCCAGACCGTGCCGCGCGTAGATGACCCCGGCCTCCTCGCTCGCGCCCATCACCGCCGGGATCCAGCCGTGCTCGCGCGCCTCGGCGAGCCAGGGCTCGATCGCGCCCGGCCAGGCCTCCGGGTCGCCGATCGGATCGCCGGAGGCGAGCGAGACCCCGCCGACCACCCGGTAGGCGATCGCCGCCTTCTCGCTGGGCGACCACACCACGCTCTTCTCCCGGCGCAGCGCGAAGTAGCCCAGCGAGTCCCGCTCGCCCTGCTTGTCGAGGAGGACCCGCAGCCGCTCCTCGTCCTCCTCGGTCAGCGGGTCGACGGCCCGCCGGGAGCGGAAGGCGGCGAAGAGCACCGCGAAGATCAGCAGCGTGGACAGCACGTTGATGGTGACGTCGACCCAGCCGGGGGTGTGGATGCCGGTGAAGCCGGAGTCGTCGGAGGCGAGCGTGGCCAGCCGCATCAGCCCGTACTTCCAGCGCTCCAGGAAGGTGGAGTGGCCGGTGGACTCGTTGGTGACGGTCACCAGGACGGCCGCGAGCAGCGAGGTGACGAGCAGTCCGCCGACGGCCACCCCCGCCGCGAGCTTCGGGTTGGAGCGGTCGCCCTTCGCGTAGAACTCCTTGCGGCCGAGCACCAGCGCGAGGACGAACGCGGCGGTGAGGACCAGGGAGATCCAGTTCTGGGCGTGCTGCCTGATCTCGGGGAAGAACATCACGAGGGCGAAGAGCAGCAGGAAGAGGCCGCCGAGCACCATGTTCAGGATCCACGCGGCCCGCTTGCGGCGCCGCATGGTGATCGCCAGGAAGAGGGTGAAGACCCCCGAGGCGAAGCCCGCCGTGAGCATGTACGGGGTGAAGTAGTTGTCCTCGTTGTGGCGGCGCAGGTCCTGCCCGAACGAGACCCAGACGGCGCTCAGGAAATTGATGAACGTGACGACGCGCAGGTACCAGACGGCGAACGCGGCGCTGCGCCGTGAACGTGCGGTCGAGCCCCGGGGTGCGACTTCGGCAGACAAGCGGACTTCTCCCATGAAAAGCGATCATATGGGGCAGTGCCTGCCGTGCGGAGACGCCGGAGGCGGCCACGCGCGCGTGGCGCGTGACCGCCCCGGAATCAGTCGTCCGTTCCGCCCCGAGCTCAGGCCTCCGCAGCGCCCTCGACGGCCGGAGTGGTCGGATCCGGACGCTCGGGCAGCTCCGCGGCGAACGCCGCCGCGGCCTGGACGAGGGGGAGTGCGAGCAATGCCCCGGTTCCCTCACCCACATGGACGCCGTGATCCAGCAGCGGGTTGAGCGCCATCCGGTCCAGTGCCTTCGCCTGCGCCGGCTCCCCGCTCACCTGGCCCGCCAGCCACCAGTCCGGCGCCCGGAACGCCGCCCGCTGCGCCACGAGCGCACAGGCCGCGCCCACCACACCGTCCAGGATCACCGGCATCCGCCGCACCGAGGCCTGCAGCAGGAATCCCGTCATCGCCGCCAGGTCCGCCCCGCCGACCGCCGCGAGCAGCTCCAGCTGGTCACCCAGGACCGGCCGGGCCCGCCGCAGCGCGTCCCGGATCGCCGCGCACTTGCGCATCCACGCCAGATCGTCGATCCCGGCACCGCCCCGGCCCGTCACCACCGACGCGTCCGTCCCGCACAGCGCCGCGATCAGCGTCGACGCCGAGGTCGTCCCGCCGACGCTCAGATCCCCGAGCACCACCAGATCCGTGCCCGAGTCCGCCTCCTCGTCGGCGATCGCGATCCCGAGCCGGACCGCGGCCTCCGCCTCCTCGACCGTCAGCGCGTCCGCCACGTCGATCCGGCCGCTGCCGCGCCGCACCCGGTGCCGTACCACCTCGGCCGGCAGCAGCTCCGGATCGCAGTCAAGACCGGCGTCCACGACCCGCACCGGCACGTCCATCGAGCGGGCGAGCACCGCCACCGGGCTCTCCCCGTCGAGCACCGCGCGCACCAGCTCGTGCGCCGTGCCCGCCGGGCGACCCGACACGTCCAGCGAGGCCACCCCGTGGTCACCGGCGAACAGCACCACCTTCGGCTGCCCGATCGCCCGCACCTTCACCGAGGCCTGGGCGGCCGACAGCCACTCGCCCAGCTCGTCCAGCCGGCCCAGCGCCCCCGGCGGCACGCTCAGCCGCTCCCGGCGCTCCTCGGCGTCACGCCGTATCCCGCCGTCGGGGCGCTCGATCAGATCGGAGAAGTCGTCCAGGTTCACGGGTTCCGCCTTGAGGAAAATCAGCGAGGGCCAACGGTGACATCGGTGCTCGCACCCTACCCGCGCAGCACCAGCGCCTGACCCGCGACCACGAGCAGGACCTGCTCGCACTCGTCGGCGAACGCCGCGTTCAGCCGGCCCAGCTCGTCCCGGAAACGACGCCCCGCCGCCGTGGCCGGCACCACCCCCGAGCCGACCTCGTTCGTCACCGCCACGACCGTACGGCTCGTCGCCCGCACCGCCGCCACCAACTCCGCCGTCCGCTCCCGCAGCGCCGCCTGCCCGCCGTCCCGCCACCGCTCGTCGTCCCAGGCGCCCACCCGGTCCATGGCGTCCGTCAGCCACAGCGACAGACAGTCCACGAGCAGCGCGGGCCCGTCCTCCGCGAGCAGCGGCACGAGCTCGCAGGTCTCGGCCGTGCGCCACGAACCCGGCCGCCGCTCCCGGTGCAGCCCCACGCGCTCGGCCCACTCGGGGTCGCCCTCCCGGGTCCCGCCCGTCGCCACGTACAGCACCTCGGGGAAGGTCTCCAGACGACGCTCCGCCTCCACCGACTTCCCCGACCGGGCCCCGCCCGTCACCAGCGTCCGCCGGGGCACCTCCGGCACCTCGTGGTAGTCGCCGACGTACAGCGTCGTCCCGTCCGGCACCGCCCGCGCCCCCGCCGCCGCCAGCCGCCGCTCCAGCTCGGCACCGGCGGGCGCGTCGTGGTCCAGGTGCACCGCGATCACCTCGGTCGCCGGACCGACGGCCCCCGTCGCCCGCAGCCGCGCGAGCCCGTCCGGCCGCCCCGTGACATCGGCGACGACCATGTCGTACGGAGCGCGGTGATCGCCCGCGATCCCGGCGGGCGCACCCCCCGGCGGCAGATACAGCAGCCGCTCGCCCTCCGCCGAGGTCACCTCGTACCCGGTCCCGGGCGAGTCCATCGGCACCGCCCGCACCCGGTGCCCGCTGATCAGTGTCAACTCGCGCCCGTCCGGCACCCGCCCCGCGGTGGGAAGCCCCGCGGGCACCTCCACGGCCGGCCCGTCGTGCGGATGCGTGAGCAGCACCTGCCGCACGCCCACCAGCGAATGCCCCGAACGGGCCGCCGCGAGCGCGGCCCCCGGGGTCAGGTCCAGCAGCAGCGCCCCGTCCACCAGGAGCGCCGTCGCGGCCCGCGCCCGGGTCCCCCGGGACAGCGCGCACACGGCGCAGGGGCAGTCGGGGCGGGGGAGTCCGAGGGGCGCGCCGGTGCCGAGCAGAGTCAGTTCCACCCTCAGATCCTCCCGCGCCACCGCGAGCCGTGCGCGCCCGGCTACGCTGCGGGCAGGAAACCGATCATCCGGTGGGCTCCAGGAGGCTTGCATGGCATGGACGTGGCGGTTCGAGAAGGCCGACGGCACGGAGGTCGAGCCGGTGGTGACCCCCGAGGAGTTCACCACCCAGGGCGACGCGGAGAGCTGGATCGGCGAGAACTGGCGTGACCTCCTCGGCGGGGGCGCGGACCAGGTGACGCTGTCGGAGGACGGGACGAAGATCTACGGCCCGATGCCTCTGAACGCGGAGGGCTGAGGCCCGGAACGGCGCCCTGCCGGCGCCAGAGGCCCGCACCCCTGCGCACCGTCGCCAGGGGGTGCGGGTCAGGGCGCGGAACGCGCACGCGCCTCCGTCAGCCCCGTACCCCGCAGAGGTGCAGCAGCGCCGCCACCCGCCGGTACGGATCCGTGCGTCCGGCCCGGTCCTCGGCGGCGAGCAGCCGGTCCAGTTCGTCGGCGGCGGGAAGGCCCGCGTCGGCGGGGACGTCGTCCGTGAAGACCCGCACCCCGTACCAGGCGTGCAGCGGCGCCGCGATCCCCGCGAGCGTCGCCGTGAGCGAGTCGAGCCGGTCGGCCCGCACCTTCACGCCGTTGTCGTCCGTGTAGACGTCGGAGTCGAAGGCGGCGAGCGCCCCCGACCAGTCCCCGGCGAGCCCCGGCCGCATGGACAGGGCCTCCGCGTTCCGCACCACCAGGGACAGCAGCCCGCCGGGGGCCAGCATCCGGGCCAGGCCCGCGAGCAGCGCGTCGGGCTCGTCCGCGTACATCAGCACTCCGTGGCAGAGCACCACGTCGAAGCTGCCGGGCAGGAAGTGGACGCCGGTCTCGCGTCCGTCGCCCTCGATCATCCGGACCCGCTCGCGGATCCCGGCGGGCTCCGTCGCCAGCGACTCACGGGCCGCCTTCAGGAGGTCGGGGTCTGCCTCGAGACCGGTCACGGTGTGTCCGGCCCGGGCGAGGCGCAGGGCCTGGGTGCCCTGCCCCATGCCCGCGTCGAGGATCCGCAGCCGCTGCCCCACCGGGTAGCGGCCGGTTATCTGCTCGTCGAGCTGACGGGCGACGACCTCCTGCCGGATGGTGTCGCGCAGCCCGCCGGGACCGGCGGGCCAGTGGGCGACGACGGGCAGCACCGGGGCGCCCTCACCGAACGCACGAGCGCCCGACTCCGAACTGTCGGCGCTCAGGGCCGCTCTCCGCGCTTGACCTGCGGCTTCGGCAGACGCAGTCGGCGCATCTGGAGCGTGCGCATCAGGCCGTAGGCGATGGCACCGCGCTTCGGCTCGTTCGGGAAGCGCTCGTTCAGCTGCTTCCGCAGACGGATCCAGATGCCGATCGAGTCGATGACGATCAGGACGATCACACCGAGCCACAGCAGCAGGGAGATGTTCTGGAGCGACCGGTTGGCGTTGCCGAACAGCGACAGCACGAGGATCACCACGGCCATCGGCAGGAAGAACTCGGCGATCGCGAAGCGCGAGTCGACGTAGTCGCGCACGAAGCGGCGGACCGGGCCCTTGTCGCGGGCGGGCAGATAGCGCTCGTCACCGCTGGCGAGCGCCTCGCGCTGCCGGGCCAGGTCCGAGCGGCGTGCCTCGCGCTGGCGCTTGGCGGCCTCCTTGCGGTCGGTCGGCACCGTCGCGGCGCGGCGGCGCTGGGACTGCGCGTCGCTCCGCTTCGGGGTCGGGCGGCCCTTGGGGGCCTCGGGGTCGCGGGGCTGCTTGGTGGAGAGGTCCGCCGTCACCTTGTCGGTGGGGGCCTTCTCGTCCTTCGAACGGCTACGGAACACAAAACCCAAGGGTACGGGGTGGTGGGCATGAACCCCATGCCGGGCGGGAACGATCCGCTAACGGACTGCGTCTTCGGGCGTACGTACGGAGGACGGGCGCGGTCTTCCCCTGAGATCCCTCTACTCCCTGCGCGGGAGGGAACACCGCGCACAGTCGTCCTTGGGGAGGAGCGCATCCCGCTCCGAACAGTGCGGTAATGGAGACAGGGCCCGTAGTGTGGATCCTGTTGAAGAGCTGGAGCCGAGTCCGTCAGAAGGGGGCGCGCGAAGCCCATGAGCGGTGTCATGAAGCGTATGGGGATGATCTTCCGCGCGAAGGCGAACAAGGCCCTTGACCGGGCCGAGGATCCGCGCGAGACGCTCGATTACTCCTACCAGAAGCAGCTGGAGCTGCTGCAGAAGGTGCGGCGCGGCGTCGCCGACGTCGCCACCTCCCGCAAGCGGCTCGAACTCCAGCTGAACCAGCTGCAGGGCCAGTCCGCGAAGCTGGAGGACCAGGGCCGCAAGGCGCTGGCGCTCGGCCGCGAGGACCTGGCGCGCGAGGCGCTGTCCCGGCGGGCCGCGCTCCAGCAGCAGGTCAGCGACCTGGAGGTGCAGCACCAGACGCTGCAGGGCGAGGAGGAGAAGCTCACGCTCGCCGCCCAGCGCCTCCAGGCCAAGGTGGACGCCTTCCGCACCAAGAAGGAGACCATCAAGGCGACCTACACGGCGGCCCAGGCGCAGACCCGGATCGCCGAGTCCTTCTCCGGCATCTCGGAGGAGATGAGCGACGTCGGTCTCGCCATCCAGCGGGCCGAGGACAAGACCGCCCAGCTCCAGGCGCGCGCCGGCGCGATCGACGAGCTGCTCGCGTCCGGCGCGCTCGACGACCAGTCGGGCCTGGCCAAGGACGACATCCAGGCGGAGCTCGACCGGCTCTCCGGCGGCACGGACGTCGAGCTGGAGCTCCAGCGCATGAAGGCCGAGCTGGCCGGCGGCCCCTCGGCGCAGCAGCAGGCCATCGAGGGCGGTGGCGCGGCCGCGCCGCAGGACCGCACCCAGCAGCAGTCCCACCCGCGCTTCGAGAAGTAGGCGACAGACAGGACGCGTCATGATCGTACGGATCATGGGGGAGGGTCAGTGGAAGCTGGCCGACAGCCACCTCGTCGAGCTGAACAGGCTGGACGACGAGCTGCTCGATGAGATGGAGTCGGGGGACGAGGACGGGTTCCGGCGCACGCTCGGCGCCCTCCTCGACGCCGTCCGCCGACTCGGCTCGCCGCTGCCGGACGAGGCGCTGGAGCCGTCCGAGCTGATCCTCCCGTCCCCGGACGCGAGCCTGGACGAGGTGCGGGCGCTGCTCTCGGACGACGGCCTGATCCCCGGCTGACGGCCGGCGTCCCCTGCGGGCGGGCGTCCCGCACGGGGCCGCCCCCGGGCCGAAGTCCGCCGGGGAGGAACGCCTGCCCCCGACGGGGGGTCGCACCGCCCCGTACCGTGGACTCCCGTGACCCCCACCGGCACCCCCTACACCCGCCTCCGCGACCGCTTCCGCGCGCACCCGCTCGCCTTCGACGCGACGATCGCCGCGGGCGCGCTGGTCGCCATGGTCGCCGGGTCCTTCACCGACCCGCACGGCAGCCCGGACGGGCCGACGTTCGGGGAGCACGTGCCCGACGCGTCGAGCGTGCTGATCATGATCCTGGGGGCGGCCGCCCTCGTGATGCGACGGCGCAGACCCTTCGCGGTGCTCGCCTTCACCGTGTCGATCACCCTGATCGAGCTCGTCGACGACAACCGGCCCGCTCCCATCGCGATGAGCGCCGTCGTCGCGCTCTTCACGGTCGCCGCCCGGACCGACCGGCCCACCACCTGGCGGGTCGGTCTCGTCACGATGACCGTGCTCACGGTCGCGGCCATGGCCTTCGGGCCGACCCCCTGGTACGCGCAGGAGAACCTCGGCGTGTTCGCCTGGACCGGGATGGCGGCGGCCGCCGGGGACGCCGTCCGCAGCCGCCGGGCCTTCGTCGACGCGATCCGGGAGCGGGCCGAACGGGCCGAACGGACCCGGGAGGAGGAGGCGGGGCGCCGGGTCGCCGAGGAGCGGCTGCGGATCGCCCGGGACCTCCACGACGTCGTCGCCCACCACATCGCCCTGGTGAACGTGCAGGCCGGCGTCGCCGCCCACGTCATGGACAAGCGCCCCGACCAGGCCAAGGAGGCCCTCGCGCACGTCCGCGAGGCCAGCCGCTCCGCCCTGGACGAGCTGCGCGCCACCGTCGGGCTGCTGCGCCAGTCCGGCGACCCCGAGGCCCCCACGGAGCCCGCGCCGGGCCTCGCGGTCCTCGACGGGCTGCTCGACAGCTTCCGCAAGGCCGGCCTCCCGGTGGCCCTGGCCCGCGCCGACGAGGGCCTGACGCTCCCGGCGACCGTCGACCTCGCCGCGTACCGGATCGTGCAGGAGGCCCTGACCAACGTGCGCAAGCACGCGGGGCCGGACGCGAAGGCCGAGGTGAGCATCGTCCGGGTGGGCCGCACCGTCGAGATCACCGTCCTCGACAACGGCACCCCCAGGACCGTTCCGCCGCAGGCCGTCGCGGAGCCCCCGGTCGGCGGCCACGGGCTGCTCGGCATGCGCGAGCGGGTCGGCGCGCTCGGCGGCACCCTCACCGCCGCGCCCCGGTACGGCGGCGGCTTCCGCGTCCAGGCGATACTGCCGGTGACGTCCCGCACGGGGGAGGACCGCGCATGACCATCCGCGTACTGCTCGCCGACGACCAGGCCCTGCTCCGCAGCGCCTTCAAGGTCCTGGTGGACTCGGAGCCCGACATGGAGGTCGTGGGGGAGGCGCCCGACGGCGCCGAGGCGGTCGCGCTCGCCCGCTCCGTCCGGCCCGACGTCGTCCTCATGGACATCCGCATGCCGGGCACCGACGGCCTCGCCGCCACCCGGATGATCACGGCCGACCCCGAGCTGGCGGACGTACGGATCGTCATGCTGACCACCTTCGAGGTCGACGAGTACGTCGTGCAGTCGCTGCGCGCCGGAGCCTCCGGCTTCCTCGGCAAGGGGGCCGAACCGGAGGAGCTGCTGGGCGCGATCCGGATCGCGCACGCCGGCGAGGCGCTGCTCTCCCCGGCCGCCACCAAAGGGCTGATCGCCACCTTCCTCGCGCAGGGTTCCGGCCAGGACACGACGGGCGGGGGAGGCGACGCCCGCACCGAGCGGCTCGCCGCGCTCACCGCCCGGGAGCGCGAGGTCCTCGTCCTCGTCGCGGGCGGCCTCTCCAACGACGAGATCGCCGAGCGGCTCGACGTCAGCCCGCTCACCGTGAAGACGCACGTCAACCGGACCATGGCCAAGCTCGGCGCCCGCGACCGGGCCCAGCTGGTGGTCACGGCCTACGAGTCGGGTCTCGTACGCCCTCGGGTGGAGTAGGCGCGTACTCCAGACGCGGTATGCGCGAGATAAGGAAGTGGACCCGGGGGCCGAGGACTTCCGGCCGCGGATGGCAGATCGTATGGAGGGGGGGCGCCTCCGGCGGATCCAGCGGGTCCGGGCCGGGGTCTTGGCTGCTCCCGCCCGCCGACGAGTACGCCACAGAAGAGAGACCCCATGTCCTGGCTGTCCAGATTCAGCCTCGCGCAACGGGCCCTGATCGGGCTGATGTCCATCGTCGCGATCGTGTTCGGCGCGATCGCGATCCCGCAGCTGAAGCAGCAGCTGTTCCCGTCGATCGAGCTGCCCATGGTCTCGGTCCTCGCCCCCTACCAGGGCGCCTCTCCCGATGTGGTCGAGAAGCAGGTCGTCGAGCCGCTCGAGGACAACCTGAAGGCCGTCGACGGCCTGAAGTCGGTCACGTCCACGGCCTCCGAGGGCATGGCCGTCGTCATGGCGTCCTTCGACTACGGCGACGAGTCGACGAAGCAGCTCGTCGCCGACGTCCAGCAGGCGGTGAACCGCGCCCGCGCGCAGCTGCCCGACTCCGTCGACCCGCAGGTGATCGCCGGCTCGACGGACGACATGCCGACCGTCGTCCTCGCCGCCGCCTCGGACAAGGACCCGCAGGCACTCGCCGACCAGCTGGAGCGGACCGTCGTGCCCGCCCTGCAGGACATCGAGGGCGTCGGCCAGGTCACGGTCAGCGGCGTCCAGGACCTCCAGGTCTCCGTCACCCCGGACGAGCGGAAGCTCGCCGCGGCCGGGCTGAACACGATGAAGCTCGCCGAGGCCCTCCGCTCCGGCGGTGCCACCATGCCGGCGGGCGCCTTCTCGGAGGCCGGAAAGTCCCGCACGATCCAGGTCGGCGGCGGGTACACCTCGCTGCGGCAGATCGAGGACCTCCGCATCCCGGCGGCCGTGCCGGGCCGGGGCAAGGCGGTCCGCCTCGGCGACGTCGCCGCGGTGAAGCAGGAGGAGTCCCCGCGCACCTCGCTCACCCGGACGAACGGCAAGCCCAGCCTCGCCGTGTTCGCCACCATGGACAAGGACGGCAGCGCCGTCGCCATCTCAGACGCCGTCGAGGAGAAGCTCCCCGAGCTGCGCCGCGACCTCGGCGCGGGCGCCGAGCTGACCGTGGTCTCCGACCAGGGCCCGGCCGTCGCCAAGGCCGTCTCCGGTCTGACGACGGAGGGCGCCCTCGGTCTCGTCATGGCCGTCCTGGTGATCCTGGTCTTCCTCGCGTCGATCCGTTCGACCCTGGTGACCGCGGTCTCCATCCCGCTCTCGGTCGTCCTCGCCCTCATCGTGCTGTGGACCCGTGACCTCTCGCTCAACATGCTGACGCTCGGCGCGCTCACCATCGCCATCGGCCGGGTCGTCGACGACTCGATCGTGGTCCTGGAGAACATCAAGCGGCACCTGGGGTACGGCGAGGAGCGCCAGAGCGCGATCCTCACGGCGGTCCGCGAGGTGGCGGGCGCCGTCACCTCCTCGACCCTCACCACCGTCGCCGTGTTCCTGCCGATCGGTCTGACCGGCGGCATGATCGGCGAGCTGTTCGGCTCGTTCTCGCTGACGGTCACGGCGGCCCTGCTCGCCTCGCTGCTCGTCTCGCTGACCGTGGTCCCGGTGCTGTCGTACTGGTTCCTGCGCGCCCCCAAGGGCACCTCGGAGGACCTGGCGGAGGCCCGCCGCGTCGCCGAGGAGAAGGAGGAGAAGAGCCGCCTCCAGCGGATGTACGTGCCGGTCCTGCGCTTCGCGACCCGGCGCCGGTTCATGAGCCTGGCCATCGCGCTCGTCGTCCTGGTCGTCACCTTCGGCATGGCCCCACTCCTGAAGACGAACTTCTTCGACCAGGGCGAGCAGGAGGTGCTCAACATCCAGCAGGAGCTGGCGCCGGGCACCAGCCTGAGCGCCTCGGACGAGGCCGCGAGGAAGATCGAGAAGGTCCTCGCGGAGACCGAGGGCGTCAAGGACTACCAGGTCACCGTCGGTTCCTCCGGCTTCATGGCGGCCTTCGGCGGCGGCACCGGCTCCAACCAGGCCTCGTACAAGGTGAGCCTGGAGGACTCCGGCTCGTACGAGAAGACCCGCGACGCCATCGAGAAGGGCCTCGGCGCCCTCGACGGCATCGGCGACACCACCATCGCGGCGGGCGACGGCTTCGGCTCGGGCGACCTGCGCGTGATCGTGAAGGCCGCCGACGCGGAGGTCCTCAAGAAGGCCTCCGAGCAGGTCCGCACCGCGATCGCCGGGCTCAAGGACGTCACCGACGTCCAGAGCGACCTCTCCCAGTCCGTCCCGCGGATCTCGGTGAAGGCGAACGCCAAGGCGGCCGACGCCGGCTTCGACACCGCCTCGCTCGGCGCGATCGTCGCCCAGTCCGTCCGGGGCACCCCGGCGGCGAAGGCGATCCTCGACGACAGCGAGCGCGACGTCCTCATCACCTCGGCGCACCCGGCCACCACCCTGGCCGCGCTCAGGGCGCTGCCGCTCGGCCCGGTGAAGCTGGGCGACATCGCCACCGTCGAGCTGGTCCCCGGCCCGGTCTCGATGACCCGGATCGACGGCGCCCGCGCCGCGACGATCACGGCCAAGCCGACCGGCGACAACACCGGTGCGGTGAGCGCCGCCCTGCAGTCCGAGATCAGCGCGCTCGACCTGCCGGAGGGCGCCACGGCGACCATCGGCGGTGTCTCCGAGGACCAGGACGAGGCCTTCCTCAACCTGTTCCTGGCGATGCTCGCGGCCGTCGCGATCGTCTTCATGCTCCTGGTGGCGACCTTCCGGTCGCTCGTCCAGCCGCTGATCCTGCTGGTCTCGATCCCGTTCGCGGCGACCGGCGCGATCGGTCTGCTCGTGCTCACCGGCACGGCGATGGGCGTCCCGGCGATGATCGGCATGCTGATGCTCATCGGCATCGTCGTCACCAACGCGATCGTCCTGATCGACCTGATCAACCAGTACCGGGCGCAGGGTCTGGGTGTCGTCGAAGCGGTGATCGAGGGCGGCCGGCACCGGCTCCGCCCGATCCTGATGACCGCCCTGGCGACGATCTTCGCCCTGCTGCCGATGGCCCTGGGCGTGACCGGCGAGGGCGGCTTCATCGCCCAGCCGCTGGCCGTGGTGGTGATCGGCGGTCTGATCACCTCGACGCTGCTGACGCTGCTCCTCGTCCCGACGCTCTACGCGATGGTGGAGCTCCGCAAGGAGCGCCGCGCGAAGAAGAGGGCGGCGAAGAAGGGCGCGAAGGACGGCGAGGGGACGGTGATCCCCGAGCAGCCGGACGTCACCCCGCTCGACGCGAGCCTGCTGGACGCCCTGGACTGAGGTCCCGGGTGACGGACGGAAGGGGCGGCCCCACGATCACGTGGGGCCGCCCCTTCCGGCGTACGTACGGGAGAACCGTTACGGCAGGGCCAGCATCCGCTCCAGGGCGAGCTTGGCGAAGCTCTCGGTCTCCTTGTCGACCTGGATCTGGTTGACGAGGTTGCCCTCGGCCAGGGACTCCAGGGTCCACACCAGGTGGGGGAGGTCGATGCGGTTCATGGTCGAGCAGAAGCAGACCGTCTTGTCGAGGAAGACGATCTCCTTGCCCTGGTCGGCGTAACGGTTCGCCAGACGGCGGACCAGGTTCAGCTCGGTGCCGATCGCCCACGAGGAACCGGCCGGGGCCGCCTCCAGGGTGTTGATGATGTACTCGGTCGAGCCCACGTAGTCCGCGGCGGCGACGACCTCGTGCTTGCACTCGGGGTGGACGAGCACGTTCACGCCCGGGATCCGCTCGCGGACGTCGTTCACCGAGTCCAGCGAGAAGCGGCCGTGCACCGAGCAGTGGCCCCGCCACAGGATCATCTTGGCGGCACGCAGCTCCTCGACGGTGAGACCGCCGTTCGGCTTGTGCGGGTTGTAGAGCACGCAGTCGTCCAGGGACATGCCCATGTCGCGGACGGCGGTGTTGCGGCCCAGGTGCTGGTCCGGCAGGAAGAGCACCTTCTCGCCCTGCTCGAAGGCCCAGGCCAGGGCCCGCTCGGCGTTGGACGAGGTGCAGATCGTGCCCCCGTGCTTGCCGGTGAAGGCCTTGATGTCGGCCGAGGAGTTCATGTACGAGACGGGCACCACCTGGTCGGCGACGCCGGCCTCGGTCAGCACGTCCCAGCACTCGGCGACCTGCTCGGCGGTGGCCATGTCGGCCATCGAGCAGCCGGCCGCGAGGTCGGGCAGGACGACCTTCTGGTCGTCACCGGTGAGGATGTCGGCCGATTCGGCCATGAAGTGCACACCGCAGAAGACGATGTACTCCGCCTCCGGCTTGGCGGCGGCGTCGCGCGCGAGCTTGAAGGAGTCACCCGTCACGTCGGCGAACTGGATGACCTCGTCGCGCTGGTAGTGGTGGCCGAGCACGAAGACCTTGTCCCCGAGCTTCTCCTTCGCGGCGCGGGCGCGCTCCACGAGGTCCGGGTCGGAGGGCGACGGCAGATCGCCGGGACACTCCACTCCGCGCTCGCTCTTCGGGTCGGCTTCGCGACCGAGCAGGAGCAGGGCGAGCGGCGTCGGCTGCACATCCAGGGGCTGGGCGGTGGTCACGTCACGCACCCTTTCTTCGGGGTCTTCGGGAAACGCTTTTCGTCGAAATGACGCTATCTATCATAACCGCTTCACGTCAGAATGACGATGGCCATAGTGTCGATGTGACGAATTCGCTGTCCGCGCTCCTGGACAGGGTGTGCGAGCATGAAAGAGGGAAGACCCCACTCGGCCCGGAATGAATCCGGGGCACCGTCGGTTGCAACCGTCGGCAAGCAGTCTCCGTACACACCGGGAGAGAAGCAGATGTCCGTATCGGACGAGAAGACCACTGTCAGCGACGGCATCCTCCTGTCCGACGCCGCCGCGGCCAAGGTCAAGGCCCTCCTCGACCAGGAAGGCCGCGATGACCTGGCCCTGCGCGTCGCCGTTCAGCCCGGCGGCTGCTCCGGCCTGCGTTACCAGCTGTTCTTCGACGAGCGCTCGCTCGACGGCGACGTCGTGAAGGACTTCGACGGCGTCAAGGTCGTCACCGACCGCATGAGCGCCCCGTACCTCGGCGGCGCGTCGATCGACTTCGTCGACACCATCGAGAAGCAGGGCTTCACCATCGACAACCCGAACGCCACGGGCTCCTGCGCCTGCGGCGACTCGTTCAGCTAAGCCTGTACGAAGTGTGAGGGCGGCGGCCCCGGGGATCACCCCGGGGCCGCCGCCCTCACGCGCGTCCGGGGCCGCTCAGCGCCGGGGCACGGCCTGCCCGCTCGCCCCGTCGACCACGGTCCGGTCGCCCAGCGGGCCCTGCAGGGTGACGGTCAGCGTGATCTCCTTGGCGATCGCGGCGCACACCCGCCCGGGATCGGCCTTCTCGTCGATCCGCACCGTCACCTTCTCCGGCGTCTCCACGGCCTTCGCGGTGTACGTGCTGCACACCCCGCCCCAGAAGCTGACGGCCAGCTTCCGGCCCTCCTCCGCCGACCGGTACGACGTGATCTGCCGGACCGGCGCCGTGCCCTCGTCCGGAGGCGAGGGCTGCGCCGGGGGAGCCAGGTACGCGGGGGCGACCGCGGTCTCGACCACCGTGTACGGCGCCGCGTCCACCGGGTCCGCCGTGAACAGCCAGGAGGGCACGAGCACCCGCTCGCCGGCCACGTCCCGGGCCGCGAGACCGAACACCGCGGCGGTCACCGGGATCTCGGTCGGCGGCACCCTGTCCGCGATCGACCGGCAGGGCGCGGCGGGCTCGTCCTTGCCGTTCCCGTCGACCCCCGCACCCGCCGGCGGGTCCGTCGCGCAGCCGCCGATCCCGACCGGGCCCGTGCCCTTCGAGGCCTCGTTCAGCTCCGCGAGCGCCTTCGCCGCCCCGACCACCGGGTACGTGTCGCCCTTCACCGGCGCCTTGAGCGTCCCGCTCCCGGCGACCGCCCGGCCGTCCGGTCCGATGTGCAGCCCCGTCGACCAGCCGTAGGTCGGCAGCCCGCCCACCACCGGATCGGCGTTGACCACCCGCACCGAACCGTCCATGACCTGGCTCGCGGTCACCTTCGCGTCGTCCTGGCCGAGCGCCTTCAGGACCGGGACGGCCGCCGCCCTCGCCGCCGCCTCGCTCACCGGCGTACGGCCCGAAGCCGGTGGCTTCACCTCGCCCGGGGGCGGGCACGCGGAGCCCTTGAGGCAGGAGTCGCCGACCGGGCCGCCGTCGTACCAGGAGTACGTCCAGCTCCCGGGAGCCGCCTTCGCCACGTCCAGACGCGGACCCTGGCCGTCCTTCTCCGGCCGGATCGTCCAGACGTCCCCGACCAGCTCGGGCCGGCCCTCGATCCCGAGCGCATCCGCCAGCCTGGTCACCTCCGCCGAGGTGACCAGGCCCTCGGGCCGGTGGACCGCGGCCGAGGAGGGCCCTTGGGGGAGGGGGCCCTTGGATGTGTAGACCGTCCCGTTCGGGTCCGGCTCGCCCGGCGCGATCCCGGGTCCCGTCCCGTTCGGGTCCGGCTCGCCCGGCGCGATGCCGGGACCGCCGCCGCCGTCCCCGAGCCGCAGCGGCGGCGGGGCCGTCGCCTTCGCGTCGGCGACCTCGCCGCCCGCCCCGGACGTCGCGGCCCCGCCGGACCCCGTCGCCGCGACGGCCAGATAGACGCCGCCGCCCCCGGCGAGCAGCACGCCCGCCGCCACCGAGGCGGCGAGGACGTTCCGTCGCCTTCGTACGTTCTCCGTACCGCTCACCGCAACGCTCCCTCGTCTCGACCGGACGCCGATGGGACGGAGCGGACGGGCGGACGGTTCCCGTCCGTCAGCCGCCGTACTCGGCGGTGGCGTCGATCAGCCGGGCCGAGGCCGCCGGAACGACGACGCCGTGGATCGCCGCGGGGGAGACCGGTACGGGGTCGGGACCGGCCGGAGTCACCCAGTGCGGGGCCATCCGGGCGCCGTCCCCGCGCAGCTGGGCGAGGCTGAACTCGGACTCGTGTCGCTCACGAGGAGCGGGGTACGTGGTCATGGGCGCACCGTATGCACCCCACCGCTTCGTGGAAAAGCCCTACTCTGGGGTAGTTTCCACTGTTCGGCAGGGCGCGCCCCACCCGGTAGCGTGAACTGTCGCCCCTTTCGAGCGCCTCGCGCGCCCCTACCGAATTCGCAGGAGCACCCCGCCGTGCGTATCGCAGTCACCGGCTCCATCGCCACCGACCACCTCATGACCTTCCCCGGCCGGTTCGCCGACCAGCTGGTGGCCGACCAGCTCCACACGGTGTCCCTCTCCTTCCTCGTCGACAACCTCGACGTCCGCCGGGGCGGCGTCGGCCCCAACATCTGCTTCGGCATGGGTCAGCTGGGCGGCAACCCGATCCTCGTGGGCGCGGCCGGCTACGACTTCGACGAGTACCGGGCCTGGCTCGACCGGCACGGCGTCGACACCGGCTCGGTCCGGATCTCCGAGGTCCTGCACACCGCGCGCTTCGTGTGCACCACGGACAAGGACCACAACCAGATCGGCTCCTTCTACACCGGTGCCATGAGCGAGGCCCGGCTGATCGAGCTCAAGGCCGTCGCCGACCGCGTGGGCGGCCTCGACCTCGTCCTCATCGGCGCCGACGACCCCGAGGCCATGCTCCGCCACACGGAGGAGTGCAAGGCCCGCGGGATCCCCTTCGCCGCGGACTTCTCCCAGCAGATCGCGCGCATGGACGGCGAGGAGATCCGCACGCTCCTCGACGGTGCCGCCTACCTCTTCTCCAACGAGTACGAGAAGGGCCTCATCGAGTCCAAGACCGGCTGGACCGAGGCGGAGATCCTGTCCCGCGTCGGCCACCGCGTCACCACCCTCGGCTCGCGCGGCGTGCGCATCGAGCGCGTCGGCGAGGACCCCATCGAGGTCGGCTGCGCCGAGGAGACCGCCAAGGTCGACCCCACCGGCGTCGGCGACGCCTTCCGCGCGGGCTTCCTCACGGGCCTGGCGTGGGGCGTGGACCTGGAGCGGGCGGCGCAGGTGGGCTGCATGCTGGCGACGCTCGTCATCGAGACGCTGGGCACCCAGGAGTACACGCTGCGGCGGGCGAACTTCATGGAGCGCTTCACGAAGGCGTACGGCGAGGACGCGGCGACCGAGGTCCAGTCCCACCTCCTCTGACCCCACGCGGGGCGCGCGGCCGTCCCCGCGCGGCCCCGCGCCCGGGCGGGTCGGCACGCCCCCGCGTGCGCCCGCGCCCGGGCGGGGCGGTGCGCCCCGTGCCGTGTGTGCCCGCACCCGGCCGAGGCGGTGCGCCCCGCGCTCGTGTGTGCCCGTGCCCGGGCGGGGCGGTGCGCCCCGCGCTCGTGTGTGCCCGTGCCCGGGCGGGGCGGTGCGCCCCGCGCTCGTGTGTGCCCGTGCCCGGGCGGGTCGGCGCGCCCCGCGCCCGTGCGTGCCCGCACCCGGCCAGGGCGGCGCGCCCCGCGCCCGTGCGCCCGCGCCCGGCCGGGGCGGCGTGCCCCGCGCCCGCGTGTGCCCGCGCCCGGCCGGGCGGTGCGCCCCGCGCCCGTGTGTGCCCGCGCCCTGGTGGGGCGGTGTCCACCGCCGTGTGGGCAGGTGTCCCGCAGGGCGGGACGGGTGGGCACACGGGACGGCGCCCTCTCGCGGCGCCTCCGCGTTCCGCGCCTTGACCCGCACCACAAGCGACGGTGCACCCGGGTGCGGGTCCAGGATCGGCAGCCTCTGGCGCCGGCAAGGGCGCCGTCCGTTGTGCCCACCCGTTCCGCCCTGCGGAACGCCTGCCCACAACGGGCGGGGCGCCAGCCCACAACGGGGCGGGGCGCCGGCCCACAACGGCGCGGCGCCGGCCCACGACCGGGCGGGACCCTACGACACGCGGCGGACCACGTACGCCGCCCCGCCCCCCGCCCAAGGGGACTCGCCCTCGTACGACTGGCCCCGCATCTCGCACCACGCCGGAATGTCGAGCCGCGCCGCCGCGTCGTCCGACAGGACCGTCACCGTCCCGCCCACCGGTACCTCTCCGATCACCTTCGCGAGCTCGATCACCGGGATCGGGCAGCGCTTGCCCAGGGAGTCCACGACGAGGGAGCCGGAGGGGGCCGGTGCGGACGGCGCGGAGACGGGGGCGCCCAGCCGTTCGCGTACCCCCGTCACCACTCCCGGCAGGACCGCGAGGAAGCGGTCCACGTCCTCGGACGAGGTGCCGGCCGGCAGGGACACCCGCACGTTCCCCTCGCTCAGCACCCCCATCGCGCGCAGCACATGGCTGGGCGTCAGCGTTGAACTCGTGCACGACGAACCGGACGAAACGGAGAAACCCTCCCGGTCCAGCTCCGACAACAGCGTCTCGCCGTCCACGTACAGGCACGAGAAGGTGACCAGATGGGGGAGGCGCCGCACCGGGTCGCCCACCACCTCCACGTCCGGCACCAGCTCCGGCACCCGCGCCCGGATCCGGTCCACCAGGACCCGCAGCCGCGCCCCCTCGGCCGCCGCCTCCGCCCGCACCGCCCGCAGCGAGGCCGCCGCCGCCACGATCGCCGGCAGGTTCTCGAAGCCGGGGGCCCGGCCCGACTCCCGCTCGTCGGACGGGCCTTGCGGTGCGAAGCGCACTCCCTTCCGTACGGCGAGCAGCCCGACCCCCGCCGGGCCGCCCCACTTGTGCGCGCTCGCCGCCAGCAGCGACCAGCCCTCCGGGACCGGGCCCCAGCCGAGCGACTGTGCGGCGTCCACGAGGAGCGGCACTCCGACGGCCCGGCAGGCCTCGGCGACCTCGGCGACGGGCTGTTCGGTGCCGACCTCGTGGTTGGCCGACTGGAGGCAGGCCAGGGCCGTGTCCGCGGCCAGCGCCGCCGCGAACGCGTCCGGGTCCACCGCCCCCGTGCGGCCGACCGGCACCTCGGTCAGCGTCCCGCCGGCCGCCGCGTGCGCCTCACCCGTGTGCAGGACGGAGGAGTGTTCGACCGCCGAGACGACGAGCCGGTTCCCGACACGCCGGCGTCCCGCGAGCGCCCCGGAGACACCGGAGTGAACCGCGCGCGTCCCCGAAGGAGTGAACACGAGCTCGTCCGGGCGGCACCCCACCGCCTCGGCGGCGGCCTCCCTGGCCGCGTCCAGGAGCAGCCGGGCCCGCCGCCCCTCCCGGTACAGCCGGGCGGGGTCGGCCCAGCCCTCGTCGAGGGAGGCGAGCAGCGCCTGGCGGGCGACGGGGTGCAGCGGAGCGGCGGACGCGGCGTCGAAGTACGGCATCCACCCACCGTAGAACGCGGCCCTCCACCCCCGGCGCCCCGGGCGTCCGCGCGCCACGGCGGGGCGCCCCCGCCCCCCGAGGGCCCTGGGGTGCCGCGGGGCAGGGCCGGCAGTCGCGCCCCCGGACCCGGGATCCACGCGCGCGCGTAGGCACGCCCCCTGCGCCCGGCCCCGCCTTCCCCCGCTCCGCGCCGCGCCCTCCCGTACCCCGCCCCCCATGCCCGCGGCCGGCCTCGGTGAGCCCCCGTCAGGGTCCTCTCCCCGTACGACGTCAGACGGCCGAACGGGCGCCTCCGGACCCCCTTCGGAACCCCGGAGTCCACCCCTTCGGGGACTCGGACGGCGCGTTGGGCACCCTCCCCGCGCGACCCCAAATAGCGTCCAGTAGGGTTTGGTCCGCATAAACATCCAAACCCCTGCCCGCGGCCGGGGCGGCGACCGACCAGCGAGACGGACGGCCGTGGCCGACCAACGCGGGCCGAGACTCTCGGGAAGGCGCTACGTGAGTCCCAACGGCTCCGACCGCTCGTCGCGGCGCCCGATGCGGCGGAAGCTGCCGCAGGTGCTGACTGCGGGCCTGATCCTGGCGACAGCCACGGGCTGCTCGTACAACTGGGAAGACTTCCCCCGCCTTGGTATGCCCACCCCCGTCACGGAAGAGGCGCCTCGGATCCTCTCCCTGTGGCAGGGCTCGTGGGCTGCCGCGCTCATCACCGGAATCCTGGTGTGGGGCCTGATCATCTGGTCCGTCATCTTCCACCGGCGGAGCAGGACCAAGGTCGAGGTACCCCCGCAGACCCGTTACAACATGCCCATCGAGGCCCTGTACACGGTCACCCCGCTCATCATCGTCTCCGTGCTCTTCTACTTCACCGCGCGCGACGAGTCGAAGCTCCTCGAGCTCACCCCGAAGCCGGCTCACACGGTCAACGTGGTCGGCTACCAGTGGAGCTGGGGCTTCAACTACGTCGAGGCCGTGCCCGGTGTGAAGGGCGACGCCAAGACGGACAAGAACCTCGCCGCGATCCCGGACAAGTTCCTCGAGGACTTCCCGGAGAACGCGGGCGGTGTCTACGACGCCGGCATCCCCGGCGACCGGAACCCGCAGACCGGCAACCCGGGCCCGACCCTGTGGCTGCCGAAGGGGGAGAAGGTCCGGTTCGTCCTGACCTCCCGTGACGTCATCCACTCGTTCTGGGTGGTCCCCTTCCTCATGAAGCAGGACGTCATCCCGGGTCACACCAACTCCTTCGAGGTGACTCCGACGCAGGAAGGCACCTTCCTCGGCAAGTGCGCCGAGCTGTGCGGTGTCGACCACTCCCGGATGCTCTTCAACGTCAAGGTGGTCTCCCCGGAGCGCTACCAGCAGCACCTGAAGGAGCTGGCCGAGAAGGGGCAGACCGGCTACATCCCGTCCGGCATCGAGCAGACGGACCCGGCTAGGAATGCGGAGAAGCACCAACTGTGAGCATCCACAACGAAACCCAGGGTGCCGCCGCAGCTGAGGACTCGTACGAGAACGAGCTTCCCGTACGGCGCAAGCAGCCCGGCAACGTGGTCATCAAGTGGCTCACCACCACGGACCACAAGACCATCGGTACGATGTACCTGGTCACGTCGTTCGCCTTCTTCTGCATCGGTGGCCTGATGGCGCTCTTCATGCGCGCCGAGCTGGCCCGTCCGGGTACGCAGATCATGTCGAACGAGCAGTTCAACCAGGCGTTCACGATGCACGGCACGATCATGCTGCTGATGTTCGCGACGCCGCTGTTCGCCGGATTCGCGAACTGGATCATGCCGCTGCAGATCGGCGCGCCCGACGTGGCGTTCCCGCGGCTGAACATGTTCGCGTACTGGCTGTACCTCTTCGGCTCGATCATCGCGGTGGCCGGCTTCCTCACCCCGCAGGGTGCGGCCGACTTCGGCTGGTTCGCCTACTCCCCGCTGTCGGACGCCGTCCGCTCGCCGGGTGTCGGCGCCGACATGTGGATCATGGGTCTGGCCTTCTCCGGCTTCGGCACGATCCTCGGTTCGGTCAACTTCATCACCACGATCATCTGCATGCGCGCTCCGGGCATGACGATGTTCCGCATGCCGATCTTCACCTGGAACGTGCTGCTGACCGGTGTCCTGGTCCTGCTCGCCTTCCCGGTCCTGGCGGCCGCGCTGTTCGCCCTGGAGGCGGACCGCAAGTTCGGTGCCCACGTCTTCGACGCCGCGAACGGCGGAGCGCTGCTCTGGCAACACCTCTTCTGGTTCTTCGGACACCCAGAGGTGTACATCATCGCCTTGCCCTTCTTCGGCATCGTCTCCGAGGTCATCCCGGTCTTCAGCCGCAAGCCGATGTTCGGCTACATCGGTCTGGTGGCCGCGACCATCGCGATCGCCGGTCTGTCCGTGACCGTGTGGGCGCACCACATGTACGTCACCGGTGGCGTACTGCTCCCGTTCTTCTCCTTCATGACGTTCCTCATCGCCGTACCGACCGGCGTGAAGTTCTTCAACTGGATCGGAACGATGTGGAAGGGCTCGTTGTCCTTCGAGACCCCGATGCTCTGGACGATCGGCTTCCTGGTCACCTTCACCTTCGGTGGTCTGACCGGCGTCATCCTGGCCTCGCCCCCGATGGACTTCCACGTCTCCGACTCGTACTTCGTCGTCGCGCACTTCCACTACGTCGTCTTCGGCACCGTGGTCTTCGCGATGTTCGCCGGCTTCCACTTCTGGTGGCCGAAGTTCACGGGCAAGATGCTGGACGAGCGCCTCGGCAAGATGACGTTCTGGACGCTGTTCATCGGCTTCCACGGCACCTTCCTGGTGCAGCACTGGCTCGGTGCCGAGGGCATGCCGCGTCGTTACGCGGACTACCTGGAGGCCGACGGCTTCACCACGCTGAACACGATCTCGACGATCTCCTCCTTCCTGCTCGGTCTGTCGATCCTGCCGTTCTTCTACAACGTCTGGAAGACCGCCAAGTACGGCAAGAAGATCGAGGTCGACGACCCGTGGGGCTACGGCCGTTCGCTCGAGTGGGCGACGTCCTGCCCGCCGCCGCGGCACAACTTCCTCACCCTGCCGCGGATCCGTTCGGAATCCCCGGCGTTCGACCTGCACCACCCTGAGATCGCGGCTGTCGACCAGCTCGAGAACAAGCCGCACGAGGCCGCGGCCCTCACGGGCAGCAAGGAGGCCGGCAAGTGAAGATCCAGGGCAAGATGTTCATCTGGCTGAGCGTCTTCATCCTTGCCATGGCGATCGTGTACGGCGTCTGGTCCAAGGAGCCGGTCGGTACGACGGCGCTCTTCCTGGCCTTCGGCCTGGCCATCATGATCGGCTACTACCTGGCCTTCACGGCCAAGCGTGTCGACGCGATGGCGCAGGACGACAAGGAGGCCGACGTCGCGGACGAGGCCGGCGAGGTGGGCTTCTTCGCCCCGCACAGCTGGCAGCCGCTCTCGCTGGCCGTCGGTGGCGCGCTCGCCTTCCTCGCGATCGCGATGGGCTGGTGGATCCTGTACTTCTCCGCCCCGCTGATCCTCGTCGGCCTGTTCGGCTGGGTCTTCGAGTTCTACCGCGGCGAGAACCAGAACCAGTAGCGGTACCCCGCTCCGCACCGGAGCACACCGAGGGGCCCGGACACTTCGTCACCGAAGTGTCCGGGCCCCTCTTTTGCAGCACTCGGCGCGCCGGTCGCGAGGAACGTATTTAGCGTGAAGTCATGAACGACACGCCGCGCATAAGGACTGTTCTGAGCTGCACTCTTCTGGCCGTCACCGTCACCGCGGGCGCCACCGCGTGCGCGGGCTCCGACGGGCACCCGCTGTCGGAGAAGGCCTACGACGCGGCCGACCAGCTCGCGGTCAGCGCTCCCGCCGACGGCGCCAAGGCGGACCCCGACAAGCCCTTGGAGATCACGGCCAAGGACGACGACGCCCGGATCACCGACGTCACCGCCACCGACGCCTCCGGCCACCACCTGGCCGGCGAACTCACCGCGGACGGACAGCGCTGGCGCTCCACGGCCGCCCTGGCCGCCGGTGCCCGCTACACCGTCCGGGTGGCCACCGAGGACGAGGACGGCGCTCCAGGCGCCCGTACGTTCACCTTCGAGACGGCTCCGGCCAAACGGGCCCTGACCGTGACCTTCGGCCCGCAGGCGGGCACGTACGGCGTCGGGCAGCCGATCACGGCGGAGCTCAGCCTCCCCGTCAAGGACCGCTCCGCCCGCGCGGTCGTCGAACGGGCCCTCAAGGTCCGCTCCACGCCCGCCGTGGAGGGCGCCTGGTACTGGGTGGACGACAAGAAGCTGCACTTCCGCCCGAAGGAGTACTGGCCGGCCGGGGCGCTCGTCACGGTCACCGGCAACCTGGACGGCCTCAAGGTCGGCGACAAGCTGTACGGCGGCGCCTCCAAGCCGCTGAAGCTCACCATCGGCGACCGGATCGAGGCCGTCACGGACGCCGGGTCGCACTACATGACGGTGAAGCGCAACGGAGAAGTGATCAATACCATCCCGGTGACCACCGGCAAACCCGGCTTCTCCACCCGTAACGGCATCAAGGTGGTGCTCGGCAAGGAGTACTACGTCCGGATGCGGGGCACCAGCATCGGCATCGCGGAGGGCAGCGACGACTCGTACGACCTGCCCGTGTACTACGCCACGCGGGTGACATGGAGCGGCGAGTACGTCCACGCCGCGCCCTGGTCGGTCGGCTCCCAGGGCGTCGAGAACGTCAGCCACGGCTGCGTCGGCATGTCGACGGGGAACGCGGCCTGGTTCTTCGAGACCGTCCGCCCCGGCGACCTGGTCAGCGTCGTCAACAGCTACGGCGACACGATGGACACCTTCGGCAACGGCTTCGGCGATTGGAACCTGACCTGGGACAAGTGGCGCCAGGGCAGCGCCCTGGTGGAGGCCGCGGCGAACCCCGTGACCCCCACCGAGAAGGCCCGTCTGAGGCCCTCGATCTGACTAACGCGCGCGTCCCGGCCCGCTCACGCGTCGATCGACAGGCGTGAGCGCAGCAGGGACGCCAGGGACGCCGCGAACTCGACCGGTTCCACCGGAAGGGTGACCGCGGCGTCCGCGCGGCTCCAGGTGGCCAGCCAGGCGTCCTGGGGGCGTCCGATCAGCAGCAGCACCGGCGGGCACCGGAAGACCTCGTCCTTGATCTGCCGGCACACCCCCATGCCTCCGGCGGGCACCGCCTCGCCGTCGAGCACGCACACGTCGATCCCGCCCTCGTCCAGCCGCTTGAGCACCGCGGGCAGCGTCGCGCACTCCACGAACTCGACCGGGGGAACGTCGGTCGCGGGCCTGCGTCCGGCCGCGAGCCGCACCTGCGCGCGGGTGTTCGCGTCGTCGCTGTAGACCAGGACCGTGGCACTCGACTGCATCGTTCCTCCGTGGGGAAGTCCGTGGGAAGGTCGTCGACCGATGCGCCGGATGCTACTCCGGTCCACACCCCGTCAACACCCGTTCAGCACCTGTTCGAACGGTGCTCCGGGGCCTCCGCGCTGGGCCGTTCGGGCTGGACACGCCCCCCTGACACTCCGAACGGCACCCCCCGGAGTGAGGGCGGGATAAGCGACCGACATAATGTCGGTCGTGGCGACAGTAACGACAGTAGAAACAGGGCACGCGCACCCGTCGGTCAATCGACCGAACCTCACCAGCGTCGGAACCATCATCTGGTTGAGCTCCGAGCTGATGTTCTTCGCGGCCCTCTTCGCGATGTACTTCACCCTGCGATCGGTGACGGGTCCCGAGTTCTGGGCGGAAAAGGCCTCGGCCTTGAACTTCCCCTTCTCGGCGACCAACACCACGATCCTGGTGCTCTCCTCCCTCACCTGCCAGCTCGGCGTCTTCGCCGCCGAGCGGGGCGATGTGAAGAAGCTCCGGACGTGGTTCATCATCACGTTCGTGATGGGTGCGATCTTCATCGGCGGCCAGGTGTTCGAGTACACCGAGCTGGTCAAGAAGGACGGCCTCTCGCTGTCCTCCGACCCGTACGGCTCGGTGTTCTACCTGACCACCGGCTTCCACGGCCTGCACGTGACGGGCGGTCTCATCGCCTTCCTGCTGGTCCTCGGCCGGACGTACGCCGCCAAGAGGTTCACCCACGAGCAGGCAACCGCCGCCATCGTCGTGTCCTACTACTGGCACTTCGTCGATGTCGTCTGGATCGGCCTCTTCGCCACGATCTACATGATCAAGTAATCGGCTCCGCCTCCGGGCGGACCGAGACATCCAGCAAGCATCGACGCAGAAGATCCTGACACCGGGGTAATCCGTGAAAAAGCTCTCCGCACGACGACGCCATCCGCTGGCGGCGGTCGTCGTCCTACTTCTCGCGCTGGCGGCCACGGGGGGGCTGTACGCCGCGTTCGCGCCCGCGGGCACGGCGAAGGCCGATGAAACCGCCCAGTCCCTCGCCATCGAGGAGGGCAAGAAGCTCTACTCCGTCGGCTGCGCCAGCTGCCACGGAACCGGCGGTCAGGGCACCACTGACGGCCCGTCCCTCGTCGGCGTCGGTTCGGCCGCGGTCGACTTCCAGGTCGGCACGGGCCGTATGCCGGCCCAGCAGCCGGGCGCCCAGGTCCCGAAGAAGAAGGTCATCTACTCGCAGGCTGAGATCGATCAGCTCGCGGCGTACGTCGCCTCTCTCGGTGCCGGTGCGATCACGCCGACCGAGGGCCAGTACAGCCCTGACGGTGCCGACATCGCCCGTGGTGGCGAGCTGTTCCGCACCAACTGTGCCCAGTGCCACAACTTCACCGGTGAGGGTGGCGCGCTGACCTACGGCAAGTACGCCCCGAGCCTCGAAGGCGTGAGCCCGAAGCACCTCTACGAGGCCATGCAGACCGGCCCGCAGAACATGCCCTCCTTCCCCGACACGACCATGCCGGAGAAGGAGAAGAAGGACATCATCGCGTACGTCCAGGCCGTCAACAGCGACAAGGCCGACAACCCGGGCGGTCTCAAGCTCGGTGGCCTCGGCCCCGTCAGTGAGGGCCTGTTCGCCTGGGTCTTCGGTCTGGGTGCGCTGATCGCAGTTGCCATCTGGGTCGCGGCCCACACCGCTAAGGCCAAGAAGTCATGAGTAGCCAAGAGATTCCAGAAGAGAACCTGCCGGCAGGGCAGGACACCGCGCACGGCGCGGTGAAGGTCGCCGACGACCCGTTCGCCGACCCGGGCCTCCCGCCCCACAAGCCCCGCATCCAGGACATCGACGAGCGGGCCGCCCGTCGGTCCGAGCGCACGGTCGCCTTCATGTTCACGCTGTCGATGCTGGCCACCATCGGCTTCATCGCCTCGTACGTGATCTTCCCGGTCGACAAGATCGTGTACATCTGGCCCCTCGGCCGGGTGTCCGCGCTCAACTTCGCCCTGGGTCTGACCCTCGGTGCCGCCCTCTTCTTCATCGGCGCGGGCGCGGTCCACTGGGCCCGCACCCTGATGTCCGACGTCGAGGTCGCCGACGAGCGTCACCCGATGGCGGCGTCGCCCGAGGTCAAGGCGAAGGTCATGGCGGACTTCGCGGCCGGTGCCGCGGAGTCGGGCATGGGCCGCCGCAAGCTCATCCGCAACACGATGTTCGGCGCGCTGTCGCTCGTACCGCTCTCCGGCATCGTCCTGCTGCGTGACATGGGCCCGCTGCCCGAGAAGAAGCTCCGGGTCACCCTGTGGTCCAAGGGGCTCCAGCTCATCAACATGAACACGCACGAGCCGCTGCGTCCCGAGGACGTCGCGGTCGGCTCGCTGACCTTCGCGATGCCCGAGGGCCTCTCGGAGCACGACGAGCACTTCCAGACCGAGATCGCCAAGGCCGCCCTGATGATCGTCCGGATCCAGCCGGAGGACATCAAGGACAAGCGCGAGCTCGAGTGGTCGCACCAGGGCATCGTCGCGTTCTCGAAGATCTGCACCCACGTCGGCTGCCCGATCTCCCTGTACGAGCAGCAGACGCACCACGTGCTCTGCCCGTGCCACCAGTCCACCTTCGACCTCTCCGACGGCGCCCGCGTCATCTTCGGCCCGGCCGGTCACGCCCTCCCGCAGCTGCGGATCGGCGTGAACGACAAGGGCTTCCTGGAGGCGCTCGGCGACTTCGACGAGCCCGTCGGTCCTGCCTTCTGGGAGCGCGGATGAGCACCGTGACCGAAACGAAGAAAGCACCCGCCGGCGAGCGGGTCGCGGACTGGGCCGACGGCCGCCTGGGGATCTACACGCTGGCCAAGGCCAACATGCGGAAGATCTTCCCGGACCACTGGTCCTTCATGCTGGGCGAGGTCTGCCTCTACAGCTTCCTCATCATCATCCTGACGGGCGTCTACCTGACGATGTTCTTCCACCCGTCGATGAACGAGGTGGAGTACGTCGGACCGTACGTCCCGCTCCAGGGACAGCTGATGTCCGAGGCGTTCAACTCGACCATGCACATCTCCTTCGAGGTGCGCGGTGGTCTGCTCATCCGGCAGATCCACCACTGGGCGGCGCTGATCTTCCTCGCCGGCATGTTCGTGCACATGATGCGCGTCTTCTTCACCGGCGCGTTCCGCAAGCCGCGTGAGATCAACTGGCTGTTCGGCTTCCTGCTGTTCTTCCTGGGCATGTTCACCGGCTTCACCGGTTACTCGCTCCCGGACGACCTGCTCTCCGGCACCGGTGTCCGCTTCATGCAGGGCGCGATCCTGTCCGTGCCGGTCGTCGGCACGTACCTGTCGATGTTCCTGTTCGGCGGCGAGTTCCCCGGCGGCGACTTCGTCGCCCGGTTCTACTCGGCGCACGTGCTGCTGCTCCCCGGCATCATGCTGGGCCTCGTGGTCGCCCACCTCATCCTGGTGTTCGTCCACAAGCACACGCAGTTCGCCGGCCCCGGCCGGACGAACAACAACGTCGTCGGCATGCCGCTGCTGCCCGTGTACATGGCGAAGGCCGGAGGCTTCTTCTTCCTGGTCTTCGGTGTCATCGCGGTCATCGCGGCGATCGCCTCGATCAACCCGATCTGGGCCATCGGCCCGTACCGCCCGGACCAGGTGTCCACCGGCGCCCAGCCCGACTGGTACATGGGCTTCGCCGAGGGTCTGATCCGTGTCATGCCGGGCTGGGAGATCAACCTGTGGGGCCACACGCTGGTCCTCGGCGTGATGATCCCGCTGGCGATCTTCCCGGCGGTCCTCGCGGCGATCGCGGTCTACCCGTTCATCGAGTCGTGGATCACCGGCGACAAGCGCGAGCACCACATCGCGCAGCGCCCGCGCAACGCTCCGACGCGCACCGCCTTCGGTGTCGCCTGGATCACCGCGTACATGATCATGCTCGTCGGTGGTGGAAACGACCTCTGGGCGACCCACTTCCACCTGTCGCTGAACTCGATCACCTGGTTCGTGCGGATCTTCTTCTTCGCCGGCCCGGTCATCGCCTTCGTCGTCACGAAGCGGATCTGCCTCGGCCTCCAGCGCCGCGACAAGGACAAGGTGCTGCACGGCCGCGAGTCGGGCATCATCAAGCGCCTGCCGCACGGTGAGTTCGTCGAGATCCACGAGCCGCTCAGCCAGGGCGAGCTGCACCGCCTCACCGCGCACGAGCAGTACGAGGCCGCGGAGCTTCCGCCGGCCGTCGACGACAACGGCGTGGAGCGCAAGATCGGCGCCATGGAGAAGCTGCGGGTCAAGCTCAACAAGGGCTACTACGGCGACGACAGCCAGATCGCCAAGCCCACGGTCGAGGAGTACAAGGAGATCCAGAGCGGCCACGGCCACCACTGATCACCTGAACACCTGACCTTGTAGGTCGCCACGGCGAGAGCCCCGTCCATTCGATGGACGGGGCTCTTTGCCGTCCCCGGAGGTCGATAGGGTGGGACCGTATCCGTCACGTGATCATCAGGAGCTGCCATGAGCGCTGCGACCCCCGCTGGAGGACCTACCACGGCGGGCCGCTCCTGGCCCGTCCTGCTGAACGGCCTGCTCGACGGCAAGGACCTCTCCGCCGACGACACCGCCTGGGCGATGGACCTGATCATGAGCGGCGAGGCGACCGACGCGCAGATCGCCGGGTTCATGGTGGCGCTGCGTGCCAAGGGCGAGACCGTCCAGGAGATCACCGGCCTGGTGCGGACCATGTACGCGCACGCCAACGTGATCGAGGTGCCGGGTCCCGCCGTCGACATCGTCGGCACCGGCGGCGACGGCGCCAAGACCGTGAACATCTCCACGATGGCCTCGATCGTCGTCGCCGGCACGGGCGCCAAGGTCGTCAAGCACGGCAACCGGGCCGCCTCCTCCGCGTCCGGCTCCTCCGACGTCCTGGAGAAGCTCGGCATCAACCTCGACCTGACCCCGCGCCGGGTCGCCGAGGTCGCCGAGGAAGCCGGCATCACCATGTGCTTCGCCGTGAAGTTCCACCCCTCGCTGCGGCACGTCGCCGCCGCCCGCGGCCAGCTGGGCATCCGGACCACCTTCAACGTCCTCGGCCCGCTCACCAACCCGGCCAAGGTGCGGGCCCAGGCCGTCGGCGTCGCCGACCCGCGCATGGCCCCGGTCGTCGCCGGGGTCTTCGCCGAGCGCGGCAACTCCGCCCTCGTCTTCCGCGGTGACGACGGCCTCGACGAGCTGACCACCACCTCCACCTCCCGCGTCTGGGTGGTCAGGGACGGCGGCGTCACCGAGGAGCGCTTCGACCCCAGGGACGTCGGCATCGACCTCGTGCCCCTGGAGGCACTGCGCGGCGCCGACGCCTCGTACAACGCCGACGTGGCCCGCCGGCTGCTCGCGGGGGAGACGGGTCCGGTACGGGACGCCGTGCTGCTCAACGCGGCGGCGGCGCTCACCGCCCTGGAGCCCGGCGCGGGCACCCTCGTGGAGCGACTCGGCGCGGGCATCGCGAAGGCGGCCGAGTCGGTCGACTCCGGTGCGGCCCGCCGCACGCTGGAGCGGTGGATCGCGGCCAGCAACGCCTGAGCCCGTGTGAACGGCGCGTGTCGGCCCCGTCCCGGATGGCGGGACGGGGTTGCGGCGTCGTGATCGCCTGGCATAGGTTCGGGAACAGGTCATGAGTGACAGCTGCAAGGCCCCGGCCGGCTGTCCGGCAACCCTCCGTCCGTGGCGGGGTGCCCCGGGTGAAGACCAGGTCGTACGGCAGAAGCCTGCGGCAAGCGCGGACCCCTGCGCGTCACCCTGGGGTCCTTGGTCCTCTAGGGAGCGTCGTCTCGTGAGCAAGCGAATGCGTTAGGGCCCTTCCGGCCCCTCTTCCCCTCATCACCCGTACGTGGCGCGGCCCTTCGCGCGCTGCTGCCCTGCGGGCCCTTTCACGCCTTTTCGCGCCCCTTTTATGCCGGGAGATACCGCCATGTCCGCACGCCCGAACGCCGCCACCGCCACCGTCGACTCCGCCGCCGCCGACTCCGCCGACCCCTGCTGCGCCGCCCCGCTGCCGGTCCTCGGCCGGGACGTCACCGTCCCGCTCGTCACCGGCGGCGAGGTCACCTACGCGGCGCTCGACTACGCGGCCAGCGCTCCGGCGCTCCAGCGGGTCTGGGACGACGTGGCCGCCTACGCCCCCTACTACGGCAGCGTCCACCGCGGGGCCGGCTACCTCTCCCAGCTCTCCACCGACCTCTTCGAGAACAGCCGCGCCACCGTCGCCGAGTTCCTCGACTGCCGCCCCGGCGACCAGGTCGTCTTCACCCGCTCCACCACCGACTCGCTCAACCTGCTCGCCGCCACGGTCCCGGCAGGCTGCCAGGTCTTCGTCTTCGAGACCGAGCACCACGCCTCGCTGCTGCCCTGGAGGGACGCCCGCGTCACCTACCTCAACGCACCCCGCACCCCGCAGCAGGCCGTCGAGACCCTGGAGCGCGCCCTCGCCGACCGCGACCCCTACGGCCCCGCCCTCGTCTGCGTCACCGGCGCCTCCAACGTCACCGGCGAGCTGTGGCCGGTGAAGGAGCTCGCCGCCGCCGCGCACGCCCACGGCGCCCGGATCGTGCTCGACGCCGCCCAGCTCGCCCCCCACCACCCGGTCTCCGTCCGCGAACTCGACGTGGACTGGGTCGCCTTCTCCGGGCACAAGCTGTACGCGCCCTTCGGCTCCGGCGTCCTCGCCGGCCGTGCCGACTGGCTCCAGGATTCCGAGCCCTACCTCGCGGGCGGCGGCGCCTCCCGCAAGGTGGCCCGCCGGGCCGACGGTGGTGTGGACGTGGAGTGGCACACCACCGCGGCCCGGCACGAGGCGGGTTCGCCGAACGTGATCGGCGTCTACTCGATCGCCTCCGCCTGCAAGGCGCTCACCGAGGCCGGCTTCGACTCCCTCGTCGCCCGCGAGCAGCACCTGATCGACACGGTCCGCGCGGGCCTCGCCGAGGTGCCCGAGGTGCGGGTCCTCTCGCTCTTCGGCGACGACGCGCCCCGCGTGGGCGTCATCTCCTTCGTGGTGGAGGGCTGGAACAGCTCCCACTTCGCCGCCGCGCTCTCCGCCGAGTACGGCATCGGCGTCCGTGACGGCCTCTTCTGCGCCCACCCGCTGGTCCGCACGCTGCTCGGCAGCGACCCGCAGGACCCGGGCGAGTGCGGCGCGCCCGAGGCGGCGCCCGGGGAGCGTTCGCTCAACGCCATCCGGGTGAGCTTCGGCGCCGGTACGCCGGACGAGCACGTGGAGCGGTTCGTCGGCGCGGTGAAGGAACTCGTCCGGGACGGCGCGCAGTGGAAGTACCGCACCGAGGACGGCCGCTGCGTCCCGGACCGCGGCTGATCAGTCACTCGTACGGGTGAAGGGGGCCTCCCGGTCGGGAGGCCCCCTTCAGTGCTGCCGCGCGTCCGGCGTCAGGACTCCAGGCCGATGGCGAAGGCCGCCTCCAGATCGTGCTGGGAGTACGTCCGGAACGCGACGTGCGTGTCCGTGGCCTCGACGCCGGGGATCTTGCTGATCCGGCCGGGGATGACGTCCGCCAGGTCGTCGTGGCGCGGCACCCGGACCATGGCGATCAGGTCGTACGTACCGGTGACCGAGAAGACCTCGCTGACGCTGTCGAGCGCGGCGATCGACTCGGCGATCTCGGGGATGCGGTCCACGCTGGTCTTGATGAGCACGATCGCGGTGATCACGGCTGGCTTTCTCCCTCGGTCGCCGCGGCTGGGGCTTTCACTCTATCCCCACCGCGGAACCGCCCCCAGGCGTAGAGGAAGCCGACGCAGAAGCCCACCACATGGGCCAGATAGGCGACCCCGGGCCCCGCGCCCGCCTCCCGCGCGGCCAGCCACTGGAGCGTGAACCAGAAGATCAGCACGATCCAGGCGGGGAAGCGCAGCGGCAGGAAGAACAGGAAGGGGAAGAGGCTGGTGACCCGGGAGCGCGGGAAGAGGAAGAGGAAGGCCCCGAGCACCGCCGAGATCGCCCCGGAGGCGCCGACCAGGGTCTGCTCGCTGTCGGCGTGCGCCACCGCGTACCCGAGCAGGGCGACGTAGCCGGTCCCCAGATAGAAGAGGCAGAACTCGACGGGCCCCATGCGTTCCTCGGCCATCGCGCCGAAGACGTACAGGAAGAGCATGTTTCCCAGCAGATGGAGCCAGCTGCCGTGGACGAAGAGCGCGGTCAGCGGGGTGAGCAGGGCCCGGGGGTCGCCGCCCATGAGCTCCGCGGGCACCACGCCCCAGCGGCGGAAGTAGTCGCTCTGGGCGGCCAGGAGCGCGTCCCCCGAGCCGTACCCCGGATGGAGTCCGGAGACCGGGCTGATCAGGAAGAGCAGGCAGCAGGCGGCGATCAGCCCGTACGTCACCGTGGGTCCGCCGCGGACACCCCGCCAGGCTCCGAGGGCCGCGCCCCGCCAGTCGATCATGGACAGATCATGGCGTACCGGGGCCGAAGTGGACAGAGTGCCTCGCCGTGCCCTGCCCTCCCCGCGAGGCCGTAGGGTTACGGGCACCACCGACCGCAGTTCGACGGCGCACCGCGGCTCCCGCACCTGAGTACCACGCAACAGGAAGAAGGACGGCACCGATGACGACGGTTCCCCTGCCGACCGACGAGACCCGCTGGCGCTGCACGCTCTGCGGCAATCTGACCCGCTTCGACGTGACCCGGTCCTCCAAGGTCGTGGAGTACGTCCATCTGGACCTCGCCGGTGACCCGACGGTCGAGGAGCGGCAGGTGGTCAGTGAGACCATCGAGTCGGTCCGCTGCCGCTGGTGCAACGCGGTGGACCAGATCGAACTGGTGGACAGGCCGGGCGCCGCCTCCTGAGGGACGGCGCGGACGACATAGGGGTGACGGATCGTGGAGCAGCCCGCGCACGGTGGTGAGCCGGCCGGCGCGGCAGGTGACGCTGCCGAGGCGCTCGAGCACCCACTGCCGGAAGGCGTACGGCGGCGGGTCGTCGCGCTGGTCGCGGACGCCTTCGGCGGGCTCACCGTCGCGGAGCTGCCCGCGCCCCTGCGGCAGTACGCCCGCTTCACCGCGAGCCGGCGGGCCAAGTTCGCCGGCAACGCGATGGCCGCCGCGCTGGAGAGCGACCCGCTCTTCCGGCAGCGCATCGGCGAACGGTTCAAGCAGGCCCAGCCCGAGCTGGCCGGAGCCGTGGAGACCGGCACCCCGCCCGCGGCCGCCGACCCCGTCGACGTGGCGGCGGCCGCCTATGTGCTGCGCCCGCCCGGCTGGGTCAAGCTGGTCGCGGCCGCCGGCGAGGAGGCCCAGCGCGCCGACGCCGAGCGGGTCGACGAGGCCGGCCGGCGCGAGCTGGAGCGGCTGCGCGAGGAGCTCGCCGCCGCACAGGACCGCTCCCGGGACGAGACCGAGCAGCTCCGGCGCGATCTGGAGTCCGCCCGCAAGGAAGCGGAATCGCTTCACCGCAAGCTGCGCAGCGCCCAGAGCGACGTCAAGCGGGGCGAGGCGGCGCTGCGCAAGGTCCAGGGCGAGATCGAGGCCGCGCGGGCGGAGTCGGCGGCCCAGGTGTCGGCCGCCGAGAGCGAGACGCGGCGGCTCAGGGCCCGGCTCGGCGAGGTCGAGGCGGCCCTGGAGGCGAGCCGCAGGACCGCGCGCGAGGGGCGCTCCGTGGAGGACATGCGGCTGCGGCTGCTGCTCGACACCGTGCTCGACGCGGCACAGGGGCTGCGGCGCGAACTGGCGCTGCCGCCCGTCTCGGTGCACCCGGCGGACACCGTGGACGCGGTGGAGCCGGGCAGGATGTCGCCGAAGGACATCGCGGCGCGGGCGCTCTCCGAGACGGACCCGGCGCTGCTCGACCAGCTGCTCGCGCTGCCGCAGGCGCATCTGGTCGTCGACGGCTACAACGTCACCAAGACCGGCTATCCGACAATGCCGTTGGAGAAGCAGCGGCTGCGGCTGCTCGGCGGGCTCTCGGCCCTGGCGGCCCGCTCGGGCGCCGAGGTCACCTGCGTCTTCGACGGGGCGGAGCTGGCGGCGCCGGTGCTGCTCGCGCCGCCGCGCGGGGTGCGGGTGCTGTTCTCCAAGCCCGGTGTGACGGCGGACGAGTTGATCCGCCAGCTGGTCAGGGCGGAGCCGCCGGGCCGGCCGGTCGTGGTGGTCTCGACCGACCGCGAGGTGGCCGACGGCGTGGCGAAGGCGGGGGCGCGGCCGGTGGCGTCCGCCTTGTTGCTGAAGCGGCTTTCGCGCCTCTCGTGACGCATTTCAAGTGTTGGGTGATATGCCCGAATTCTGGATGGCGCACCGTCAAGTGCCCATCACGGGCCGTGTGATGTATGTAAATAAAGTGGTGCGTGGGCGAGATTTTTGCCAGTGGGATTTGAACTGATCACAACTTGGTCACTAGGGTCGAGCCTCGAACCTTCGCGCGGTTGATCACCCATCCGGGGTGGCGGCGGAGGAACCGCCTGCCCGTGACCGGTTGGGCGGCTCTGAGGAAGAAGGAGCTCGCCTTCGTGGCGTCCCACCGTCGTCCCAAGCAGCCGAGCCGTACCCGTGTGACCGTGTTCACCGCGGCCGCGGCCGCTGCAGTCGCCCTCTCCGCCCAGTCCGGCGCCCAGGCCGCCCCCGCGCAGCCGAAGATCGACGACGTCAAGTCGAAGGTCGACAAGCTGAACCACGAGGCCGAAGAGGCCACGGAGCAGTACAACCTCGCCGACGAGCGCCGCGGCAAGCTGCAGAAGGAGATCGGCCAGCTCCAGGACAAGGTGGCCCGCGGCCAGCAGGAGCTCAACACCCTGCGGGACCAGATCGGTTCGGTCGCCAGCGCCCAGTACCGCTCCGGCGGCATCGACCCGGCGCTCCAGCTCTTCCTCTCCGCCGACCCGGACACCTACCTCGACAAGGCGTCCGCGATCGACCAGATCAGCGCCCAGCAGGCCGACGTGCTCACGTCGATCCAGGCCAAGCAGCGCACGCTCGCCCAGGAGCGGGCCGAGGCGACCGCCAAGCTCGCCGACCTCGAGGACGTCCGCAAGACCCTCGGCGAGAAGAAGAAGAAGTTCCAGGGCAAGCTCGCCGAGGCCCGGAAGCTCCTCAACACCCTCACCGCCGAAGAGCGCGCCAGGATGCAGGAGAAGGAGCAGCGCGCCAGCCGCGCCGCCGGTGAGCGCGTGAACCTGGGCAACGAGGTCCCGGCCTCGCAGCGCGGCGCCGCCGCCCTCGCCGCCGCCGGCACCCAGGTCGGCAAGCCGTACGCCTCCGGCATGGAGGGCCCCAACTCGTACGACTGCTCGGGCCTGACCCAGTGGGCCTACGGCCAGGCCGGCGTCGACCTGAGCCGCACCACCTACACCCAGCAGAACGACGGTGTGAAGATCGGCCGCAGCCAGCTCAAGCCGGGCGACCTGGTCTTCTTCAACGGCCTCCAGCACGTGGGTCTGTACGCGGGCAACAACACCGTCCTGCACGCCCCCTACCCGGGCGCCTACGTCCGCTACGAGTCCATGAACACCCTGGGCTCGTTCATGTTCGGCGTCCGCATCTGACGCACGCCGACCCGCTCCGCCATGCCGCCCGAACGGGTGGTTCGCGGTGACGCGCACTGACCTGACGCCCCGCCGGTGACCTGTGTTCTCCGGCGGGGCGTCACTTTGTGTGCCCGGCACCTTCGTTGGACGAGGGCTGATCAGCGGCTACTGTCTGCCGCGCCAGTCTGCGTCGAGCCGAACGGAGCGCGATCCGTGGCGTCCCACCGCCGACCCGCCCGGGTCACCGTCCTCACCGCCGCCGCCGCGGCCACCGCGGCGGCGTCCCTCGGGGCCGTCCCCGCGAGCGCCGACCCCGGCGCCACGCCCGCGGCCACCCGCGCCACGGTCGACCGCCTCTTCGAGGAGGCCGAGAAGGCGACCGAGGGCTACAACCGGGCGGACGAGAAGGCGGACGCGCTGCGCCGGACGGTCTCCCAGGCGCAGGACGGCCTCGCCCGCGGCCAGGAACGCATCAACCGCATGCGGGGCGCGCTCGGTTCCGTCGCCGGCGCCCAGTACCGCTCCGGCGGCATCGATCCCGCCCTCGCCCTGCTGCTCTCCTCCGACCCGGACAGCTACCTGGAGCGGGCCACCGCCCTGGACCGCGTCACCGCCCGCCAGAGCGCCGCCCTCGGTGAACTCCGGCGCGCGCAGCGCGGCCTGAACCAGAAGCGGAGCGAGGCGCGCGCGGCCCTCGCCGAACTGGAGGCCAGCCGCACCGAGGTCGCCCGCCACAAGCGCACCGTCGAGCGGAAGCTCGCCGAGGCCCGCCGGGTGCTCGCCTCCCTCACCGTCGAGGAGCGCGCCGACTACGACCGCTCCTCGCGCACCGGCGACCGCGCCGAGGCACCCGGCGAGGCACTGCCGCCGCTCGCCGACCTCGGGCCCTCCCGGGCCGCCGCCGCGGTGATCGCCGCCCGCAGCGCGATCGGCAAGCCGTACGTGTGGGGGGCGACCGGCCCCAGCGCCTTCGACTGCTCGGGCCTCATGGTCTGGTCGTACCGGCAGGCCGGCATCAGCCTGCCGCGCACCTCGTCCGCGCAGCGGCACGCGGGCCGTCAGGTGCCGCTCTCCCAGGCCCAGCCCGGCGACCTCGTCACCTACCGCGGCGACGCCAGCCACGTGGCGATCTACGCGGGGAACGGGCAGGTCATCCACGCCCCCTACCCCGGGGCCCGGGTCCGCTACGACCCGGTGAACATGATGTCCCACGTGACGGTGACCCGGGTGTAGGGCCGTCCGCTTACGATCGGGGGCGTGGCGTTTCGGCGGAGTGGTGCGGTGCGCGGCGCGGCGGCGGGGCTGTCGGCCGTGGTGCTCGTCCTCGCCGGATGCGCGGCCCCCGCCCCGGCCGGCCCGGACTCCCGGGAGATCCAGAGCCTCCTCGACACGCACGCGCGGGCCCTGCTCGACCGGGACGCGCCCGGCTGGCTCGCGGCCCTCGACCCCGCGCTCGCGCCCGCCGCGCGCACCGAGTTCGACCGGCTCGCGAAGATCCCGCTGGGCAGCTGGACCTACCGGGTCACCGACGTCGACCGGACCGGCGAGGGCCGGGCCACCGCCCGCGCCGAACTCGGCTACCGGATCAAGGGCTACGACTCCGGGCCCGCCACCAGCGAGCGGATCCTTGACCTGACCCAGCGGGACGGCCGCTGGTACGTGACCGGGGACCGCGCCGCCGAGGGCGCCCCGCAGCAGCTGTGGCAGCAGGGCGAGGTCACGACGGTGACCGGCGCGCGCAGCCTCGTCCTCGGCGTGGGACAGGGCCAGGAGCGGCTGCGGGAGATCGCGGCGGCCGCGGACCGGGCGGTGCCCGCCGTCGGGGACGCCTGGAACGGGAACTGGGCGGGCCGGGTCGTGGTCCTCGTCCCCGACTCCATCGAGGCCATGGGCCGGCTCCTCGGGGGGCCGGCCGACTCCTACCGGGGCATCGCGGCCGTCACGACCGGCCGGGCGGGCGGCGGCCCGAAGGCGCCCGCGGACCGGGTGATCGTCAACCCGGACGCGTACGCGGTGCTCGGCGCGTTCGGCCGGCAGCTGGTCCTCACGCACGAGACCACCCATGTCGCGACCCGTGTCCAGACCACCGGGGCCACCCCGGTCTGGCTCTCCGAGGGCCTCGCCGACTGGGTCGCCTACCGGGGGACCGACCGCACCGCCGCCCAGGCCGCCCCCGAGCTGCGGCGCGCGGTCCGGGCGGGCGACCTCCCGGCGGAACTCCCCGACGACGCGGCCTTCGCCTTCGGCGGCGACGCGGAGGCCCTGGCCCGCGCCTACGAGGGCGGCTGGCTGGCCTGCGAGCTGATCGCGGACCGCTGGGGCGAGGAGAAGCTGACGGAGTTCTACCGGGCGGTGGGGGCGCACCCGGTCCGGGAAGGCGCGCTGGAGAAGGCGTTCCGGGACGTCCTGGACACCACGCCGGAGGACTTCACGGCCGACTGGCGCACGTACCTGGGCGAGCGGCTCGGCTAGCTACCTTCCTCCTCGGGGCACGCTCAGAACGAGCCCGACAGGGCCTTCTCGCGCTCCGGCCGAGCCGCCTGCGCCGGCACCCGCCCGGCCCCGGCGAGCCGCGGCTCCGTCACCGTGTGCCGCCACAGGATCCGGCAGGCGACGACCGTCGCGGCGATCAGCAGACCGTTCCGCGTGAACAGCACCGCCACGCCCAGCGGATCGCTCCGCGTCACGTGCGAGAACCACACCGGGAACTCGAACTGCGTCACCGCCGTCGCCCACAGCACCAGGTGCGCGGGCCTGCGCATCCGGCTCGACCGGTAGGCCAGGCACACCGCGGCCAGCCCGACCAGCCACAGCATGTACTGGGGGGAGAGGACCCGGCTCGTCGTCGTGAACAGCAGCACCGCGACGAAGGCCGCGTCCGCCGGAGTCGACGACACGAAGCGGCGCGCCCGGATCCGCCACACGAGCAGCCAGCCGAAGGCGGCGACCGTCAGGGCCATCGCGGCCGTCGACACCGTGGACACGTACGGGCCGAGGAACTCGATCGAGCCGTAGTTCATCCGCGCCTCGCCGTCCCAGCCGAAGTGCCGGACCACGTGGAAGACCATCGCGCCCAGCGACTCGACCTCGGTGCCCCGGTCCCGCTGGAAGCCGAGGAAGGCCAGCGCCCCCGGCATCCACACCAGGCAGAACGCCAGCACGCCTGCCGCCGCGCCCACCGCCGTCGACCAGGAGCGGAACGTCGCCCGCCCCTTCGGGGTCCCCGCGAGCAGCAGCACCGGCCACACCTTGAGGACCGCGCCGAAGCCGGCCAGCGCGCCCAGCACCCGGGGGCTGCGGCCCGCCGCGAGCAGGGCCATGACCGCGACGGCGGTCACCATCACGTCGTACCGGGCGTACGCCGTCGGGCCGAGCAGCGGGACGCCCGCCAGCCAGAACCAGGCACCCCGCATCGAGCGGCCCGCGCGGCGGCCCGTGTGGAGGAGGAGCCCGAAGACCACCGCGTCGCAGAGGAAGGCGAGGACGAAGAACGCCGACGCGTAACCGAGGAACGGCAGCAGGCCCGGGGCGAGGATCGCGAACGCCGCGGCCGGCGGGTACTGCCAGGTGACGTCGTCCAGCGGGTACGTGCCCGTCCGCAGGACCTCGTACCAGCCCTGGTAGATGTTCGACACGTCGAACGTGATGTCCGGCCCCGGGATCACCACGACCTTGAAGACGCAGAGCAGCAGCAGGACCCGGCTGAGACCCCAGAGGCCGAGCGGAAGCCGCAGGCTCGTGCGTGACCCGTTCTCCACGGCACCCGTCGTCACTGTCGCGTCCTTGTCCTGTCGGCCCGCGGTGGCGGGGCGGCCGTGTTGCCGGGCGGTGGATGCGATCGCGTACTGTCGGCCACGATGCACAAGACCCTGATCGTAACCAACGACTTCCCGCCGCGTCCCGGCGGAATCCAGGCCTTCCTGCACAACATGGCACTCCGCCTGGATCCCGACCGGATCGTGGTCTACGCCTCCACGTGGAAGCGCGGCCGCGAGGGGATCGAGGCGACGGCCGCGTTCGACGCCGAACAGCCTTTCACGGTCGTGCGGGATCGCACCACCATGCTGCTGCCGACCCCTCGCGTCACCGCCCGCGCCACCGCGCTCCTGCGCGAGCACGGCTGCGAGTCCGTGTGGTTCGGTGCCGCCGCGCCGCTCGGCCTGATGGCCCCCGCACTGCGCCGCGCCGGCGCGAAGCGGCTCGTCGCCACCACCCACGGCCACGAGGCCGGCTGGGCCCAGCTCCCCGCCGCACGGCAGCTCCTGCGCCGCATCGGCGAGGGCACCGACACGATCACCTACCTCGGCGAGTACACCCGCTCCCGGATCGCGAGCGCCCTCACCCCGGCCGCCGCGGACCGCATGGTCCAGCTCCCGCCCGGTGTCGACGAGAAGACCTTCCACCCCGGCTCCGGCGGCGCCGAGGTCCGCGCCCGCCTCGGGCTCAGCGACCGGCCCGTCGTCGTCTGCGTCTCCCGGCTCGTGCCGCGCAAGGGCCAGGACACCCTGATCCGGGCCATGCCCGAAATCCTCCGCCGGGTCCCGGACGCCGTCCTCCTGATCGTCGGCGGCGGCCCGTACGAGAAGGACCTGCGCCGTCTCGCCGCCGAGACCGGCGTGGCCGGATCCGTGCGCTTCACCGGCGCCGTGCCCTGGGCCGAGCTGCCCGCGCACTACGGGGCCGGCGACGTCTTCGCCATGCCCTGCCGCACCCGGCGCGGCGGCCTCGACGTCGAGGGCCTCGGCATCGTCTACCTGGAGGCCTCCGCCACCGGTCTGCCCGTCGTCGCCGGGGACTCCGGCGGCGCGCCCGACGCCGTCCTCGACGGCGAGACCGGCTGGGTCGTCCGCGGCGAGTCCGCCGAGGAGGCCGCCGACCGCGTCGCCACCCTCCTCCTCGACCCCGAGCTGCGCGCCCGCATGGGCGAGCGCGGCCGTGCCTGGGTCGAGGAGAAGTGGCGCTGGGACCTGCTCGCGGAACGGCTGCGCGAGCTGCTGTAGGAGCACGCGAGAGGGGCCCGGGGCGCACGCGCCGCCCCGGGCCCCTCCGTCGTGCCGCTACTTGGTGTAGATCGCCTCGATCTCGTCCGCGAACTCCTTCGCCACCACGTTCCGCTTCAGCTTCAGGGACGGGGTGATGTGGCCCGCCTCCTCGGTGAACTGCGCCGGGAGGATGCGGAACTTGCGGACCGACTCCGCCTTGGAGACCGCCGCGTTGCCGTCGTCGACGGCCCGCTGGACCTCCGCGATCAGGTCCGCGTCGTCCCGCAGGGAGGCCGCCGTCGCACCCGCCGGCTTGCCGTGCTCGCTCGCCCAGCGGCCGAGGAACTCCTCGTCGATCGTGACCAGCGCGCCCACGAACGGACGGCCGTCGCCGACCACCATGCACTCCGCGACCAGCGCGTGCGCCCGGATCCGGTCCTCGATGACCGCAGGGGCGACGTTCTTGCCGCCCGCCGTCACCAGGATCTCCTTCTTGCGGCCGGTGATCGCGAGGTAGCCGTCCTCGTCGAGGGTGCCGATGTCACCCGTGTGGAACCAGCCGTCCGCCAGCGCCTCGGCCGTCGCCGCCTCGTTGTTCCAGTACCGCGAGAAGATGTGCTCGCCGTGCAGCAGCACCTCGCCGTCGTCGGCGATCCGCACCACCGAGCCCGGCAGCGGCTGGCCGACCGTGCCGATCTTCTGCCGGTCCCACGGGTTGAACGCGGTCGCCGCGCACGACTCCGTCAGGCCGTAGCCCTCCAGGACCGTGAAGCCGATGCCCCGGAAGAAGTGGCCGAGACGCTCGCCCAGCGGCGCGCCGCCCGAGATCGCGTACTCGCCGCGACCGCCCAGCACCGCCCGCAGCTTGCTGAAGACGAGCTTGTCGAAGACCTTGTGCTTCAGCCTCAGACCGAAGGACGGGCCCTGCGGGGTGCCGATCGCCCGGCTGTACGCGATGGCCGTGTGCGCGGCCTTGTCGAAGATCTTGCCCTTGCCGTCGGCCTGCGCCTTCGCCCGCGCCGAGTTGTAGACCTTCTCGAAGACGCGCGGCACGCCCAGGATCAGCGTCGGCCGGAACGAGGCCAGCTCGTCGGTGAGGTTCTTGATGTCCGGGACACAGCCGAGACGGATCGGCGCCATCACGGACGCGACCTCGACGAGCCGCCCGAAGACGTGCGCGGCCGGTAGGAACAGCAGCACCGAGCACTCGCCCGTACGGAACAGGGGCTTGAGCCGCTCCACGATGTTGCCGCACTCGGCGAAGAAGGCCCGGTGGGACAGGACGCAGCCCTTGGGGCGGCCCGTCGTGCCCGAGGTGTAGACGATCGTCGCCGGGTCGTCCGCGTTCGCCGCCGACATGCGCGCGTCGAGCAGCTCGTCGGAGACGTCCGTGCCGGCCGCGGTGAGCCGCGCGAGCGCGTCGTCCTCGATCTGCCAGACGTCCTTGAGCTCCGGAAGGTGCTCCCGCACGGAATCCACCGACGCCTGGTGCGCCGCGCTCTCGACGAGCGCCAGGGCCGAGCCCGAGTCGCCGAGGATCCACTGGATCTGCTCCGGCGAGCTGGTCTCGTACACCGGCACGGTCACCCCGCCGGCGCTCCAGATCGCGAAGTCGAGGAGCACCCACTCGTAGCGCGTGCGGGACAGCAGCGCGACCCGGTCGCCCGGCTCCACGCCGGAGGCGATCAGCCCCTTGGCGACCCCCCGGACCTCGGCGAGGAACTGCGTCGCGGTGACGTCGGTCCAGACCCCGTCGATCTTGCGCCCCATCACGGCGACGTCTGGGTGCTGGGAGGCGTTGCGGCGGATGAGATCCGTCAGGTTGCCGTCCGTGGGGACCTCGTACAGGGCCGGAAGGCTGAACTCGCGCAAGACTGCTGCTCCTCATCGGGCGCCGGCGCCACGGCTCTGTGTGATGCACCGGTGTAGTCCATGATCGGGCAGGTGCTCAGTGGGGGTGAGCACGACTGGACTGCCCGGACGTTACCCACCAGTACAGGGTTCCCGATAGGGGGTCCCGGCCAGATGTTCCGTGCGTCACACATGCGTGACGGTGCTCTGCGCACAGTAATCCACGGGTTTCGCGACTCCCAAGTAACCGCAGGTGACACCCCCTAAGGTGGGCTCATGCGAGTCCATGTGGTCAGTGACGTGCACGGCAACGCCGGCGACCTCGCCAAGGCGGGGGAGGGCGCCGACGCCCTGATATGTCTCGGCGATCTGGTCCTCTTCCTCGACTACGCCGATCACAGCCGGGGCATCTTCCCCGACCTCTTCGGCACCGAGAACGCCGACCGGCTCGTCGAACTCCGCACCGCCCGCCGCTTCGACGAGGCCCGCGACCTGGGCCGACGGCTCTGGGCCGGACTCGACGTCGACCGCGACACCGCCATCGAGGCCGCGGTCCGCCGCCAGTACGCCGAACTCTTCGCCGCCTTCCCCACCCCCACGTACGCCACCTACGGGAACGTCGACATCCCCCGGCTCTGGACCGACTTCGCCGGGCCGGGGACGACCGTCCTCGACGGCGAGCGGATCGAACTCGGCGGGCTCGTGTTCGGTTTCGTCGGCGGCGGCCTCCGCACGCCCATGCGCACCCCGTACGAGATCTCCGACGAGGAGTACGCGGCGAAGGTCGAGGCCCTCGGCGACGTCGACGTCCTCTGTTCCCACATCCCGCCGGACGTGCCCGAGCTGACGTACGACACCGTCGCCCGGCGCTTCGAGCGCGGCAGCCGCGCGCTGCTCGACGCCATTCACCGGGTACGGCCCCGGTACGCGCTCTTCGGCCACGTCCACCAGCCGCTGGCACGCCGGATGCGGATCGGCGCGACGGAGTGCGTGAACGTCGGCCACTTCGCCTCGACCGGAAGGCCCCACGCGCTGGAGTGGTGACGGCGCGGCCACAGGGGCGCGATAGCCTTCCGTCGGCACGTCTGTGCCCTTTTGCTTCCGCTTTACTTCCGCCGGACCGCACAGTGGAGGAGCCACCGCGATGGCCGAACACACCAGCTCGAGCATCACCATCGAGGCGGCGCCGGCCGACGTCATGGGTGTGATCGCCGACTTCGCCCGCTACCCCGAGTGGACCGGCGAGGTGAAGCAGGCCGAGATCCTCTCCTCCGACGAGGCCGGGCGCGCGGAGAAGGTCCGGCTGCTGCTCGACGCCGGGGCGATCAAGGACGACCACACCCTCGCGTACACCTGGACCGGGGACAACGAGGTCAGCTGGACGCTCGTCAAGTCCCAGATGCTCCGCTCCCTCGACGGCTCGTACCTGCTCAAGGCCCTCGGCGACGACCGCACCGAGGTGACCTACCAGCTGACCGTGGACGTCAAGATCCCCATGCTCGGCATGATCAAGCGCAAGGCCGAGAAGGTCATCATCGACCGCGCCCTGCAGGGCCTGAAGCAGCGGGTGGAATCCGGCGAGTAGCCGCCGCGCCCGTCACGGGCACGCGTTCCGCCCCGCGGGACGCCTGCCCGCACGGGCCGGGGCGCGCCCGCGACGGCGCCCGGTAACGTCTGGCGCATGGGGATCATGCTTGTCACCGGACCCGGCGGCGCCGGACGCACCACCCTCGCCGCCGCCACCGCCCTCGCCGAGGCAAGGGCCGGCCGCAGGGTCCTGCTCGTCTCCGAGGACGACCGGCACGTGAGCGAGGGGAACCTCCGGGTCCTGCGCCCCCGGCCGGGGAGCGACTTCCGGCGGGAGTTCCTCGACCTCCAGGCCCGTTCCTCCGCCGCCCTCGACCTCCTCGGCGCCGCCCCCTTCGAGGACGCCGAGCTGACCGAACTCCCCGGCAGCCGTCAGTTCGCCCTGCTGCGGGCGCTCCGCGAGGCCGCCGCCGGTGACCACGACCTCGCCGTCGTCGATCTGCCCCCGCTCCCCGAGGCCCTGGCCCTGCTCGCCCTGCCCGGGCAGCTCCGCCGCTATCTGCGTCGCCTCCTCCCCCCGGAGCGCCAGGCCGCCCGCGCCCTGCGCCCGATGCTCGCCCAGCTCGCCGGCGTCCCGATGCCCGCGCAGTGGCTGTACGAGACCACCGCCCGCTGGGAGGCCGAGCTCGCCGCCGTCCAGGCCGTCGTCGAGGCCCCCGACACCACCGTCCGTCTCGTGCTCGAACCCGGCCCCGCCGCCGCCCGCGCCCTGCGCGACGCCCGTCTCGGCCTCGCCGTCCAGCGCCTCGCGCTCGACGCCGTCGTCGCCAACCGGATCCTCCCCGCCGGCTCGGGGGACCCCTGGCTCGCGGGACTCGCCGCCGAGCAGCACCGCCACCTCGCGGAGCTCCGCACCACCGCCGCCGAGGAGCCGTACGAGGTGTACGAGGCGCCGCACCTCGGCCGCGCACCGGGCGGAGCCGAGGACCTGGCGCTCCTCGCCTCCCCGGCGCCGGACAGGACGGCCCCCGTGGCGGAGTGGGCCGTGGAGGACCGGCGCGAACAGGACGGTGTCCTCGTCTGGCACATCCCGCTGCCCGGGGCTGTCAAGGAGGAGCTCTCCCTGGTCCGCCGCGGCGACGAACTGCTCCTGACCGTCGGCGCGTTCCGCCGCGCAGTCCCGCTGCCGGGAGCCCTGCGCCGCTGCACCGTCACCGGCGCCGCGCTCGTCGACGGGGACCTGCGGGTGCGCTTCACCCCCGACCCCGGGCTCTGGCCCCGCACCCCCTGAGACGGCGTGTACCGTCGAAGTACGCAGCCACTGAGGAGTACGCCATGAGCGATTCGGACGCCTGGGCCAAGGCCTGTGCCGAGGACCTGGAGGCGGAGAAGGCCCGCCGCCGGGCGCAGCGCGCGACCGAGCCGGGCTCGCCCGCGGAGGAGTTCCGCAAGCTCTTCGAGGCCGTGGCCGACAAGGTCTCCGGCGGCCTCGGGAACCCGCTCCTCGGCGGCCAGGCCGCGCAGACCGTGCAGCAGCTCGTCAACCAGGCGAAGGCCGCCGTCGAGCCCGTCATCGAACGCAACCCGCAGGTCTTCGACCACCTCGCCGCCGCCGGCAGCGAACTGCTCGCCGCCTACCGCTCGGCCGTCGAGGGCCACGAGAGCCGCTGGACCCGCGGCGGCTCCGGCGGCGCCGTCCCCGACGCGGACGACCCGCGCCGGGACGCGGACGCACCGAGCGAGGCCGACCGCAAGGACGACGAAGGGCCCGGAACCGGCCAGCACATCGACCTGGACTGATCGGCGGGCCACCCCCGCTCGGGTACGGTGGGCCTTAGCGGGGCTCGACCGAAAACTGAGGGACACATGGGACTCACCATCGGCGTCGACATCGGCGGCACGAAGATCGCGGCCGGCGTGGTCGACGAGGAGGGCAACATCCTCGACACGCACACCGTGCCCACCCCGCCGACCCCCGAGGGCATCGTCGACGCCATCTGCGCCGCGGTCTCCGAGGCCGGCAAGGGGTACCAGATCGAGGCCGTCGGCATCGGAGCCGCGGGCTACGTCGACGACAAGCGCGCCACCGTCCTCTTCGCGCCGAACATCGACTGGCGGCACGAGCCGCTCAAGGACAAGGTCGAGCAGCGGGTCGGTCTCCCCGTCGTCGTGGAGAACGACGCCAACGCGGCGGCCTGGGGCGAGTACCGCTTCGGCGCGGGCCAGGGCCACGAGGACGTCATCTGCATCACCCTCGGCACCGGCCTCGGCGGCGGCATCATCATCGGCAACAAGCTGCGCCGCGGACGCTTCGGCGTGGCCGCCGAGTTCGGCCACATCCGGGTCGTCCCGGACGGCCTGCTGTGCGGCTGCGGCAGCCAGGGCTGCTGGGAGCAGTACGCCTCCGGGCGCGCGCTCGTCCGGTACGCCAAGCAGCGCGCCAACGCCACCCCGGAGCGCGCGGAGCTGCTCCTCGGCCTGGGCGACGGCACCCCGGAGGGCATCGAGGGCAAGCACGTCAGCCAGGCCGCCCGCGGCGGCGACCCGGTGGCCATCGACTCCTTCCGTGAGCTGGCCCGCTGGGCGGGCGCCGGTCTCGCCGACCTGGCCTCGCTCTTCGATCCCTCGGCGTTCATCGTCGGCGGCGGCGTCTCGGACGAGGGCGACCTCGTCCTCGACCCGATCCGCAAGTCCTTCCGGCGCTGGCTGATCGGCGGCCAGTGGCGTCCGCACGCGCAGGTCCTGGCCGCGCAGCTCGGCAACAAGGCCGGCCTGGTCGGCGCCGCGGACCTGGCCCGCCAGGGCTGAACCCCGCACCGGCATGTGACGACCGCCCGCCGCGTCCTCTCGGACCCGGCGGGCGGTCGTCGTATGTTGACCGTCATGGCGATCAGTGAGCTGCCCAACTCCCGCACCGAGAGCGACGGTTCGGCCGTCCTCCGGGTCCTGAGCTACAACGTCCGCTCGATGCGCGACGACGAGGACGCCCTCGCCCGGGTGATCCGCGCGTGCGCCCCGGACCTCGTCTTCGTCCAGGAGGCCCCGCGCTTCTTCCGCTGGCGCAAACACGCCGCCCGGCTCGCCGCGAAGAGCGAGCTCGTCGTCCTGAGCGGCGGCGCGACCGCGGCCGGACCGCTTCTGCTGTGCTCCCTGCGGGCCACCGTGGAGCGGACCGAGGACGTCCTGCTGCCGCTCACCCCCGGTCTGCACCGGCGCGGCCTCGCGACCGCCGTGGTCCGCTTCGCGGGCGCCCGGCTCGGGCTCGTCAGCTGCCATCTGAGCCTGCGCGAGGACGAGCGGTACGCCCAGGCGGGGATGGTGCTCGACCGGGTCGCCGCACTGGGCGCCCCGCACGCGATCGTCGCCGGCGACCTGAACGAACGCCCCGGGGGCCCCGCCTTCACCCGGCTCACGAAGGAGCTCCAGGACGGCTGGGCGGTGAGCCCCTGGGGCGGCGAGCACACCTGGACCCCGGCCGACCCGTACCAGCGCATCGACGCGATCCTGGCGACCCCGGGCGTCGAGTTCCTCGGCTGCGGAGTCCCGACGGACCTCGACCCGCAGGACCTCAGGGCCGCCACCGACCACCTGCCGGTCCTGGCGGCGGTCCGGGTGCCGGCCTCATAGGAGGGCGCGGGCCGCGCCCCGCACGGCCCGCGCCCTCCACGGCCCCTTCCCTACACGACCGCCCCGCGGCCCGGGTCGTCGAAGCCGTCGTCATCGTCGTCGTCGTGCTTCATGCGGGTCACCAGCGTCGCGAAGCCGCCGAGGAAGCCGCCCACGCACAGCGTCGTCAGCCACCAGGTCATGTCCCACTGGAGCAGGACGGCGAGCAGCATCAGCACCGGTCCGCCGACGACCGCGAGCCAGGCGAACTTGGTCGTGGTGTCCGCCTCCGGCAGCGGGGGCGGCTCCGGCGGCACGAAGTGGCCCTCGTCGCCGCCCGCCGCCTCCTCCGGCTCGGCCGGCGAGTAGTCCCGGGGACCACCGCCCAGCACCCCGGGCGCGAACACGATCGAGCTGCCGAGCGCGGGCCGCGCGGAGCCCGCCTCCGGGTCCTCGTCCGGGTCCTCGTCCGCCTCGGGCTCCTCGGGCACCGGCTTGGGCCGCGGCTTCCAGGCCGTGCCCTTCACCGGCCGGATCTCCGGGGCGTCGTCCTCCCCGTCCTGCTCCTCCGGCTCGGGCAGCGACAGGTTCTCGACGGACCGGAACGGCTTCGTCCCCGGAGGGTCCGCGGGCTCCTCGCCGTACCCGGCGACGATCGCGGCCCAGGCCGCCTCCTCGTCGATGGGCTGCGGCTCCCGCCCGTCGCCGTCCTGCTGCTCAGCCACCGCTCCTGCTCCCCTTCCCGTCGACCAGATCCGGGGCGAGACGCTCGACGAAGGCCAGGCTCTCGTCGAAGATCCGCTCCGCGTCATGGTCCAACGTCGCCACGTGGTAGCTCTGTTCCAGCAGGATCTCCTTCACGTCCGTCGAGGAGATCCGGGAGAGGATCCGGGCCGAGTCGGCGGGCGGCACGACGTGGTCCTGCGGGCTGTGGAGCAGTACCACCGGCTGGGTGACCTGCGGGAGCTCGGCGTCCACCGTCCGGAAGAGCTGCCGCAGCGAGTGCGCGGCGTGCAGCGGCACCCGGTCGTAGCCGACCTCGGTCGAGCCCTCCTTGGCGATGTCGCTGGCGATGCCCTTCGTGGAGGGGACCAGGTGCCGGACGACGGGCAGCGCGTGCGCGGCGAGGCCGTGCACCTTGTTGCCCGGGTTGACGAGGACGATGCCCCGCACCGCGTCCCCGTGCCGGGCGGCGAGCCGCAGCGTCAGGGCGCCGCCCATGGAGAGGCCGAAGACGAAGACGGTCCGGCACCGCTCCAGCAGCTCGCCCAGGGCCCGGTCCACCTCCGCGTACCAGTCGTGCCAGGTGGTGAGCTGCATGTCCTGCCAGCGGGTGCCGTGGCCGGGCAGCAGCGGCACCGAGACCGACAGGCCGCGGTCGGCCAGGTACTCGGCCCACGGGCGCATCGACTGCGGGGAACCGGTGAATCCGTGACAGAGAAGGACGCCGACCTCTCCGCCCTCATGGCGGTACGGCTCGGCTCCGGGAAGGACCGGCACCGGGGTCTCCTGTTCGGTTGCGACTCCGGCGTCCTCGGGGTGCGCCGGAGCGACGGCAAATGGGGAAGGACCTTCACGGTACGCGACCGGACCGACACCGACCAGGGCCGTAGCGGGGGCCGTGCGCCGGTACGGGATAAAGTCGTGGCGACGGCACACGGAAGGCATGGCGAGTTGATCTACGGCGCAATGAAGTTCTCCCTCGGCGGGTCCCTGAAGCTCGCCTTCCGGCCCTGGGTGGAGGGTCTGGAGAACATCCCCGCCGAGGGCCCCGCGATCCTCGCGAGCAACCACCTGTCCTTCTCGGACTCCTTCTTCCTTCCCGCCGTGCTGGACCGGAAGGTCACCTTCATCGCCAAGGCCGAGTACTTCACCACCCCGGGGGTGAAGGGCAAGCTCACCGCCGCCTTCTTCAAGGGCGTCGGCCAGCTCCCGGTGGACCGTTCGGGCGCCCGCGGCGCGGGTGAGGCGGCCATCAAGGCCGGCATCGAGGTCATCGAGGGCGGCGGGCTCTTCGGGATCTACCCCGAGGGCACCCGCTCGCCCGACGGCCGCCTCTACCGGGGCAAGCCCGGCGGTCTGGCCCGGGTGGCCCTGGCCACCGGCGCGCCCGTGATCCCGGTCGCCATGATCGACACGGAGAAGATCCAGCCGCCCGGCAAGGTGCTCCCCAAGCTGATGCGTCCGGGGATCCGGATCGGCAAGCCGCTGGACTTCACCCGCTACCAGGGCATGGAGGGGGACCGCTTCATCCTCCGCTCGGTGACCGACGAGGTCATGTACGAGATCATGAAGCTGTCCGGCCAGGAGTACGTCGACATCTACGCGACCGCCGCCAAGCGGCAGATCGCGGACGCGGAGAAGGCGGCCAAGGCGGCCGTCAAGGCCGAGATCGCCGCTCGGGAAGAGTCCGGCGCGTAAGTCCCCCGCGAGGGGGTTTTCCGGGGGTGGGGGAGATGGCCAAGCGCGAGCGTGTCGTGCGCATGTCGGTCGAGCAGCCGCTGTGGCGGGCGCTGACCGGCTACCGCGTCCTGACGATGGTCTACGCCGTCCTGATCTTCGCCTTCGGCCGCGACCGGTACGAGCGGCCGTGGATCGCCGTCGTCTACCTGGCCGTGCTGTGCTGCTGGACCCTCGCCACCCTCCCGAAGGTGGCGAACGCGGCCGGCTGCACCAAGCGCTTCCTCGGCGCCGACCTCACGATCGCCCTCGTCGGCATCCTCCTCACCCCGCTCGCCGACGCGCACGCCCAGTCCGTCGACGGGCCCACCCTGCCGTCGATATGGACCGCCGGGTCCGTCCTCGCGTACGCGATCAAGGGCGGCTGGCGGTGGGCCGGTGTCGCCTCCTCGCTCGTCGCCGTCGCCAACATCATCGAGCGCGGGCATCCCGGCCGGGACACCTTCCACAACGTGCTCCTCGTCTGGGTCGCCTCCATCGCCATCGGGTACGTCGTCGAGGTCGCCCGCGCCTCCGAGCGCACCCTGGCCCGCGCCCTGGAGATCGAGGCCGCGACCCGGGAGCGGGAGCGGCTCGCCCGGGACATCCACGACAGCGTCCTCCAGGTCCTCGCGATGGTGCAGCGGCGGGGCACGGCGCTCGGCGGCGAGGCCGCCGAGCTCGGCCGGATGGCGGGGGAGCAGGAGGTGGCCCTGCGCACCCTCGTCGCGGGCGGGCTGACCCGGCCCAGCCTCGTCTCCGAGGACGAGTCCGAGGGCGCCTTCGTCCGGGTCGTCGAGGTGGAGGACGAGACCGACGGGGACACCCCCGTCGACCTCCGGGTGCTGCTCGCCCCGCGCGCCGGGGCCAGGGTCACCCTCTCCGAGCCCGGCGCCCCGGTGCTGCTCCCGCCGCCCGCGGCCCGTGAGCTGGCCACCGCCGTCGGTGCCGCCCTGGACAACGTCCGGGTGCACGCCGGTGAGGACGCGCACGCGTGGATCCTGATCGAGGACTGGCCGGACGAGGTGATCGTCACCGTCAGGGACGACGGCCCCGGCATCCCCGAGGGCCGTCTCGAACAGGCCTGGGGCGAGGGCCGGATGGGCGTCGCCCTGTCCATCCGGGGGAGACTGCGGGATCTGGGCGGTGAGGCCGAGCTGATCTCGGTCCCGGGGCAGGGCACGGAAGTCGAGTTGAAGGTCCCACGGGGGAAGGCAGGGAAGAAGTGAGCGAGCAGCCGATCAAGGTGATGGTCGTCGACGACCACCCGATGTGGCGGGACGCGGTCGCCCGCGACCTCGCCGAGGCGGGCTTCGACGTCGTCGCCACGGCGGGCGACGGCGAGCAGGCCGTCCGCCGCGCGGCCGCGGCCGGCCCCGACGTCCTCGTCCTGGACCTGAACCTGCCGGTCAAGCCCGGCGTCCAGGTCTGCAAGGAGCTCGTGGGCGGCCGCCCCGAGCTGCGGGTCCTCGTCCTGTCGGCGAGCGGCGAGCACGCCGACGTCCTGGAGGCGGTCAAGTCCGGCGCCACCGGCTACCTCCTCAAGTCGGCCAGTACGGCGGAGCTGATCGACGCGGTGCGGCGGACGGCCGCCGGAGACCCCGTCTTCACCCCCGGCCTGGCCGGCCTGGTCCTCGGCGAGTACCGCCGCCTCGCCTCCGAGCCCGCCCCGCCGGCCGGCACCGACGAGCCGAAGGCCCCGCAGCTGACCGACCGCGAGACCGAGGTCCTGCGGCTCGTCGCGAAGGGCCTGAGCTACAAGCAGATCGCCGAGCGCCTCGTCATCTCGCACCGCACGGTGCAGAACCACGTCCAGAACACCCTGGGCAAGCTCCAGCTGCACAACCGGGTCGAGCTCGTCCGGTACGCCATCGAGCGGGGACTCGACGACGCCTGAGGCGGCCGGGCGCCACGAGGGGCCGTATATTCGCGCGTATGCGGCTCATCGTGACGCCTGAGGGGAAAACCGTGGAAATCCTGGCATTCGGTGTGCAGGCGGATGAGAAGCCCCTCATCGAGAAGGCCTTCGAGGGTCACCACGACGTCCGCTGCCTGGGCGTCTTCCTCGGCGAGGACACCGCCCCCATCGCCGCCGGCTACGAGATCGTCTCCACCAGCGTCAACGCCGACCTGAACCACCGCGTCCTGCAGACCCTCGCCGCCGGCGGGACCCGGATGATCGCCCAGCGCTCCACCGGCTTCAACAACATCGACCTCGACGTCGCCGAGCGACTCGGCCTCACCGTCGCCCGGGTCTCCTCCTACTCGCCGTACTCCGTCGCCGAGTTCGCCTGGACCCTCGCCACGGCCGTCAACCGCCGGATCGTCCGCGCCTCCAACCGCACCCGCGACTTCGACTTCCGGCTCGACGGACTGATGGGCCGTGACCTGCGGGGCCGTACCGTCGGCGTCCTCGGCACCGGAAAGATCGGCGAGGCGTTCACCCGGATCGCCCACGGCTTCGGCATGCGCCTCCTCGGCTGGGACGTCGCCGAGAACCCCGCCTGCGTCGCCCTCGGCATGACGTACGTCGACAAGGAGCGGCTCTTCGCCGAAGCCGACCTGCTCAGCCTCCACGTGCCGCTCATGGAGGCGACCCACCACCTCGTCGACGCCACCGCCCTCAAGGCCATGAAGGACGACGCCATCCTGGTGAACTCCAGCCGCGGCGGGCTCATCGACACCGAGGCGCTCGTCACCGAGCTCCGCGCCGGCCGCTTCACCGGCGTCGGCCTCGACGTGTACGAGGCGGAGGCCGGGCTCTTCTTCCTCGACAAGTCCCTGGAGGCCGTCGAGGACGACACCCTGGCCCGCCTGGTCACCTTCCCGAACGTGGTGGTCACCTCCCACCAGGCGTACTACACGGCCGATGCCGTCGGCCAGATCATCGACACCACCGTCAGGAACGTCCTCGACTACACCGCCGGGCGGCGCAGCGAGAACGTCCTCGTGCCCAGGGCTTCCTAGACCAGCACGCCCGCGAGCAGGGAGGCCGTCAGGGCGGCCCCGTCCCTCGTGAGCACCGACTCCGGGTGGAACTGCACCCCCGCGAAGCCCGGTCCGCGCAGGGCGTGCACCTCACCGGTCTCCGCGTCCCGGCTCACCTCGATGCGGTGCAGCGCCAGCTCCGTCGCCGTCCGGTCGTCGCAGCGGGCGGTGAAGCTGTTGTAGAAGCCGACCGTCTGCTCCTGCCCGAAGAGGTCGATCCGCAGCTGCGCACCCTGGAACGGGGTCCGCTTGCGGACGATGTCCAGGCCCAGCTCGGCCGCGATCAGCTCGTGCCCGAGGCAGACGCCCAGGAGCCCGTGGCGGTGGTCCCGCACGAGCTCCGCCGTCAGACCGCGCAGGAACCGCATCTTCGGGTCGGCCGCGTCCGAGGGGTTCCCCGGGCCCGGGCCGAGGACGACCGGCCCCTCGTGGGCGAGCACCAGCTCCCGGAGCCCCGGCTCGTCGTAGCGGAGCACCGACACCTCAAGGCCCGAGGAGCGCAGGACGTGCGCCAGCATCGCCGTGAAGGTGTCCTCGGCGTCCACCACCAGCGCGTGCCCCGACAGCTCTGCCGAACGGACCTGCATCTTCAGCCAGAACGGCGCGAGGTCCGCGCGGCGCGCGTCCAGGGCGGCCCGCACCCGGGGGTCGTCGGCGAGCCGCGGCCCCACCGGGGACACCTCGCGCGGCCGGCCCTCCCGCACCCCGAGCGCCGTCAGCACACCCGCGGCCTTCGCGTGGGTCTCGGCGACCTCGCCCGCCGGGTCCGAGTGCCGCACCAGGGTCGCCCCGACCGGCACCCGGAGCGCTCCGTCGGCCGCGATGTCGGCGGTACGGATCAGGATGGGCGAGTCCAGGGTCTGCGCCCCGCTCGTGTCCGTGCCGAGCAGGGCGAGGGCTCCCGCGTAGTAGCCGCGCCCGCCGGTCTCGTGACGCTCGATCACCCGGCAGGCGTTCTGCACCGGAGAGCCGGTCACGGTCGCGGCGAACATCGTCTCCCGCAGCACCTCCCGCACGTCCAGCGAGGACCGGCCGCGCAGCTCGTACTCGGTGTGCGCGAGATGGGCCATCTCCTTCAGCCGCGGCCCGACCACCACCCCGCCCATGTCGCCGACCGTGCACATCATCTTCAGCTCCTCGTCCACCACCATGGACAGCTCCTCGGTCTCCTTGCGGTCGGCGAGGAAGCCGAGCAGGTCGTCGGCGGTCGGAGCGGCCCCGGCCGGGTAGCGGAACGTGCCGCTGATCGGGTTCATCACGACCGTGCCCCCGGACATCCGCACGTGCACCTCGGGGCTCGCGCCGACGAGCGTCCGGTCCCCGGTGTGCACGACGAACGTCCAGTACGCGCCCCGCTCGCCGGCGAGCAGCCGCCGGAACAGGGCGAGCGCGTCGGCGCGTCCGAAGCCCGGGATCCCGCCGGTGTAGGTGCGCCGGATGACGAAGTTGGCGCCCTCGCCGGAGCCGATCTCCTCGTCGACGACCCGGCGCACGGTCTCCGCGTAGGCCTCGTCCGAGACGTCGAACCCGCCGCCCTCCACCCGTACCTCATGGGCGGGCAGCGCGGCGAGGGCCTCGTCGAGCGGCAGCTCGTGGACCTCGTCGGCGACGAGCACGGAGAGCGGGGTGCCGTCGTCCCGCACGTCGAAGCCGCGCTCCCGGATCTGCCGGAACGGCACCAGGGCGAGCGTCGGCAGCGGGCCCACGGGCAGCTCCGCGAGCCGCTCGGCCTCGTGGACCCGGCCGATCAGGACCTCGACGGTGTCGCGGTCACGGCCGGGGGTGCGCCGGCGCAGCAGGGCGAAGGGAGGGCAGGAGTCGTCGAGGAGGCGGGAGAGGTCCATGGGGCGTGTCGTTCCTTCCGGGAGGAGTACGGAGAGGAGGAACGGCCCCGGGTACGAGAAAGGCCGCCCCTCGGGCGGCCTTCGCGTGTCTGTCGGTGTACGCGCGATCAGTGGGCCGCCGGATGAGCGGTCCACCACCAGTTCTGGATCTGCGAGGCGTACGACATGCGTGCACTGTAACGCAGCCGGCACGGGAACGGGGCCCGGTCCGCACCCTGGACGGTGCGGACCGGACCCCGGGGGCCGGACGGTCTCCCGATCAGAAGATCAGGTTGTAGATCTGCCAGCCCGGGCCGATCTGGGTGCGCGTGGCGTACGGGGCGGCGGCGCTGCCCGTGCCCTTGTACAGCCACAGCACGCCGGCGGCGTCGCGGGCGACGAAGTCGACCTTGCCGTCGCCGGTGAGGTCGCTCGGGCCGACGATGCTGTTGTAGATCTGCCAGCCGGTGCCGACCTTGGCGCGGGTGGCGTACGGGGCGGTGGCGCTGCCGGTGCCGTTGTACAGCCAGACCGTGCCGGCGGCGTCGCGGGCGATCAGGTCCGGCTTGCCGTCCCCGGTCAGGTCACCCGTGCTGACGAGCATGTTGTACGCCTGCCAGCCGGTGCCGATCTTCACGCGCGCGGTGAGCGGGGCCGTCGGGGTGCCGGTGCCCTTGTACAGCCACAGGACGCCGGACTTCTCGCGGGCGAGGACGTCCGCCTTGCCGTCGCCGGTCAGGTCACGGACGCCGACCACCTGGTCGTAGATCTGCCAGCCGGGCCCGACCTTCAGGCGGCCCTTGAACGGCGCCGAGGGGTTGCCGCTGCCCTGGTAGTACCAGAGCACACCGGAGGTGTCGCGGGCCACGGCGTCACCGGTGCCGTCGGCACGGAGGGCGGTCAGCGGGGTGACGACGTTGTAGATCTGCCAGCCGGGCCCGACCCGGTACCGGCTGAGGAGGGACGAGCTGCCGCTGCCCTGGTACTGCCAGAGGACACCGGAGGTGTCCCGGGCGATCAGGTTGTAGCGGTTGGTCGCGGAGACGGCCGCCTTGGTGTCGACCTCCTTGACGTCGCTCGCCTTCACCCACGCGATGCGGTGGTTGAAGCGGATCGGGACGAAGATGTTGGTCGTGCCCACCACCCGCGTGCCGTCGGTGTTGTAGGCGCTGTAGTAGTAGTCGCCCGGCACGGGGTCGCCGGCCTTCGCGTACAGCTGCCCGGCCGGGAGGCTGTACTTCGTCAGCGACGCGCTGTTGTTGCTCTGGACGGGGACGCCGGTGCCCGCGTAGGCGGCGTCCTCGGGGTAGGTGCGGCCGTAGATCGGGATCGAGGAGACACCGTCCTTGGCGGTGATCGCCTTCTTCACGCCCACGGGAGCCGTGTACTGGCCGCCGGGGTTGTGGAACCAGGCCTTCTTGCCGCCGTACCAGACGGCCGTCCAGTCGGTCCGCGACTCGGCGACGACGTGGGTGCTGCCCGCCGTGACCTTGTTCGTCCAGTTGGCGCCCTCCTGCCAGTTCGCCTGGACGTACGGGTCGCTCAGCGCCTTCGTCTGGTCGGCCACCGGCTCCGAGTAGAGGTAGCCGAAGTTCACCGGCAGCGGGACCGTCGTCTTGGTGACGCCCTGGTCCGTGTACTTCATCGACTGCTGGTTGGCCGAGGTGAACGGCGGGACGATCCGGACGAGCTGTCCGGCCTGGAGCGGGCCGCCCGCGCCGCCGGCACCGGTGGGTGCGCCCACCAGGGTCATGAAGTGGTTCCAGTCCCAGAACGGGCCCGGGTCCCAGTGGTCCTGCCTCGTGCCGTCCAGGATGCTCGGCACGTCGTCGTGGCCGATGATGTGCTCGCGGTCCAGCGGGAGGGAGAACTTCGCGGCCAGGTACTTCACGAGCGCGGCGGAGGACTCGTACTCCGGCTCGGTGTACCAGCCGGCGTCGCCCTTGATGGCGTAGCCCTCGTGCTCGATGCCGATCGAGTGCATGTTGAGGGTCTTGTTGCCGGCGTGGTACGCCTCGTTCTTGGTCTCCACCATCTGCGTCACGCGGCCGTCGGCGCGGACGATGTAGTGGGCGCTCGCGTAGCTCAGGGGGTTCTGGAAGACCGCCACCGCGCCGTCGTGCGAGCCCTCGATGTCGTGGATGACGATCTGGCGCACGTCGAAGCCGTTCGCGGGACGGCTCGCGATGTTGTAGTTGCCGTCGTTCTGCGAGTAGGCAGCCGGGATGAAGGTGCAGACGGGAGCGGTCGCTCCGGTCGGGCACTCGACCGCCGGGGTCGCGCTCGTCGCGGCCTGGCTCGCGGCCAGCGGGACGTTCGACGGCTTGACCGGCTCCACCGAGGGGTCGGCGGGCAGGACGACCTGCTCGCCGTCGGCGGTGACCTCCTGCTCGCCCGTCCTGATGGAGTCGAAGACGCGCTTGGCGAAGAGGTCGGCGCCCTTGCGGTCCGGGGACTGGCTGTAGCGCGCGACGGCCGGGTACCAGGCGCCCGGGTCGTCGGACAGCTCCGCGCCGGCCTGCTTCTGGTACTCGGCGAGCAGGGCCGCGCCGGCCCGGATCGATGCCTCGCTGTCCTTCTGGACGGCGTCGGTCGAGCCGTCGATCAGCTCGGCGGCCTTGTCCAGGGTGTGCAGCGTGGGGCTGGAGGTGTCGACCTTCTTCTCGGGGAGAGAGGCCAGCGCCTTCTTCTTGTCGAACTTCTTCTCGATGCGGGGGTCGCCGCTGCGGTTCATCAGGTCGAGCAGCTGCTCGTCCGTGTCCTGCTCGACGTCCTCCGGGTCGACCTTGGTCAGGCCCATGACGTTGTACGCGCCCGTGGTGCTGGGCTGCCCGTCGTGCGACTCCCACCGCGTCTGCCGGTACGACACCGCCATCAGCACGCTCTGCGGTACGTCGAACTCGCGCGCCGCGTTTGCGAACTGCGTCTGGAGGGAAGGGTCACCCCCGGGCTTGCTGTCGCCCGCCGCGCCGAGGAGGCCCGGCGAGGCGATCGCGATGGTGCTGATGGTGGCGGTGGCGACGACAGCCGCCGCCGCGCCGTACAAGAGTCGTTTCTTCTTACGATCCCTGCGGTGCCTCTGGGTCACGCCCACCCCTGTGAGTTCGACTTTGCTCTTGTTAAACGGGCCAGAGGGTAACACCACTCGATAGCGTGAAGATCGACGGGGGACATTTCGGGCGCGCGTCTCAGCCACTGGGCAGAGGGACAGGACCGGACGAAGAACCCCGTAATGTTGTGCATGTGACCGTGAACGCTGATTCCCACGCCGTCGCCAAGGCGACCTGGCGAGACCTGCCCGCGGCGCAGCAGCCCGAGTACCCCGATGCCGAGGCTCTGCGCGATGTGATCGCGGACCTCGAGTCGTATCCTCCGCTCGTCTTCGCCGGCGAGTGCGACCAGCTGCGCGCCCGGATGGGAGCCGTCGCCCGTGGCGAGGCGTTCCTGCTCCAGGGCGGCGACTGCGCCGAGGCCTTCGACGCCGTGTCCGCCGACCACATCAGGGCCAAGCTCAAGACGCTGCTCCAGATGAGCGCCGTCCTCACCTACGCGGCCTCCGTGCCCGTCGTGAAGGTCGGCCGCATCGCCGGCCAGTACTCGAAGCCCCGCTCCAAGGGCACCGAGACCCGCGACGGCGTGACCCTGCCGACCTACCGCGGCGACTCGGTCAACGGCTTCGACTTCAACGAGAAGGCCCGCATCCCGGACCCCGAGCGGCTGAAGCGGATGTACAACGCCTCCGCCTCCACGCTCAACCTGGTCCGCGCCTTCACCACCGGTGGCTACGCCGACCTGCGCCAGGTGCACGCCTGGAACCAGGACTTCGTGAAGTCGTCCCCCTCGGGCCAGCGCTACGAGGCGCTCGCCCGCGAGATCGACAACGCCCTGAACTTCATGAAGGCCTGCGGCACCGACCCGGCCGAGTTCAAGGCCGTCGAGTTCTATGCCTCCCACGAGGCGCTGCTGCTCGACTACGAGGGCGCCCTGACGCGTACGGACTCGCGCACCGGCAAGCTGTACGACACCTCCGGCCACATGGTCTGGATCGGTGAGCGCACCCGCCAGCTCGACCACGCCCACATCGAGTTCTGCTCGCAGATCGCGAACCCGATCGGCATCAAGCTGGGCCCGACCACCACGGTCGACGAGGCGCTCACCTACGTCGACCGCCTCGACCCGGACCGCGAGCCGGGCCGGCTGACCTTCATCGTCCGCATGGGCGCCGACAAGGTCCGCGACAAGCTCCCCGAGCTGGTCGAGAAGGTCACCGCCTCCGGTGCCGTCGTCGCCTGGGTCACCGACCCGATGCACGGCAACACCTTCGAGGCCGCCTCCGGACACAAGACCCGCCGCTTCGACGACGTGCTCGACGAGGTCAAGGGCTTCTTCGAGGTCCACAAGGAGCTGGGCACCCACCCGGGCGGCATCCACGTCGAGCTCACCGGTGACGACGTCACCGAGTGCGTGGGCGGCGGCGACGAGATCTTCGTCGACGACCTGCACCAGCGCTACGAGACGGCCTGCGACCCGCGGCTCAACCGCAGCCAGTCGCTCGACCTGGCGTTCCTGGTGGCGGAGATGTACCGCGATCAGTAAGTAGGTTCCTACGGAGATGGGGCACGGATCGCTGTGATCCGTGCCCCATCGTCGTATCCGGGGCTTTTGGGGCTCCGGGCTGCCGGGTAAGGTTAGGTTAGCCTTATGGATCCCGGCAGGAGGTGAACCGCGTGTACGTCTGCTCATGCTTCGGTGTCACGGAGAAGCAGGTCAAGGAGCACGCGGACGCGGGTGCGTGCACGCCCCGCCAGATAGCCTCCGCCTGTAAGGCCGGCACGGACTGCGGTTCCTGCGTCCGTCGCATTCAGGCCATTCTCGGGCGTGGCAACTGCCCGCGACGCGAGCTCGTGGACCAGGGCATGCCCGCCCTGACGACGGAGACGGTCGCGGAACTGCGGGAAGCCGCCTGACCCCTCCGGGCGCGCCCTAGCTGGGCTGCTCGATCAGCGTCGAGATGTACAGCGCCTCGCCCAGGGACTCGATCAGCTCCAGCTGGGTGTCCAGGTAGTCGATGTGGTGCTCCTCGTCCGCGAGGATCTCCTCGAAGAGGTTGGCGGACGTGATGTCCCCCTTGGCGCGCATGACCTCGATCCCGCGCTTCAGGCGGTCGATCGCCTCCACCTCGACCTGGCGGTCCGCCTGGAACATCTCGGTGAGCGTCTGGCCGACCCGCACGTGGAAGAGCCGCTGGTAGTTGGGCAGGCCGTCGAGCATGAGGATGCGCTCGGTCAGCTTGTCCGCGTGCTTCATCTCGTCGATGGACTCTTCGCGGGTGTACTTGGCGAGCTTCGTCCACCCCTTGTTGTCCTGGATGCGGTAATGCAGCCAGTACTGGTTGATGGCCGTCAGCTCACCGGTCAGCTGCTCGTTGAGGAACTCGAGGACCTCGGGGTCGCCCTGCATCGCTTCAGGATCCTTCCACGGTGTGTGTCCGCGCCGTCACTAGGCGGTATGGCCGCATCCTCGCACCCCGAATGGGGGGCGTCCAGTAAGTGCAGGCTTAGTGGGAGTTGCCCGAATCGAGCCGCCCGGGTGGTCGCCTGGTCATGACCACCCCTCGCCGTCTGTCACCATGGATGGCATGGGTCAGCCGGAGAGCGGAGTACACCGGGAAGCGGGTCAGCCGGATCGTTCGCCGGACCTTCCGCCGGATCTGCCGCCGGGACAGCGGCTCCAGCGCGGCTGGCCGGTCACCCATTACGGGCCCGTCCCCAAGTTCAAGCCCGACCGCTGGGAGTTCCGCGTCTTCGGGGCGACGGCCGACGGCGACAAGCGGTGCTGGAACCACGAGGAGTTCTCGGCCCTCCCGTTCTCCACGGTCGTGGCCGATCTGCACTGCGTCACGAAGTTCAGCATGCTCGGGGCCGAATGGGGTGGTGTCCCCGCCCGCACGGTCCTGGAGCTCGCTCCGCCCGCGCCCCAGGTGACCCATGTGATGGTCTGGGCCGAGTACGGCTACAGCGCCAACATGCGGCTCGACGACTTCGCCTCGGACCGCACGATCTTCGCCACCCACAAGGACGGGGAGCTTCTCACGGCCGAGCACGGCTTCCCGCTGCGGCTCGTCGTCCCGCACCTGTACGCCTGGAAGGGGCCCAAGTGGGTCCGGGGCGTGGAGTACATGGCGGCCGACCGCCGGGGCTTCTGGGAGGAGCGCGGCTACCACAACCTCGGTGACCCGTGGTCGGAGCAGCGCTACTCGTACCAGGAGGAGCCGGGAGACGGCCCGGAGCTGTAGGGCTCCTGACCGCCTCCTCGGCCCGACCGGTCAGTGGTGGTACTGGTGGACCACCGCGTGGCCCTTGCCGCGGCCGATCATCCACTTGTTGACCGGGGTGGTCAGTACGAACGCGACGCCCAGCGAGATGGCCAGCACGATCCAGAAGAGCGGGTCGTCGAGGTGCGCGTCCATGGCGCCGGGCCACAGGGCGATGACGCCGTTGTCGATCAGCTCCATGACCGCGATGGACAGGGTGTCGGCGGCGAGGGCGACCTTGAAGGCCGTCGTGAAGTCGACGCCGGCGGACAGGATGCCGCGCAGGGTCAGCGCGTAGCCGAAGAAGAAGGCCAGGACGATCGCGAGGATCATCGTCGGCACGTTGCCCCAGCCGAGCGCGGTGCCGATGATCATGCCGAGGACCTCGCCGATGGCGCAGCCGGTGAGGCAGTGCAGCGTGGCCTTGGCGGCCATGGACCAGGAGACCGCACCGGGGGCGTGGTGGTGCCCGGCGTGGCCCTCGTGACCGGTGTGGTCCTCGTGGTGCTCGTGGTGTTCGTGGTGCGCGTGTGCGTCGTGCTGCATGGGAGTGCCCCCAACCCCGAATGACCGTTCTTGTCGTCGACAGGAACGGTATACCCCCCTAGGGTATTCCTCAAGCGGAGATGATCACCCTCGGCGCTCGCGGAGCTTCTTCAGGAGCTCGATGTCGGCGACGTGCCCCTCCTTGCCGCCCGGGGTCTCGATGATCAGCGGAACGTTCTCGGTGGCGGGGTGTCGCAGCAGCGCCGCGAACGCGTCCTCGCCGATGTGACCTGCTCCGATGTTCGCGTGCCGGTCCTTGTGGGCGCCGACGACGTCCTTGGAGTCGTTGGCGTGGATCAGCTTCAGCCGCCCCTCGCCGACCGTCTCCACCAGCAGGTCCAGGGTCTGCGCCGCCCCGTGCGGGCCCGCCAGGTCGTGACCGGCCGCGAAGATGTGGCAGGTGTCGAGGCAGACGCCGAGCTTCGGGTGCCGGTCGAGGGCGTCGAAGTACGGGCCGAAGTCCCAGGTCCGCGAGCAGAGCGAGAAGCCCTGGCCCGCCGTCGACTCCAGGAGCAGATACGGATCGTCCTCGTGCGTCAGCTCGTCGAGGAGCGGCAGCATCCGCTCCCGCACCTGAGCCAGGGCCGTCTCGCGCGGCCGGCCACCGGTCGCCGAGCCGGTGTGCACCACCACGCCCTTCGCGCCGATCTCCCGGCCCCGGCGCAGCGAGTGCCGCAGCGACTCCACCGACTTCTCCACGGTGGCCTCGGTGTGCGAGCCGAAGTTGATCAGATACGGGGCGTGTACCCAGGCCGAGATCGACGCGGCCTCGCACTCGGCCCGGAACCGCTCGTCCTGGACCGGGTTGCCGGCCGGGGTCGCCCAGCCGCGCGGATTGGCGACGAAGACCTGCACGGTCTCGGCGCCCAGCTCGCGGGCGTAGCCGAGGCCGGTCGTGGCGAGGCCACCGGCCACGGGGACATGGCCGCCGACGGGGTTGCGCATGAGTCTCTAGAGTCCCTTGATCGTGATGGTGATGGTGGAGCCCTCGGGCGCGGTCCCGCCGCCCTCCACGGACTGGCTCGCGACCGTGTCGCCGAGGTACGGGAAGGACTTCTTGACCTCCACCTCGAAGCCCGCGTCCTCCAGGGCCGTCCGGGCGTCCGCGGACGACTCGCCCGTCACGTCGGGGACCTCGACCTGCTTCGGGCCCTTGGAGACCGTGAGGGTGATGGCGTCGCCCTCGGCGGCCCGGCTGCCCCCGGCGAGGGACTGGGCCGCGACGGTGCCGGCCTCCTCCGGGGAGTTGATCCGCTCCGGGGCGACCTTGACCGTGAGTCCCTCCTCCTGGAGGAGGGCCGTGGCGTCGGCGACGGTCTCGCCGCTGACGTCGGGGACGTCGACGGGCGAGCCCTTGCTGACCACGAGGGCGACGGCGGAGTCGGGGCTGCGCTCGGTGCCGGGCTCGGGGTCGGTGCTGATCACGGCGCCCTGCGCGACGGTGTCGCTGAAGGCGTAGGTGATCACCCCGGGCGACAGGCCCTCCTGTCCCAGGGTGCGCCTGGCCTCCGCGAGCGGCTTGTTCCTGAGGTTCGGCACCTTCACGATCTCCGGGCCGCGGGAGAGGGTGAGGGTGACCGGGCCGTCGCCCCGGACGCGCTCGCCGGGGGCCGGGTCGACGGCCATGACCGTGCCGCGCTCGTAGACGTCGCTGAAGGCCCGCCGCGTGGTGCCGACGTCGAGGCCGGCGTCGCCGAGGCGCTGCGTCGCCGCGGCCTCGGTCTGGCCGAGGACGGCGGGGACGCGGGTGAACTGGCCGGAGTTGATGTACCAGACGCCGGCGCCCAGGCCGAGGGCGAGGAGGACGGCGGCGACGACGAGCAGCGGACCGCGCGGCGGAAGCCTGCGGGCGGCGGCGGGCGCCTCCGGGGCGGGCAGCCGGTTGGTGTGCTCGGCGGCCGGCGGGGCGGGACGGGCGATCACGCTCGTCCGGTCCTCGGCGGTGTCCCGCGCCTCGGACCGCGCCAGCGGGGGCGCCGCGTCCAGCTGCTCGTCGCCGAGCCCGGCGCGGGCCTCGCGGAGCAGGGCGAGCAGGGCGACCGCGTCGTCGGGGCGGAGCTCGGGCCTGCGGGCCGTGGCCGCCGCGACCAGGTCGTCGAGACCCGGGGCGAGCCCGGGGACGGCGGCCGAGGGGGCGGGCACGTCGGTGTTCAGGTGCTGGTAGAGGACCTGGGCGGGGGTGTCGCCGGAGTGCGGTTTGCCGCCGGTCAGCATCTCGTAGAGGACGACACCGCAGGCGTACACGTCGGCGCGGGTGTCGGCGGTGCCGTGCTCGATCTGCTCCGGCGCCAGGTACGAGACCGTGCCGAGGACCGCGCCGGTGGTGGCGGTCGCCGAGCCCACGGCCCGTACGAGACCGAAGTCCGCGACCTTCACCCGGCCGTCGTCCCCTATCAGGACGTTCTCCGGCTTCATGTCCCGGTGCACGAACCCGGCCCGGTGCGCGGCGCCGAGCGCGGCGAGCACCGGCTCCAGGATGTCGAGCGCGGCACGGGGCGAGAGGGCGCCGCGCTCGCGCAGCACGTCACGGAGCGTGCAGCCGGCGACGTACTCCATCGCCAGGTAGACGTACGCGCCCTCGGCGCCCTGGTCGAAGACGCCCACGACGTTGGGGTGCGCGAGCCGCGCGACGGACTTCGCCTCGCGGATGAACCGCTCGACGAAGGCGGCGTCGGTGGCGAGGTCCGGGTGCATCACCTTGAGCGCGAGGACGCGGTCGAGGCGGGTGTCGACGGCCCGGTAGACCGTGGCCATCCCGCCGACGGCGATGCGCGCGTCGACGCGGTAGCGGCCGTCGAGCAGCCGCCCGACGAGGGGGTCCTGAAGGGTCGTGTCCACGGCGACGAGTCTACGAGGGCGGCGCGGGACCCTCGCGCGCTCGGCCCCGACTGCAGCCCACCTGTGACGAGCCTCGCCGTCGTGGGCGGTGCCCCCCCCGTGTGGGCAGGCGTCCCGTTCCGCGGGCGCCCGCCCACGACGGGGCGGGGTCAGAAGGCCGGGCGTTCCGGGTCCAGGTGGGCGTGGCCCGTCGTCGGGGACGACGCTTCGGCGAAGTGCCGGCGCGGGATCCGGCCCGCCCGGTGCGCCAGCCGCCCCGCCTCCACCGCGTGCCGCATCGCCGAGGCCATCAGCACCGGCTCCTGCGCCCGGGTCACCGCCGAGGCCAGCATCACCGCCGCGCACCCCAGCTCCATCGCGAGCGCCGCGTCCGAGGCGGTTCCCGCGCCGGCGTCGAGGATCACGGGGACGCCGGCGCGTTCCACGATGAGCTGGAAGTTGTGCGGGTTGCGGATGCCGAGCCCGGAGCCGATGGGGGAGCCGAGCGGCATGATCGCCGCGCAGCCCACGTCCTCCAGCTTCCGGGCGAGGACCGGGTCGTCGTTGGTGTAGGGGAGGACGGTGAAGCCGTCGTCGACGAGGGTCTCGGCGGCGGCGAGCAGCTCCTCGCCGTCCGGGAGGAGGGTCCGCTCGTCGGCGACGACCTCCAGCTTGACCCAGGACGTGCCGAGCGCCTCCCTGGCCAGCCGCGCCGTGAGCACGGCCTCGCCCGCCGTGTAGCAGCCCGCCGTGTTCGGCAGGACCCGGATGCCGAGGCGTTCCAGGACGGAGAGGACCGAGCCCTGGACGGTCGGGTCCAGGCGCCGCATGGCGACCGTGGTCAGCTCCGTACCGCTGGCGAGGAGGGAGCGTTCCAGGACGTCGAGGCTGGGGGCGCCGCCGGTGCCCATGATGAGGCGGGAGGAGAGCTCCGTGCCGCCGAGGGTGAAGACGTCGTCGGACATCGCGCTCAGCCTCCCTGCACGGCCGTGAGGACTTCCACGCGGTCGCCCTCGCCGAGCAGCGTCGTGGTCCACTCGCCGCGCGGCACGACCGTCTCGTTGAGCGCGGCGGCGACCCCGGAGCGGGCCGAGGTCAGGGTCGCCACGAGGGCGTCCAGGGAGAGGGGGCCGGAGAGCTCGCGGGTCTCTCCGTTCACGGACACGTTCATGCGGGCTGCTCCTGACGTACAGGGGAGAAACGGCGGGGGGTGAAGGGGCGCGCCGCGTCGGGGAGGGTGCCCGTGGTGAGCACCTCCGCCATGACGTCGCCGGTGACGGGGGTGAGCAGCACCCCGTTGCGGTAGTGGCCGGTGGCCAGGTGGAGGCCGGGCAGGGTGGTGGGGCCGAGCAGCGGCGCGTTGTCCGGGGAGCCGGGGCGGAGACCCGCCAGGGTCTCGGTGAGCGGCAGCTCGGTGATGCCGGGGACGAGCTCGTGGGCGTCGCGGAGCAGCTCGTACACCCCGCCCGCCGTCACCGTGGTGTCCCAGCCCAGCTCCTCGCTCGTGGCGCCGACGACGAGCTCGCCGTTCTCGCGGGGCACCAGGTAGACGTGGCTGCCACGGACGACGGCCCGGACGGTGCGGGACAGGAAGGGGGCGTACGGGGCGGGCACCCGCAGGCGCAGGACCTGGCCCTTCACGGGGCGGACCCGGGGCAGCACCTCCTCGGGCACGCCCGCGAGCCGACCGCTGAGGCTGCCCGCGGCGAGCACGACCTGCTCGGCCGTCAGCTCCTCGCCGTCGCCGAGGAGGGCTCCGCGGGCCCGGTCGCCCGTGACCGTGAGCCGCTCCGCGAGCGCGCGGTGGAAGACGACCCCGGCCCGTTCGCAGGCGCGCAGCAGTGCGGCGGCCAGCCGGCGCGGGTCGACCTGGTGGTCGCCGTCGACCCGCAGTCCGCCGCGGACGCCGGGGGCCAGCATCGGTTCGAGGCGGCGGCAGTCGCGGCCGCTGAGCCACTCCGAGACGAGCCCGCAGCGGGTCTGCAGGGCGTGCAGTTCGCGCAGGTGGGCGCGGTCGTCGGCGTCGAGGGCGACGGCGAGGGTGCCGCAGGCCCGGTAGCCGACGTCGTGGCCGCAGGCCTCTTCGAGTTCGGCGACGAACGCGGGGTAGCGGGCCGCGGAGGCGAGGTTGAGCCCGAGCAGGGTCTCCTCGCCGTAGTGGAGTTCGGTGACGGCGGCGAGCATGCCGGCCGCGACCCGCGCGGCCCCGCCGCCCGGGTCCGGGTCGACGACGGCGGTGCGCAGTCCGCGCTGCGCGGCCCGCCAGGCCGTGACCAGGCCGATGATGCCGCCCCCGACCACGAGGACATCGGAAGAACGCATGGGCGTCCAGCCCCTCCCTTCGCCGGCATGACCCGGATCAGGTTCGTACGGTCGGAGGCCGTCCCAGCCTCCCTCTCAGCCCGGTGCGTCCGGGCTCCCGCGAGTGCTTTACGCCCGCCAGACTAGCCCGCGTCCGCGGGGGGCCACAGACCCCACCCTTCCTGACGGTTCGTCAGATGCGTAAGGTGGTCGGGTGAGCGAGCAGAAGCAGGCCCAGCAGCACGTCGTGATCGTCGGCGCCGGAATGGCGGGCGTCCAGACCGCCGTCGCCCTGCGCGAGCAGGGCTTCGACGGCCCCGTGACCCTCATCGGGGCCGAACCCCACCAGCCCTACGACCGGCCGCCGCTCTCCAAGGCGATCCTGCTCGGCAAGGCCGAGGACTCCGCCTTCGAGATCGACTTCGAGGACCTCGGCATCGAGCTCCGCCTCGGCCTCGACGTCACCGGGCTGCGCGCCGCCGACCACGAGATCGACACGGAGGCGGGACCCGTCGCGTACGACGTCCTGGTCGTCGCCACCGGAGCCCACCCCGTCACCCTGCCCGGCACCGAGGGCGTCCCCGGGGTCCATCTGCTGCGCACCCTCGACGACGCCGTGCGCCTCGGGCCCGTCCTGGAACGCCGTCACTCCGTCGTGGTCGTCGGCGCCGGCTGGATCGGCGCCGAGTTCGCCACCGCCGCGCGCGAGGCGGGCTGCGCCGTCACCGTCGTCGAGGCCGCCGACCGCCCCCTCGCCGCCGCCCTGCCCGCCGAGGTCACCGCCCCCATGGCCGAGTGGTACGGGGCGAACGGCGCCGAACTCCTCACCCACGCGCGCGTGCACACCGTCGAAGCCGGCGCGCCCGGCCGCGTCGTCCTCGCCGACGGCCGCGAACTGGCCGCCGACGCCGTCGTCGTCGGCATCGGCGCCCGCCCCGCCACGCGCTGGCTCGACGGCTCCGGCATCGCCCTCGACCCGAGCGGCGCCGTCACCGCCGATGACCGGCTGCGCACCTCCCTGCCCGACGTGTACGCCGTCGGCGACTGCGCCTCCTTCCCCTCCGCCCGCTACGGGGAGCGCCTCCTCGTCCACCACTGGGACAACGCGCTCCAGGGCCCCCGCGCGGTCGCCGCGGCGATCACCGGGGCCGCCGACGCGCCCTACGACCCCGTGCCGTACTTCTGGTCGGAGCAGTTCGGCCGCTTCGTCCAGTACGCGGGACACCACGCGGCCGCCGACGCGCTCCTGTGGCGCGGCGACCCGGCCGACGAGGCCTGGTCCGTGCTCTGGCTGCGCGCCGGGGTGCCGGTGGCGCTCCTCGCGGTCGGCCGCCCCCGCGACCTGGCCCAGGGCCGCAAGCTCATCGAGGCCGCCGTCCCCGTCGACCCGGAGCGCGCCGCCGACCCGTCCGTCCCCCTGAAGGCGGCAGTCCGGTAGGGCCCGACTACCGGCTGTCAGTCCGGGATGGCAGGCTTGTCCCGTGACCGAGATTGACGTAAAGATCGATGCGCTCGTCCCCGCCTGGCTCTACGTGCCCGACATCGCGGAGATGCTCGATATCGACGTGGTGCGCGTGCGGCAGCTGATCAAGGAAGGTCAGCTCATCGCCGTGCGCCGCGGCGAGAACAACGCCCTGCAGATCCCCGCCGCCTTCATCCAGGGCGACAGGATCGTCAAGGGCCTCGTCGGACTCCTGACGGTGCTGCGGGACGACGGCTTCACCAACGAGGAGATGCTGGAGTGGCTCTTCACTCCGGACGAGAGCCTGCCGGGCACGCCCGCGCAGGCGCTCAACGAGAATCGTGGCACGGAGGTGAAGCGCCGCGCCCAGGCGCTCGCCCTCTGACGCCCGCGCGCTGACGCGCACACCGCACCGAAGACACCACCCGCGGGTGTCGCGGCGCCCGCCCCCCACGGGCCGGGCGCCGCGCCACCGGCGCACGAACGGGGGGAACCCACCATGTCCACGCCTCGTGAGCGGCTCGCCGACGCCCGGCTCTACCTGTGCACCGACGCCCGGAAGCGCCAGGGCGACCTGCCGGAGTTCCTCGACGCCGTGCTCTCCTCCGGCGTGGACATCGTGCAGCTCCGCGACAAGGGCATGGAGGCCGGTGAGGAGCTGGAGCACCTCGCGGTCTTCGCCGAGGCCGCCCGCCGGCACGGCAGGCTCCTCGCGGTGAACGACCGGGCCGACGTCACCCACGCCATCGGCTCCGACGTCCTCCACCTGGGCCAGGGCGACCTGCCCGTGCCCGCCGCCCGCGCGATCCTCGGCGACGAGGTGCTGATCGGCCGCTCCTGCCACGCCGAGGCCGAGGCCGCCGCGGCCGCCGCAGAGCCGGGCGTCGACTACTTCTGCACCGGCCCCTGCTGGCCGACCCCCACCAAGCCCGGACGGTACGCCCCGGGGCTCGACCTCGTGCGGTACGCGGCGGGCCTGAACCAGGACCGGCCGTGGTTCGCCATCGGGGGCATCGACGAGACCAACCTCGACCAGGTCCTGGACGCCGGCGCCCGGCGGATCGTCGTCGTCCGCGCCATCACCGAGGCCGCGGACCCGGCCGCCGCGACGGCCGCCCTGGCCAAGCGGGTCCGCGAGCGCGCCGGGGCCTGAGGCCGCTGCCCGGGGCGCCGGCACGGCTGTCCGAAAAGGTGTCCACCACTCGGACGCCGTCTACGCGGCTCCCCGGACCGCGTCTAACCTGCCGGTATGGCCCTTGGTACCGCTTCCGTCCGCTCGGACCGTGCACGCACGGTGCGCGAGATCCTCGCTGCCGGTGACACGTCGTACTCCTTCGAGTTCTACGCGCCCCGGACCGAGAAGGGCGAGCAGGTCCTCTGGAACGCCATGCGCCGCGTCGAGGCGGTCGGCCCCAGCTTCGTCTCCGTGACCTACGGCGCCGGCGGCTCCACCCGCGGCGGCACCGTCAAGGCCACCCAGAAGATCGCCTCCGACACCACGCTCACCCCGGTCGCCCACCTGACGGCCGTCGACCACTCGGTCGCCGAGCTGCGCAACGTCCTCGGCCAGTACGCCGACGCCGGCATCCGCAACATGCTCGCGCTGCGCGGCGACCCGGCGGGCGACCCGCTGGGCGAGTGGATCGAGCACCCGGAAGGCGTGACGTACGCCGCCGACCTCGTCCGGCTGATCAAGGAGTCGGGAGACTTCTGCGTCGGCGTCGCCGCCTTCCCGGAGATGCACCCCCGCTCCACCGACTGGGACACGGACATCCGGCACTTCGTGGACAAGTGCCGCGCGGGCGCCGACTACGCGATCACCCAGATGTTCTTCGACCCGGAGAACTACCTGCGGCTCCGCGACAGCGTGCAGAAGGCGGGCTGCGAGACCCCGATCATCCCCGAGGTCATGCCCGTCGTGAACGTGAAGACGCTCGACCGGCTGCCCCAGCTGAGCAACGCCGCCTTCCCGGCGGATGTGAAAGAGCGCATCCTCGCCGTCAAGGACGATCCCGCCGCTGTACGCTCCATCGGTATCGAGTTCGCGACGGAGTTCTGCGCGCGTCTGCTCTCCGAGGGTGTCCCCGGACTGCACTTCATCACGCTCAACAGCTCCACCGCGACGCTCGAGATCTACGAGAATCTCGGACTGCACCAGCAGTCGTGACCGGTCGTACCCGCCCCGACCCGCGGCGGTGACCGTGGAGAGGGGCGGCGGGGCATGGGGTGGACGGTCCTCTACATCGCGTTCGGCGTGGTCGCGCTGTGGCTGCTGGGGGAGGTGCTCCTCCAGTACAAGGCACGGCTGCGCTGGCGCCTGCTCGCCTTCGGCGGCTTCCTCGGCGTCGTCCTGGGCGTCCTGCTGCCCTCGGTCCTCGTCATCGTCGCCGGAGCCGTCGCCTTCGCCGTCGGCCAGACCTATGTGACGCTCTCCTTCCGCCGCGGCTTCTCCACCGGCTGGGCGATCGGCGGCAACCCCGGCGCCAGCCGCCGCCGCAAGGCCTCCCCGCCGGCCGAGACCGGACCGACCCTGGAGGTCACCGAGCTCTCGTACGACACGGTCGGCGGCGGGTACGGCACCGAGGACGGGACCGGTCACGACGGGCCCCCGGAGGCCGCCGCCGAGACGACCGCGGTCTACGAGCCCCAGCCGATGCCCGAGGACACCGGCCAGTACGGCGTCTACGACACCGGCGGCCAGAGCGCCGGAGCCGGGTACGACACGGGGTACGACCCCTATGCCTCCGCGTACCAGCAGCCCGGGTACGAGCAGCCGGCCTACGAGCAGCCCGGGTACGAGCAGCCGGCCTACGAGCAGTCCGGCTACCAGCAGCAGCCGGCCTACGACTACGGCACCGGAGCCGGGCAGCAGCAGTACGCCGCGTACTCCGACCCGTACATCGGGCCGGGCACCGACGGCCAGCAGTACGGCTCCTACTACGGCGACCCGTACGCCCCCTCGTACACCTACGACACCCCGCCCGGCGGCGTCTGGGTCCCGCAGCAGCGCGACACCGAGCAGGCCCCGCAGCAGGCTCCGTACGGCTACGAACAGCCGCACCCGGACGACCAGTACCGCTACTAGACCGCGACTACCGGGAGCCGCGGAAGTCCGCGCCCTCCACGATGAGTCCGGCGACCAGTGCGCCCGACATGCCCGCGTGCGCGAGCCCGCCGCCCGGGTGCGACCAGCCGCCCGCGAGGTACAGGCCCGGCAGCGGGGAGCGGTTGGCGGCCGGCAGGAGCAGTCCGCCGGCCCCCGCGAGCGCAGGGCCCGGCACCTCGGCGGCGCCCGTGTCCCGCCGGACGTCCTCCGGGGTGCGGACGTGCCGCCACAGCACGCGCTCCGCGAGCCCGGGGACCGCGCGCCCCGCCGCCTCGACCATCCGGTCGGCGAAGGACTCCGCGTCCGGCTCCGGTGAGGTGCGGACGGTCGCCGTGACCGTCACCGACTCGTGGTCCCCGTCCGGGCGCAGCGCCGGGTCGTCCGGCCGCAGCACGGTCGCCGTGGGCCGCCCGCCCTCCGCGTGCACCACGGTCCGGTGGACCGCGTCCGCCTCCCGGGCGCCGCGCAGCGCCAGACAGACCGTCACCCGGCCCGTGCCGGTCGCCTGGTGGCGCGGCACGTCCCGGCCGAGGGGGAGCGCGGGCACCGGGGCCCCGGACACCACGTGGTCGGCCTCCGCGGTCGCCCCGCCGGCCAGCAGGACACCGGCCGCCCGGCCGTCCTTCTCCAGGACGTCCTCGACCGGCGCGTCGAACACGAACTCCACGCGCCGCTTCCGGCAGCGCTCGTACACCGCGTCCGCGAGCGCCCGCAGGCCCCCGCCCACGTACCAGCTGCCGAAGGTCTGCTCCATGTACGGCAGGACGGCGGCCGAGGCGGGGGCGGTCGCCGGGTCGAAGCCGTACGACCACGCGTACGCGTCGAGGAGGGCCGCGAGCCGCTCGTCGCGCAGCTCCCGCGCCCCCACCTGGGCGAGCGTCGTCGTCGGGCGGCGCAGCAGGCCCGCCTTGAGCGCCGGGTACGGCTCACGGGCCAGCGGCGCCGGGTCGGCCGGCTGCGGCTCCTCCAGGAGCGGGCGCCGCGTCCGGTCCCAGGCCTCGCGGGCCCGGGTCAGGAACTCGCCCCAGCGCTCGCCCGCGCCCGCGCCGAGCGCCGCGTCCAGGGCGGCGACCGTGCCGGCCCGCGAGGCGTTCGGCAGGTCGACGCGGACGCCGTCGGCGAAGACGTGACGGGCCGCCGGATCGACCTGCGTCAGCGCGACGCACTCCTCCAGGGGCTCCTTGCCCGTCTTCACGAACAGGTCCCGGTAGACGGCGGGCAGGTGCAGCAGCCCCGGTCCGGTGTCGAAGGCGAAGCCGTCCCGCTCGAAGCGGCCGACCGCCCCGCCGTACGTCGACGTCCGCTCGTACACCGTCACCGTGTGCCCGGCGACCGCCAGCCGGGCCGCCGCCGCCATGGCGCCGAGTCCCGCGCCGATCACCACAATCCGTGCCATGCCGGCGAGCCTATCCGGCGCCTCCGACACCGGCGGAGGGCAGGCCGGGCAGGGTCAGAAGTGGTCCGAGCCGTCGTCCGGCGGGGCCTGGGCGCGGGGGCGCGCCCCGAGCGCGGCGAGCCGTCTCTCCTCCCGCCGCTGGGACCAGCGGCGCCAGCCGCGGCGGATCTGCTTGGCCAGGAAGACCAGTATCGCCAGGCCCGCCAGGAGCAGGACGCCCGCGACGACCGACGCCGCCACCGGATGGAAGACGGCGAAGGTGACGATCGCCGCGACCCCGAGGTCCTCCGCGAGGCTCAGCGCGATGTTCGAGAACGGTTCCGGCGAGGTGTTGACCGCCATCCTCGTCCCGGCCTTGACGAAGTGGCTGAGCAAGGCCGTCGAACCGCCGACCGCGCCCGCCGCGAGCTCGGGCAGCGAGCCGTTCTGCCCGGCCAGCAGGGCGCCGACCACGGCCCCCGCGACCGGCCGGATCACGGTGTGGACGGAGTCCCATATCGAGTCGACGTACGGAATCTTGTCCGCCACCGCCTCGCACAGGAACAGCACGCCCGCCACGACGAGGACGTCGGTGCGCTGCAGGGACTCGGGCACCTCGTCGGTGAGCCCGGTCGCGCCGAAGACGCCGAACAGCAGGACCACCGCGTACGCGTTGATCCCGCTCGCCCAGCCGCTGGTGAACACGAGGGGGAGTACGGACACGCCCGCGATCGTAGCCAGGACTGAGTATCCGTACCTAGGGGTCGAGATGAGTAGGTGCGCGGATGGGGCCGGACGTGCCCGGAGGAGAGAGTGGAGTCACGGAAGGGGCGCGGCTCCGGTACCGCCGGCACGGGGCTGCGGAACGGGGCCGCGCACCTGCCGGCACGGGGGTACGAGGAAAGACGCCGGTGCGGCGAGGCTCGGGGGGATCGAGCCTCACCGCACCGGCTCTTCGCATGCCGTGCCCCGGCAGCCGGGGCACGGGCCTCTCCGTGGGGTCAGCGGCCGCCGACGCGGCCGTGCAGCAGGCGGGAGAGCGCCGCGTGCACGTCGTCCAGCGAGCGCTCGCTCTGGAAGGCCTGCCAGTCGAGCGCCGCCACCAGCACCATCCCGACCAGCGCCGCCGCAGTCAGCTGGACGTCGATCTCCTCGCTCAGCTCGCCCGCCGCGACGCCCTCCCGCAGGACCCCCTCGACCACCGCCACGGCCTCCTGACGCACCACCAGGAGCGTGGAGTTCCAGGCCCGGTTGGTGCGCCAGAGCTCGGCCACGTACAGCTGCGTGAAGGCCGGGTAGCGGTCGATGAAGACGAGGCCCGCCCGGATCATCGCGTCCAGTGCGTCTATCCGGCTTCCGCCGCGGTCGGCGGTCTCCTCGGCCGCCGACCGGAGGGAGGCGGTGAGCAGCGCCACGCCGTGGCGCAGCAGCTCCTCGAAGAGCTCGGTCTTGCTCTTGAAGTTGTAGTAGACCGTGCCCTTGGCCACGCCGGCCCGCTCGGCGATCTCGTCCACCGTCGTCGCGGAGAAGCCCTGCTCCGCGATGAGGGTGACGGCCGCCTCGTAGAGCTTCGTGCGGGTGGCCTGGCGTCGGGTGCTGCTGCTGTCCATGGCGTCGATTCTCACAGGTTCAGAGGGACAGTTCGGGGTGGAGCCGGTCGAGCGTCCACACCTGCTTCTTGCGGGCCGAGACGGCGGTCAGGGCCAGGGCGCCGACGGTGAACGCCGCCAGGACCGCGCAGGCCTGCCAGACCGGTCCGGTCCCGCCGCCCGTGATCAGCCGGCGCAGCGCCTCGACCACGTAGCTCATCGGCAGGAAGGGGTGGACGGCGTTGAAGAAGGCCGGGCTGGTCTGGACGGGGTAGGTGCCGCCCGCCGAGGTCAGCTGGAGCATCAGGAACGCGAGCACCAGGATCCGGCCCGCCGCGCCGAAGCGGGCGTTGAGCCACTGGATGATCGCGGCGAAGCAGCAGGTGACCAGGGCGAGGAAGCCGATGGTGCCGGCGGCGCGGGCCATCTGGAGGCCGAGGCCCCAGTGCAGCACCGACATCAGGGCCGCGACCTGGAGGACGCCGATCGCCGCCACCGGGAGCCAGCCCGCCAGCGCGATCCGCCAGGCGGAACCGCCCGCCGCGAGGGCACGCCGGTTCAACGGCTGGATGATCATGTACGCGACCATCGCGCCGACCCAGAGGGAGAGCGGGATGAAGTACGGGGCGAAGCCGGTGCCGTAGTTCGGGGCCTTGTGCAGGGACTGGGAGGCCAGCTTCACCGGGTCGGCCATGACCTCCGTGCGCCGGTCGCGGTCCTGGGCGTCGTAGTCGGGGATCTGGTCGACCCCGTCCTTCAGACCGGTGGCGAGGGTGCCCGAGCCGTCGGCCAGCCTGAACAGGCCGCCGTCCAGGTCGCCCGCGCCCTTCTTGAGCTTCCCGACACCCGTGTCGAGGCTGACCGAGCCGGACTTCGCCTGGGTGATGCCGGTGTGCAGCCGGTCCGCGCCGCTCGCCACCTTCTGCGCGCCCGCGTCGAGCTCGTTGATCTTCCTGATGGCGCCCTCGACGTCCTCGTCGAGGTGCGGGGCGCGGACGGCCAGCTCGTCGGCCTGCTTCACGAGCTTGGCCAGGCGCGCGTCCAGCGTCTTCAGGTCGTCGGTCTGGCCCTTGGTCAGCTCGTGCACGTCGTCGGCGATCGTCGCCACGTCGCCCGCGGTGACCGTGGCCTCCTTGAGCTTCGGGCAGACCCGCGGGTCGAGCGGGGGAAGGGTGGGCGGCGCGTCCACGCAGATCTCGCGGTGGAGCCGGGCGAGACCGTCGTCGGCCTTGTGCGCGGCGGTGCGGACCTTGGGCGCGTTCTCCACCAGGTCGTCCAGGTTGTGGCGGACGGCCGTGGCCGAGTCGGAGACGAGCCGGGCGGTGTCGCGGATCGACTTGCCGTTGTTCGCCAGGTACGGCCGGACCTTGTCCGCGGTGCCGTTCACCTTGTCGGCGAGGGTCCGGGTGCCGTTCGCGACCTTGCGGGAGCCGTTCTCCAGGTCCTTGGCGCCCTTGTCGAGCTTCTTGAGGCCGGCGGCCAGGTCACCGCTGCCGGCCTTGGCGTCCGTGAGGCCGTCCGAGAGGCTCTTGGAACCCTTCTTCGCCTTGTCCACGCCCTGCTTCAGGTCGGCCGCGCCCTTGGCGGCCTTCGCGGTGGCGTCGTGGATGTCGGAGAAGGAGATGAAGATCTTGTCGAGGAAGGTGCGCGAGGACTTCGTGGAGGCCGCGGTGCGCACCTCGGAGAAGACCGTGCGGGAGATCTGGCCGACGATGTAGTTGTTGGCGTCGTTCGTCCGCACCCGGAGCGCGCCGGTCTCCGGGGAGTCGCCGGAGCTGGAGGCGATGCGGGTGCTGAAGTCGCCCGGCATGGTCAGGGACAGGTAGTACGTCCCGTCCTCCACGCCCGCGCGTGCCTCGGCGTCGCTCACCCGGTGCCACTCGAAGGTGTCGCTCTCCAGGAGCCCCTCGGTGATGTCGTCACCGGCGTTGATCTGCTTGCCGCCGGCGGTGGCGCCCCGGTCCTCGTTGACGAGGGCGACGGGGATCTTGTCGAGCCTGCTGTACGGGTCCCAGAACGAGTACAGGTACAGGGCGCCGTACAGCAGGGGCAGCAGCAGGATCGCGACGAGCGCGGCGCGCGGCAGCTTTCCCCTGCCGAAGCGCTTCAGCTCAAGCGCGGCCAGTTTCGGCGAGCGCATCGGCCGCCCCCTCCTCGGTCGTGGCGTCGGTGGTTTCGGTGGTGACGGCGGTGTCGCCGACTTCGGCCGCGTCGGCTTCGGTGGTGCCGTCGGTGTCGGTGTCGGTGTCGGTGTCGGCGTCGGCGTCGGTGTCGGTGTCCGTGTCGGCGTCGGATTCGACGGCGTCGGTGTCGTCCGCCGTGCTCCCGCCGGAGACCGTCGTGACGCGCAGGGCGTCCTCGGGGGCCTCGCTGCAGACGGCGAGGACCGTCGTCCCGGAGGCGGCCAGGGAGCGCAGCAGCGCCCAGGCCCCGGCGCGGTCGGCGTCCGAGAGCTTCAGGTCCGTGTCGTCCACGGCGAGCAGCCGCGGGCGGCCGATCAGGGCGAGGGCGATCGAGAGCCGCAGCGCCTCCAGGCGCTCCAGGTCCCGTACGGAGGTCCGCTCGCCCTTCGGCAGGGCGTCGAGGTCGAGGCCCGCCGCCGCGACGGCCTCCTCGATCCGGGCCCGCGCGGTGGCCGCGCGCTCGGCGGGGCGCCGCAGGAGCGTCCGCACGGAGCCGTCGAAGCGGCGCTGGAGCAGGGCCCGCTCGCGCAGGTGCTCGGCGACCGTGAAGGCCGGGTCGAGCTCGCTGACGCCGGGGACCTGGCCGAGGGCGCTGATCCGGCGCACGGCGGCCATCTTGCGGGGCAGGTGGAGCCCGCCGACCTCGGCGTGGCCCTCCTTGGCCTTCATCCGGCCGGTGAGCGCGAGCAGCAGACAGGTGCGGCCCGAGCCCGAAGGGCCCTCGATGGCCACCAGTGCGCCGGGCCCGGCCCGGAAGGAGACCTCCCGGAAGGCCCAGCCGCGCGGGCCCTTCAGTCCGAAGCCGTCCGCGACGACGGTGGCGCCGTGCGGCTGCTCCTCGGTTTCCGCGCCCACGGACTCACCCCCCATTCCCCTTTTTGAACTGACCAGTCAGTTCAAAAGTTACCAAGGGGTTGGCTTTCCAGCAAAACCCCAGGTCAGCGCGATTGTCAGTGGGGCGCGGCACGATGAACACATACGGCCACAGCGCCGTCACGCGACGACAGGAGGCTCGTCATGGCCGGCCCACCCGCAGCAGCCACGCCCCGCCGCCGTCCCACCCCCGGGGAGACCGGACCCGGGACCGACATCCACCCCGTCCCGCGCCGCTCCGCGGCCCCGCCCGCCGCCCTCGACCTGCTCGCCAAGTCCCGCGCCGGACTCGCCGAGGCCGCCGTCCTCGACCGCCCCCACGAGCGGTACGCCACCGCCCACCTCGCCGCCCTGCGCGCCGCGGCCGCCGTGCTCGCCGCCCGGGGCAGGCCCGACCCGCGGCCCCGGCACCGGCAGCGGATAAGGAGCGCCTGGGAGCTCCTCCCCGACCTCGCCCCCGAGCTGACCGAGTGGAGCGCCCTCTTCGCCGCCGGCGCCGCCCGCAGGGCCCGCGCCGAAGCCGGCATCAGCGGCGCCGCCACCCGGCGCGAGGCCGACGACCTGCTCAGGGACGCCGCGCACTTCCTGCGCCTGGTCGAGAGGCTGCTCGCGCTCCCGCCGGCGCTGCCCCGGCAGCCCGGGGCCGACGAGTCCGGAGGATGATCCGAAAGGAGGGGGCGAGGCCATAGGGTGGGGAGCGTCCGTACCCGTCACCGAGGAGTCAACAGCCGTGCCGGACCCTTCCCCTGTCTTCGGCCGCGAGGCGTCGTCGCGCCCGTCGCGCGCCTCCCTGCGTACCGCCGTCGTCTGGGACGTCCTCAAAGACGCCCTGGACCGCCGGGTCGAGGCCACCGGGAAGGACAGCCTCGACGTCCTCGACACGGGCGGCGGCTCCGGCAACTTCGCGGTGCCGGTGGCCCGCCTCGGCCACCGGGTCACCGTCGTCGACCCCAGCCCCAACGCGCTCTTCGCGCTGGAGCGCCGGGCCGCCGAGGCCGGCGTCGCCGAGCTCGTCACCGGTGTCCAGGGCGACATCCGCGGCCTCTTCGAGGTCGTCGGACGCGAGGAGTACGACACCGTGCTCTGCCACGGCGTCCTGGAGTACGTCGACGACCCCGCCGAAGGCGTGCGGAACGCCGCCGCGGCCCTCCGCGCCGGCGGCAGCCTCAGCGTGCTCGCCGCCGGGGTCGGCGGCGCCGTCCTGGCCCGCGCGCTCGCCGGTCACTTCACCGAGGCCCGGCACGCCCTCGACGACCCGGCCGGCCGCTGGGGCGCCGGCGACCCCGTGCCCCGGCGCTTCACCGCCGAGCAGCTCACCGAGCTGGCCGACGGGGCCGGACTCGCGGTCGGCTCGGTGCACGGAGTGCGGGTCTTCGCCGACCTGGTCCCCGGCGTCCTCGTCGACACCGAGCCCGGCGCCGCCGAGGCCCTGCTGAAGCTGGAGGCCGCCGCCGCCGAGCTCTCGTCCTTCCACGCCATCGCCACCCAGCTGCACGTTCTCGGCGAGAAGCGGGCCTGAGCAGGACGACCGTCCGTCCGGCGGTACGAGCCGGGGCGCCCATCGAGTACGCCACAGCCCGCCCGATCCGGGGCTCCGCCCCGTATGATCGGGGGACACCATCCGGCATGACGGAGAGAGGGCTGGGGAATCAACGCCTCAGCAACCGATCCGCATGGCGGCCCGGATTGGCTATCGGCATTGAGGCGGGTTTCACGGGGGCGAATCCCTGCCTATCCTGAAAGGGCCGCAAACCGGTCGCCCCCGCGACCGACGACTAGGAGGACTCCGTGCCGCTCTCGGAGCACGAGCAGCGAATGCTCGAGCAGATGGAGCGAGCGCTGTACGCCGAAGATCCCAAGTTCGCGACAGCGCTCGAGGGAAGCGGACTGCGTACGTACACCCGGCGACGGGTTTACCAGGCAGTCGCCGGCTTCCTGGTGGGTATCGCGCTCCTCATGGCCGGAATGGTCGCACAGCAGATCTGGATCAGCGTGGTGGGGTTCCTCGTCATGCTGGGCTGCGCGGTCCTGGCGGTCACCGGATGGCGCAAGGCGCCGAAGCCGGGTGAACAGCGGGCGGCCGCGGGCCGCCCTGCTCGGCAGCGACGCTCCATGATGGACCGGATCGAAGCGCGGTGGCAGCGCCGCCGCGACGAGCAGCAGGGTGGCGGCCACTGACGGCCCCTGAGCGGTAGCCCCGCGCCCCCGAAACCTACGAGCCCCGCAGCGCCCACGTCGGCCCTGCGGGGCTCGCGGCGTCCCTGACGCGGCCGGGTGGGCGGCGCGCCCGTGCAGCGGCGGGGCGGTGCCCCGCCCCGCCGTGCCCACCCCGCTCGCCCGGGGGGAGGAACGGGGTGGCCACCACGGGGGCGGGGACGACGGCCCGCAACGGGAGCGGGGGGCGTCAGCCCGCCTCTCCCGCAGGACGGCGGAGACGCGCCGTCAGCGCCCGGCGGCGGTCCGACCAGGCCGTCGTCGTCGACGACCAGCGGGCCGACCACGTCCAGCGGAGCCGCGCCGCCGAGCGTGGTGCCAGGAGCGCGCGGAGACGGGTGCGCCGGTCGGCGGCCGCGTGGAACCCGGCACGGACCCGCCCCGCCTCCTCGGCCAGCCCCGTGGCCGGCTGCGGCCGGGGCGCGTACAGCACCTCCTCCACCGCCCGCGCCACCCGGTGCACCGCGTCGGCGGCATCGCCGCCCAGCTCGCCCAGGCGGATGATCCGCGCCGCCGACCTCCTCGGCGTGAGCGACTCGTCCGGCTCGACCCCGTGGTCCCAGGCCGTGTCGTTGATCTCCTGCCAGACCGCGAGCGCGCCGGCGCCCGAGCCGAGCCGCGCGGCCCGTACCCGTGTCCGCCAGAGCAGCGGCAGGAGGGGCAGGGCGACGACGAGCAGCACCGCGAGCGCCACCAGGAGCACCGTCCCCAGGTCGGGGCCCGAGCCGTCGGACGAGGCACCGGCCACCGCGGCGTCCGGGCCGCAGTCGCCGAGCTTCTTCATCTGCGGGGTGCAGCTCTCCGAGGCGCTGGGCACGGGAGCGGGCTGCGCCGAGGCGCTCTGCTGCGGCTGCGCGGGCCCGGTGGCCGTGCCCGAGGGGGTGGTGTCCTCGGCGTACGAGGGGATGGAGCCCCGCGAGGGGGTCGGCTCGAACCGCGTCCACCCGGCGCCCTCGAAGTACAGCTCGGGCCAGGCGTGCGCGTCCCGGATGCCGACGGAGACCGATCCGTCGGTCTGCGTCTTGCCGGGCATGAAGCCCACGGCCACCCGGGCGGGGATGCCGAGGGAGCGGGCCATCGCCGCCATGGAGAAGGAGAAGTGGACGCAGAAGCCCTCCTTGTCCTTCAGGAAGCGGGAGATCGCCTGCACGCCGGTGCCGGACTCGACCTCGACGTCGTAGCGGAAGCCGCCGTCCCGGGCGAACCAGTCCTGGAGCTTCACCGCACGCTCGTAGTCGCTCCCCGCGCCCTTGGTGACGCTCAGGGCCGTGGCCCGTACGTCGGCCGGCAGCGACGGGGGCACCTTGGTGTACTCGCGGCGCAGCTTCTCCGGGGCGGGTCCGGCGCCGGCCAGCTGCTCGGCCGTGGGCCGCACGTCCAGACTGGCGACCGTGTAGCGGGCGCCCTTGGTGGTCTGCTTGTCGTCGCCGACGAGCATCCGGCCCGCCGGCTCGTACCGCCAGCGTCCGTCGATGTCGACCCGGCCGGCCGGGTACGGCATGGGCAGCCACTTCTGCTCGTACGCCTCGGAGGCGACGAAGTTGCTGGTCACCTCGGTGATCTGGACGCTCTGGGAGAGGCCGTCCGGCCAGGGCAGCTGCTTGGGCACGTCCTCGATCGGGCGGACCGAGGACTTCCACGAGGTGCCGTCGAACTGGTCGAGCGCGACGAGCCGCAGGTACATGTCGGTGCCGCGGGCGTTGGTCCGGTAGCGCAGGACCTCCCGGTCCTCCGGCTGGCGCAGGTTGTTCTGGAGGGAGACCAGCGGGTTCACGGCGGAGATCGTGCCGCCCTTGCCCGCGCCCCCGCCGCCCTCGCCGTTCCCGCCGAAGAGCCCGCCGGAGAAGCCCGGCAGCGCGAACGGCACCACGAGCGCGACGCCCATGGCGACGGCGCCGATCCGGCGGCCGGTGCGGGCGGGCGCGAAGGCGGGGCCGCCGCCCGCGACGGTGGACCCGGGCCGGCCGGAGCGCTGGGCACCGCCGAAGACCCGCCCCCACTGGGCGAGCCGGTCACGGCCCTCGGCGAGGAGCAGCAGCAGATAGCCGGAGGCCGCGAGGAGGAACCAGAGCCAGCCCGCTCCGCCCCCGGAGAGTCCGGCGGCCACCGAGTACAGGGCGAGCAGCGGCAGGCCGGCCGGGGCGGCCTTGCGGAAGGTGACCGCGAGGGCGTCCACCAGGAGCCCGATCGCGACGACGCCGCCGACCAGCATGAGCCGGATGCCCGCGGTGTCGGGCGCGGGGATCGCGTACCGGCCGACGTCCTCGGCGCCCGCCCGGAACAGCTCGACGGCGTGCGTGAACGCCTCGGGGCCAGGGACGAGCCACAGGAAGGCCTGCTCGCGGGCGAAGAACAGGGTCAGCGCGAGCAGCGCGGTGACGGTCTGGGCGAGGAGCGTCAGCGGCCGGGCCAGCGGCACCCGCCGGGCCAGCGTGCCCGCCCCGCTCACCAGGGCGAGGACGAAGGCGGCCGTGAAGATCCAGGTCGCCGGCTTCACCAGCGGGAGCAGCGCCCCGGCGGCCATCAGGGTGGCGCCCCAGGAAGCGAGCGTCAGCCGTGCGCGGCCGCTCATGACCATCCTCCGTAGGTGTCGGCGGCGGCGGTCTCCGTGCGGAGTCCGGCCGCCTGCTGCCACAGGTCGGCGAGCGAGGCGCCGGGCGGGACGGCGAGGGCCGTCCAGCCGGCCTCGCGCAGCTGTCGCACGCGGTCCTCGACGGCTCCGCTGACCGCGCCGCCGGTGAGCCAGGTGCCGGAGTCCAGGACGAAGGCGATCGCCGCGCCGTTCCGGCCGCGCATCCGTGCGGTGAGGGCCGCCTGCTCCTCGTCGAGGTCGCCGAGGAAGGCGACGAGCAGTCCGTCGCCGCCGCCGCGCAGGACGTCGGAGGCACGGGAGAGCCCGGCGCCCTCGGAGTGGTCGACGACCGCGAGGGTGTCCATCATCAGACCGGCCGCCTCGGCCGAGTCCTGGGCCGAGCCGGCGAAGCCCTCGGCGCCCTCGCCGGGGATCGCGCTGCCGGTGTCGGTGAGCAGCCGGACCGCGTAGCCGCGCTCCAGCATGTGGACGAGCGCGGAGGCGGCACCGGAGACCGCCCATTCGAAGGCGGAGTCGGGGCCGCCGCCCTGGAAGGCGATCCGGCGGGTGTCGAGGAGGACGGTGCAGCGGGCCCGCTGGGGCAGTTCCTCGCGACGGACCATCAGCTCGCCGTAGCGGGCGGTGGAGCGCCAGTGGACCCGGCGCAGGTCGTCGCCGTGGCGGTAGGTGCGCGGGATGACGTCGTCGTCGCCGGCGAGCGCCAGGGAGCGCGACTGCCCGTCGCCGTATCCCGAGGCCTCGCCGAAGAGCTTCACCGGCGGGAGCGCCTCGGTCCTGGGCACGACGGTGAGGTTGTCGTACGCGCTGAAGGAGCGGGTCAGCTCGCACATCCCGAAGGGGTCGTTGAGCCGCAGCTGGAGGGGGCCCAGCGGGAAGCGGCCGCGCAGGTCGGAGCGGACCCGGTAGGACACCTCGCGCCGACCGCCGGCCTCGACCCGGTCGAGGACGAAGCGGGGGCGGGGGCCCAGCATGTACGGCACGTGGTCCTGGAGCATCAGGAGGCCGGTGGGCAGCTTGGAGACGTTCTCCATCCGCAGCTGGACCCGTGCCTCGGTGCCGGTCTCCACCCGCTGGGGGGTGAGCCGGCGGGAGGCGGCGACCCGGTAGCGGGTCCGGTGCAGCACGAGGACGCAGATCAGCGGGAGCGCGGCGAGCAGCAGCCCGACGCGCAGCAGGTCGGCCTGGCCGAGGACGTACGCGCAGGCGGCGGCCGCCACCCCCGCGGCGAGGAAGGAGCGGCCGCGGGTGGTGAGCCCGCCGAAGGCGGCCCGCAGCCCGCCGCGGTCGTCCTCGTCGCCCCGCTGTCCGTCCGGCACGGCGGCGCCACTCATCACAGCCGCCGGGCGCCGGGCTGCTGCTGGCCGTAGAGCGGTCCGGCGGGCGGGGCCGTGGCCGGGACGGGGGTGCGCTGCAGGATGTCCTGGACGACCTGCTCGGCGGTGCGGCGGTTCAGCTGGGCCTGCGCCGTCGGCAGCAGGCGGTGGGCGAGGACCGGGGCGGCGAGGGCCTGGAGGTCGTCGGGCAGGACGTACTCGCGGCCGCTGAGCGCCGCCGAGGCCCTGGCGGCCCGCACCAGGTGCAGGGTGGCCCGGGGGGAGGCGCCCAGCCGCAGGTCGGGGTGGGTGCGGGTGGCGGCGACGATGTCGACGGCGTAGCGCCGGACGGCGTCGGCGATGTGGACCCCGCGCACCGCGTCGATCAGCTTGAGGATGTCGTGGGCGTGGGCGGCCGGCTGGAGGTCGTCCAGCGGGGAGACCGCGCCGTGCACGTCGAGCATCTGGAGCTCGGCCTCGGCGCTCGGGTAGCCCATGGAGACCCGGGCCATGAAGCGGTCGCGCTGGGCCTCGGGCAGCGGGTAGGTGCCCTCCATCTCGACCGGGTTCTGGGTGGCCACGACCATGAACGGGCTGGGCAGCTCGTACGTCTGGCCGTCGACCGTGACCTGGCGCTCCTCCATGGACTCCAGGAGCGCGGACTGGGTCTTCGGCGAGGCGCGGTTGATCTCGTCGCCGATCACGATCTGGGCGAAGATCGCGCCCGGCTTGAACTCGAACTCCCGGCGCTGCTGATCGAAGATCGACACGCCGGTGACGTCCGAGGGCAGCAGGTCGGGAGTGAACTGGATGCGGCGCACCGAGCAGTCGATGGACCGGGCCAGTGTCTTGGCCAGCATGGTCTTGCCGACGCCGGGGACATCCTCGATGAGGAGGTGCCCCTCGGCGAGCAGCACGGTCAGCGAAAGCCGTACGACCTCGGGCTTGCCCTCGATCACACTCTCCACCGATCTGCGGACGCGGTCCACAGTGGTGGTCAGATCAGCGAGGCTCGCTCGATCGTCATAGGTCGTCACCCCGGCCCTCCTCGGCCTTTCGGAACTGTCGTCCGAGCATTGTTGTCACCACGGCCGGGCCTGTCACTTGCGCGCGGACAAGTGCGGGGGAAATGCCTGGGTTTGACGGATTGTGCCGGGTCGATCTCGCGCAGCGGGCCCGCCGGCACGGTTCCGACGGCAAGGGCCTCGCCTCTTTCCGGCCCACCGCGAGGAGGGACGAAGGACCTCGACGAGCCGTGTTGTGAGCTGAACCACAGGTGACGCTCTCCGGGTCACGCGGCGCGCCAGTCGGTTGATTGACCGGCGGGTCCCGTGGACTAAAGTGACGCGGAGTTCACGGAGACAACGAGCGATATTTCCGCGGTTTCTCCCCCGTGTGTGCGGCGGTACCTACGGCTCGGCCTCCTCCCGCGGTACGTGCCTCCGCGCCGGATCTGAGAGGGCGCTTTGAGCAACGACCGACACGTCCCGGTGATGCTCCAGCGGTGCCTGGACATGTTGGCCCCCGCCCTGCAGCACCCCGGAGCGGTCGTCGTCGACTGCACCCTGGGCCTCGGCGGCCACAGCGAGGCCCTGCTCCAGCGGTTCCCCGAGGCGCGGCTCGTCGCCCTCGACCGCGACAAGGAGGCCCTGCGGCTCTCCGGCGAGCGGCTCGCCCCGTACGGGGACCGGGCCACCCTCGTCCACGCCGTGTACGACGAGCTGACCGAGGTCCTCGACCGGCTCGGCATCCCCCGGGTGGACGGCGTCCTCTTCGACCTGGGCGTCTCCTCCATGCAGCTGGACGAGGCCGACCGCGGCTTCGCCTACGCGCAGGACGCCCCGCTCGACATGCGCATGGACCAGACGACCGGCATCAGCGCGGCCGAGGTCCTCAACACCTACCCGCCGGGCGAGCTGGTCCGGATCCTGCGCGCGTACGGCGAGGAGAAGCAGGCCAAGCGGATCGTCTCCGCGATCGTGCGCGAGCGCGACAAGGAGCCCTTCACCAACAGCGCCCGGCTCGTCGAGCTCATCCGCGACGCCCTGCCGCAGGCCGCCAAGCGCACCGGCGGCAACCCGGCCAAGCGCACCTTCCAGGCCCTGCGCATCGAGGTCAACCGCGAACTCGACAGCGTCGAGAACGCCATCCCGGCGGCCGTGAAGGCCCTCGCCGTCGGCGGCCGGGTCGTCGTCCTCTCGTACCAGTCCCTGGAGGACCGGATCGTCAAGGGCGTCTTCGCGGCCGGCGCGGCGACCACCGCCCCGCCCGGGCTCCCGGTGGTCCCCGAGAAGTACCAGCCCCGGCTCAAGCTGCTCACCCGGGGCGCCGAACTGCCCACCGAGGAGGAGGTCGCCGAGAACCGGCGCGCCGCCCCCGCCCGGCTCCGGGGCGTCGAGCGCATCCGGGAAGACGTCCTGTGAGCACGGCGAAGGGGCCCCTCAAAGGGCGGGCCGCGCGGCTCGGACGGCTCATGCCGTCGGGGCCCAGCTCGGCCGCCCGCACCCCCTTCGTCCTGCTCGTCGTCGTCCTGCTCGGCGGCGGGCTCATCACCCTGCTCCTGCTGAACTCGGCGCTCAACCAGGGCTCCTTCAAACTGAACGAGCTCAAGGACAAGACCACCGAACTCACCGACGAGGAGCAGGCGCTCCAGCGGGACGTCGACGACTACGCGGCCCCCGACGCCCTGGAGCGGCGGGCCCGTGAACTCGGCCTGGTCCCGGGCGGCAGCCCCGCCTTCCTCGGCCCGGACGGCAAGGTCCTGGGCGAGCCCTCGGTCGCGGTCGCCCCGAAGCCGCCCCCGAGGCCCCAACCGAAGCCGGCGGGCACCCCGAAGCCGCCGCAGCACACCGGTACCCCCGGGAGCGGGGCCACGCGGACCAGCTCGTCGACGAAACCCGCAGGCACGCCCGACGCCCCGCTCACCGGCGCCGGCCCGACCGGCTCAGCCCCCACCAGTCCGGGCCCCACCGGCATCGGCCAGGCGCAGTCGGCGCCGGTGTCGGACGTCCGGGACCCCTCACAGACCGGCAGGTGACCGAGCAGTGCCCTCCAAGGAGCCCCCGCGCCGTCGTGTCCCCGGGCCCGCGCGGCCCGCGCGACCCCGACCCGCCTCGGCCGGAGCCCGTACGTCCGGAGCCCGCCCGTCCCGCCCGGCGCCCCGCCCGGCGGGGAAGCGGCCCCCGGCCCGGCAGCCCCGCACCATCCGGCTCGGCAGCCCCCGGCCGCGGCTGCGCCTGATCTCCCTCGGCCTGACCCTCGTCATGCTGGTCTTCGTGGTCCGGCTGCTCCAGGTCCAGGCGGTCGACGCCAGCGCGTACGCGGCCAAGGCCGACAAGTACCGCTTCCAGGAGTACACGCTCTCCGCCGAGCGGGGCGAGATCACCGACCGCAACGGCATCGCGCTCGCGTCCAGCGTCGACGCGTACGACATCACCGCCGACCCCAAGCTCTTCACCCGCGAGGAGTCGAAGGTCGCCGACGCCCCCGAGCAGGCGGCCGCGCTCCTCGCCCCGATCCTCGGCAAGGAGCCCGCCGAGCTGGCGAAGAAGCTCCGCACCCCCAAGTCCCGCTACACCCTGCTCGCCCGCAAGCAGACCCCGCAGGTCTGGAACCAGATCAAGGACCTCAAGCGGGTCTACGGGCAGAAGGCCCAGGCCGTCGGCGGCAACGGGATCAACCTCCTCGGCGGCATCCTCAGCGAGCCCAGCACCAAGCGCGTGTACCCGAACGGCGAGCTGGCCGCCGGGATACTCGGCTACGTCAACGCCGAGGGCCGCGGCGCCGGCGGCGTGGAGTCCATGCTCGACCCGGAGCTCGCCGGCAAGGACGGCAAGATCCGCTTCACCCAGTCCGGCGGCCGCCAGGTGCCCACCGCGGGCTCCCAGGGCACCCCCGCCGTCCCCGGCTCCGACATCGAGCTGACCATCGACCGGGACATCCAGTGGGCCGCCCAGCAGGCCATCACCGAGCAGGTGAAGAAGTCCAAGGCCGACCGCGGCTACGTCGTCGTGCAGAACACGAGGACCGGCGAGGTCCTCGCCATGGCCAACGCCCCCGGCTTCGATCCCAACGACCTCTCCGCCGCCAACGCCGCCGCCATGGGCAACGCGGCCCTCCAGGACGCCTACGAGCCCGGCTCCACCAGCAAGGTCATGTCCATGGCCGCCGTCCTGGAGGAGGGCAAGGCGGCCCCCGACACCCACGTCACGGTCCCGAACCGGCTCCACCGCGGCGACCGGCTCTTCCAGGACGACATCGACCACATCACCTGGTACCTGACCCTCAACGGCGTCCTCGCCAAGTCCAGCAACATCGGCACCATCCTCGCCACCGGCCGGCTCGGCGAGACCCAGGCCGAGGCCAACCGGGTCCTCCACGCCTATCTGCGCAAGTTCGGCATCGGCAGCCCCACCGGGCTGAACTTCCCCGGCGAGACCCCCGGCATCCTCGCCAGACCCCAGGACTGGTCCACCTCGCAGCAGTACACGATCCCCTTCGGCCAGGGCCTCTCCGTCAGCGCCATGCAGGCCGCCTCCGTGTACTCGACCATCGCCAACGGAGGCGTACGGATCGAACCGACCCTCGTGCGCGGCACCAAGGGGCCCGACGGGCGCTTCACCGCGACCGCCGCACCCAAGGAGTCCCGGGTGATCAGCGAGAAGACGGCCACGACCCTCGCCCGGATGCTGGAGTCCGTCGTCAAGGACCGGGAGGGCACGGGCAACAAGGCCGCCATCCCCGGCTACCGCGTCGCGGGCAAGACCGGCACCGCCAACCGCGTCGACCCCGAGCTCGGCGTCTACAAGGGGTACACCGCCTCCTTCGCCGGCTTCGCCCCCGCCGACGACCCGCAGATCACCGTCTACTGCGCCATCCAGAACCCCACCAAGGGCAGCTACTTCGGCGGCCAGATCTGCGGACCCATCTACAAGAAGGTCATGGAGTTCGCCCTCAAGACCCTCCACGTCGCGCCCACGGGCAGCGCACCCGCCCGACTGCCGGTCACCTTCGAACCCACCCCGTGACACTCCGGGAGCACCAGTGACAACGATCACCCCACATTCCGGGAACCGGAAATCGAACTCCGGCGAGGCCCCGGGCTCTTTTGGCCCCGCACAGGGTGCGCCCGGTACGCTCACCGCCGTGCCACACGCTGATCAGTACCGAAACGCCCCACCCCGGCCGGAGCAGGCCCGCCCGACACCCCTGGGCGACCTGGCCGCGCAGCTCGGGACCGACATCCCCCGGGCCGCCGAGATCTCGGGCATCACGCACGACTCGCGAGCCGTGCGCCCCGGAGACCTGTACGCGGCCCTGCCCGGCGCCCGCACCCACGGCGCCGACTTCGTCGCCCAGGCCGCCGGACTCGGCGCCGCCGCGATCCTCACCGACCCGACGGGCGCCGAGCGCGCCGCCGCGACCGGCCTCCCGGTCCTGGTCGTGGAGAACCCGCGCGGCCGGATGGGCGAACTCGCCGCCAGGATCTACGGCCGCCCCGGCGAGGACCTCCTCCAGATCGGCATCACCGGCACCTCCGGCAAGACCACCACCGCGTACCTGGTGGAGGGCGGCCTGCGCGGCTCCGGACGCAGGACCGGCCTCGTCGGCACCGTCGAGATGCGGATCGGCGACGAACGCATCAAGTCCGAGCGCACCACCCCCGAGGCCACCGACCTCCAGGCGCTCTTCGCCGTCATGCGCGAGCGGGGCGTCGAGGCCGTCGCCATGGAGGTCTCCAGCCACGCCCTCGTGCTCGGCCGGGTCGACGGCTGCGTCTTCGACGTCGCCGTCTTCAACAACCTCAGCCCGGAGCACATGGAGTTCCACTCCGACATGGAGGACTACTTCCAGGCCAAGGCCGGGCTCTTCACGCCCCAGCGCAGCCGCCTGGGCGTGGTCAACCTCGACGACGCCTACGGCCGCAGGCTCGCCGCGGAGGCGACCGTGCCGGTCGTCACCTTCTCCGCCGAGGGCCGCCCCGAGGCCGACTGGCGCGCCGAGGACCTCGTGCTCGGCTCCCACGACTCCACGTTCACGGCCATCGGCCCCGAGGGCGCCCGGATCTCCGCCACCGCCCCGCTGCCCGGCCCGTTCAACGTCGCCAACACCCTCGCCGCGATCGCCACCCTCGCCGCCGCCGGCCTCGACCCGAAGGCCGCCGCCGAGGGCGTCGCCGCCGTGCCCGGCGTCCCGGGCCGCCTGGAGCGGGTCGACGCCGGCCAGCCGTACCTCGCGGTCGTCGACTACGCCCACAAGACGGACGCCGTCGAGTCGGTCCTGCGCTCCCTGCGCGAGGTCACCGAGGGCAGGCTGCACGTGGTCATCGGCTGCGGCGGCGACCGGGACACCACCAAGCGCGGCCCGATGGGCGCCGCCGCCGCCCGGCTCGCCGACACCGCGGTCCTGACCTCCGACAACCCCCGCTCCGAGGACCCCCTGGTGATCCTCAGTGCCATGCTCGCCGGTGCCGCGGAGGTGCCGGCGGGGGAGCGCGGCGACGTCCTGGTCGAACCCGACCGGGCGGCCGCGATCGCCGCCGCGATCGCCCGCGCGCGGCCCGGCGACACCGTCCTGGTCGCCGGCAAGGGCCACGAGCAGGGCCAGGAGATCGCCGGGGTCGTACGCCCCTTCGACGACCGTCAGGTCCTGCGCGAGGCGATTCTCAGCCAGCAGAGCCAGCAGGACGCACACCGTCACGAGAACAGTCAGGGATGAAGCAGTGATCGCCCTCTCCCTCGCCGAGATCGCCGAAATCGTCGGCGGGCAGGCGCACGACATACCGGATCCGGCCGCCCGGATCACCGGGCCCGTCGTCATCGACTCCCGCGAGGTGCGGGCCGGCAGCCTCTTCGCGGCCTTCGCCGGTGAGCACGTCGACGGACACGACTACGCGGAGCGCGCCGTCCAGGCGGGAGCGGTGGCCGTGCTCGCCGCCCGCCCCGTCGGCGTCCCCGCCCTCGTCGTCGACGACGTCCAGGCCGCGCTCGGGGCCCTCGCCCGCGCGGTCGTGGAGCGGCTCGGCACCGATGTCGTCGCCCTCACCGGCTCGGCCGGAAAGACCTCCACCAAGGACCTGATCGCCCAGGTCCTCGACCGGCACGCGCCCACGGTGTGGACGCCCGGCTCGCTCAACAACGAGATCGGCCTGCCGCTCACGGCGCTCCGCGCGAGCGACGAGACCCGGCACCTGGTCCTGGAGATGGGCGCCCGCGGCATCGGACACATCCGCTACCTCACGGGCCTCACCCCGCCCCGTATCGGCCTCGTCCTCAACGTGGGCACCGCCCACATCGGCGAGTTCGGCGGCCGGGAGCAGATCGCCCAGGCGAAGGGCGAACTCGTCGAGGCCCTGCCGTCCGCCGAGGAGGGCGGCGTCGCGGTCCTCAACGCCGACGACCCGCTCGTCCGTGCGATGGCGAGCCGCACCAAGGCCCGCGTGACCCTGTTCGGCGAAGCGGACGAAGCGGCCGTACGGGCCGAGAACGTACGCCTCACAGCGACCGGACAGCCTTCTTTCCTGCTTCACACACCCACCGGGTGCAGTGACGTGACCTTGCGCCTGTACGGTGAGCACCACGTGTCGAACGCGCTCGCAGCGGCCGCCGTCGCGCACGAGCTGGGCATGCCAGTCGAGGAGATCGCCACCGCGCTCTCCGAGGCGGGCACCCTGTCGCGCTGGCGCATGGAGGTCACCGAGCGTCCGGACGGCGTGACGATCGTCAACGACGCCTACAACGCGAACCCCGAGTCCATGCGAGCCGCCCTGCGCGCGCTCGCGGCCATGGGCAGGGCCGCACAGGCCCGAGGGGCTCGTACGTGGGCGGTGCTCGGCAAGATGGCCGAGCTCGGTGACGCATCGCTCGTCGAGCACGACGCGGTCGGACGGCTCGCCGTCCGGCTCAACGTCAGCAAGCTCGTGGCGGTCGGGGAGAGGGAAGCTTCCTGGCTGCAACTGGGCGCATATAACGAGGGTTCGTGGGGTGAGGAGTCGGTGCACGTGTCCGACGCGCAGGCGGCTGTCGACCTGTTGCGCAGTGAGCTGCGCCCGGGGGACGTCGTCCTTGTGAAGGCTTCCAGGTCGGTCGGTCTCGAAAAGGTCGCGCTGGCGCTCCTCGACACCGAGGGCGAGGTCACCGGCCGATGAGGCAGATCCTCTTCGCGGGGGCCATCGGGCTCTTCCTGACCCTGATCGGCACGCCGCTGCTGATCAAGCTCCTTGCCCGCAAGGGGTACGGGCAGTTCATCCGTGACGACGGCCCGCGCGGTCACGCCGGGAAGAAGGGCACGCCCACCATGGGCGGCATCTCCTTCATCCTGGCCACGCTCATCGCGTACGCGCTGGCCAAGGTCATCACCGGCGAGGACCCGACGTACTCGGGCGTCCTGGTGCTGTTCTTGATGGCCGGCATGGGCCTGGTGGGCTTCCTCGACGACTACATCAAGATCGTCAAGCAGCGGTCGCTCGGTCTGCGCGCCAAGGCGAAGATGGCCGGGCAGCTGATCGTCGGCATCGCCTTCGCCGTGCTCTCGCTGCAGTTCGCGGACCTGCGCGGGCTCACCCCCGCCTCCACGAAGCTCTCCTTCATCACGGACTTCGGCTGGGCCATCGGCCCGGTGCTCTTCGTGGTCTGGGCGCTCTTCATGATCCTGGCCATGTCCAACGGCGTGAACCTGACGGACGGTCTGGACGGCCTGGCCACCGGCGCCTCGGTGATGGTCTTCGGCGCGTACACCTTCATCGGGCTCTGGCAGTTCCAGGAGTCCTGTGCCAACGCGGTGACGCTGACCAACCCCAACGCCTGTTTCGAGGTCCGCGATCCGCTCGACCTCGCGGTCGTGGCCTCCGCGCTCATGGGCGCTTGCTTCGGCTTCCTCTGGTGGAACACCTCGCCCGCCAAGATCTTCATGGGTGACACCGGCTCGCTCGCCCTCGGCGGCGCCCTCGCCGGTCTCGCCATCTGCTCCCGTACGGAGCTCCTGCTGGCGCTGCTCGGCGGCCTGTTCGTCCTGATCACGATGTCCGTGGTCATCCAGGTCGGTTCGTTCAAGATGACCGGCAAGCGCGTCTTCCGGATGGCACCCCTCCAGCACCACTTCGAACTCAAGGGGTGGTCCGAGGTCCTGGTCGTCGTCCGGTTCTGGATCATCCAGGGCATGTGCGTGATCGTGGGCCTGGGCCTCTTCTACGCGGGATGGGCATCGGAAAAGTGACAGAACAGCTCGACTGGAACGGCAAGAAGGTCACCGTCGCGGGGCTCGGGGTCTCCGGGATCCCGGCCGCCCGCGTCCTGCACGCCCGCGGCGCGCTCGTGACCGTCGTCAACGACGGCGACGACGAGCGCTCCCGGGCCCAGGCCGCCGAGCTGGAGGCGCAGGGCATCACCGTGCGCCTCGGCGACGGGGCGACGCTGCCGGCCGGCACCGAGCTGATCGTCACCACCCCCGGCTGGCGCCCCGACAAGCCCCTCTTCACGGCCGCCGCGGAGGCGGGCGTGGAGGTCTGGGGCGACGTCGAGCTGGCCTGGCGGCTCCGCGGCCCGGACGCCGCCCCCTGGCTCGCCGTCACCGGCACCAACGGCAAGACCACGACCGTGCGGATGCTCGCCTCCATCCTGGAGGCGGCCGGTCTGCGGACCGCCGCCGTCGGGAACATCGGCGTCTCGCTCCTCGACGCCGTCCTCGGCGAGGAGACGTACGACGTGCTCGCCGTCGAGCTCTCCAGCTACCAGCTGCACTGGGCGCCGTCCGTCCGCGCCCACTCGGCCGCCGTGCTCAACCTGGCGCCCGACCACCTCGACTGGCACGGCTCCATGGAGGCGTACGCCGCCGACAAGGGCCGGATCTACGAGGGCAACCAGGTCGCCTGCGTCTACAACGTGGCCGACAAGGTCACCGAGGACCTGGTGCGCGAGGCCGACGTGGAAGAGGGCTGCCGGGCCATCGGCTTCACCCTCGGCACCCCCGGCCCCTCCCAGCTCGGCGTCGTCGAGGGCATCCTCGTCGACCGGGCCTTCGTCGAGAACCGGCAGAAGAACGCCCAGGAGCTGGCCGAGGTCTCCGACGTCCAGCCCCCGGCCCCGCACAACATCGCCAACGCCCTCGCCGCGGCCGCCCTCGCGCGCGCCTTCGGTGTCGAGGCCAAGGCCGTGCGGGACGGCCTCAAGGCCTTCAGGCCCGACCCGCACCGCATCGAACTGGTCGAGGAGGTCCAGGGAGTCACGTACGTCGACGACTCCAAGGCCACCAACACCCACGCCGCCGAGGCCTCGTTGGCCGCCTACGACCCGATCGTCTGGATCGCCGGCGGCCTCGCCAAGGGTGCGACCTTCGACGAGCTCGTCCAGCGGTCCGCGAAGCGGCTGCGCGGAGCCGTCCTGATCGGCGCCGACCGCGCCCTGATCCGCGAAGCCCTGGCGCGACACGCCCCGGAGGTACCGGTGGTGGACCTCGACCGGACCGACACTGGGGCGATGTCCGAGGCGGTCCGCGAGGCGGCCCGGCTCGCCCGCCCGGGGGACACGGTCCTGCTCGCCCCGGCCTGCGCCTCGATGGACATGTTCACCAACTACAACAAGCGGGGCGAGGCCTTCGCGGACGCCGTCCGCGCCCTCGCCGCCACCGGGGACGCCTGACCCGACCAGCGGGAGGGTCCGGCAGGACCGGGCACGACTGGAGGGGACAGCGACCATGCCGAGCAAGATCGCCGGGACGCGCCGGCCTTCCGCCGCACGCGGTGGAGGGCGGGCCTCCGCGACCCCGCGGCGGGTGCGCGGGGGAGGCGTGCGGGGGGCGTTCGAGCGCGTCCGCAAGGCCTGGGACCGGCCCCTCACGGCGTACTACGTGATCATCGGCGCGGGGCTGCTCATCACCACGCTCGGCCTGGTGATGGTCTACTCCGCCTCGATGATCACGGCGCTCCGCTACGACCTGGTGCCCTCCTACTTCTTCCGGAAGCAGTTCATCGCCGCGCTGATCGGCACCGGACTGCTCCTGGTCGCCTCCCGGATGCCGATCAAGCTGCACCGGGCGCTCGCCTACCCGATCCTGGTCGGCGCGGTCTTCCTGATGGTCCTCGTGCAGATCCCCGGGATAGGGCACGCGGTCAACGGCAACCAGAACTGGATCTCCCTCGGCGGTCCCTTCCAGCTCCAGCCCAGCGAGTTCGGCAAGCTGGCGCTCATCCTGTGGGGGGCCGACCTGCTCGCCCGCAAACAGGACATGCGCCTGCTGACCCAGTGGAAGCACATGCTGGTGCCGCTGGTCCCGGGTGCCTTCATGCTGCTCGGACTGATCATGCTCGGCGGGGACATGGGCACCTCGATCATCCTCGCGGCCATCCTCTTCGGCCTGCTGTGGACGGCCGGCGCGCCCACCCGGCTCTTCGTCGGGGTGCTCGCGGTGGCCGGTGCGATCGGCGTGCTGCTGATCAAGACCAGCGCGAACCGGATGAAGCGCTTCGACTGCATCGGCGCGACCGACCCCGGCGGCGAGGGAGCCCCCTGTCTGCAGGCCGCGCACGGAATCTATGCTCTGGCCTCGGGCGGATGGTTCGGTTCCGGACTCGGTGCGAGCGTCGAGAAATGGGGCCAACTGCCCGAGGCGCACACCGACTTCATCTTCGCGGTCACCGGTGAGGAACTGGGTCTCGCGGGGACGCTGTCGGTACTCGCCCTGTTCGCGGCTCTAGGCTATGCGGGTATCCGCGTGGCCGGAGGCACGGAGGACCCCTTCGTGAGGTTCGCCGCGGGAGGTGTGACCACCTGGATCACGGCTCAGGCCGTGATCAACATCGGTGCGGTGCTCGGTCTGCTGCCGATCGCCGGTGTCCCGCTCCCGCTGTTCTCCTACGGAGGGTCGGCCCTGCTGCCGACCATGTTCGCCGTCGGGCTCCTCATCGCCTTCGCGCGACAGGAACCCGCCGCGAAAGCGGCCCTGGCCATGCGCCGCCCCGGTTGGGGCAAGCGGGTCGGGAAGAGATGGAAGTCGATGCGACGGCGCGTCAAGAAGCGCCCGTCCGGAGAGCGGTGAATTTCGGTGCATGTCGTACTCGCCGGTGGGGGGACCGCCGGCCACATCGAGCCCGCGCTCGCCCTCGCGGACGCCCTGCGCAGGCAGGACCCCAGCGTGGGGATCACGGCGCTCGGCACGGAGAAGGGTCTGGAGACCCGTCTCGTGCCCGAGCGGGGCTACGAGTTGGCGCTCATCCCCGCCGTGCCGCTGCCCCGCAAGCCCACCCCCGAGCTGATCACCGTCCCCGGGCGGCTGCGCGGCACGATCAAGGCGGCCGAGCAGGTCCTGGAGCGCACCAAGGCGGACTGCGTGGTCGGCTTCGGCGGCTACGTGGCCCTGCCCGGCTATCTGGCGGCCAAGCGCCTCGGGGTGCCCATCGTGGTCCACGAGGCCAACGCGCGGCCCGGCCTGGCCAACAAGATCGGTTCGCGGTACGCGGCCGGGGTCGCCGTCGCCACCCCGGACAGCAAGCTCCGCAACGCCCGTTACATCGGCATCCCGCTGCGGCACACGATCGCGACCCTCGACCGGGCGCGGGTGCGGCCCGAGGCGCGCGCCGCCTTCGGCCTGGACCCGAACCTGCCGACGCTGCTCGTCTCGGGCGGCTCCCAGGGCGCCCGGCGGCTCAACGAGGTGGTCCAGCAGATCGCCCCGGTCCTCCAGCGCTCGGGCATCCAGATCCTGCACGCGGTCGGCCCGAAGAACGAGATGCCGCGTGTCGACAACATGCCGGGTATGCCGCCCTATGTGCCGGTACCGTACGTGGACCGGATGGACCTCGCGTACGCCGCGGCGGACATGATGCTCTGCCGCGCGGGCGCGATGACCGTCGCCGAGCTGTCCGCCGTCGGGCTGCCCGCCGCGTACGTCCCGCTGCCCATCGGCAACGGCGAACAGCGGCTCAACGCCCAGCCGGTGGTCAAGGCCGGAGGCGGACTCCTCGTCGACGACGCGGAGCTGACGCCGCAGTGGGTGCAGGGCAACGTCCTGCCCGTACTGGCCGATCCGCACCGGTTGTACGAGATGTCCCGCTCCGCCGCCGAGTTCGGCCGCCGGGACGCCGACGACCTTCTCGTCGGCATGGTGTACGAGGCGATCGCCGCCCGCCGGCAGGCGTAGCGGGGGACTGAAGGCAGGAGGCGCCGGGTGGCAGCCGGACCGACGACCGCGGAGAAGAGCGGTACCAGAAAGCCGAAGGGGTCGTCGGAGCGGTCGTCCGGCGCCGGTACCCGGAACCGTCGGTTCCGGGTACCGGCGCCCCGGCTCCTCCTCGTGGCGATCCTTCTCGTCGTGCTCGTGGCCGGCGGGGTCTGGGCGCTCTACGGCTCGACCTGGTTCCGTGTGGAACGTGTGAAGACTTCCGGCACCCAGGTCCTGACCCGGACCGAGGTCGAGGCCGTCGCCGCCGTCCCGATGGGCGCCCCGCTCGTCACCGTCGACATCGACGCGATCGAGGCCCGGCTGCGGCAGCGGCTGCCGCGGATCGAGTCCGTCGACGTCGTGCGGTCATGGCCGCACGGAATCGGGCTGAAAGTGACGGAACGGAAGCCCGTTCTCCTCGTCGAAAAGGGCGGAAAGTTCATCGAAGTGGACTCCACGGGGCTGCGGTTCGCCACGGTCGACACCGCCCCCCGCGGCGTCCCCCGGCTCGTCCTCGACAGCGCCTCCTCGCCGAGCCTCCGCCGCTTCGGCGCGGACCGGCTGCTCCGGGAGGCGGTGCGCGTCAGGGGTGAACTCCCGGAGGAAATCGCCCGGGACACTCGTGTCGTGCGCATCACCTCGTACGACTCCGTCACTCTGGAGCTGACCAGGGGCCGAACGGTCTTCTGGGGCAGCGGTGAGCACGGCCCCGTCAAGGCCCGGGTGCTGACCGCCCTCATGAAGGCCACTCCCAAAGCGGGGCACTTCGACGTAAGTGCCCCCACGGCCCCCGCCTCGTCGGGAAGTTGACGGGCATCTCCGCTGGCCAGCACCCTGGTTGGCCAGCGCTACGGGTGATCACATAGGGTGAAAAGAAAAACGGGAGGTTCGGCGTGTTCGTTGAACGTGCGCCACTTGTCGACTTAGTGTCCTGTTCGGAAGAGTCCAGCGAACAGAGACACTGGTAACCCTAAACTTCAACGTTAGGGTTCGGGTCGGCGTTTCGGACCGTCCCAATCGGCATCCGTCGGAGCGGCGCGACCAACCGCGCAGCGACGACACGTAACTCGAGGCGAGAGGCCTTCGACGTGGCAGCACCGCAGAACTACCTCGCAGTCATCAAGGTCATCGGTGTCGGCGGCGGTGGTGTCAATGCCATCAACCGAATGATCGAGGTCGGTCTCAAGGGCGTCGAGTTCATCGCGATCAACACCGACGCGCAAGCGCTGTTGATGAGCGACGCCGACGTCAAGCTCGACGTCGGCCGTGAACTCACCCGCGGCCTCGGGGCCGGGGCCAACCCGGCCGTCGGTCGCAAGGCGGCAGAGGACCACCGTGAGGAGATCGAGGAGGTCCTCAAGGGGGCCGACATGGTCTTCGTCACCGCCGGCGAAGGCGGCGGCACCGGCACCGGCGGCGCACCCGTCGTCGCCAACATCGCGCGCTCGCTCGGCGCCCTGACGATCGGTGTGGTCACCCGGCCGTTCACCTTCGAGGGCCGCCGTCGGGCCAACCAGGCGGAGGACGGCATCGCCGAGCTCCGCGAAGAGGTTGACACCCTCATCGTCATCCCGAACGACCGACTGCTGTCGATCTCGGACCGCCAGGTCTCCGTGCTCGACGCCTTCAAGTCGGCCGACCAGGTCCTCCTGAGCGGTGTCCAGGGCATCACCGACCTCATCACCACCCCGGGTCTGATCAACCTCGACTTCGCCGACGTCAAGTCGGTCATGTCCGAGGCCGGTTCGGCGCTCATGGGCATCGGCTCCGCCCGCGGCGACGACCGCGCGGTCGCGGCGGCCGAGATGGCGATCTCCTCGCCGCTCCTGGAGGCCTCCATCGACGGCGCCCGCGGCGTGCTGCTCTCCATCTCCGGCGGCAGCGACCTCGGTCTCTTCGAGATCAACGAGGCCGCGCAGCTGGTCAGCGAGGCGGCCCACCCCGAGGCCAACATCATCTTCGGTGCCGTCATCGACGACGCCCTCGGCGACGAGGTCCGGGTCACCGTCATCGCGGCCGGCTTCGACGGCGGTCAGCCGCCGGCCCGCCGGGACAACATCATCGGCTCGGTCTCGGCCAAGCGCGAGGAGCCGGCCCCGGCCCCCCGCGTCACCGAGACCCCCCGCCCGCTGGGTGGCCTCGGCACCGTCGCCCCGCGCGAGGAGCAGGCCCCGGCCCCGGTCGAGCCCGCCCCGGCCGTCAACGAGACCCCGCTGACGCCCGCACCGCCGGTCGTCCCGCCGGCCCGTCCGTACGCGGACAGCCAGGCCGAGGAGCTGGACGTCCCGGACTTCCTGAAGTGATAGGGCAGCGCTTCGACGCGAACGGCGCCCACTTCGCCTTCACCGACCGGTGGGGCGGGGTGAGCGCCGTTCCGTACGAGGAGCTCAACCTCGGCGGAGCGGTCGGGGACGACCCCGCGGCCGTCCTCGCCAACAGGGCTTCGGCCGCCGGGGCCCTCGGGCTCGACCCGGCGCACGTGGTCTGGATGAACCAGGTCCACGGGGCCGACGTCGCCGAGGTCGACGGCCCCTGGGGTGACGCGGTGGTCCCGTCCGTCGACGCGGTCGTCACCGCCCGGCCGGGACTCGCCCTCGCCGTCCTCACCGCGGACTGCGTCCCCGTCCTCCTCGCCGACCCGGTCGCCCGCGTCGTCTCGGCCGCCCACGCGGGACGGCCCGGCATGGTCGCCGGGGTCGTCCCGGCCGCCGTCGGGGCGATGGTGAAGCTCGGCGCCGACCCCGCCCGGATCGTCGCCCGCACCGGCCCCGCCGTCTGCGGCCGGTGCTACGAGGTGCCCGGGGCGATGCGCGCCGAGGTCGCCGCCGTCGAACCGGCCGCCCACGCCGAGACCTCCTGGGGAACCCCCGCCGTCGACGTCGCCGCCGGAGTGCGCGCACAGTTGGAGCGGCTCGGGGTCACGGACGTCGGGGACGCCGGGGTCTGCACCCTGGAATCGCGCGACCACTACTCGTACCGCCGCGATCGCACCACGGGGCGACTCGCGGGATATGTCTGGTTGGACTGAGAAGAGACATGACGGACCGCAAGTCGGAACTCGCCGCGAACCTGGCCCGGGTGGAGGAGCGCATCGCCGCCGCGTGCGCCGCCGCCGGGCGCGAGCGGGAGGAGGTGACCCTGATCGTGGTCACCAAGACCTATCCCGCGAGCGACGTCAGACTCCTGCACGAGCTCGGGGTGCGGCACGTCGCCGAGAACCGGGACCAGGACGCCGCCCCGAAGGCGGCCGCCTGTGCCGACCTCGATCTGACCTGGCACTTCGTGGGCCAGTTGCAGACCAACAAGGTCAGATCCGTGGTGGGTTATGCCGATGTGGTGCAGTCTGTCGACCGCTTGAAGCTCGTTTCCGCCCTGTCGGCCGCCGCGGAGAAGGAGGGCCGCGAGCTCGGCTGCCTCATCCAGGTCGCGCTCGACGCGGAGTCCGGCGAGCGGGGCGAGCGCGGCGGCGTGGCGCCGGACGGGATCGAGGAGTTGGCCGCGGCGGTGGACGCCGCTCCCGGACTGCGGACCGCCGGCCTGATGACGGTCGCCCCGCTCGCCGGGGAGTACGCCGGACGGCAACGCGCCGCCTTCGACCGGCTGATGGATTTGTCGACTGCCCTGCGCGCGACCCGTCCGGCTGCGAACATGGTGTCAGCAGGGATGAGTGCGGACCTCGAGGAGGCCGTCGCTGCCGGGGCGACACACGTACGCGTCGGTACGGCGGTACTCGGTGTCCGCCCGAAGCTCGGGTAACGTCGCGAAGCAAGTCGGACCACAGCAGAAAATATGGTCATTCCGCAGAACGGCGGGGTGGCCCGTGGATCGCCGGCACTTGGTGACAAGGCCGATCCACCACAGAGCGGAGGACTCAGAGAATGGCCGGCGCGATGCGCAAGATGGCGGTCTACCTCGGCCTCGTGGAGGACGATGGGTACGACGGCCGGGGCTTCGACCCCGACGACGACTTCGAACCCGAGCTGGAGCCGGAGCCCGAGCGCGACCGGCGCCACACCCCCCCGCGTCAGGTGGAGCGCGAGGAGCCGGTGCGAGTGGTGCAGCCCCCGGCGCCCCGGGAGCCCCTTGCCCATTCTGTCCCGGTACTCGCCGAAAGCGGACGTCCGGCCCGAATTGCCCCCGTGGCATCCATCACACCCGAACGTCCGAGCCTGGAGAAGAACGCACCGGTGATCATGCCCAAGGTCGTGTCCGAGCGGGAGCCGTACCGCATCACCACGCTGCACCCGCGGACCTACAACGAGGCCCGTACCATCGGGGAACACTTCCGTGAGGGCACCCCGGTGATCATGAACCTCACGGAGATGGACGACACGGATGCGAAGCGACTTGTCGACTTTGCCGCCGGACTCGTCTTCGGGCTCCATGGCAGCATTGAGCGCGTGACGCAGAAGGTGTTCCTGTTGTCGCCTGCTAACGTCGATGTCACGGCGGAGGACAAGGCCCGGATCGCAGAGGGCGGATTCTTCAACCAGAGCTGAGAACACGAGAACCGGACGGACCGGTCGCGAAGCGGCCGGACAAGCGAGAGCACGAAAGCCAGGGGAGAGGGAAACGCGGGATGGGCGTCGCACTACAGGTGGTCTACATCGTGCTGATGTGCTTCCTCGTCCTCCTGATCGTCCGGCTTGTCATGGACTACGTCTTCCAGTTCGCCCGTTCATGGCAACCCGGTAAGGCGATGGTGGTCGTCCTTGAGGCCACCTACACTGTCACCGATCCACCGCTCAAGCTTCTGCGGCGACTCATCCCGCCGTTGCGTCTCGGGGGCGTGGCACTCGACCTGTCCTTCTTCGTTCTGATGATCATCGTCTACATCCTGATCTCCATCGTGAGCAGCTTCGCGAGGTGATGGTGGAGGAACGAGTGGACGATACGGTCTTGCCGACTGCCGACGACTACGTAGAGGTGAAGAAGAGATGCCGCTGACCCCCGAGGACGTGCGGAACAAGCAGTTCACGACCGTCCGCCTTCGAGAAGGCTATGACGAGGACGAGGTCGATGCCTTCCTCGACGAGGTCGAAGCCGAACTGACCCGCCTGCTCCGCGAGAACGAGGACCTGCGCGCCAAGCTGGCCGCCGCGACGCGTGCCGCCGCGCAGAACCAGCAGCAGGGCATGCGCAAGCCCCCGGAGCCGCAGGATCGTCCCGTCGGTCCCGGCGCGCCCGTGCCCGCCGCCATATCCGGACCGCCGGCCCAGCAGCAGCAGCCGCAGATGGGTCCGCCGCAGCTTCCGTCCGGCGCCCCCGCGCTTCCCGCCGGCCCCATGCAGGGCGGCCCCATGCAGGGCGGGCCCATGGGCCCCGGCCCGATGCAGGGCGGCCCCATGCAGGGCGGCCCGATGGGTCCCGGCCCGATGCAGGGCGGCCCCATGGGTCACCCGCAGCAGCAGATGCAGCCGCAGATGCAGCAGCCGCAGCAGGGCCCCGGTGGCGACAGCGCCGCGCGCGTCCTCTCGCTCGCCCAGCAGACCGCCGACCAGGCGATCGCCGAGGCGCGCTCCGAGGCCAACAAGATCGTCGGCGAGGCGCGCTCCCGCGCCGAGGGCCTGGAGCGGGACGCCCGCGCCAAGGCGGACGCTCTGGAGCGGGACGCGCAGGAGAAGCACCGCGTCGCGATGGGCTCCCTGGAGTCCGCCCGCGCCACGCTGGAGCGCAAGGTCGAGGACCTGCGCGGCTTCGAGCGCGAGTACCGCACGCGTCTGAAGTCCTACCTGGAGTCCCAGCTGCGTCAGCTGGAGACCCAGGCGGACGACTCGCTGGCTCCGCCGCGCACCCCGGCCACGGCCTCGCTGCCGCCGGCCCCGTCGATGGCCTCGGCGGGCGCGAGCGCGCCGTCCTACGGCGGCAACGGCGCGATGGGTGGTGCGCCGTCCATGGGCGGTGCCCCGTCCTACGGCGGCCAGCAGCAGATGTCCCCGGCGATGACCCAGCCGATGGCTCCGGTCCGTCCGCAGGCACCCCAGCCGATGCAGCAGGCGCCGGCGCCGATGCGGGGCTTCCTGATCGACGAGGACGACAACTGACGCGGCGGGTTCAACGCGTGTTGAACGCGTAGCCGTCGGCAGTCTTGAAGGGCCGTTCCCCTCCGGGGGAACGGCCCTTCGGCGTGCCCCGCCTCCCGCCGTGCGGGCCCGCGTTCCGCCCGTTGTGGGCAGGCGTTCCGCCGGGGCGATGGGGGTCCCCCCTGCTTGAGCGAAGCCGAGAGCTCGGGGGAGGGTGGGCACAACGGACGGCGCCCTGCCGGCGCCAGAGGCTGCCGATCCTGGACCCGCACCCGTGTGCACCGTCGCTTGTGGTACGGGTCAAGGCGCGGAAGGCGGAGGCGCCGCGAGAGGGCGCCGTCCCGTGTGCCCACCCGTCCCTCCCCCCAGGACTTCGTCCAGGGGGGACCCCCATGCGGGACGATTGCCCACACGGCGGCGGGCGCGGGCGCGCAACGGCGGAAGGGCCCGGCGCCGGGATCCGGTGCCGGGCCCTTCCGAAGGGGGCTACGCCTTGCGGAGGCGGAACGTGAGGGTCAGGCCCTCGTCCTCGAACGGCGTGCCGTACGCGTCGTCGGCCTCGCCCTGCGCGTAGTCCGTCGCCAGGACCTCGTCCGCGATCAGCCCGGCGTGCGCCGTCAGCGCCTCCACCGTCTCCGGGGACGCGGAGGTCCACCGCAGCGCGATGCGGTCCGCGACGTCCAGACCGCTGTTCTTGCGGGCCTCCTGGATCAGCCGGATCGCGTCACGGGCCAGGCCCGCGCGCCGCAGCTCCGGGGTGATCTCCAGGTCCAGGGCGACCGTCGCGCCCGCGTCGGAGGCGACCGACCACCCTTCACGGGGGGTCTCCGTGATGATGATCTCCTCCGGGGTGACGGTGACCGCCTCGCCGTTCACGGAGAGCGTCGCCTCGCCGGAGCGGAGGGCCAGGGAGAGCGCCGCCGCGTCGGCCGCGGCCACCGCCTTCGCCACGTCCTGGACGCCCTTGCCGAAGCGCTTGCCCAGCGCGCGGAAGTTCGCCTTGGCGGTGGTGTCGACGAGCGAACCGCCGACCTCCGACAGGGAGGCGAGCGACGAAACGTTCAGCTCCTCCGTGATCTGCGCCTGGAGCTCCGGCGACAGGGCCGCGAAGCCCGTCGCCGCGACCAGGGCGCGGGACAGCGGCTGGCGGGTCTTCACGCCCGACTCGGCGCGCGTCGCCCGGCCCAGCTCGACGAGCCGGCGGACCAGGAGCATCTGCTCGGACAGGGTGCCGTCGATCAGCGCGGCGTCCGCCTCCGGCCAGGTGGCGAGGTGGACCGACTCCGGGGCGTCCGGCGTCACCGGCACCACGAGGTCCTGCCAGACCCGCTCGGTGATGAACGGGGTCAGCGGGGCCATCAGCCGGGTGACCGTCTCGATGACGTCGTGGAGCGTGCGCAGCGCGGAGGCGTCGCCCTGCCAGAAGCGGCGGCGCGAGCGGCGCACGTACCAGTTGGAGAGGTCGTCGACGAAGGCCGAGATCAGCTTGCCGGTGCGCTGGGTGTCGTACGACTCCATCGCCTCGGTCGTCTCGGCGACCAGCGTGTTCAGCTCGGACAGCAGCCAGCGGTCGAGGACCGTGCGGTCGGCCGGCGCCGGGTCGGCGGCGCTCGGCGCCCAGCCGGAGGTGCGGGCGTACAGCGCCTGGAAGGCGACCGTGTTCCAGTACGTGAGGAGGGTCTTGCGCACGACCTCCTGGATGGTGCCGTGGCCGACGCGGCGCGCCGCCCACGGGGAGCCGCCGGCCGCCATGAACCAGCGGACGGCGTCGGCGCCGTGCTGGTCCATCAGCGGGATCGGCTGGAGGATGTTGCCCAGGTGCTTGGACATCTTGCGGCCGTCCTCGGCGAGGATGTGGCCCAGGCAGACCACGTTCTCGTAGGACGACTTGTCGAAGACCAGCGTGCCGACGGCCATCAGCGTGTAGAACCAGCCGCGGGTCTGGTCGATGGCCTCGCTGATGAACTGCGCCGGGTACCGGGACTCGAACAGTTCCTTGTTCCGGTACGGGTAGCCGTACTGCGCGAACGGCATCGAACCCGAGTCGTACCAGGCGTCGATGACCTCCGGCACGCGGGTGGCGGTCTTGGCGCAGGTCGGGCACGGGAAGGTGACCGCGTCGATGAACGGGCGGTGCGGGTCGAGCTCCGACTGGTCGGTGCCCGTGAGCTCGGTCAGCTCCGCGCGCGAGCCCACGCACGTCAGGTGGTCGTCCTCGCAGCGCCAGATCGGCAGCGGGGTGCCCCAGTAGCGGTTCCGGGAGAGCGCCCAGTCGACGTTGTTCGTCAGCCAGTCGCCGAAGCGGCCGTGCTTGACCGACTCGGGGAACCAGTTGGTCCGCTCGTTCTCCGCGAGCATCCGGTCCTTGACCGCGGTCGTGCGGATGTACCAGGACGGCTGCGCGTAGTAGAGCAGGGCCGTGTGGCAGCGCCAGCAGTGCGGGTAGCTGTGCTCGTACGCGATGTGCTTGAAGAGCAGGCCGCGCGCGTCCAGGTCGGCGGTGAGCGCCTCGTCGGCCTTCTTGAAGAAGACGCCGCCGACCAGCGGGACGTCCTCCTCGAAGGTGCCGTCGGGGCGGACCGGGTTCACGACCGGCAGGCCGTACGCCTTGCAGACCTTGAGGTCGTCCTCGCCGAAGGCGGGGGACTGGTGGACCAGACCCGTGCCGTCCTCGGTCGTGACGTACTCGGCGTTGACGACGTAGTGCGCCGGCCCGGGGAAGTCGATCAGCTCGAAGGGGCGCTGGTAGGTCCAGCGCTCCATCTCCGCGCCCGTGAAGGACTCGCCCGTGGTGACCCAGCCCTCGCCGAGGGCCTTCTCGACCAGCGGCTGGGCGACGACGACGCGCTCGTCGCCGTCCGTGGCGACCACGTAGGTCACCTCGGGGTGCGCGGCGACGGCCGTGTTGGACACCAGGGTCCAGGGCGTCGTCGTCCAGACCAGGAGCGCCGCCTTGCCCGCGAGCGGGCCGGACGTGAGCGGGAAGCGCACGTACACGGAGGGGTCGACGACCGTCTCGTAGCCCTGGGCCAGCTCGTGGTCGGAGAGGCCGGTGCCGCAGCGGGGGCACCAGGGGGCGACGCGGTGGTCCTGGACCAGCAGGTCCTTCTCGAAGATCTGCTTGAGCGACCACCAGACCGACTCGATGTACGAGGGGTCCATGGTCCGGTACGCGTCGTCGAGGTCGACCCAGTAGCCCATGCGGGTCGTGAGCTCCGCGAAGGCGTCGGTGTGCCGGGTCACGGACTCGCGGCACTTCTCGTTGAACTCGGCGATGCCGTAGGCCTCGATGTCCTTCTTGCCGGAGAAGCCGAGCTCCTTCTCGACGGCGAGCTCGACCGGCAGGCCGTGGCAGTCCCAGCCGGCCTTGCGGGCGACGTGGTAGCCGCGCATGGTCCGGAAGCGGGGGAACACGTCCTTGAAGACGCGGGCCTCGATGTGGTGGGCGCCGGGCATGCCGTTGGCGGTCGGCGGGCCCTCGTAGAACACCCACTCGGGGCGGCCCTCGGACTGCTCCAGGGTCTTGGCGAAGACCTTGTTGTCGCGCCAGAAGTCGAGCACGGCGTGCTCGAGCGCGGACAGGTCTACCTGGGCGGGTACCTGGCGGTACTGCGAAGACATCGATCTTCCTCCGGCGGATGTGCCTCGTTCCGTCCGGAGGGACGAGAGCACTGCTCCCGCGGTACCACCCTCCTTGGCCCCGGGCACGGACGCCCTGAGCCCCCTCATTGGGGTCGCGACGCCGGTTCTAGTCACCGCCCTGTCGTGCGGCTTTCTTCCGACGGCTCCGGGGTGATGCTTCACATCGGGCTCGCCCCCGGGCTCTCACCGTCCCCGGGTCGCTCATGGCTGCTTGCGACGCTACTCGTCCCCATCCAAGCCTTTCGCTCCCGCCAGTGTACGGGCCTCCGGGGGCGGCGGCAGACCGGTTTTCGCTTGACCCGAATGGCCACACGGGCCGTGCCCGACTTCGCGTGCGGCCATGTGGGGGAGGGGCGGGACGGATAACCGGGCGGGGACCTGGGCACAACGGAGGCAGGCCCGCCCCGCGGGGAGCGGGGGCGGGTGGGAACGGCGGCGTGCCCCGTTGCCGCGGGCCTTGGGCCGATTTATCGTCCCAGCACGATTCGCGAGCAAGATCACAAAATGTGAAGGGGCCGCGACATGGTGGCGAAGAAGACCGCCGCGAAGAGGACCTCGGTCGCCGGCTCCGCCGGTGCGACCGGGGTCGCCGAGGACGTGGCCGGAAAGGGTTCGGCGGTCGACGGGAAGCCGGTCGCCGGGACGTCGGACGCGAAGACGTCCGCCGCGAAGACGCCGGTCGCGAGGAAGTCGGTCGCGAAGAAGGTCCCGGCCGGTGCGAAGGCGGTCGCGGAGAAGGCCCCGGCCGGGAAGAAGTCGGTCACGGACAAGGCCCCGGCCACGAAGGCGGCCGCGAGGAAGACGGCCGCGAAGACGGCCGCGAAGAAGGCGCCCGCCGAGAAGGCGTCCGCCGAGGAGGCCGCGGCCTCCGCCGACGCGGCCTCCACCCCGAAGACGCCCGCCAAGAAGGCCGTGGCGAGGAAAGCGGCCGCCAGGAAGGCGCCCGCCGCGAAGAAGCAGACAGGAGCCAGGACGGTGGCAGCGAAGAAGACCGCGGGTGGCGTCACGACCGTCGAGGACGAGGCGGCGGTGCCCCCGGCCCGCGCCGGTGAGCTCGCGGTGCGTCCCGGCGAGGACCCATGGACGCCCGAGGAGGTCGCCGAGGCCCGCAGCGGCCTCCAGGCGGAGGTGCTGCGGCTCCGCAGCGAGCTGGTGCACTCCCAGGAGGAGCTGACCGGGCTGATGCGGGACTCCGGCGACGGCGCCGGGGACGACCAGGCCGACACCGGTTCCAAGAACATCACGCGCGAGCACGAGCTGGCCCTCGCGGCGAACGCCCAGGAGATGCTGGAGCAGTCCGAGCACGCCCTGGAGCGGCTCGACGCGGGCACGTACGGCCTGTGCGAGGTGTGCGGCAAGCCGATCGGCAAGGCGCGGATGCAGGCCTTCCCGCGGGCCACGCTCTGCGTCGAGGACAAACAGCGACAGGAGCGGCGCGGCTGACGATCTCGGCTGCCGGTCTCGTACGCCTGTGCCGTACCCTCGGTGCACGGTCAGGCATCGAGGTCGAGGGACTCACTCACGTGGCAGAGGCGGAGCGCATCATCGGTACGCCGGATTCAGCAGGGGCCGACGAGACGGCCGTCCCGGACGACGGCACGGCCACCCCCGACGGTGCGGCCGCTCCCGAGGAGCGGCCCAGGGGCAGGCGCCGGATCGTCGCCCTGTTCGTCGTGGCCGTCCTCGCCTACCTGCTCGACCTCGGCAGCAAGATGCTGGTGGTCGCCAAGCTGGAGGGCCACGAGCCGATCGAGCTGATCGGCGACGTACTGCGTCTCGACGCCATCCGGAACCCGGGCGCCGCCTTCGGCATGGGCGAGGCCTTCACGATCATCTTCACCGTCATCGCGGCCGCCGTGATCGTCGTGATCATCCGGCTGGCGCGGAAGCTCTACAGCCTGCCCTGGGCGATCGCGCTCGGTCTGCTGCTCGGCGGCGCCCTCGGCAACCTCACGGACCGGATCTTCCGCTCGCCGGGCGTCTTCGAGGGCGCGGTCGTGGACTTCATCGCCCCCGCGCACTTCGCCGTCTTCAACCTCGCCGACTCGGCCATCGTCTGCGGCGGCATCCTGATCGTCCTGCTGTCCTTCCGGGGCCTGGACCCCGACGGCACCGTCCACAAGGACTGACAAGGCATACTCGACGGGTGAGCACGAGTCCCGAGATCCGCACGCTGCCCGTTCCCGATGGCCTGGAGGGCGAGCGCGTCGACGCCGCCATCGCCCGTATGTTCGGGTTCTCCCGTACGAAGGCGGCCGAGCTGGCCGCCGCAGGGAAGGTCCAGGTCGACGGCTCCGTCGTCGGCAAGTCCGAGCGGGTCAGCGGCGGCGCGTGGCTCGAGGTCGAGATGCCGGGCGCGGCCGCGCCCGTGCAGATCGTCGCGGAGCCCGTCGAGGGCATGGAGATCGTCCACGACGACGACGACATCGTCGTGATCATGAAGCCGGTCGGCGTCGCCGCCCACCCCAGCCCCGGCTGGACCGGCACCACGGTCATCGGCGGTCTCGCCGCCGCCGGGTACCGCATCTCCACCTCCGGCGCCGCCGAGCGCCAGGGCATCGTGCACCGCCTCGACGTCGGCACCTCCGGTCTGATGGTGGTGGCGAAGTCCGAGTACGCGTACACCTCGCTCAAGCGCCAGTTCAAGGAGCGCGTGGTCGACAAGCGCTACAACGCGCTCGTCCAGGGCCACCCCGACCCGATGAGCGGCACCATCGACGCGCCGATCGGCCGGCACCCGAACCACGACTACAAGTGGGCGGTCACCGCCGAGGGCAAGCCCTCCGTCACGCACTACGACCTGATCGAGGCGTACCGCTCGGCCTCGCTGCTCGACATCAAGCTGGAGACGGGCCGCACCCACCAGATCCGGGTGCACATGTCCGCCCACCGCCACCCCTGCGTCGGCGACCTCACCTACGGCGCCGACCCGACGCTCGCCAAGCGCCTCGGCCTGACCCGGCAGTGGCTGCACGCCGTCCGCCTCGGCTTCGAGCACCCGGGCGACGGGTCCTGGGTCGAGTTCGCCAGCACCTACCCGGAGGACCTGCAGAAGGCCCTCGACCGGATCGCATCGGAGAGCCAGTGAGCGACACGTACAGCGTCCGCGAGGCGGTCGTCGACGGTGACCGGGAGGCGTGCTTCGCGGTGCGCCGCGAGGTCTTCGTCGAGGAGCAGGGCGTTCCGCGGGAGCTGGAGTACGACCCGTACGACGCGACCGCGGTGCACGTGCTCGCGGTCCGCGCGGACGGGGTGCCGCTGGGCACCGGGCGGCTCCTGCACGGGGCGGACGCGACCGGCAAGACCGGCGGCGACACCTCCGTGGGCTCCCTCGGACGGCTCGCGGTCGCCAAGGCGGCGCGCGGTCTCGGCATCGGCGCGGCGCTCGTGAAGGGCATCGAGGACGCGGCGCGGGAGCGCGGTCTGAGCGCCGTCGACCTGCACGCGCAGACCCACGCGCTGGGCTTCTACGAGCGGCTGGGGTACGTGGCGTACGGCCCCGAGTTCCCGGACGCGGGGATGCCGCACCGGGCCATGCGGCGCACACTCTAAAGCCCCCAGCGGGGGCGATTGCTTCCAAAACGGACGTACGTGACAGGGTGGGGCCGTGGATCAACTGGCCCTGCTCTTCCTCCTGCTCCTCGGCGCCCTGCTGACCGTGCCGCTCGGCGACCGGCTCGGGCTGCCCGCGCCCGTCCTGATGACCCTCGTCGGGATCGCGCTGGCCTTCCTGCCCTTCGTGCCGAACGTCGACATCCCGCCGGAGTTCATCCTCCCGCTGGTGCTGCCGCCGCTGCTGTACGCCTCCGTGCAGCGGACCTCCTGGCGGCAGTTCGCGGCCAACCGGCGGCCCATCTTCCTGCTCGCGGTCGCCCTGGTCTTCGTCACCACGGCCGCGGTCGGCGCCGTGGCGCACTCGCTCGTGCCCGGTCTCCCGCTGGCCGCCGCCGTGGCGCTGGGCGCCCTCGTCGCGCCGCCGGACCCGGTCGCGGCGACCGCCGTGGCCGGCTCGCTCGGGCTGCCGCGCCGGCTGGTGTCGATCCTGGAGGGCGAGGGGCTCTTCAACGACGTCACCGCGATCGTGCTCTACCACGTCGCGATCTCCGCCGTCGTCAGCGGCTCCTTCTCCTGGCCCGAGGCGCTCGGCGAGTTCGTGCTCTCCGCCGTGGTCGCCGTGGTCGTCGGTCTGGCCCTCGGCTGGCTCTGCAACAAGCTCATCGGGCTCCTCGGCGACGTCACCCTGCAGACCGGCCTCACCCTCCTCGTCCCCTTCGTGAGCTACGTCCTCGCCGAGGAGCTGCACGGCTCCGGCGTCCTCGCGGTCCTGCTCACCGCGCTCTTCCTGGCCGAGCACGCCGCCGACGCCGACGACGTCATGGGCCGCCTCGCCGGGCAGACCTTCTGGCAGATCGTCGACACCCTCGTCACCGGCATCGCCTTCGGCCTCATCGGTCTGGAGCTCATCCACGTCTTCGGGGTCGCCGAGGGCCACGGCGGGGAGATGCTGGGCTGGGGCGCGGCCGTGGTCGGCGTGGTCGTCGGCGTCCGGCTGCTCTGGCTGCTCCCCGCCACCTGGCTGGCGAAGAGGCTGCACACGCTCCGGGACGTCGACGAGGAGATCCCGATGAGCTGGCGGGAGACCGTCGTCATGTGGTGGGCGGGGATGCGCGGGGTGGCCTCCGTCGCGCTGGCGCTCGCCATCCCGCTCCGCACCGAGGACGGCGCTCCCTTCCCCGGCCGCGACGAGATCGTCTTCATCGCCTTCTGCGTGATCATCGCCACCCTCGTCTTCCAGGGCCTCACCCTGCCCTGGCTGGTCAAGCGGCTCGGGGTGCGGGCCGACACGGACGCCGAGCGCGCCCTGGAGCGGGACCTCGCGATCCGGGCCGCCAAGGCGGCCAAGCGCAGGCTCAAGGAGATCGAGGAGGTCGAGGACCTGCCCGAGGAGGTCCAGGAGCGGCTGCTGCGCGGGGCGTACGACATCGGGGCGCGGATCAGTCCCGACATGGTGGACGACGAGCGGCGGGCCGCGTTCGTGGAGCGGACGAAGCGGTTCAAGGCGGTGCAGCGGATCCAGCGGGAGCTGATGTCGGCCGCCCGGCACGAGGTCCTCGCGGCGCGCAGCGAACCGGGCGCCGACCCCGAGGTGGTGGACCGGGTGCTGCGCCAGCTGGACGTGCGCAGCATGCGCTGACGGCGGGGCGTGCCCGTGCGGGTGGCAGGATGGGACGCATGGACATCATGCTCTTCCACTCGGCCTACGGGCTGACCCCTTCCGTCGAGGCGGCCGCCGAGCGGCTCCGGGCCGCCGGCCACCAGGTCTGGACGCCGGACCTCTACGACGGCCGGACGGTCGGGACGGTCGAGGAGGGCGTGGTGCTGCGCGACGAGATCGGCAAGGACGAGCTGCTGAAGCGGGCGGTGCTGGCCGCCGCTCCCTACTCCGAGCGCGGTCTTGTCTACATGGGCCTGTCCCTCGGGGCCTCGATCGCGCAGACCCTGGCGCTAGGGGACGAGAAGGCGCGCGGGCTGCTGCTGCTCCACGGCACCTCGGACATCGCGGAGTCCGCCTCGGTGGACGAGCTGCCGGTCCAGCTGCACGTGGCCGAGCCCGACCCGTTCGAGACCGACGACTGGCTGTCCTCCTGGTACCTCCAGATGCGCAAGGCCGGCGCGGACGTGGAGATCTACCGCTACCGGGGCGCGGGTCACGTGTACACGGACCCGGAGCTGCCCGACTGGGACGAGGAGGCGGCGGAGCGGACCTGGTCGGTGGCGATGTCGTTCCTGGACAGTCTGTAGGACCGGGCCGAAAGGGCTGCGGCCCCCGGGGAGTTCCCCGGGGGCCGCAGCCGTGTGTCGCGGACGTGCCGTCAGGCGCGGTACGCGGTCCAGGAGTCGTTCATCCGGGTCACCTGGCCCGAGGTGAACTGGTACATGCAGGAGTCGTACGTGTAGTCCATGAAGTTGTGGATCGGGTCCACACCGGCCTTCGAGGTGCAGGAGTCACGGCCGGTCGGGCACTCGTACGCGGGGCTCTTCTCGGCCGGGGTGTCGGAGACGTAGTCGCCGTTGCCCGTGCAGCCGCCCTGGAAGGTGTGGTACAGGCCCATCCAGTGGCCGACCTCGTGGGTGGCGGTGTCGCCCTGGTTGTAGTTGGTCGCGGAGCCGCCGGGCACCGAGGCGTCGAGGATGACGACGCCGTCCATCTTCGGGCTGGCCTTGTAGGAGGACGGGAAGGTCGCCCAGCCGAGCAGGCCGCCGCCGAGGTTGGCGGTGTAGACGTTCAGCGCGTTGGCGCCGCCCTTGCGCAGGGTGTTCTTCATGTCCTTCTCGGCCTGGGTGCCGTCGGACAGGTTGTACCAGGTGGCGTTGTCCGTGTAGTCGGTGCCGGCCAGGGTGAACTGGAAGTTGGTGTTCGCGTTGCCGGTGCCCTGGCCGCCGTAGGCCGCGTTCAGGACGGCCATCTGGTTGTTGATGGCGGTGCTGGACAGCTTGCCCGTGGTGCCGCTGTGGACGACGTGGAAGTAGACGGGGATGTTCACCGCGGCGGCGGCGCCGGCGGAGGCGCTGAGCCGGCCGGAGGAACGGGCCGCGGAGAGCTTCTTCTTCAGGTCGTCGTCCATGGCCTTGGCCTTGGCGGCGGTGACCTCGTTGGGCTCGGCGTCGTGGTCCGCCGCGCCGCGCGCCTTGCGGGCGCCGGAGAGCGCCGTCGTGCCGTCGGCGCACTCCTCGGCGGAGGCCAGGGCGGCTCCGGCCGGGGCGGCGACGGGGGCGGAGAGCGGGGCGATGGCCAGGGTTCCGGCCAGGACGGCGGTGCCCATCAGACGACGTGTCATACGCGGCGATATGCGGACAAGAGCACGCACGGGTGACTCCTTGCGGGGGGTGTGTGGAGAGGGACTTCCTCGCCACCGCCCGGACATTACGCGTCCATGTCAGAGGTCGTTGAGGATTGATCAAGCCCAATCATTCGTGGGGCAATTCGGGGCATCGGGAAGAAAATCTTGCGTCGCTTCCAGCGTTTGAGACGTGGACGTAACGAACGACGTGACAGAGGCGGGTGGTGTGTCCGGATTCGATCGCCGGAACCCACCACCCGCCGTAGTGATGTGATCTCCCGTTAACAAGGAAGATCATGGCTGAAAATCGCCTACAGGGAGGCGGCTACAGCACCGGCTGGTACACCCGCTCGACACGCTGCGTTCCGCTCAGCGTCCGGTACGAGCGCGCCCAGGACGTCGTCGCGGCCGGGTCCTTCTTGTCGGAGACCGTGTAGTAGTCCATCTGCGAGCGCGCGGCGGTCACGTCGAGCACGCCGTAGCCGTGGTGGTCCATGTCCACCCACTTCACATGGCGGTTGGCCGCCTTCACGGCGCCCGCGGCCACCACCGAGAGCGTCCCGGGTGCCACGTGCAGGAGGTCGTCCAGGTTGTCCGAGGTCACCGAGGTGACCACGAACTCCGTCGCCGCCGAGGCCGAGAGCGGGTACGTCGCGGCCTTCACCGGCACGTCGTTGGCCCAGGCCATGTGGATGTCGCCGGTCAGGAAGACCGTGTTCCTGATCGCCCGCGCGGTCAGGTGCGCGAGCAGCTCCTTGCGGTCGTCCGTGTAGCCGTCCCACTGGTCGACGTTGACCGCGAGCCCCTCCGTCGGCAGGCCCATCAGCTCGGCCAGCGGCTCCAGGAGGTGGGCCGGCAGGGCGCCGAAGGCGACCGGCGAGATCATCACCGAGGTGCCGACCAGCTGCCAGGTCGCGTCCGAGCCGGCGAGGCCGGCCTTCAGCCAGTCCAGCTGCGCGCGGCCCGTGATGGACCGCTCCGGGTCGTCCACCGCGCCGCTGCCCGCCTTCGCCTGCGCGGACCGGAACGACCGCAGGTCGAGCAGATGGAGATCGGCCAGCCTGCCGAAGCGCAGACGACGGAAGACGGTGCCCTCCGTGGAGGCGCGGACCGGCATCCACTCGAAGTACGCCTGCTTGGCGGCCGCCACCCGGGCCGCCCAGTCGCCCTCGGCGCCGGGCGTGTGGTTCTCGGCCCCGCCCGACCAGGCGTCGTTGGCGAACTCGTGGTCGTCCCAGATCGCGATGACCGGGTGCGCCGCGTGCAGCGCCTGGAGGTCGGGGTCCGTCTTGTACTTCCCGTGCCGGGTGCGGTAGTCGGCGAGCGAGACGATCTCGTGGCGCGGTTCGTGCTGCCGGACGACGTACTTCGCCTCGGGGTAGGAGCCGGTGGCGTACTCGTACAGGTAGTCGCCGAGGTGCAGGACGGCGTCCAGGTCCGCGCGGGCCGCGAGATGGCGGTACGCGGAGAAGTGGCCGGACTCCCAGTTCGCGCAGGAGACCACGCCGAAGCGGACGCCGGGCGCGGCGGCGTCGGCGGCCGGCGCGGTGCGGGTGCGGGCGGCGGGGGAGGCGGCCGACCCCGCGGTGAAGCGGAACCAGTAGGCGGTGGCCGGGCGCAGGCCGCGGACGTCGGCCTTCACCGTGTGGTCGGAGGCGGCGCTCGCCGTGGTGGTGCCCGAGGCGACGACCCGGGCGAAGGAGCGGTCCTCGGCGAGCTCCCAGCCGACCTGGACGTCGGGGCCGAGACCGGAGCCGGGGACGGCGTCGGGGGTGGGGGTGACGCGCGTCCAGAGCAGGACGCCGTCGGGCAGCGGGTCGCCGGAGGCGACGCCGTGGAGGAAGGCGGGTGCCCCGGAGTCCGCGCGCGCCGCGGAGGCCGCGCCCAGGAGCGCGGGAGCGGTGGCGGCGGTGGCGGCGGCGGCCTTGACGACCGAGCGCCGGCTGGGGGCAGGAGATATGAAACGACTGGTCACGGGCAGTCAGATTACTGACGGGTACGTCCGAGGGGCAGACGAATTCCGGAAGTTCGCCGACTCGTCGCCCCCCGGTCGCCCGAGCCGGGTACACCTCGGCCCCGGACCGCGCCGGTCCGGGGCCGAGAGGAGGAGGGGCGCCGGTCCCGGGGGCCGGGACCGGGGGAGCGTCAGGCCTTGAGGGCCGCGGTGATCGCCGTGTCGAACTCGGCCACCGTCATCGGGGGGTTGTCCGTGCCCGCGACCGTGACCGGCTTGCCGTTCATCTTCAGCGTCGGAGTGCCCTGCACCCCGCTCTCGTCGAAGGCCTTCGACATCTTCATCGCCCACGCGTCGAAGGTGCCGTCCTCGACGTGCTTCTTGAACGCGGCGTTCCCCTTGAGGGCGGGGACCGAGTCCGCCACCTCCAGGAGGTAGGAGTCCTTGGCGAACTTGTCGTCCTTCTCCTCCGGGTGGAACTTCGTGGAGTAGAGGGCGGCCTTGTACTTCAGGAAGGCCTCCGGGCTGACGTCCAGCGCGGCACCGAGCGCCGACAGCGCGTTCTTCGAGCCCTCGCCCGGGATGCCGTTGTCGATGAACGTGGCACCGACGTACTTGATCTTGTACTTGCCGGCCTCGACGTCCTTCTCCACCGTGGAGCCCACGGACTGCTCGAAGGTCGCGCAGACCGGGCAGCGCGAGTCCTCGTACAGCTCCAGCGTCTTCTTCGCGGAGTCCTTGCCGATGACGACGGTCGTGCCGTTCGTGCCCGTGGTGTTCTTCGGGGCGGTCACCGACTTCGCGTCGGCCGCCGCCTCCCACTGGGAGGGCTTGTTCGACTGGACGACGGCGTAGCCGATGCCGCCGGCGGCGGCCAGGACGGCCACGGCCGAGACGCCGACGACGAGCTGCCGGCGCGCCCGGTCCTTCTTCGCCTGACGCTCGCGCTCCTCGCGCAGCCGCTCGCGGGCGGCGGCCTTGTTGGCGTGGCTGTTGCGTGCACTCATGATCGTGATCTCCGTGAAAGGTGGGGAAGGGCAGGGGGACGCGCGGGACCCGCTCAGACGAGAGCGAGCACCGGACGCGGCGGCCCCCGCCGCCCGACGGAGTGCACCAGGAGCCGGGCACGGGAGGACCGGGGCCGCCCCGTGGGCCGGCCGGCCCGCAGCGGCGCCGGACCCGCCGCCCGGAAGAAGGCCGCCACCAGCAGCAGCGGCCGGAACGCGAAGGCCTCCACCGCGCGGACCAGCCGGGCCAGGGCCCGCTCCCCGCCGCGCAGCCAGCACGCCGCCGAGAGCCCCACGCCCACATGGGCCAGGAGCAGCAGCCACGGCAGCGCCGGGTCGGGGGAGGCGAGCAGCGCGGCCGCGCTCCCGCTCTCCGGCGCCACCACCCCGGGCAGCGGCGTGCCCACGGCGCCGCCGCAGAACACCTCCACGCCCACCGAACGCAGCGAACCGGCGACCGGGCCGCCGGCGGGTCCGTAACAGACCGACTGGCCGCTGGTGAAGAGCGTGTCGGCGGCCAGTTCGAGCGGGACCAGGAGCCCGGCGATCGGGCCGAGGCCGCGCTCGCGGCCGGCCAGCGCGTACGCCACGGCGAAGACGCCGGCCGCGACGGGGACGACCGTCCCCAGCGGCAGCGGCACGCGGGAGAGCAGCACGTGGGACGCCACGGACAGCGTCACGACCAGTGCCGTGAAGAACGCCGCCCGCAGCGCCCTCAGCTGCGTCCCTGCCATGTCCATCGCTGTGGAGTGTCCCATGCCGGCCCGTAAGACGTCCCTAAAGGAAGTCTGTGGGAGGCCGTACCGGCCCCTACAGCCCCGGGATCCGGCCGTTGCGGAAGAGGTCCACGAAGATCTGGTGGTCCGCCCGCGCCCGCGCCCCGTACGTGTGCGCGAAGTCGACGAGGAGCCGGGCGAAGCCCTCCTCGTCGGCGGCGATGGCCGCGTCGATGGCCCGCTCCGTCGAGAACGGCACCAGCGAGTGGCCGCTCTCGTCGTCCGCCGCCGCGTGCATGGTGGCCGTCGCCCGGCCCAGGTCGGCGACGGTGGCCGCGATCTCCTCCGGGTCGTCGATGTCCGACCAGTCCAGGTCCACCGCGTACGGCGACACCTCGGCGACCAGCTGGCCCGCCCCGTCCAGCTCCGTCCAGCCCAGCCACGGGTCGGCGTGCGCCTGGAGGGCCCGCTGCGAGATCACGGTGCGGTGCCCCTCGTGCCGGAAGTACTCCCGCACCGCCGCGTCCGTGACGTGCCGCGAGACCGCCGGGGTCTGCGCCTGCTTCAGGTAGATCACGACGTCGTTCTCCAGGGCGTCGCTGTTGCCCTCCAGGAGGATGTTGTACGAGGGGAGGCCGGCCGAGCCGATGCCGATCCCGCGCCGTCCGACGACGTCCTTCACGCGGTACGAGTCGGGGCGGGCCAGCGAGGACTCCGGCAGGGTCTCCAGGTAGCCGTCGAAGGCCGCGAGGACCTTGTACCGGGTGGCGGCGTCCAGCTCGATCGCCCCGCCGCCCGACGAGAAGCGCCGCTCGAAGTCGCGGATCTCGGTCATCGAGTCGAGCAGCCCGAAGCGGGTCAGCGCCCGGGCCTCGCGCAGGGCGCCGAGCAGCGCCCCGTCGGCGGTCTCCAGGGTGAAGGCGGGGACCTCGTCCCCCTTGGCGCCGGTGGCCAGGGCGTGGATCCGCTCCCGGTACGCGCCCGCGTAGATCCGGACGAGCTCGGTGATCTGGTCGTCGCCGAGCGCCTTCGCGTAGCCGAGGAGCGCGAGGGAGGCGGACAGGCGCTTCAGGTCCCAGGTGAAGGGACCGACGTAGGCCTCGTCGAAGTCGTTGACGTTGAAGACGAGCCGGCCGTTGGCGTCCATGTACGTGCCGAAGTTCTCGGCGTGGAGATCGCCGTGGATCCAGACCCGTCCGGTCCGCTCGTCCAGGTAGGGGCCGCCGTGCGCCTCCCGCTCCAGGTCCGAGTAGAACAGGCAGGCCGTGCCCCGGTAGAAGGCGAAGGCGGAGCCGGCCATCTTCCGGAACTTGACGCGGAAGGCCGCCGGGTCGGCGGCGAGGAGCTCGCCGAAGGCGGTGTCGAAGACGGCGAGGATGTGCTCACCGCGCTCTGCTGCGGTGGGCTGCGGGACCGACATCGAGGGTGCCTCCTGGTGCACGACTGCTCATGACAAATGGGACAGGTGTTCCCGGTCTTCCAACGCGCGACCGTACCCCCGAGTGCCCGCGTGTTGTCAGTCGGCCGACGTAGACTTCCACGCTGTCCCCCCAGAAATTCAGTCGGAGGCCTCCCCCGTGACCAAGCCGCCCTTCACGCACCTCCACGTCCACACCCAGTACTCGCTGCTGGACGGTGCCGCGCGGCTGAAGGACATGTTCAACGCGTGCAACGAGATGGGCATGACGCACATCGCGATGTCCGACCACGGGAACCTGCACGGGGCGTACGACTTCTTCCACACGGCGAAGAAGGCCGGGGTCACGCCGATCATCGGCATCGAGGCGTACGTCGCCCCCGAGTCCCGGCGGAACAAGCGCAAGATCCAGTGGGGCCAGCCGCACCAGAAGCGGGACGACGTCTCCGGTTCCGGCGGTTACACCCACAAGACGATCTGGGCGGCGAACGCCACCGGCCTCCACAACCTCTTCAAGCTCTCCTCCGACGCGTACGCCGAGGGCTGGCTGCAGAAGTGGCCCCGGATGGACAAGGAGACCATCTCCCAGTGGTCCGAGGGCCTGATCGCCTCCACCGGCTGCCCCTCCGGCGAGCTGCAGACCCGGCTCCGCCTCGGCCAGTTCGACGAGGCCCTGAAGGCCGCCTCCGAGTACCAGGACATCTTCGGCAAGGACCGGTACTTCCTGGAGCTGATGGACCACGGCATCGAGATCGAGCACCGGGTCCGCGACGGGCTCCTGGAGATCGGCAAGAAGCTCGGCATCCCGCCCCTGGTCACGAACGACTCGCACTACACGTACGCGCACGAGGCCGTCGCGCACGACGCCCTGCTCTGCATCCAGACCGGCAAGAACCTCTCGGACCCGGACCGCTTCAAGTTCGACGGCACCGGCTACTACCTGAAGTCCACGGACGAGATGTACGCCGTCGACTCCTCGGACGCCTGGCAGGAGGGCTGCCGCAACACCCTCCTGGTCGCGGAGCAGATCGACACCAGCGGCATGTTCGAGGCGAAGAACCTCATGCCGAAGTTCGACATCCCCGAGGGCTACACCGAGGTCACCTGGTTCCGCGAGGAGACCATGCGCGGCATGGCCCGCCGCTTCCCCGGGGGCATCCCCGAGGACCGCCTCAAGCAGGCCGAGTACGAGATGGACACCATCATCTCGATGGGCTTCCCCGGCTACTTCCTCGTCGTCGCCGACTTCATCATGTGGGCGAAGAAGCAGGGCATCGCCGTCGGCCCCGGCCGAGGCTCCGCGGCCGGCTCGATCGTCGCGTACGCCATGGGCATCACCGACCTCGACCCGATCCCGCACGGCCTGATCTTCGAGCGCTTCCTCAACCCCGAGCGCATCTCGATGCCCGATGTCGACATCGACTTCGACGAGCGCAGGCGCGTCGAGGTGATCCGGTACGTGACCGAGAAGTACGGCGCCGACAAGGTCGCCATGATCGGCACGTACGGAAAGATCAAGGCGAAGAACGCCATCAAGGACTCCGCGCGCGTCCTCGGCTACCCGTACGCCATGGGCGACCGGCTCACCAAGGCCATGCCCGCCGACGTCCTCGGCAAGGGCATCGACCTCAACGGCATCACCGACCCCTCGCACCCGCGGTACGGCGAGGCCGGCGAGATCCGCGCGATGTACGAGAACGAGCCGGACGTCAAGAAGGTCATCGACACCGCCCGGGGCGTCGAGGGCCTGGTCCGCCAGATGGGCGTGCACGCCGCCGGCGTGATCATGTCCAGCGAGCCGATCGTCGACCACGCCCCGATCTGGGTGCGGCACACCGACGGCGTCACCATCACGCAGTGGGACTACCCGCAGTGCGAGTCGCTCGGCCTGCTGAAGATGGACTTCCTCGGCCTGCGCAACCTCACGATCATGGACGACGCCGTCAAGATGGTGAAGTCCAACAAGGGGATCGACATCGATCTCCTGGCGCTGCCGCTCGACGACCAGAAGACCTTCGAACTGCTCCAGCGCGGTGACACCCTCGGCGTCTTCCAGTTCGACGGCGGGCCGATGCGCTCGCTGCTGCGGCTGATGAAGCCCGACAACTTCGAAGACATCTCCGCCGTGTCCGCCCTGTACCGGCCGGGCCCGATGGGCATGAACTCGCACACGAACTACGCCCTGCGCAAGAACGGCCAGCAGGAGATCACCCCGATCCACCCCGAGCTGGAGAAGCCGCTCGAAGAGGTGCTCGCGGTCACCTACGGCCTCATCGTGTACCAGGAGCAGGTGCAGAAGGCCGCCCAGATCATCGCCGGCTACTCGCTCGGCGAGGCCGACATCCTCCGCCGCGTGATGGGCAAGAAGAAGCCCGAGGAGCTGGCGAAGAACTTCACCATCTTCCAGGCCGGAGCCAAGAAGAACGGCTACAGCGACGAGGCCATCCAGGCCCTCTGGGACGTCCTGGTCCCCTTCGCCGGATACGCCTTCAACAAGGCGCACTCCGCCGCGTACGGCCTGGTCTCCTACTGGACCGCCTACCTCAAGGCCAACCACCCCGCCGAGTACATGGCGGGACTGCTCACCTCGGTCAAGGACGACAAGGACAAGTCCGCGGTCTACCTGAACGAGTGCCGCCGCATGGGCATCAAGGTCCTGCCGCCGAACGTGAACGAGTCCGAGTCGAACTTCGCCGCCCAGGGCGACGACGTGATCCTCTTCGGCCTCTCCGCGATCCGCAACGTCGGCACCAACGTCGTCGAGTCGATCATCAAGTCGCGCAAGGCCAAGGGGAAGTACTCCACCTTCCCCGACTTCCTCGACAAGGTCGAGGCCGTCGTCTGCAACAAGCGGACCGTCGAGTCGCTGATCAAGGCCGGCGCCTTCGACGAGATGGGCCACACCCGCAAGGGCCTGGTCGCCCACCACGAGCCCATGATCGACAACGTGGTGGCGGTCAAGCGCAAGGAGGCCGAGGGCCAGTTCGACCTCTTCGGCGGGATGGGCGACGAGACGAGCGACGAGCCCGGCTTCGGCCTCGACGTCGAGTTCTCCGACGTCGAGTGGGAGAAGTCCTACCTGCTCGCCCAGGAGCGCGAGATGCTCGGCCTGTACGTCTCCGACCACCCGCTCTTCGGCATCGAGCACGTCCTGTCCGACAAGACGGACGCGGCGATCTCCCAGCTCACCGGCGGCGAGCACAGCGACGGCGCGGTCGTCACCATCGGCGGCATCATCTCCGGCCTCCAGCGCAAGATGACCAAGCAGGGCAACGCCTGGGCGATCGCCACCGTCGAGGACCTGGCCGGCTCCATCGAGTGCATGTTCTTCCCGGCCACCTACCAGCTGGTCTCCACCCAGCTCGTCGAGGACACCGTCGTCTTCGTGAAGGGACGCCTCGACAAGCGCGAGGACGTGCCCCGCCTCGTCGCCATGGAGCTGATGGTCCCCGACCTGTCGAACGCCGGGACCAACGCGCCGGTGATCCTCACCATCCCGACGGTGAAGGTGACCCCGCCGATGGTCAGCAGGCTCGGCGAGATCCTCAAGCACCACAAGGGCAACACCGAGGTGCGGATCAAGCTCCAGGGCCCCCGGACCACCACCGTGCTCCGCCTCGACCGGCACCGGGTGACGGCCGACCCGGCGCTCTTCGGCGACCTGAAGGTGCTGCTCGGCCCGTCCTGCCTGGCCGGCTGACCCCAGGACCCGCACCGGGGTCCCGGACCCGCGCAAGGGGCGCGCCCGTCGTCACGGGCGCGCCCCTTTGCCGTCCGGCGCGTCAGTTGTGGCCGAAGCGCTTCTGACGGCCCTTGCGGGCCATGTCACCCGGAGTGACCTGGCTCGCGCGCTGCTCGGCCTGCGATTCCATCGCCGACTGCTGCGCCTGCTGGGCGCCGCGCTCCGCCTGGGACGACTGCTTCTGACTGCGGTTCTGGTTGCGGTTCTTGGCCATGGGGATGCCTCCTCAAAGGGACCTAGGGGCCAGGGCCGCTGTCAGACTCACACACGGTACGAACCGCCGCATGTTGGATCATTACGGAGCGTGAACGGCGACTTCGGCGTGATACTCGCCACGCCGATGATCCAGTTCCGGACGTCAACCACCTGGCCGTCGGGCAGACTCGAAGGCACCCGAAGCACCCTTTCGAATCCGAGGCTCCCGAAAGAGGGTGGAACACGTGGACCGCTGCGTCGTCCTGGTGGACGCCGGCTACCTGCTGGGCGCCGCCGCCAGTCTCCTCGCCGGGGAACCGGCCCGCTCCCGGATCACCGTCGACCACGCCGGACTGATCCAGCAGCTGCGGCAGCGCGCCGAGGCCGAGACCGCGCTGCCCCTCCTCCGGATCTACTGGTTCGACGGCGCGCCCGACCGGGTGCCCCAGCCCGAGCACCGCAGACTCCGCGTGATGCCCCGGGTCACCGTCCGGCTCGGCGCCCTGACCAGGAGCGACGGGCGCTGGGCACAGAAGGGCGTCGACGCGGCCATGCACACCGAGCTGACCGAGCTCGCCAGGAACAGGGCCTGCTCCGACATCGTCCTCGTGACCGGCGACGGCGATCTGCTGCCCGGCCTGATGTCGGCCAAGGAACACGGGGTCGCCGTCCACCTCTGGGCCGTCCAGGCCGCCGACGGCGACTACAACCAGTCCGAGGACCTCGTCGCCGAGGCCGACGAACGGCGGGTCCTCGACCGGGCCTGGATCACCCGCGCCGTCCGCGCCAAGGACCTCACCGGCATCTGCGCGCCGCCGCCCGCCCCGCGCCCGGAGATCGCCGCCATCCTCTCCGCGCCGCTGCCCGAGGCCGCCCTCGCCGCCTCCGCCGAACGGGCCGCCGAGGCCGCCGTGGGCGCCCGGAACGGCACACCGGCCCCCGCCGGCGCGAACGGCGACCGCGGACACGAGCTGCTGCGCACCAACGGCGACGGCGGCCACGAGCACCTGCACGGGAACGGCCACGTCGACGGCGGCGGGCACACCGACCGCGAGGGCCTGCCCGCCCCCGCCTCGCCCGTCCGGGGCGTGCCCACCCCCAAGGACCTGGCGGGGCTGCGCGGACCGGGCGCGCCCGGCAGCCCGGCCGCCCCGGTCCCGCAGGGCGCGAGCGCGCTCCGCTGGTCCTCCGACCGGGGCTGGGTCGAGCGCCCCGCCCCCTCCCTCGGCGAGCCGGCCGAGACCGCCACCCTGCCCACCCTCGCCGCGCTGACCAGCGCGGAGCAGCGCTGGGCCGACCGCGAGGAGGACATCACCACGGTCGGCGGCGACCCGTTCGAAGTCGGACAGGTGTTCGCCCGCCGGTGGATGGAACGCCTCCCCGAGCAGAGCCACGTCCAGAAGCTCTCCACCCTCTACCCGCGCATCCCGCACCGCATCGACGGCGAACTCCTCCGCTACGCCGCCCGTTTCGGACTTCTCGCCCACAAGGACGACCAGATCGACGAGCACGACCGGTACGCGATCCGGGCCGGGTTCTGGCGCGAGATCGACGTCCGGGCCGCCGCCGAACACGCCCCCGCGCCCGGAGCAGGCCCGGCGACCCCGTAGGCTCTTACCCCGTGAGTACGGTGTGCGTGGTGCGGGATCTGGTCAAGACGTACCCCGCCACGCGCGGCAGGCGCGGCGCGCCCGCGACCCCCGAGGTGCGGGCCACCGACGGGATCAGCCTCGACGTGCGCGGCGGCGAGATCTTCGGCCTGCTCGGCCCCAACGGCGCCGGCAAGTCCACCCTCGTCCGCCAGCTCACCGGGCTCATGCGCCCCGACTCCGGCACCGTCGAGCTCCTCGGCCACGACCTCGTGCGCCACCCCGAGCGGGCGGCCCGGCTCCTCGCCTACCTCGGCCAGGAGTCCACCGCCCTCGACGAGCTGACCGTCTCCCTCGCCGCCGAGACCACCGGACGCCTCCGCGGCCTCACCGCCCACGACGCCCGCGCCGAGCGGGACGCCGTCCTGGACGAGCTCGGCCTCGGCGCGCTCGCCGCCCGCCCCCTCAAGAAGCTCTCCGGCGGCCAGCGCCGGCTCGCCTGCTTCGCCGCCGCGCTCGTCGGCCCCCGGCCGGTCCTCGTCCTCGACGAACCCACCACCGGCATGGACCCCGTCGCCCGGCGCGCCGTCTGGGCCGCCGTCGACCGGCGCCGCGCCGAGCACGGCACCACCGTGCTCCTCGTCACCCACAACGTCATCGAGGCCGAGACCGTCCTCGACCGGGTCGCCGTCCTCGACCACGGCCGGGTCATCGCCTGCGACACCCCCGCCGGACTCAAGGAGCGGGTCGCCGGCGAGGTCCGCGTCGAACTCGTCTGGCGCGACACGCCGCCCCTCCACCTGCCCGAGATCGCCGCCCTGCGCGCACTCGCCCAGGAGACCGGACGCCGCTGGCACCTCCGGCTCGCCCCCGACGAGGCCCGCGAGGCCGTCGCCACCGTCACCGGCGGAGCCGCGTTCACCGCGCTCGACGACTTCACCCTGGCCACCCCCAGCCTGGAGGACGTGTACCTCGCCCTGGGCGGCGCGACCGAGGGACTGGTGAAGGCATGACCGGCAACACCCAGGACCGACCGCACGTGAACCCCAGGAGCCGTACGCAGTGAGCACCCTGCCCGCCGAGGTCCTGCCGACCGGCGCGCTCCCCGCCACCGGCCGGGACACCGCCGCCGCGCCCCTCGCCCCGCGCGCCCGGCTCCTCCCGGCCCTGGCCGCCGTCTACCGCGCCCAGCTCTCCCGCGCCCGCGTCGCCCGCATCCCGCTGCTCTTCGTCGCCACCTTCCAGTCCATCGGGATCATGGTCCTGATGCGCGGTGTCGTCGACGGCGGCTCCGAGGCGCGCGCCGTCGTCGCCGGCTCCACCGTCCTCGTCGTCGCCTTCGTCGCGCTCAACCTGCTCGCCCAGTACTTCGGCCAGCTCCGGGCCGGCGGCGGCCTCGACCACTACGCCACCCTGCCCGTCCCGCCCGCCGCCGTCGTCCTCGGCGCCGCCGGCGCGTACGCCTCCTTCACCGTCCCCGGCACCGCCGTCACCGCCGTCGCCGGCTCCGTGCTCTTCGGACTGCCCCTCGGGCACCTGTGGATCCTCGCCGCCGTCGTCCCGCTCTCCGGAGCGGCGCTCGCCGGGCTCGGCGCGGCCCTCGGCCTCCTCGCGCCCCGCCAGGAACTGGCCACCCTCCTCGGCCAGCTCGGCATGTCCGCGGCCCTGCTCCTCGGGGTCCTCCCCGCCGAGCGGCTGCCCGGGCCGATCGGCTGGGCGCGGGACCTGCTGCCGTCGACGTACGGCGTGGAGGCCCTGGCCCGCACGTTCGACCCGCACCCCGACTGGACGGCCGTCGCCGTCGACCTCGCCGTGTGCGCCGCGGTCGGCGTCGTCTCGCTCGCCGTCGCCACCTGGGCGTACCGCCGGGCCGCCGTCCGCTGAGGCGGGCCACAGGGACACCTGGCACGATGGCGGGGTGACCGCACCCCTTACTCCGCCTCACCAGCCGCCGCACGATCCCGACTGGCCCCCGCCGCCTCCGCCGATGCTCGGCCCGGCCGGTGACCCGATCACGGCGGCCGAGGTCGTGCAGGGCCTGCTGGTGACGCTCGCCTCCGCGCTCGCGGGGGCCGTGCTCGGGGTGCTGTGGCTCAACCTGGCGCCGCGCGTCCTGCTCATCTCGGACGGCAAGGGCGTCTACCTGCGGAACTCCGAGGGGGAGCAGGCGATCGGCGCCGACGGGACCTTCGTGCTCCTCGCGCTGGCCTTCGGCGCGGTCGCCGCGCTCGTCGTCTTCCTGCTCCGCCGCAAGGGCGGTGTCCCGCTCGTCCTCGGCCTGGCGCTCGGCGGCGGCCTCGGCTCCCTGCTCGCCTGGTGGATCGGGACGAACTTCGGCCCCACCGAGGACGTGGTCGCCCACGCCAAGGCGGTCGGCCCGAACGTCGCCTTCGAGGCACCGCTCGAACTGAACCTGGCGGCCGCCGCGATGCTGGCCTGGCCGCTCGCCGCGATGATCGTCCACCTGGCGCTGACGGCCCTATTCGGCCCCCGCGACCCGGCGCCGGAGCCCTGGGGACAGCCGAAGCCGTACACCCAGGGGCCCGGCTCGCACTAGGGGGTGTTTCGAAAGTCCCGCACAGCACCCGCGGCGCCCGGCACGCCCCCTCGCCGCACCGGCCAAAGACCCAAGTAGCTCCGCTACGAGGGCCTTCGTCCGGCACGCCGAGGGCACGCCCCGGACACCGCGGGCACCGCACAGGACTTTCGAAACACCCCCTAGGGCCAGTCCGACCGTTCCCGTCGGGTCCGGCCCGTCCGGGCTCGCGGCCCCCGCCGTCCCTCAGACGCGGCCGATCGGGGCCACGACCGCCGAGGTGAGCGCGGCCAGGTCGGCGGGGGAGAGCTCCACCTCCAGCCCTCGCCGGCCCGCCGAGACGCAGACGGTCGCGTGCGCGGAGGCCGAGGAGTCGAGGACGGTACGGAGCCGCTTGCGCTGGCCCAGCGGGGAGATGCCGCCCCGCACATAGCCCGTGGTGCGCTCCGCCGCCGCCGGGTCCGCCATCGCCGCCCGCTTCCCGCCGACCGCCGAGGCCAGGGCCTTCAGGTCCAGCTGGCCCGCCACCGGGACCACCGCGACCGTCAGCTCGCCGTCGACGTCCGCGACCAGCGTCTTGAAGACCCGGTCGGGGGAGACGCCGAGGGCCTCCGCGGCCTCCTCGCCGTACGAGGGGGAGGCCGGGTCGTGCTCGTAGGCGTGCAGGGTGAACGCGGTGCCGGCCGCCGCCAGGGCCACCGTCGCCGGAGTGCCGCCGCCGTTCTTCTTCTGCTTCTTCGCCACGCGCTCTTCCTCGGCTCGGCTCAGTTCGGGTACGTCGGGGTCTGCGTCAGGTCCACCACCGGCAGCGACGGCAGGTGCCGCAGCACCGCCGTCTCCGCGCGCAGCAGCGTCAGCTCCTCGCGCAGCCGGGTCGCCGTGTCCGGCGCCTGGAGGAGCCGCTGCTTCGACGGGGTGTCCAGCACCGCCGCCGCCGCGACCAGGTACGAGACCACGGACGGCTCGTCCGGCAGCTCACTCGTCGTCAGCGAACGCTCCCGGGCGCCCGCGAGGCGCTTCTGGTAGTTCCGGAAGGCCCGCAGCACGCCCTCGGCGAGCGTGCCCGCCTCCTCACCCTGCTCCTCGGGGATCTCCTCGACCTCGGCCGTCAGGAACGGCCCGCTCGCGTCGACCGACAGCAGCTTCACCCGGGTCGTGCCCGTCGCCATCACCTCGAAGCTGCCGTCGGCGCGCTCCCGGATCGACGCCGCGTCGGCGACACAGCCGACCCGGTGGAAGGACTGGATGGGATCGGATCCGAAGCCCGCCGCCGGGCCCTTCTCCGGCAGCGCCGTCTGGTCCGGCATGCCCGGGGCCGTCGGGGCGACCTCGCGGCCGTCGCGGATGGCGACGACGGCGAACCGGCGCGGCTCCGCGTCGTCGATCGTGAGCAACTCGCGCATCATGGCGCGATAACGCTCCTCGAAGACGTTCAGCGGCAGCACGAGGCCGGGGAACAGCACCGCGTTGAGCGGGAAGAGAGGCAGGCGAGCGGAGGTCACAGCCGCCAAGCCTAATGGCCGCCGGGCCCGTCCCGTCCGGCCCTTCCACGACCCGGACCCCGCAGGGGGGTCCTGCGGGCCACTTCGCCCCGCACCCGGTCCCGCTCGGCCAGGAAACGGACGAGGGGGTCCCCCCTGCCCGAGCGGAGCCGGGAGCCCGGGGGAGGGCCCTCCGGTACGGCACCCCGCGCGGCACGCCAGGGGAACGAGGTCGCGTACGGACCGATCCGGCCGAACTCCTCCCACGCCTCCGCCCAGCGCCCCCGCTCCACCAGCACGTACGCGAGCAGGTTGCGGACCTCGGCCGGCCAGGGGTCGCCCGCGGGGAAGGCCGACGAGAGGGCCAGGGCGCGGACCACCGCCCGGTCGACCCGGACGGCCGGCACGGAACCGTCGGGACCCGGCGGCACCCGGAGCCCGTCGTACGCCGCGCGGACCGGGAGCGCCCGGACGAGCGAGCCCGGGGCGGCGTCGTCCGCGGCCTGCTCGGCGAAGTCGAAGGCGGCCCGGTGCGAGCCGTACCACTGCGCCGACAGGTACTTCAGGGCGGCGACGTGGCAGCCGTAGTGGTGCGGGGAGCGGCGCACGGCCTGCTCCCACAGCGACTCGAAGACCGCGGGCCCCTCGTGCGCCCCGCGCGCGTGGTCCAGGGCGAGACGCCACGGCACGGGGTCGTGCGCGGCCTCCCGCGCGATCTCCCGGACCAGCGGGGAGAGCTCGCGCAGCCGCTCTCCCCGGGCCGGCGACTCCCAGGCCCTGCGGACGGCGAGCTGCGCCGTGACGAGGAGGGCGTCGGGGTCGCCGGGCGCGGCGGCGAGCCAGCCGGTGAGCCAGTCACCCCTGTTGTACGCGAAGGTGGCGAGCCGGGTGACGTACCGGTCGCGGTCCTCCCACTCGCCGGCGTCCCGGGTGGTGGCGAGCAGCTTCGCGGCGGGCTCCGGGTCGCCGAGGGCCGCGGCGACCAGGGCGGGGGCGAGCCGCTCGTCCGGGGCGTCGAGCAGCACGTCGTCGTCCGGCACGCGTCCCGCGGCGAGCCGCGGGGCGTGCCGGGCCGAGCGGGTGGCGCCGAGCAGGGCGCGGAGCAAGGACATGGTGCTGTGCATTCTCCCCCGGCCGGACGCGCCGCGGCAGCCGCATCACGAGGTCGCGACAGCACCCTCACCCGGCACCGACACCACCCTCACGACGCGGTCCCTTCGGGGTGATCCGCCTCACCCTCGGCGGACCGGCCTCACCCCCCTCGAAGGGACCCGGCCTCACCCCTCCCGGGGGACCGGGCTCAACCCCTCGAAGGGACCGGCCTCACCCCTTCCCGGGGGACCGGGCTCAACCCCCCGGAGGATCGGCCTCACCCCGCCGGGGGGCCCGGGCTCAACCCCCCGGAGGATCGGCCTCACCCCTCCGGGGGGACCGGGCTCAACCCTCCCGGAGGACTGGCCTCACCCCCTCCGCAGCAGCCGGGTCGCGCCCGCCGCCACCGTGGTCGCGAGGATCCAGCCGAGCAGGGTCAGTGCCGCGGCCGCCCACTGCCACAGGCCCTCCAGGCGCCAGTAGCCGTCCTGGCCGAGGTTGATCACGGGCACCAGGAGGTCGAGCGCGTACAGCGTGGCGTTCCACTCGGGTGCCTCGTCCGCCTTCATCGGTATCGGGCGGTAGTGGGTGAAGGCCACCGTGCCCGCCCCCCACAGCACGGCCATCCACAGCGCCGCCCGGCCCGGCCGGTAGCCGTACGCGACCGTCCAGTCCTGGAGGAACCCCCACAGCTTGCCCGCGATCGGCAGCGTCTCCCGTCTGCGCCGCTGCTTGGCGAGCAGCACCTCGCGGGCGTCCGCGTCCTCGCCGCTGTTCCGCAGGACCGTCGCCAGGCGCTCGTACGGCTCGGGCGCGTACTCCGGGGTCGCCGCCGCCACCCATTCGAGCCGCCGGGCCAGCGGGAAGTGGCCGTACGGCACGAGGTTCTCGTAGGCGAAGCCGCCCATCGCCAGGCCCCCGGGCCCCGGCCAGCTGGTCGACAGGTCGATCAGCGTGACGACCTTCGCGCCGTTGAGCACGACCCGCCCCTCCTCCGGGCGCTCGCCGTTGAACCGCAGCTCCGGGGTGACGATCCGGCGCAGCGACAGCTCGTCCCGGCGGCCGCCGTCCAGCAGGAAGCGGGCGTGGTGGAGGTCCACCGCGTCACCGAACCGCCCGTCGTCCAGCCGCACCCCGCCGTGGCACTCCACCGGCTTGCGCCGGGTGCCCTGGGCGGGCGTCACCCCGTACGGCGGAGTGGCCGTGGAGCTTCCGGTCCATCCCGAGCCGCCCGTCGTGTCGTACACCCACGCGGCGTTCAGATAGAGCGAGCGCTCCACCGTCAGCTGCGGGGCGTTCAGCGCGCGGCGGCCCTGCGCCCCGCGCAGCACGCTGCCCCGGAGGCTGAGCGACACGCCCACCTTCGCCCCGCGCAGGCTCAGCTCCCCGTGGGTCTCGATCAGCTCGGCCTGGAGGTCCTGGGCGACCACCATCCCGTCCGCCGTGATGGCCCGCCCCCGCCGGTCCGGCCACACCTGGATCTGGTTGATCAGCAGGTCCGTGCCGATCTGGGCGTCCGTCAGCCGGATGCCCCGCCGCACCCGGCAGCGCGGCAGATGCAGGTCCCCCTCCGTGTGCAGCCGGGCCGCCTCCAGGCGCGGCAGCGCGCACTCGACCATCCGCAGCGTCCCGAACCGGGCCTCCGGCAGCACCACCTCGCCGTCGAACCGGCAGCCGTGCAACTCCACGTACGGCCCTATCGTCCCGCCCGCCAGGTTCAGCACGCCGGTGATCCGCACCCCGCGCAGCTTCAGCGCGGCCACCCGTCCGGACCGCGCCGGCGGCCCGTCGAGCAGCAGCAGCGCCACCACGTCGGCGCGGACACTCCGCTCCTCCCCCCACTCCCGTCCCCCGAAAGGGTCGTCCCGGTCCGCGATCCCCTCCGTCAGATCGCAGGTCCTGCCGATCCGGAACGCCCGCCACATGGCCCGCTCCGGGCCCGTGAGACCGTCCGGAATCCCGTCCTCGTGCGGCTCGGTCACTGCCGCCCCCTCGCTTTCCCCGATGCGCTCCCACGATTCCGCTTCCCGGGATTCGTGGATTCGTACAGTCGTTCTTCCCGCGCTGTGACGGGCTGAACGCTAACGGTCAGGAGTGGCGAGGAGACGCCACCGTGGCGCGTATCAGCCAGTGATACGGGCGTCCGACGCTGTGGGGCGTCTGAGAGAATTGACCCGTGATCTCTCGAATCGATCTGCGCGGCGAGGCCCTTCCCGAGGGTTCCGCACTGCGCGACCTGCTGCCCCGTGCCGAGTTCGACGTGGAAGCCGCCCTGGAGAAGGTGCGGCCGATCTGCGAGGACGTCCGGCATCATGGCGCGGCGGCGGTGATCGACTACGGGGAGAAATTCGACGGCGTCCGGGTTCCCTCCCTCCGCGTCCCCGCCGAGGCGATCACCCGCGCCCTCGACGAGCTCGACCCGGCCGTCCGGGCCGCCCTGGAGGAGTCCATCCGGCGCGCCCGGCTCGTCCACCGCGAGCAGCGCCGCACCACCCACACCACCCAGGTCGTCCCCGGCGGCACGGTCACCGAGAAGTGGATCCCCGTCGAGCGCGTCGGCCTGTACGTGCCGGGCGGCCGCGCGGTCTACCCGTCGTCCGTCGTGATGAACGTCGTCCCGGCCCAGGAGGCCGGCGTCCAGGGCCTGGCCGTCGCCTCGCCCCCGCAGAAGGAGTTCGGCGGCCTGCCGCACCCGACGATCCTGGCCGCCTGCGCCCTCCTCGGCGTCGACGAGGTGTACGCCGCCGGCGGCGCCCAGGCCATCGCCATGTTCGCGTACGGCACCCTCGGCGGCGCGGGGACGGCCGACGAGCCCGGCTGCGCCCCGGTCGACCTGGTCACCGGGCCGGGCAACATCTACGTGGCCGCCGCCAAGCGCCTCCTCAAGGGCCGCATCGGCATCGACGCCGAGGCGGGCCCGACGGAGATCGCGATCCTCGCGGACTCCACCGCCGACCCGGTCCACGTCGCCGCCGACCTCATCAGCCAGGCCGAGCACGACCCGATGGCCGCCTCCGTCCTCGTCACCGACTCGGACGAACTGGCCGCCGCCACCGAGGCCGAGCTGAAGACCCAGGTCGCCGCCTCCAAGCACGTCGACGACCGGATCGTCCCGGCCCTGGCGGGCCGCCAGTCGGCGATCGTCCTCGTCCGCGACCTCGCCGACGGCCTCAAGGTCGTCGACGCGTACGGCGCGGAGCACCTGGAGATCCAGACCGCCGACGCCGCCGCCGTCGCCGACCGCGTCCGCAACGCCGGCGCGATCTTCGTCGGCCCCTGGGCGCCCGTCTCCCTCGGCGACTACTGCGCGGGCTCCAACCACGTCCTGCCCACCGGCGGCTGCGCCTGCCACTCCTCGGGCCTCTCCGTGCAGTCCTTCCTGCGCGGGGTGCACATCGTGGACTACACGCGCGACGCCCTCGCCGACGTCGCCCACCACGTCGTCACCCTCGCCGAGGCCGAGGACCTGCCCGCCCACGGCGCGGCGATCAAGGCACGGTTCGGATGGAAGGTTCCGTAGAGCAAGTGAGCCAGATCAAGATCGACGACCTGCCCGTCCGGGACGAGCTGCGCGGCAAGTCCCCCTACGGCGCGCCCCAGCTCGACGTCCCGGTCCAGCTGAACACCAACGAGAACCCCTACCCGCTGCCCGAGCCGCTCGTGGCCCGGATCGCGGAGCGTGTCGCCGAGGCCGCCCGCGGCCTCAACCGCTACCCCGACCGTGACGCGGTCGAGCTGCGCACCGGGCTCGCCGCCTACCTCACCCGGACCGGCGGCCACCCCGTCGGCCTGGAGAACGTGTGGGCGGCCAACGGCTCCAACGAGGTCCTCCAGCAGCTCCTCCAGACCTTCGGCGGCCCGGGCCGCACGGCGATCGGCTTCGAGCCCTCGTACTCGATGCACGCGCTGATCGCCCGCGGCACCGGCACCGGCTGGATCTCCGGCCCGCGCAACGAGGACTTCACCATCGACGTGGAGGCGGCCGTCCAGGCCATCGCGGAGAACGCGCCGGACGTCGTCTTCATCGCCTCGCCCAACAACCCCACGGGCACCGCCGTCGCGGCCGACACCGTCCTCGCCCTGTACGAGGCGGCCCAGGCGGCGAAGCCCTCGGTGGTCGTCGTGGACGAGGCGTACGTGGAGTTCAGCCACCGCGACTCGCTGCTGCCGCTCCTGGAGGGCCGCCCGCACCTGGTGGTCTCCCGCACCATGTCCAAGGCCTTCGGCGCCGCCGGGCTCCGCCTCGGCTACCTCGCCGCCCACCCGGCCGTGGTCGACGCCGTCCAGCTGGTCCGCCTGCCGTACCACCTCTCGGCCGTCACCCAGGCCACCGCGCTCGCCGCCCTGGAGTACACCGACACCCTCCTCGGGTACGTCGAGCAGCTCAAGGCCGAGCGCGACCGGCTCGTCACCGAGCTGCGCGCCCTCGGCTGCGAGGTCACCGACTCCGACGCCAACTTCGTGCAGTTCGGGAGGTTCCCCGACACGCACGCGGCCTGGCAGTCGATCCTCGACCGGGGCGTCCTGGTCCGGGACAACGGCGTACCGGGATGGCTGCGGGTCACCGCAGGCACCCCCGAAGAGAACGACGCGTTCCTCGACGCGGTCCGTGAATTGATGAAGGAGCAGGAGCGATGAGCCGCGTAGGCCGCGTTGAGCGCACCACCAAGGAGACCTCCGTCGTCGTCGAGATAGACCTCGACGGCACCGGGAAGGTCGACGTGTCGACCGGGGTCGGCTTCTACGACCACATGCTCGACCAGCTCGGCCGCCACGGGCTCTTCGACCTCACGGTCAAGACCGACGGCGACCTGCACATCGACTCGCACCACACCATCGAGGACACCGCCCTCGCGCTCGGCGCCGCCTTCAAGCAGGCCCTCGGCGACAAGGTCGGCATCTACCGCTTCGGCAACTGCACGGTCCCGCTGGACGAGTCGCTCGCCCAGGTCACCGTCGACCTCTCCGGCCGCCCGTACCTCGTGCACACCGAGCCCGAGAACATGGCGCCGATGATCGGCTCGTACGACACGACGATGACCCGGCACATCCTGGAGTCCTTCGTCGCCCAGGCCCAGATCGCGCTGCACGTCCACGTGCCGTACGGCCGCAACGCCCACCACATCGTGGAGTGCCAGTTCAAGGCCCTGGCCCGCGCGCTGCGCTACGCCTCCGAGCGCGATCCGCGCGCCGCCGGAATCCTCCCCTCCACGAAGGGCGCGCTCTAGCCGTGAACGGCCTCTCCACCATCCTGATCCTCGTCGGGCTCTTCCTGCTCGGCGGCATCTACTCCTTCGTCAAGCAGAAGATGCCCAAGGGCCTCATCGTGCTCCTCTCCATCGGCGCCGCGATGTGCCTGTCCGCCGGTGTGCTGCGTCTGGACGTGTGGTCATGAGCACGACGTCCGCGAAGAAGGTCGTCGTCTTCGACTACGGCTTCGGGAACGTGCGCTCCGCCGAGCGCGCGCTCGCCCGCGTGGGAGCCGACGTCGAGATCACCCGCGACTACGACACGGCCATGAACGCCGACGGACTCCTCGTCCCCGGCGTCGGTGCCTTCTCCGCCTGCATGCAGGGCCTCAAGGAGGCCCGCGGCGACTGGATCATCGGCCGCAGGCTCTCCGGCGGCCGCCCGGTCATGGGCATCTGCGTCGGCATGCAGATCCTCTTCGCCCAGGGCATCGAGCACGGCGTGGAGACCGAGGGCCTCGACGAGTGGCCCGGTACGGTCGAACCGCTCGACGCCCCCGTCGTCCCCCACATGGGCTGGAACACCGTCGACGCGCCCGCCGACACCCAGCTCTTCGCGGGGCTCGACGCCGACGCCCGGTACTACTTCGTGCACTCCTACGCGGTGCGGGAGTGGACCCTGGAGGTCGGCAACCCCAACATCCGCGCCCCCAAGGTCAGCTGGGCGACCCACGGCGAGCCCTTCGTCGCGGCCGTGGAGAACGGCGCCCTGTGGGCGACCCAGTTCCACCCCGAGAAGTCCGGCGACGCCGGAGCCCAGCTCCTCACCAACTGGATCGGAACCCTGTGAGCACTCTCGAACTCCTCCCCGCCGTCGACGTCCGCGACGGCCAGGCCGTCCGGCTCGTCCACGGGGAGTCCGGCAGCGAGACCTCCTACGGCTCCCCGCTGGAGGCCGCCCTGGCCTGGCAGCGCGCCGGCGCCGAGTGGCTCCACCTGGTCGACCTGGACGCCGCCTTCGGCACCGGCGACAACCGCGACCTGGTCCGCCAGGTCACCGAGGCCATGGACATCAAGGTCGAGCTCTCCGGCGGCATCCGCGACGACGCCACGCTCGCCGCCGCCCTCGCCACCGGCTGCACCCGCGTCAACCTCGGCACCGCCGCCCTGGAGACCCCCGAGTGGGTCGCCAAGGTCATCGCCGAGCACGGCGACAAGATCGCCGTCGGCCTCGACGTGCGCGGCACGACCCTGCGCGGCCGCGGCTGGACCCGCGACGGCGGCGACCTGTACGAGACGCTCGCCCGCCTCGACGCCGAGGGCTGCTCGCGCTACGTCGTCACCGACATCGCCAAGGACGGCACCCTCCAGGGCCCCAACCTGGAGCTCCTGAAGAACGTCTGCGCGGCCACCGACAAGCCCGTCGTCGCCTCCGGCGGCGTGTCGTCCCTGGACGACCTGCGGGCCCTGTCCGGTCTGGTCCCGCTCGGCGTCGAGGGCGCGATCGTCGGCAAGGCGCTGTACGCCAAGGCGTTCACCCTCGAAGAGGCGCTCGCGGCGGTGGCGTCGTGACCTCCGAGGTCCGCAAGGTCGTCACCGGTGCTCCCTGGGAGGAGCAGTTCGGCTACTCCCGCGCGGTGGAACTCCCGAACGGCACGGTGCTGGTCTCCGGCTGCACCTCCGTGGTCGACGGCCAGATCGCCGACGGCGGGCCGTACGACCAGGCCGTCAACGCCTTCAACGTGGCCCTCGGGGCGCTGAAGCAGCTGGACCTGGGCGCCGAGCACGTCGTCAGGACCCGGATGTACATCACGCACGCCCGGGACGTGGACGAGGTGGGCCGCGCGCACAAGGAGCTGTTCGACGCCGTCCGCCCCGCCGCTTCCATGATCATCGTCTCCGGCTTCGTCGACCCGCGTCTCGTGGTCGAGGTCGAGGTCGAGGCCTTCAGGGGTGAGGAAGCATGAGTCTCGCCGTACGGGTGATCCCCTGCCTGGACGTGGACAACGGCCGGGTCGTCAAGGGCGTCAACTTCCAGAACCTGCGGGACGCGGGCGACCCCGTCGAGATGGCCAAGCTGTACGACGCCGAGGGCGCCGACGAGCTGACCTTCCTCGACATCACCGCCTCCTCCGGCAACCGGGAGACCACCTACGACGTGGTGCGCCGCACCGCCGAGCAGGTCTTCATCCCGCTCACGGTCGGCGGCGGCGTCCGCTCGGCCGAGGACGTCGACAAGCTGCTGCGGGCGGGCGCCGACAAGGTGGGCGTCAACACCGCCGCGATCGTGCGGCCCGAGCTGATCCGGGAGATCGCGGAGCGCTTCGGCCGGCAGGTGCTCGTGCTGTCCGTGGACGCGCGCCGCACCGCCTCGGGCTTCTTCGAGGTGACGACGCACGGCGGCCGCAAGGGCACCGGCATCGACGCCGTCGAGTGGGCGCACCGGGCCGCCGAGCTGGGCGCGGGGGAGATCCTGCTCAACTCGATGGACGCCGACGGCACGAAGGACGGCTACGACACCGAGATGATCGCCGCCGTGCGCAAGCACGTGACGGTCCCGGTGATCGCCTCCGGCGGCGCCGGCCGGCTCGCCGACTTCCCGCCGGCCGTGGCCGCGGGCGCGGACGCGGTGCTCGCCGCCTCCGTGTTCCACTTCGGCGACCTGCGGATCTCGCAGGTCAAGGAGACGCTGCGGGAGGCGGGCCACGCGGTCCGCTGAACGACGCCGTGAGAGGGGCCCCTTCGGGGGCCCTTCTTCTTGCCCAGGTGCACAGGATTACTTGCGCAATTTCTGTTGCGCAACTTTCCTTTCCTATCTATGGTCGTGGACATGACCTCGTCGGAGAACCGCCGGATCACCGATCTCGGCACCCTCAAAGCGATCGCGCACCCGCTGCGCATGCGGCTCTACCGCGCCCTGCACGTGACCCGCACCGCCACCGCCTCCCAGCTCGCCGAGCAGGTCGACGAGGCCGTCTCCCTCGTCAGCTACCACCTGCGCAAGCTCGCCGAGCACGGCCTCATCGAGGAGGCCCCGGCGCAGTCGACGGACGGGCGGGAGCGGTGGTGGCAGCCCAGCTCGTACGGCTTCAGCATCCACGACGAGGACATCCGTGACGCCCCCGAGCTGGCCGCGGCGAGCGCCGCCTTCGGCCGGACCGTCGACGAGCAGCGCAGCCGGATGCACGCCCGCTTCCGCGACGAGCGGCACACCTGGTCCGACGCATGGCGCTCGGCCGCGATCAGCTCCGAATGGCTGCCGCGCCTCACCGCCCCCGAGCTCGCCGCCCTCGGCAAGGAGCTCGACGCGCTGCTCAGGAAGTACGACCAGGCCGCTCGCGCCGCCGAGGCCGCCGGCGACACCGAGGGGCGCGAGAACGTCGCCGTCCACCTCCACGGCTTCCCCTACCGGGGCTGATCATGACGATGACGACGACCGCCCCCGCGCCCGCCCGCCCCGCCCACCGCGACCCCCAGGTCCTGCGCTGGCTCGGCGCCTACACCGCCTCCACCCTCGGCGACAGCGTCTACTACCTCGCCCTCTCCTGGACCGTGGTCAGTACCGGCACCCCCGCCCAGGCCGGGCTCGTCATGGCCGTCTCCGCCGTGCCCCGCGCGCTGCTCATGCTCGGCGGGGGAGTGGTCGCCGACCGCCTCGGCCCGCGCCGGGTCGTCATCGCCTCCGACGCCGTCCGCGCCCTGGTCGTCCTCGGTCTCGCCGCCACCCTGTTCCTCGCCTCGCCCGGCCTGTGGGCCCTCGCCGCCGTCGCCCTCGTCTTCGGCGTCGTCGACGCCCTGTTCCTGCCGGCGGTCGGCGCCCTGCCGCCGCGCATCGCCGCACGCGACCAGCTCGCCCGGGTCCAGGGCATGCGCGGGCTCGCCCACCGCGCCGGCGCCGTCCTCGGGGCCCCGCTCGGCGGCCTCGCGGTCGCCGTCGGCGGCCCCGCCACCGCCTTCGGCGCCGCCGGAATCCTCTTCGCCCTCTCCCTGCCCCTGCTGTCCGCCCTCCGCCTGCGGTCGCTGCCCGCCGCGAGCGGGGCCCGCGACGGCACCGCCCTGCGCGACCTCGCCGACGGACTGCGCTACCTGCGCGGACATCGCGTCCTGGGCCCGCTGATGATCGTCGTGCTCCTCAGCGACCTCGGATTCGTCGGACCCCTCAACGTCGGACTCGCGGTCCTCTCCGAACAGCGCGGCTGGGGTGCCGCCGGCATCGGCTGGATCCTCGCGGGCTTCGGTACGGGCGCGGGGGCCGCCTCCCTGCTCCTGACCGTACGAGGCCGCGTCCCGCGCGCCGGGGCCGTCAGCGGCTGGACCATGACGGTCGGCGCCGTCTCCATCGGCGCCCTCGCCTTCACGCCGCACCTGCCCGTCGCCGCCGTCGTCGCCCTGGCCGTCGGCCTGCTCGCCGGACTCTCCGGGGCGCTGGTCAACGCCCTCGTCCAGACCGAGTGCGACCCCGCCTACCTCGGCCGGGTGACCGCCGTCTCCAGCCTCGCCAGCCTGGGCATCGCCCCGCTGTCCTTCCCGGTCACCGGCGCGGCGATCGGCCTGTGGGGACCCGGTCCGGTCTTTGCCGCGAGCGCCTCGGTCTGCGCCCTGGCCGGCGTCTACACCCTCGTCGTCCCGGCCCTCCGCCGCGCCGAACTCCCGACCGGCTGAGCCCGGCCTGATCCGAAAGGCAGGCCCTAGGGGGTGTTTCGAAAGTCCCGCACAGCACCCGCGGCGCCCGGCACGCCCCCTCGCCGCACCGGCCAAAGACCCAAGTAGCTCCGCTACGAGGGCCTTCGTCCGGCACGCCGAGGGCACGCACCGGACACCGCGGGCACCGCACAGGACTTTCGAAACACCCCCTAGATCCCCAGCTGCTTCGTCTCCCGCAGCAGCTCGATCGCCTCGGGCTCGCCCTCCAGGGCCACCTTCGCCGAGTCCTGGCGGCCGTACAGGTACATCACCAGCTCGCCCGGCTCGCCGGAGGCCGTCACCACCGGGGTGCCCCGGTGGGCGACCGCGGTCTGCCCGTTCGGACGGCGCAGCACCAGACCCACCGGGGCCTTGCGCCCCAGGAGCCGGGCCATCCGCTCCAGACGGGACCAGAGCGCGTCCGCGAAGACCGGGTCCAGCTCGCGCGCCGACCAGTCGGGCTGGGCCCGCCGGACGTCCTCCGCGTGCACGTAGAACTCGACGACGTTCGCCCCCTCGTCCACCTGCTTGATGGTGAACGGGGAGAACCGCGGCGGACCCGTCCGGATGAGCTGGATCAGCTCCTCGTACGGCTTCCCGGCGAACTCCGCCTGCACCCGCTCCAGCCGCTCCTTCAGCGGCGGCACGACGGAGCCCGCCGCCGCGTCCGGACGCCGCTCCCGCACCACCACGTGGGCCGCGAGGTCCCGGGTCCGCCAGCCCTCGCAGAGCGTCGGCGCGTCCGGGCCCGCTGCCTCCAACAGATCGGCGAGGAGAAGCCGTTCACGTTTCGCATGGGTCGACATGTCCGCCAGCGTACGACCGGCCCGTCCGGTCCGCCCAGTGGACGCCCCGCCGGACACCGCCCCGGATCGCGGCACAATGGCGCCATGAGCAGCACGCCCCGGACCCCCAGCGACCTCGACCCGGCCATCGCCGCGCGCCTCAAGCGCAGCCCCGACGGCCTCGTCCCCGCCATCGCCCAGCAGTACGACACCGGCGAGGTGCTGATGCTCGGCTGGATGGACGACGAGGCGCTCCACCGCACCCTCACCACCGGCCGCTGCACGTACTGGTCCCGCAGCCGGAACGAGTACTGGGTCAAGGGCGACACCTCGGGCCACGTGCAGCACGTCAGGTCCGTCGCCCTCGACTGCGACGCCGACACCCTCCTCGTCAAGGTCGACCAGGTCGGAGCCGCCTGCCACACCGGCGCCCGCACCTGCTTCGACGCCGACGTGCTCCCCGTATCCCAGTAAGGTCCGGTGCCATGGATCTCGAGACCTTCCGCAAGCTGGCGGCCGACCGCCGCGTCATCCCCGTCAGCCGCAGGCTCCTCGCGGACGGCGACACCCCGGTCGGGCTCTACCGCAAGCTCGCCGCCGAACGCCCCGGCACCTTCCTCCTCGAATCCGCGGAGAACGGCCGCAGCTGGTCCCGCTACTCCTTCATCGGGGTCCGCAGCGACGCGACCCTCACGGTGCGGGACGGACAGGCCCACTGGCTGGGCACCCCGCCCGTCGGCGTCCCCGTCGACGGTGACCCGCTCGCCGCCCTGCGCGCCACGGTCGAGACCCTCCACACCCCCCGCGACCTCGCGTCCGGGATGCCCCCCTTCACCGGCGGCATGGTCGGCTACCTCGGCTACGACATCGTCCGCCGCCTGGAGAAGATCGGGGACTCCACCCGCGACGACCTGGAGCTCCCCGAGCTCACCATGCTCCTCACCAGCGACCTCGCGGTCCTCGACCACTGGGACGGCACGGTCCTGCTGATCGCCAACGCGATCAACCACAACGACCTGGAGACCGGCGTCGACGAGGCGTACGCGCACGCCGTCGCCCGCCTCGACGCCATGGAGGCCGACCTGGCCCGCCCGGTCGAGACCGCTCCGGCCGCCCTGCCGCCCTCCGCGCTCCCCGAGTTCTCCGCCCTCTGGGGCGGCAAGGCCTACCAGGACGCCGTCGAGGACATCAAGGAGCGCATCCGCGCGGGCGAGGCCTTCCAGGTCGTGCCCTCACAGCGCTTCGAGACCCCCTGCACCGCCTCCGCGCTCGACGTGTACCGGGTCCTGCGGGCCACCAACCCGTCCCCGTACATGTACCTCTTCCGCTTCGAGAACGGCTTCGACGTCGTCGGCTCCTCGCCCGAGGCCCTCGTCAAGGTCGAGGACGGGCGGGCCATGGTCCACCCCATCGCCGGCACCCGGCACCGCGGTGCCACCCCGCAGGAGGACCACGACCTCGCCGAGGAGCTGCTGGCCGACCCCAAGGAGCGCGCCGAGCACCTCATGCTCGTCGACCTCGGCCGCAACGACCTCGGCCGGGTCTGCGCGCCCGGCTCGGTGGAGGTCGTCGACTTCATGTCGATCGAGCGCTACTCGCACGTCATGCACATCGTCTCCACCGTCACCGGCGAGGTCGCCGAGGGCCGCACCGCCTTCGACGTCCTCACCGCCTGCTTCCCGGCCGGGACGCTCTCCGGAGCGCCCAAGCCCCGCGCCATGCAGATCATCGAGGAGCTCGAACCCTCCCGCCGCGGCCTCTACGGCGGATGTGTCGGTTATCTCGATTTCGCCGGAGACGCGGACACCGCCATCGCCATCCGCACCGCGCTGCTCCGTGACGGAACGGCGTACGTGCAGGCCGGAGCGGGTGTCGTCGCCGACTCCGACCCCGTCGGCGAGGACAACGAATGCCGCAACAAGGCCGCGGCCGTGCTCCGCGCCGTCCACACGGCCAACCGGATGAACGGCAGCTGAGCACGTAGGGGATAGTGGGGTACGTGAGTGCCGTACCCGTACCCCAGCCCCGGGCCGCCCGACCGGGCGGCCCCACCGGCGGCCGCCGCAGCCTGGCCGCGGCCCTCCTCCTCGGCGCCCTCGGCGCCACCGTCGTCCTGCTCTCCGCGGGCCAGATCTGGGCGGAGGGCACCGCGTCCGTCGGCGGCGGCAGCGTCCCCGTCGAGGCCGACGGCGGCACCGTCACCGGCGTGCCGACCGCCCTCGCGATCGTCGGCCTCGCCGCGCTCTTCGCGGTCTTCGCCGTCCGCCGCACCGGCCGCACCCTCGTCGCCACGCTCCTCGCGCTCAGCGGCGCCGGAGCGGCGCTCGCCGCGGTCCTCGGCGCCTCCGACAGCGCCGCGCTCGACGCCGAGGCCGCCCGGATCAGCGGCGACACCGCCGCCGCGGTCGCCGGCCTCACCCACACGGCCTGGCCGTACGTGACCGCCGCCGGCGCCGTCCTCATCCTGCTCGCTGGCCTCTTCGCCCTCCGCTTCGGCAAGAACTGGCCGGCGATGGGTGGCCGCTACGAGCGCTCCGGAGTCCCGCGCGCGGGACGCAAGGCCCCCACCACCGACCCGGACCGGCCCGAGGACCTGTGGAAGGCCCTCGACCGCGGCGAGGACCCGACGCGGGAGGCGTGACCCGGGGAGCCGATCGCGACGCGTGATCGTCCCGGCACCCCCGATTCATCCTCGCGCGCCCGCGTGCGGGACAATGAGCGCCGAGTGTCCGCGCACGCGAGACCTCACCATCGAGCAACTGCAACGAGGAGCAACTCATGGCGGGCAGCGCCCACGGACACACCCCGGCCGCCTGGACCGGTGTCATCATCTCCTTCATCGGCTTCTGCATCGCCGGCGTCTTCATGGTGGCCGCCAACGTGCCCGCCTTCTGGGCCGGTGTGGGCGTCATCGTCCTCGGCGGCATCGTGGGCGGCGCGATGAAGATCGCGGGTCTCGGCATGCCGAAGGAGTCGGAGGACGTCGTCGCCGCCCGCGAGGTCGCGACCGCGACCGCCCGGGCCCGCGCCTGACGCGACACGACGCATCCGAGGGCGCAGTCCGGCCGTGCCGGGCTGCGCCCTCGCGCGTCAGGAGCGAGAATCGCCGGGTGGACGCGCAGCCGACGGCGGGAGCCGTGACCGATTCCCCCACCCAGCCGGGTGAACCCGCCCACCCGAATGCCACGCCGCCGGACCGGGGCGGGGCGACGGAGGGGGTCGCCGGGACGCCACCGGCCGCGCAGGGCGCGCCACCCGGCGCTCCGGACGGGCCGTCGGGCGTCGTGGACGCTCAGGGCGCTGCCGTACCGCCCTCGTGGCCGGACGGACCCGGCCCGCGGGCTCACACCGACGCTCCCGGCGCGACCGCACCCGCGGGCCACGCCTCCTGGTCCGGTCCGTACACACCGCCGCCGCCCCCGGCCCGGCCGCTCGCGCGGCGGCTGTTCGTGCCGGTCGCCACGCTCGCCGGGGTCGCCGCCGCGTTCGCCTACGTCGGGACCGTCGATCCCAACGAACCAGGGCACTACCCCGTCTGCCCGCTCCTCCGCTTCACCGGCCTGTACTGCCCCGGCTGCGGCGGGCTCCGCAGCGCCCACGCCTTCGTCCACGGCGACCTCCCGGCGGCCCTCGGCGCCAACGCCCTCGCCGTCGTCGGCTACGGGATCTTCGCCGTCGTCATCGTCGTCTGGCTGGTTCGCGCCGCCCGCGACGTGCCCATGCGCCTCGCGGTCTCCCCGGTCCTGTGGTGGGGCGTCGGAGCCGTCCTCGCCCTCTTCACCCTGGTCCGTAACCTTCCCTTCGGCTCCGCGCTGGCCCCCTGAGAGCCCCGCGGAACCCCTCCGGGAGTCCCAGCAGGTGGGACGCGACTCCGGCCGATGCGAGTCCGGGGCCGTCCTGCGGATAGGATCGAAGTGGCTGAACCTGGTTCATCATCACCGTCACCGTCCCGGAAGGGGGCCCCTCGCGTGAGTGTGCTCGACGAGATCATCGAAGGCGTGCGCGCCGACCTCGCAGAGCGGCAGGCGCGGGTCACCCTCGACGAGCTCAAGGAGCGCGCCGCCAAGGCGCCGCAGGCCAAGGACGGCGTCGCCGCACTGCGCGGCGACGGCGTCAAGGTGATCTGCGAGGTCAAGCGCTCCAGCCCGTCCAAGGGCGCGCTCGCCGCGATCGCCGACCCGGCCGGACTCGCCGCGGACTACGAGGCGGGCGGCGCCGCCGTCATCTCCGTCCTCACCGAGCAGCGCCGCTTCGGCGGCTCGCTCGCCGACCTGGAGGCCGTCCGCGCCCGGGTCGACATCCCGGTGCTGCGCAAGGACTTCATCGTCACCGCGTACCAGCTCTGGGAGGCACGGGCGTACGGAGCCGACCTCGCGCTCCTCATCGTCGCCGCCCTGGAGCAGGAGGCGCTCGTCTCCCTCATCGAGCGTGCCGAGTCCATCGGGCTGACCCCGCTGGTCGAGGTCCACGACGAGGAGGAGGTCGAGCGCGCCGTCGACGCGGGCGCCCGCATCATCGGCGTCAACGCGCGGAACCTCAAGACCCTCAAGGTCGACCGCTCCACCTTCGAGCGCGTCGCCCCCGAGATCCCCGCGCACATCGTCAAGGTCGCCGAGTCCGGTGTCCGCGGCCCGCACGACCTCATCGCCTACGCCAACGCGGGCGCCGACGCGGTCCTCGTCGGCGAGTCCCTCGTCACCGGCCGCGACCCCAAGGCCGCCGTCGCCGACCTCGTCGCCGCCGGCGCCCACCCGGCCCTCCGCCACGGCCGGAGCTGACCGCGTCATGACCCCCGTCCGCGCCACGCCGACCGCCCTGGGCTCCGTCCCGGGCGGCCCGGGCGTGCCCGCGGACGCCTCGGGCCGCCGCGGCCGCCTCCGTACCGCCGCGGCCCCCGTCTCCAAGCACGCCCCCCTGGCCCGGGGCTGCCGTCCGCGCGGCTGCCGCGCGCCCGCCCGCCGTGTCCACGGCCGCCGGGTCCGGTACGTCATCGGCTCCGAGCCGGGCCAGGTCAACGGCATGCGATGGCGCGGGCGCCTCGCGCGCGTTCTCACGTACGTCGCCTAGCCACCCCCGTGTGGGCAATCGTCCCGCAGGGCGGGACGGGTGGGCAGACGGGACGGCGCCCTCTCGCGGCGCCTCCGCGTTCCGCGCCTGGCCCGCACCCCTTGTGCGCCGTCATGCGCGGTGCGGGTTCGGGCTCGGGAGCCTCCGGCGCCGGCAAGGGCGCTGTTCCGTTGTGCCCACCCGTTCCGCCCCAGCGGAACGACTGCCCACAACGGCGGGGGCGACGTTGCCGTACGTGAACGGGTCGCGCGCATAACGTGACCATCCACCCCACGTATCCCGGGGCACCGCCCCGCGAGGAGCGCATCCGCATGTCCAGCGAGTTCTTCATCCCGGACCTGGAAGGCCAGGTCCCCAGCCCGGAGGGCTACTTCGGCGCCTACGGCGGCAAGTTCATCCCGGAGGCCCTCGTCGCCGCCGTCGACGAGGTCGCCGTCGAGTACGACAAGGCCAAGGCGGATCCCGAGTTCGCCCGCGAGCTCAACGACCTGATGGTCAACTACACCGGCCGGCCGAGCGCCCTCACCGAGGTCCCGCGGTTCGCCGAGCACGCCGGCGGTGCCCGGATCTTCCTCAAGCGGGAGGACCTCAACCACACCGGCTCGCACAAGATCAACAACGTGCTCGGGCAGGCCCTCCTGACCAAGCGCATGGGCAAGACGCGGGTCATCGCCGAGACCGGCGCCGGCCAGCACGGCGTCGCCACCGCCACCGCCTGCGCCCTCTTCGGCCTCGACTGCACCATCTACATGGGCGAGGTCGACACCCAGCGACAGGCCCTCAACGTGGCCCGGATGCGGATGCTCGGCGCCGAGGTCGTGGCCGTGAAGTCCGGCAGCCGCACCCTCAAGGACGCCATCAACGAGGCGTTCCGCGACTGGGTCGCCAACGTGGACCGGACGCACTACCTGTTCGGCACCGTCGCGGGCCCGCACCCCTTCCCCGCGATGGTCCGCGACTTCCACCGGGTGATCGGCGTCGAGGCCCGCCGCCAGATCCTGGAGCGCGCCGGGCGGCTGCCCGACGCGGCCGTCGCCTGCGTCGGCGGCGGCTCCAACGCCATCGGCCTCTTCCACGCCTTCGTCCCGGACGCGGACGTGCGCCTGATCGGCTGCGAGCCGGCCGGGCACGGCGTCGAGACCGGCGAGCACGCGGCCACCCTCACCGCCGGCGAGCCCGGCATCCTCCACGGGTCCCGCTCCTACGTCCTCCAGGACGAGGAGGGCCAGATCACCGAGCCGTACTCGATCTCCGCCGGCCTCGACTACCCCGGCATCGGCCCCGAGCACGCCTACCTCAAGGACAGCGGGCGGGGCGAGTACCGCGCCGTCACCGACGACGCCGCCATGCAGGCGCTGCGGCTGCTCTCCCGGACGGAGGGCATCATCCCGGCCATCGAGTCGGCGCACGCCCTCGCCGGGGCCCTGGAGGTCGGCAAGGAGCTCGGCAAGGACGGCCTGCTGCTCGTGAACCTCTCCGGGCGCGGCGACAAGGACATGGACACGGCCGCCCGCTACTTCGGGCTGTACGACGGGGAGGGCTCCAAGTGACGACCGGAAACATCCAGCTGCTGAGCGACACCCTCGCCAAGGCCAAGGCCGAGAACCGGGCGGCGCTCATCGCGTACCTGCCGGCCGGCTTCCCGACCGTCGACGGCGGCATCGCCGCGATCAAGGCCGTCTTCGACGGCGGCGCCGACGTCGTCGAGGTCGGGCTCCCGCACAGCGACCCGGTCCTCGACGGTCCGGTCATCCAGACCGCCGACGACATCGCCCTGCGCGGCGGCGTGAAGATCGCCGACGTCATGCGGACGGTCCGCGAGGCCCACGCGGCCACCGGCAAGCCGGTCCTCGTCATGACCTACTGGAACCCGATCGACCGGTACGGCATCGAGCGCTTCACCGAGGAGCTCGCCGAGGCCGGCGGCGCGGGCTGCATCCTGCCCGACCTGCCGGTCCAGGAGTCCGCGGTCTGGCGCGAGCACGCCGACAAGCACGGTCTCGCGACCGTCTTCGTCGTCGCGCCCAGCAGCAAGGACGAGCGCCTCGCCACCATCACGGCCGCCGGTTCCGGCTTCGTCTACGCGGCCTCGCTCATGGGCGTCACCGGCACCCGCGAGTCGGTCGGCGAGTCGGCGGCCGATCTGGTCCGCCGCACCCGCGCCACCTCCGAACTGCCGGTGTGCGTGGGACTCGGCGTCTCCAACGCCACGCAGGCGCGTGAGGTCGCCGCCTTCGCCGACGGGGTCATCGTGGGCTCCGCCTTCGTGAAGCGGATCCTCGACGCCGACGGCGACGAGACGGCCGGACTCACCGCCGTAAAGGAACTGGCGGCCGAACTCGCCGAGGGCGTCCGCCGCGTTTCGTAGCCCATATGGGTGGATCTGGGACCGGGGAGGCGCGGATGTGCCTCCCCGGTTCGTTGCCAGGGGCGTGAGCGAGAAGAACAGTGGTGACGGTAGCCGGAGCGCGCGGGAGCGCCTCCAGCAGCAGCGCGAGCGCGACAAGGCCCGCGAGAAGCAGCGGCGCGTCCTGATCGTGTCGGCGGCGGTGGTCGGTGTCCTCGGCCTCGCCGCGATCGTCGGCGTGATCGCCGCCGGCAGCGACAAGGACGGCGGGTCCGACAAGGCGGGACCGGTCGTCGCGCCGACCGGGGCGACCGACGAGGACGCCAAGCCCGCGATCCCCACGGGCAAGGCGGACGCCCCGTCGACGCTGACCGTCTGGGAGGACTTCCGCTGCCCGGCGTGCGCCCAGTTCGAGAACGTCATGCGGGACTCGATCCACGAGCTGGAGGCCTCCGGCGCCCTCAGGACCGAGTACCACCTCGCCACCCTCATCGACGGGAACATGGGCGGCAGCGGCTCGCTCCGCGCGGCGAACGCCGCCGCGTGCGCCCAGGACGCGGGGAAGTTCACCGCGTACCACGACACGCTCTACGTCAACCAGCCCCCGGAGACGGACGACGCCTTCGGGAACAACGACAAGCTGATCGAGCTGGCAGCGAAGGTGCCGGGGCTCGACACGCCCGCCTTCCGCAGCTGTGTGAACGAGGGCACGCACGACAGCTGGGTGAAGAAGTCGAACGAGGCCTTCCAGAACGGCGGCTTCCGCGGCACCCCGTCCGTCCTCCTCAACGGAGAATCGATCTTCCCGACCAAGGGGAACGAGCAGATCTCCCCGGAGAACCTGAAGAAGTGGGTCGCCGAGGCCAACAAGGGCAAGAAGCCGGGCACCGCCTCCCCGTCGGCGGGCTAGCCGGCGGGCCGCCCGACGGATTGGTTACCCAGAAGTTGCCGGGCGGGCTGCCGTCCCGCCCGCCCGGCAGGGTAGCGTCGGTCCTGCCATGGACCTTGCCTACATTCCCAGCCCGTCGACCGGCGTGATCCACCTCGGACCGATCCCGCTGCGCGGCTATGCCTTCTGCATCATCATCGGTGTCTTCGTTGCCGTCTGGCTCGGCAACAAGCGCTGGATCGCCCGGGGCGGCACCGCCGGCACCGTGGCCGACATCGCCGTCTGGGCGGTGCCCTTCGGCCTCGTCGGCGGACGCCTCTACCACGTGATCACCGACTACCAGCTGTACTTCAGCGAGGGTGAGAACTGGGTCGACGCCTTCAAGATCTGGGAGGGCGGCCTCGGGATCTGGGGTGCCATCGCGCTCGGCGCGGTGGGCGCCTGGATCGGCTGCCGCCGCCGGGGCATCCCGCTCCCGGCGTACGCCGACACGATCGCTCCCGGCATCGCCTTCGCCCAGGCCATCGGCCGTTGGGGCAACTGGTTCAACCAGGAGCTCTACGGCAAGCCGACCGACCTGCCCTGGGCGCTGAAGATCACCGAGGGCGTGAACCGCGAGGCCGGGCTCTACCACCCGACCTTCCTGTACGAGTCGCTCTGGTGCGTCGCCGTCGGCTTCCTCGTCATCTGGGCCGACCGCCGCTTCAAGCTCGGCCACGGCCGCGCCTTCGCCCTCTACGTCGCCGCGTACTGCGCGGGCCGCGTCTGGACCGAGTACCTGCGCGTCGACGAGGCCCACCACGTGCTCGGCCTGCGCCTGAACGTGTGGACGGCGATCATCGTCGGCCTGCTGGCCGTGGTCTACATGGTGGTCTCGGCGCGGATCCGCCCGGGCCGCGAGGAGATCGTGGAGCCGAAGAAGGACGCGAAGGACGCGAAGGACGAGAAGGCCGGCGACGCCGCGGACGCGGAGCCGGAGGACACCGCCTCGGACACGGACACGGACACGGACACCGGGAAGTCCGAGACGTCCGAGGAACCCGATACGGAGAAGTCGGGCAACGGGGCCGGATCGGCCGCCAAGAGCTGATCACCCCTGCCACGAAGGGCCGCCGGGACCGAGAGGTTCCGGCGGCCCTTCCGCGTGTGTCACCCCGCGCGGGCCGCGAGGGCGAGCACCCGGCGCGCGCCCTCCACCACCGCCGCGTCGACGAAACGGCCGTCCGGTAGGGCGAGGGCTCCCCGGTCGGCCGCGGCCGCCTCGACCACCTCGCGAGCGGCGTCGACCTCCTGCGGCGTCGGGAGGTAGGCGCGCTCGATGACCGGGAGCTGACGGGGATGGATGGCCGCACGGCCGAGGAAGCCCATGGCCCGGCCCCGGGCGCAGCCCGCGGCCAGCGCCTCCAGGTCGGCGACGTCCGGGTGGACCGACTGGGCGGGCGGCGGGAGCGCCGCCGCACGGGCCGCGACCACCACCCGCCCGCGCGACCAGTCGAGGCCGCTGTCCTCCCGTACCCCCAGGTCGGCACGGAGGTCGGCCTCGCCGAGGGCGATGCCGCGGACGGCGGGATGGGCGGTGGCGATGGCATGGGCGTGCTCCACGGCGAGGGCGTTCTCCAGGAGCGGGTAGAGGGGGACGCCCGGGGCGAGGGCCGCGATCCGGGCGATGTCAGTGGGGTGTGTCACCTTGGGGAGACGGAGACCGCGGAGGCCGGGGAGGGGGGCCAGGGTGGGGATGTCGTGCGGGGTGTGGACGCGGACGTGGACCGGGACGGGATGGGGGTCCGCGAGGAGATCGGCCGTGGCGTCGAGGGCGTACGCCTTGCGGTGCGGGGCGACCGCGTCCTCCAGATCGACGATCACGACGTCGGCGCCCGAGACCAGGGCCTTGCGGACGACCTCGGGGCGGTCCCCGGGGGCGTACAGCCAGGTGAGGGGGGTGCGGGCGGTGAAGGGGCGCGTGGTGGCGACCGCCGCCGGCCGTTCGGTCCCGGCGGGGCCGCTGAGGGGGCTCATACCGCTCCTTGCTCGCGGAGGGCGTCGATCTCGGCGGGGCCGAGGCCGAGTTCGGTGAGGACGGCGGTGGTGTCGGCGCCGTGCGGCCGGCCGGGCCAGCGGATGCCTCCGGGGGTCTCGGAGAGCCGGAAGAGCACGTTCTGCATCCTGATCGGGCCCAGCTCGGGATCGTCCACCTCGGTCACGGTGCGGAGCGCCTGGTACTGGGGATCGGCGACGACGTCCCGGATGTCGTAGACGGGGGCGATGGCCGCCTCCGCCTTCTCGAAGGCCGCCATCGCCTCGTCGCGGGTGTGGCGGGCGATCCACGAGCCGACCGCCTCGTCGAGGACGTCCGCGTGCTCGGCCCGGCCCGTGCCGTCGGCGAACCACGGCTCGTCGACCAGCTCCGGCCGGCCGACGAGCCGCAGCACCCGCTCGGCGATCGACTGGGCGGAGGTGGAGACGGCGACCCAGGAGCCGTCGGCGGTCCGGTAGGTGTTGCGCGGGGCGTTGTTGCGGGAGCGGTTGCCGGTCCGGGGCTGGACGTAACCGAGCTGGTCGTACCAGAGGGGGTGGGGCCCGATGACGGAGAGCATCGGTTCGATGATCGCCATGTCGACGACCTGGCCGCGCCCGGTCGCCGTCCTCGCCGTGAGCGCGGTCATCACCGCGTACGCCGTGGCGAGGGCGGCGATCGAGTCGGCGAGGCCGAAGGGGGGCAGGGTCGGCGGGCCGTCCGGCTCACCGGTGATCGCGGCGAAGCCGCTCATCGCCTCGGCGAGGGTGCCGAAGCCGGGGCGGTGGGCGTACGGTCCGAACTGGCCGAAGCCGGTGACCCGGGCCAGCACCAGACGCGGGTTGACGGTGGAGAGCTCCTCCCAGCCCAGACCCCAGCGTTCCAGGGTGCCGGGGCGGAAGTTCTCCACGATGACGTCCGCGTCGGCGGCGAGCGCGAGCAGCGTGTCGCGGCCGCCGGGCGAGGAGAGGTCCAGGGTGATCGTCCGCTTGTTCCGGCCGAGGACCTTCCACCACAGGCCGACCCCGTCCTTGGCGGGTCCGTGGCCACGCGACGGGTCCGGCTTGCGGGGGTGCTCGACCTTGACGACGTCGGCGCCGAAGTCGCCCAGCATCATGGCCGCGAGCGGGCCGGCGAAGAGCGTCGCCAGATCCAGGACGCGCAGCCCGTGCAGGGGCGCCGTGGGGTTCTCCGGGGCTGTCATACGGCGTCGGCCTCCAGGATGTGGGGGGAGAGGAAGGCGGCCTCGATCTCGACGCGGTACGGCATCGAGGTCGACGCGCCCTCGCGCTGGACGGAGAGCGCGGCGGCCGTCTGCGCCCAGGCGAGGGCCTCCGGAGCGGGACGGCCCTCGCCGAGGGCGACGGCGAGGGCGCCGACGAAGGTGTCGCCCGCACCCGTGGTGTCCACGGCCCGGACCCGGGGCGCCGGCACGGCGAGCGGTTCGGCGCCGCGCGCCGCGTACAGGCTGCCGGCCGCGCCCAGGGTGACCACCACCTCGGGGACGTCCCGCAGCAGGGCCCGCGCGGCCGCGCGCGGGTCGGTGAGTCCGGTGAGCGCGGCGGCCTCGTGCTCGTTGGGCACCAACAGATCGGTGGCGGCGAGCAGTTCCGGCGGCAGGGGTTGCGTGGGGGCGGGGGTGAGGACGGTGCGGACGCCGAGCCGGCGGGCGGTGGCGGCGCCCTCGACGACGACGGAGAGGGGGAGTTCGAGCTGGAGGAGCAGGGCGTCGGCGGTGCCGATCAGGGCCTCGTCGCCGTGGGTGAGGGAGGTGACGGAGCCGTTGGCTCCGGGGACGACGACGATCGCGTTGCCGCCGTCGTCGTCGACGACGACATGGGCGGTTCCGGAGGAGCCCTCGGTGGTGCGCAGGAGATCGGTGTCCACCGCGCAGTGCTCCAGGGTGGCGCGGAGCCGTGCGCCGAAGTCGTCGGTGCCGACCGCCCCGATCATCGCCACCTCCGCGCCCGCGCGGGCGGCGGCGACGGCCTGGTTGGCGCCCTTGCCGCCGGGGATCGTACGGAAGGAGCGGCCGGTGACCGTCTCGCCGAGCGCGGGGGCGCGTGGCACATAGGTGACGAGGTCCATGTTCGTACTGCCGAGCACGACGATGCTGGTCATGGGCGTACTGCCTCCGTGTGTGTCAGGTCGGCCAGGGTGTCGAAGCCGATGCCGTCGAAGGACGGCACCGACGTCGCCAGACGGTTCTTGAGGGGGGAGGTCCAGCGCTCGGGCAGCCGGTCCGGGTGGCCGGCGAGCAGCCCGGCGACCGAACCGGCGGTGGCGCCGTTGGAGTCGGTGTCCCAGCCGCCCGAGACCGCCGCGCAGACGGAGCGGGAGAAGTCGCCGTCGGCGTGGGTGAGGGCGGCGGCGAGCAGCGCGGCGTTGGGGACGGCATGCACCCAGTGGTACCCGCCGAGTTCGGCGTGCAGGCGGTCGACGACGGAGTCGAAGTCGTCGGTCGCGCGGGCCGCCGCGATGCCCAGCCGGACGGCCGCCGCGAGGCGTGAGCGCGGCGGGACCACGGCGAGACCGGAGGCGAGGGACCGGTGGACGTCCGCCGTCCCGGTCGCGGCGGTGGCGAGGGTCCCGGCGACGAACATGGCGCCGTAGACGCCGTTGGCGGTGTGCGTGAGCACCGCGTCCCGGTGCGCCTGCGCGGCGGCGGCCACCGGGTCGCCGGGGTGCGTCCAGCCGTGCGCGTCGGCCCGGATCTGGGCGCCGATCCACTCGCGGAAGGGATTGCGGCGGAGCGCGGTCAGCGGGGGTTCGACGCCGTCCAGGAGGTTGCGGTAGGCGACGCGCTCGGCCGTGAAAGCGCGGCCGGCGGGGAGCTCGTCGAGCCAGAGGCGGGCGACGTCGGCGGTGGTGAAGCCGCGGCCGTACCGCTGGAGCAGCAGCAGGTTGAGGAGGGGGTAGTTGAGGTCGTCGTCCTCGGGCATGCCGTCGATGTTCTCGGCGAGGGAGGTGGTGGCGGAGCGGCGGTTCCAGGGGTGCGCGGCCAGCAGCTCCGGGGGGACGCCACGGGCGGTGAACCACGTCGTGAGGGGCCAGTTGCCGGCGGCGCGGGCGAGGGCGCGGATCGCGGGGAGGGGGAGCTTCTCGACGGGCTTGCCGAGCAGACAGCCGACGGCCCGCCCCAGCCAGGCGGCGTGGAGGCGGTCCCGGAGCGCCGTGCCCGGCCCCGTGGGCACGGGCTCGGGGGGCGTCGGGTGCGTCAGCGCCTGGATCGCGCGCAGGGACGTGGGCTCGTGGGCCGACAGGGGGGAGGGGAGGGACGTCAGGGTGTCCAGGAGCTCTTCCGCGAGCGGGCGGAGGTCCGGGCGGGGGGTCGCGGAGGCGCCGGCCGACCCGGGGGCCGGGGGGCCGCCCGCCCGTCTCCAGCGAGCCGCGACGGCGGCGGCGTCGCGGCCGTCCTCCGCCGCCTGACGGAGCTCGTGGCCCACCAGGTCCTCCGGCTGGACCCAGGTCAGGCGGAGGGTCACCGGTCCGCGCCCGTCAAGGTCGCGAAGGCCGACTCGTGGGCCCTGCGCAGGGCCGTGTCCCGGGCGAACACCTCACGGGCCACCTCCGCCAGCGCCCTCGCCGGTGCGTGCAGGTCCAGCCGGCTCGCCTCCGCCACCTGCTTCGCCCACGCGGCGGGGACCGCGGACTCGCCGCGCAGCGCGCCCGTGATCGCGCCCGCCATCGTGGCGATCGAGTCGCAGTCCCGGCCGTAGTTGACCGCGCCCAGGACCGTGCGCCGGAAGTCGCCGCCGCCGACGAGCAGCATGCCGAGGGCGATCGGGAGCTCCTCGATCGCGTGCAGCCGGGAGGGGCGGCGGGCGCCGAGGGAGGGCGCGCGGTAGTCGGGTCCGACGGTGTCGAAGGGGGCCACCGCCCTGCGGAGGGGGATGAGCGCGGTCTCGAAGTCCGTGTGGTCGGAGGCGACTTCGGCGACCGCTTCGATCGCGGCACGCGTTCCGTCCTTCGCCAGGGACAGCGCCGCGGCCACCACCGACGCCGGAGTCGCGCCCGGCGCGCAGGCCGCCGCGACGGCCGCGGCGAAGACGCCCGCCGCCTCCCGGCCGTACGAGGACTGGTGCGCGCCCGTCAGGTCGATCGCCTCGGCGTAGGCGGCCGCCGGATGGGCGGCGTTGACCAGGCCGACCGGCGCCATGTACATCGCCGCGCCGCAGTTGACGACATTGCCGTTGCCGGCCTCGCGCGGGTCCACGTGGCCGTAGTGGAGCCGGGTGACGATCCACTTCTCGGCGAGGAAGATCCGCTGGAGGGGGAGCGCCTCGGCCTCCAGCTCCGGGATCCAGACGGGGGAGCCGATGAGCTCGGGGACGAGGTGGTCCGCGACCGCGTGGGCGTCGAGGTGGCCGCGGACCTTCTCGTACACCCGGATCAGCGCGTGGGTCATCAAGGTGTCGTCGGTGACGTGCCCGTCGCCCTTGTGGTACGGGGCGATGGGCCGGGCGGTGCGCCAGTCGCCGCCGTTCCAGGGGCCGACGATCCCGGTGACGCGGCCGCCGTGGCGCTCCAGGATCTGTTCGGGGGTGTAGCCCTCCACGGGGCCGCCGAGCGCGTCGCCGACGGCGGCCCCGAGGAGACTGCCGGTGATCCGGTCATCCAGGGTGGGCACATCCAGTGTGGGTGTCATGTCGGAATTGTCCACCTGGGGCGGCCGGTTCCGTGGCTCCGAGGAGCCCGGCGAGTTCCACCAGGTCCGTCCCCGCGAGCCGGGGCAGCGCGCAGCCCGCGAGCGTCCTGCACGCCTCGCGCCAGCTCGCCGGGACCGAACGGCCGCCGCCCAGCGCGCCGGTGAGCGCGCCCGCGAGCGCCGGGGCCGAGTCGGCGACCCGGGAGAGGCAGGCGGCCGCCGGCACCGCCGCCGTCATCTCGCCCCGGGCGGCGGCGGTGAGGGCCAGGGCGACCGGGACCGTCTCGGCGGCGGCGATGCCGTAGCTGTAGACGTGGTCCACGATCTGGTGCTCCAGGAGCGGGACCAGCGCGAAGGCCGAGTCGGCGGCCTGCGCCAGCTTGACGGCGTGCCGGGCGTTGCGGCCGATCTCGGTGACGGGCGGGAGTTCGGCGAGCGCCGCCTCGACGGCCTCGGCGGCCGTCGCCCCGCCGAGGGCCGCGGCGACGGCCGCCGCCGTCGCGCGGGCGCCGTGGACGCCGTCGCCGTCCTGGGTGTACCGCGCGTCGAACTCCGCGAGTTCGGCGGCGGCGCGGGGGTCGCCGGGGTGGACGACGGCGAGGACGGCGGCCCGCACGCAGGCCGCGTCGTCGAAGAAGTGCGGGTTGTCGTGGCCGGTGGCGGGCGGGCGCAGGCCGGTGGCGAGGTTGCCGAGGCCGGCGCGCACCGAGATCCGGGCCCGCAGGGGGAGTACGGCCGACTCGACCTCGGGCGCGCGGTCCGCGGCGGCGGCGACCTGGCCCGCGAGGACGTTCCAGGAGAGGTCCACGGCCGCGCGCAGCCGGCGGTCCGGGGGGAGGGCGGCGAAGACGGGGCCTTCGGCGGTGAGGATCGCCTCCGCGGTGAAGACCGCCCACTCGGCGTCGTCGGAGGGCCCGAGACGGAGGGGCTCGGGCGGCTGGTTGAGGGCGATGGGGACGGGGAGGGTGGTCGTCGCGTTCTGCTCGGCGAAGGTGTCGAGTTCGCGGGTGAGGCGGCGGGTCCATTCGGGCATGCGGGCCGCGCGGTGCCGGGCGGCGGGCCACCCGGCGGCGTCGCCCGCGGCGAGCCCGAGGAGGAGGCCCTCGGTCCTGTCGCGGGTCGCCCTGCGCGGCGCGCTCGCCCGCGGAGCACTGGGGGTGCCGCCCCAGGAGCCGGTGCCCCGCACCGGGGCGCTGCCGAGCGGCGCGAGCCCCGGGTCGCCCGCGCCCGGCACCGGAGGAAGCCCGCGCGGAGCCAGGTCCTGCGGGGTGAGGGTCACGTCCGGGCGTGCCAGGTCCTGCGGGGTGAGGGTCACGTCGGGGCGTGGCAGTTCCTGCGGGGTGAGGGTCACGTCGGGGCGTGGCAGTTCCTGCGGGGTGAGGGTCACGTCCGGGCGTGCCAGTTCCTGCGCGGTGAGGGTCACGTCCGGGCGTGTCAGGTCCTCCGGAGCCGGGTCCCAGGGTTCGGTGGTGCCCTGGGGGCTCGTCGTCGTCAGGTCCGCGCTCATGCCGCCTCCTCCGGGGTGAGCAGGTCCGCGATGTCCAGGACGTGGTAGCCGCGCATCGACGGGAGGCAGCTGCCCGTCACCGGGGCGATGGCCGAGGCCCAGTCCTCCGGGATCGCGTCCACCCCGCCCGCCGCGCCTGCCAGGGCGCCCGCCACCGCGGCCGTCGTGTCGGCGTCGCGGCCCATGTTGACCGCGGTCAGGACCGCCGTACGGAAGTCGCCCCGGGCCGCCGCGAACGCGCCGAACGCGAGGCCGACCGCCTCCGGGGCCAGGTCCGTCCACGGGTAGCCGCCGATGACGACGGCCGAGCGGACCTGGCGTTCGCGGGTGAGGGGGTCCGGCTGGACGCGCTGGGCCGCCACGACCGCGCGGCGCAGCGAGCGGGCCGTCCAGGAGTCCATGGGGACGACCGAGAGGGCCGCGGCGATCACCGAGGTGACCGTCGCCCCCGCCATCGCCGCGGCCACGCCGGCCGCCACCGCCTGGCCTCCGTAGATGCCCTCGCCGTCGTGGCTGACGCTGCCGTCGATCGCCACGAGGCGGGCCGCCTCCGCCGGGCGGCCCGCGGCGAACACCCCGAACGGGGCCGCGCGCATCGCGAGGCCGTCGCTCCAGGCGTGGCGGTGCTGGGCGGAGATGGGGGCGGCGAGGCCCCGGCGGAGGTTCTCCAGGGTGCCGCGCTCGGAGAAGCCCGCGCCGCGGAAGGGGCCTTCGTCGAGGTCGGCGATCCAGTGGTGCCAGGCCCGTTCGACGTGGTGGACGGTGAGGGCGGAGCCGTGCCGGGCGAGGAGCAGCGCCGAGAAGATCGCGTACTCGGTGTCGTCGGTGCCCGCCGGGCTGTCCGTCACGAATCCCTCGATGCGGCCCCAGCGGCGGCGGATCTCGGAGGGCCGCATGTTCTCGGCGGGTGCGCCGAGCGCGTCGCCGACGGCGAGGCCGAGGAGCGCCCCTCTCGCCCGTTCACGCGTGTCGCAGGCCGTGCTGTTCACCATCTCGCGCCCCTTCCTCGGTGGAGGCGCCGACGGCGGCGCCCCGATGCCTGGATCTGTGCCACCACGGGCCGTGAACTCGCCGAAGAAACGTCTCTGTCACCCGGCTGACACCTCGCCAGATAGGGGTCACCTCAGTGAGGCGGGCCTTAGTAAGTACGGCCTGGCTTGCTGGCGGGCCCCTTACATCGCGCGTATTTTCGAGGGTGTTGGGGGCGGCGGGTGCATCCCGGCCCGCCGGAACGAGGGGAGAACCATGTCCATCATCGAAGCTCAGGCGCCACTGCACGAGGCCCACCGCGACAACCACACGCACCGCGACGTGAACGGCGGTTGGCTGCGCCCGGCGGTGTTCGGCGCGATGGACGGACTCGTCTCCAACCTCGCCCTGATGACCGGTGTCGCCGGTGGCGCGGTCGCCTCGGGGACCGTCGTCATCACCGGCCTCGCGGGCCTCGCCGCCGGCGCCTTCTCCATGGCGGCCGGCGAATACACCTCCGTCGCCTCGCAGCGCGAGCTCGTCCAGGCGGAACTGGACGTCGAGCGCCGCCAGTTGCGCAAGCACCCGATCGACGAGATGGAGGAGCTCGCCGCGCTCTACGTCTCCCGCGGCGTCGAGCCCGCCCTCGCCCGCGAGGTCGCGATGCAGCTGTCGAAGGACCCCGAGCAGGCCCTGGAGATCCATGCCCGCGAGGAGCTCGGCATCGACCCCGACGACCTGCCGTCGCCGATCGTCGCCGCCGTCTCCTCCTTCGGCTCCTTCGCCCTCGGCGCGCTCCTCCCGGTCCTGCCGTACCTGCTCGGCGCGACCGCGCTCTGGCCGGCCGTGCTGCTGGCGCTCCTCGGGCTGTTCGCCTGTGGCGCCCTGGTGGCCCGGGTGACCGCGCGCGGCTGGCTCTTCAGCGGTATGCGCCAGCTCGTCCTGGGTGGTGCCGCGGCGGCCGTCACGTACGGACTCGGCATGCTCTTCGGCGCAGCGTTGTAGCCCCGCGGGGGCGTGCGGATTCCGTACCCACACAGAAGACCGAGAGGCCCCGAAGCGGGCCTCTCGGTCTTTTCGTACGCCCATGACGGGGCGAACCGACCCATAAGGGCTGTGACGTATATCCCTGGTCCGATCCGCCGCCGCGATGAGACACTATGCGGGTCGCCACATAAGTAGCCGGTTACCCGGCGGTTTCGAACCCGTGACCAACGGGAAAGAGGCCTGAGCGTCATCGGGCAACGAAGCCCACCCCCCAGTGACGGGTCGCCGGAGACCCGAAGAGCCTCCGGACCCTCGATCCGTCCCCCGCGGGACAGCCTCTGTCGCCGCACCCCCACAGCAGAACCACAGGTGAACCCACACCACCGCTCCGTACCGGCGGTGTCCGCATGCTGGAATGAGCTATCCACTTCGCGAGAAGCCAGCCATCATGTAACCTGCACGAAATTTCGCGGAGGGCCAACGTCGTCCCTCGGCAGCTCCATATGCCACGACGACGACGGGAGAGCCGATGCGTTCCGACGCCTGGTCGCCCATGGACGGTCGCCCCGCTCCGCAGGGGATGTACGACCCCCGTAACGAACACGACGCCTGTGGCGTCGGGTTCGTGGCCACCCTCACCGGTGTAGCCAGCCACGCGCTGGTCGAGCAGGCGCTGACCGTACTGCGCAACCTCGAGCACCGCGGCGCCACCGGCTCCGAGCCCGACTCCGGTGACGGTGCCGGCATCCTGCTCCAGGTCCCGGACGCCTTCCTCCGCGAGGTCGCCGGATTCACGCTCCCCGAGGCCGGCGCGTACGCGGTCGGCATCGCCTTCCTCCCCGAGGACGGCACCGACGAGACCGCCGCGAGGATCGAGACCATCGCCGCCGAGGAGGGCCTCACCGTCCTCGGCTGGCGCGAGGTCCCCGTCGCCCCCGAGCTGCTCGGCGCCTCCGCCCGCGCCACCATGCCGGTCTTCCGCCAGCTCTTCGTGGCGGACGCCGACGGCGCGGCCACGGGCATCGCGCTCGACCGCAAGGCCTTCGTGCTCCGCAAGCGCGCCGAGCGCGAGGCCGCGACGTACTTCCCGTCGCTCTCCGCCCGCACGATCGTCTACAAGGGCATGCTGACCACCGGCCAGCTGGAGCCCTTCTTCCCGGACCTGTCGGACCGCCGCTGCGCCACCGCCGTGGCCCTGGTCCACTCCCGGTTCTCCACCAACACCTTCCCGAGCTGGCCGCTGGCCCACCCGTACCGCTTCGTCGCCCACAACGGTGAGATCAACACCGTCAAGGGCAACCGGAACTGGATGACCGCCCGCGAGGCGCAGCTCGACTCCACCGCCTTCGGCGAGGGCTGCCTGGAGCGGATCTTCCCGATCTGCACCCCGGACGCCTCCGACTCGGCCTCCTTCGACGAGGTCCTGGAGCTCCTCCACCTCGGCGGCCGCTCCCTGCCGCACGCGGTCCTGATGATGGTCCCGGAGGCGTGGGAGAACCACGAGACCATGGACCCGGCCCGCCGCGCCTTCTACCAGTACCACTCCACGATGATGGAGCCCTGGGACGGCCCGGCCTGCGTCACCTTCACCGACGGCGTCCAGGTCGGCGCGGTCCTCGACCGCAACGGCCTGCGCCCCGGCCGCTACTGGGTCACCGACGAGGGCCTCGTCGTCCTCTCCTCCGAGGTCGGCGTCCTCGACATCGACCCCGCCAAGGTCGTCCGCAAGGGCCGCCTGCAGCCCGGCAGGATGTTCCTCGTCGACACCGCCGAGCACCGCATCGTCGAGGACGACGAGATCAAGGCCGCCCTCGCCGCCGAGCACCCCTACCAGGAGTGGCTGGAGACCGGCGAGATCGAGCTCTCCGACCTCCCCGAGCGCGAGCACATCGTGCACACCCACGCCTCGGTCACCCGCCGCCAGCAGACCTTCGGCTACACCGAGGAAGAGCTCCGCGTCATCCTCGCGCCGATGGCCCGCACCGCCGGCGAACCGCTCGGCTCCATGGGCACGGACTCGCCGATCGCGGCCCTGTCCGCCCGCCCGCGGCTGCTCTTCGACTACTTCACGCAGCTCTTCGCGCAGGTCACCAACCCGCCGCTGGACGCCATCCGCGAGGAGCTCGTCACCTCGCTGCGCTCCTCCCTCGGCCCCGGCAGCAACCTGCTCGACCCCACCGCCGGCTCGTGTCGCAGCGTCACCCTGCCCTTCCCGGTGATCGACAACGACGAGCTCGCCAAGCTCATCCACATCAACGCCGACGGCGACATGCCCGGCATGAAGGCCGCTACCCTCTCCGGCCTCTACCGCGTCTCCGGCGGCGGCGACGCCCTCGCCGCCCGCATCGAGGCCATCTGCGCCGAGGCCGACACCGCCATCGAGGGCGGCGCCCGCCTGATCGTGCTCTCCGACCGGCACTCCGACGCCGAGCACGCGCCGATCCCCTCGCTGCTGCTCACCGCGGCCGTCCACCACCACCTCATCCGCACCAAGCAGCGCACCAAGGTGGGCCTGCTGGTCGAGGCCGGCGACGTCCGCGAGGTCCACCACGTCGCCCTGCTCATCGGCTACGGCGCCGCGGCGGTCAACCCGTACCTGGCGATGGAGTCCGTCGAGGACCTGGTCCGCGCCGGCACCTTCATCGAGGGCCTGGAGCCCGAGCAGGCCATCCGGAACCTGATCTACGCGCTCGGCAAGGGCGTCCTCAAGGTCATGTCCAAGATGGGCATCTCCACCGTCGCCTCCTACCGCGGCGCCCAGGTCTTCGAGGCCGTCGGCCTGGACGAGACCTTCGTCGCCACGTACTTCAACGGCACGGCCACCAAGATCGGCGGCGCCGGTCTCGACGTCGTCGCCAAGGAGGTCGCCGCCCGCCACGCCAAGGCGTACCCCGTCTCCGGCGTCCCCTCGGCGCACCGCGCCCTGGAGATCGGCGGCGAGTACCAGTGGCGCCGCGAGGGCGAGCCGCACCTGTTCGACCCCGAGACCGTCTTCCGTCTCCAGCACGCCACGCGCGCCAAGCGGTACGACATCTTCAAGAAGTACACGGAGCGGGTCAACGAGCAGTCCGAGCGCCTGATGACGCTCCGCGGCCTGTTCGGCTTCGCGTCCGGCCGCGAGGCCATCTCGATCGACGAGGTCGAGCCGGTCTCCGAGATCGTCAAGCGCTTCTCCACCGGCGCCATGTCGTACGGCTCCATCTCCCGCGAGGCGCACGAGACGCTCGCCGTCGCCATGAACCAGCTGGGCGCCAAGTCCAACACCGGTGAGGGCGGCGAGGACCCGGACCGCCTGTACGACCCGGCGCGCCGCTCCGCGATCAAGCAGGTCGCCTCCGGCCGCTTCGGCGTCACCAGCGAGTACCTGGTCAACGCGGACGACATCCAGATCAAGATGGCCCAGGGCGCCAAGCCCGGCGAGGGCGGCCAGCTGCCCGGCCACAAGGTCTACCCGTGGGTCGCCAAGACGCGTCACTCGACGCCCGGCGTCGGCCTCATCTCGCCGCCGCCGCACCACGACATCTACTCCATCGAGGACCTGGCCCAGCTGATCCACGACCTCAAGAACGCCAACCCGGTCGCCCGCATCCACGTGAAGCTGGTCTCCGAGGTCGGCGTCGGCACGGTCGCCGCCGGTGTCTCCAAGGCCCACGCGGACGTCGTCCTCATCTCCGGCCACGACGGCGGAACGGGCGCCTCCCCGCTGACCTCCCTGAAGCACGCGGGCGGCCCCTGGGAGCTCGGTCTCGCCGAGACCCAGCAGACGCTGCTGCTCAACGGCCTGCGCGACCGGATCGTCGTCCAGACCGACGGCCAGCTGAAGACCGGCCGTGACGTGGTCATCGCCGCGCTGCTCGGCGCCGAGGAGTTCGGTTTCGCGACCGCTCCCCTCGTCGTCTCCGGCTGCGTCATGATGCGCGTCTGCCACCTGGACACCTGCCCGGTCGGCATCGCCACCCAGAACCCGGTCCTGCGCGACCGCTTCTCCGGCAAGCCCGAGTTCGTCGTCAACTTCTTCGAGTTCATCGCCGAGGAGGTCCGCGAGCTCCTCGCCGAGCTGGGCTTCCGCACCCTCGAAGAGGCCGTCGGCCACGCCGAGCTGCTCGACACCAGCCGCGCGGTCACGCACTGGAAGGCGCAGGGTCTCGACCTGGAGCCGCTCTTCTACGTGCCGGAGCTGGCCGAGGGCGCCGTCCGCCACGCCCGGATCGAGCAGGACCACGGCCTGGAGAAGGCCCTCGACAACGAGCTGATCCAGCTCGCCGCCGAGGCCCTGGGCGCCGCCTCCGCCGAGGAGGCCCAGCCGGTCCGCGCCCAGGTCGCGATCCGCAACATCAACCGCACGGTCGGCACCATGCTCGGCCACCAGGTCACGAAGAAGTTCGGCGGTGCCGGCCTCCCGGCCGACACCATCGACATCACCTTCACCGGTTCCGCGGGCCAGTCCTTCGGCGCCTTCCTGCCGGCCGGTGTCACGCTCCGCCTGGAGGGCGACGCCAACGACTACGTCGGCAAGGGCCTCTCCGGCGGCCGTGTGATCGTCCGCCCGGACCGGGGCGCCGACCACCTGGCCGAGTACTCGACCATCGCGGGCAACACCATCGGCTACGGCGCCACCGGCGGCGAGCTGTTCCTCCGCGGCCGCACCGGCGAGCGCTTCTGCGTCCGCAACTCGGGCGCCCTGGTCGTCTCGGAGGGCGTGGGCGACCACGGCTGCGAGTACATGACCGGTGGCACGGCGGTCGTCCTCGGCGAGACCGGGCGCAACTTCGCGGCCGGCATGTCGGGCGGTGTCGCCTACGTCGTCGACCTCGACCGGGACAACGTCAACTCCGGGAACCTGGAGGCGATCGAGGCCCTGTCGGACACCGACAGGACCTGGCTGCACGACGTCGTGCGCCGCCACTTCGAGGAGACCGGCTCGACGGTCGCCGAGAAGCTCCTCGCCGACTGGGACGCCGCCGCGGCCCGGTTCAGCAAGATCATCCCCACCACGTACAAGGCAGTGCTCGCCGCCAAGGACGCCGCTGAGCTCGCCGGTCTCTCCGAGACCGAGACCACCGAGAAGATGATGGAGGCTGCGTCCCATGGCTGACCCCAAGGGCTTCCTGACCACCGGGCGCGAAGTCGCCCAGACCCGGCCGGTGGGCGAGCGCGTCAGGGACTGGAACGAGGTCTACGTCCCCGGCTCCCTGCTGCCGATCATCAGCAAGCAGGCCGGCCGCTGCATGGACTGCGGCATCCCGTTCTGCCACAACGGCTGCCCCCTCGGGAACCTGATCCCCGAGTGGAACGACTACGCCTACCGCGAGGACTGGGCGGCGGCGTCGGAGCGGCTGCACGCCACGAACAACTTCCCGGAGTTCACCGGCCGCCTGTGCCCGGCTCCGTGCGAGGCCGCGTGCGTGCTCGGCATCAACCAGCCGGCCGTCACCATCAAGAACGTCGAAGTCTCCATCATCGACAAGGCCTGGGACGGAGGCGACGTCACGCCGCAGGCGCCCGAGCGCCTGTCCGGCAAGACCGCCGCCGTCATCGGCTCGGGCCCGGCGGGTCTCGCCGCCGCCCAGCAGCTGACCCGGGCCGGCCACACCGTGGTCGTGTACGAGCGCGCCGACCGCATCGGCGGCCTGCTGCGCTACGGCATCCCCGAGTTCAAGATGGAGAAGCGGCACATCAACCGCCGCATCGAGCAGATGCGCGCGGAGGGCACCAAGTTCCGCACCGGCATCGAGATCGGCCGTGACCTGACGTCGACGGACCTGCGCAAGCGGTTCGACGCCGTGGTCATCGCCGCCGGTGCCACCACCGCCCGCGACCTGCCCGTCCCGGGCCGGGAGCTGAACGGCATCCACCAGGCGATGGAGTACCTGCCGCTCGCCAACAAGGTCGTCGAGGGCGACTTCGTGGCCCCGCCGATCACCGCCGAGGGCAAGCACGTCGTGGTCATCGGCGGCGGCGACACCGGAGCGGACTGCGTCGGCACGGCGCACCGCCAGGGCGCGGCCTCGGTCACGCAGCTGGAGATCATGCCGAAGCCGGGCGACGAGCGGGCGGCGGGCCAGCCCTGGCCGACCTTCCCCATGCTCTACAAGGTCACCTCGGCGCACGAGGAGGGCGGCGAGCGGGTCTACTCCGTCTCCACCACCCACTTCGAGGGCGACGAGGACGGCAACGTCCAGTTCCTCCACCTCGTCGAGGTCGAGTTCGTCGACGGCAAGCTGACCCAGAAGCCGGGAACGGAGCGGAAGATCCCCGCCCAGCTGGTCACGCTCGCGATGGGCTTCACCGGCACGGACGTGGAGAACGGCCTGGTCGCCCAGTTCGGTCTGGACCTGGACGAACGGGGCAACATCGCCCGTGACGCGGACTTCGCCACCAACGTCGACGGCGTGTTCGTCGCCGGCGACGCCGGCCGCGGCCAGTCCCTCATCGTCTGGGCCATCGCGGAGGGCCGCTCGGCCGCCCGCGGAGTGGACCGCTACCTGACGGGCGCCAGCTCCCTGCCGGCCCCGATCCGCCCGACGGACCGTGCCCTGACGGTCTGACGGCCCCGAGAACGTCCCGTACAACGACGTGCGGAACTGAGCGCAGCACCTCCCGAATGTCCCCGACCGGACGCCTGGGAGGTGCTGCGGTGCGTTCTCAGCTCTTCCCGGGCCAGATCCAGGTGACGAGGGAGGCCGCGGACACCGCGACGACGCCGAACAATCCCATCCAGCGGGCCCAGCCGGTCATGCGGCGGACGGCCTTCGCGCGGGTCCGCTCGTACACGAGGAGCAGCTTCGCGTCGGAGACCTGCATCCGGCCCGGCTTCTCATGGACGGCCGAGACCATCATCCAGGACCCCACCAGGAGCAGCAGGAACCCGCTCGCGAGGAGGCCGATCACCCACCAGCGCGGGCCGGTGGTCATCTTGCTCAGGTTCTCCTGGCCCTTCAGTACGAAGACGACGGTGAGCAGCCCGGTGATCGAGGTCAGGAAGTTCCGGTACCCCTCCGCCTGCTGCCGGGCGATCCTCAGCTGCTCCGGCGGTGTCGCCATAGCCAGCACCCGGCTGTACGCGTCGTCAAGCTCGTCCTCGGTGAAGTCGTGAGCGCTCACAGCGACAGCCCCTGTGGCGGCATCGCGAGGTAGAACTGGGCTCCGCAGCCGTTCCGGACGTGGGAGGGGCGATCCACGTGCCAGCTCGTGCAGTGGCAGTGCACCCGCTTGGGCTCCCCGTTGTCGAAGTCCTTCCACCAGCCTGAGGCGGGCCCCTTGGACACGTGCTGGTACTCCTCCCACCGGCGCGTGGTCACACACCGGCACTCGGGGCACTCGCCAGTGGCCACGACCTCCGTCGGACCGTGCGAGACCTCCCAGAGGAAGGTGGTCAGCGGCTGGTGCAGTGGGCGCCTCGTCACGGTGTAGGGCCTGGCGGAGCTCATGGGCGGGTTCCTCCGGATGCGGAAAGGTCGAGCTCGAACAGTCGGGCGTAGAGCCGCAGCAGTTCCAGGACGTCCTCCCCGGACCGCTCCGTCTCCTCGGCACAGAGAACGACGTGCTCGGAGCTGACGGTTCCCGCGATGGCGGGGGAGCGTCCGGTCAACTGCTCGGTGAGAACGATGACATCGGCCCAGCCGGGCACGATCTCCCTCTCCGTGCCGACGGGTTCGGGCGTCGTCACGTGGAGCCCCAGCGCCGCGAAGGGTGCGTACCGGTCGTACGTCTCCCCGAGCGTCCACCCGAAGCGACCGGCCACCAGGACCAGTTCGAGCGGACCGAGCATCCCGGGCCCGAGAAGCCCGTCGTCGAAGGCCGCCAGGTCGAAGTCGGTGGGCTCGAGCGCGGCTAGAGCCCCGGTGACGATCCCCGAGCCGGGGAGGGCGGGGGCGCCGAGGCAGCGGTAGGCGTCGAGGGACGCTGCGGCATCACCGAGGTTGGACAGGCGAGCTTTGGCTACGAAGAGGACGTCCTGCGGAGTCAGCTGGGGCTTGAACACGAGTCCCGAGTCCTCGGCGGGCTGGGTGAGTCGGGCGACTTCCGTCCGGCCGGGCGCCAGGCCCGCGGCTTGATCGGGGAGGATCTCCGGAAGTCGGAGTGGAAGGCGGATGTCCGCCTGGGCCAACCGGTCTAGGGCCTCGGCGAGTGTGATCTTGCGATCCGCCGCGAGGTTCAGCAGCAGCGGAACGCCGACGGTTCCCTCTTCGAGCTCTCGTCTGCAGGCGTAGTCCGACCATGGGGCGAGGAAGAACGGCAGAAGATCCCTGAGCAGAGGCGAAAGGTCGCGGTACTGCTCCTCCAGCAGGTCCACGGGGCCCGACAGGCAGCCACATGTCTCGATGAAGCCGAGCTCCCGCCGGAATTCCTCCGGAGCAGGAGGATTGGGCTGATCGCTCGCGTCGTAGAGAAGGCTCCAGCCCAGGAAGGTGTCGGTACCTGCCGAGTTGATCCATGGCGCGGGGATCCAGGCCAGACAGGACACCGGGATCGCGGGTGCGGTCACGCCGGTGACGGCAGAGAGGCCGTCGATCACGTTCGCCACCTCGCCGAGAGGGCGTCCCACGGTGGCGGCGCGATGGACGAGCTGCTCCATTGTCAGGTGGCCGCTGGGCAGCCATGGAGACCTGCCGTCGAGGTCGACCGACAGCAGCCGCTCTTCGAAGAAGTCGAGGGGCGGGTGATCGAACGTCTCCTCGGACACCGCTTCATTTCGAGAGAAGCCGAACGGGGCCAGCGCGTCCAGCTTGTCGAACAGCTGGCGGCGCTGTGAGGGCAGGGGCGCGCGCATGAGGAGGTCTACGGGGTGCACCTCACCGGCGTGCCACTCCCGCATGTCCCCGTCGCGCGTCGCGAGGAGGGCGACTTCGGAGGAGAGAGGTTTCCTGTTCAGGTTCGCCGAGCCCAGGCCTTCGATGTCCGGGATCGCGATCCCGAGGCGCATCAGGGCGCGCAGGTCGGGCAGGAGCCGGGACGGGGCCACGTCATGGCGGGCCGCCACGGCGAGGAGCGGCGCGTGGGAGGCCGGACGGCGGGCTTTCCTGGACGTGACCTCCTTGTAGGCACGGTGGAGGTCCAGCATCGTCAGGGCGGGTGTCCCCATGTTCCTCAGCTCCGCGATGTTCTCCACCACGGGGACGCGAGCACCGGTGATGGCGTACCTGCGGAGCGCCCGCACACTGTGTGCCAGGGGGATCTCCGCCATCGCCGCGGCCCGGAGCGCGGCGCCCCAGCCGCCTTCGTACGAATCAACGGAGAAGAGCAGGGCGTCAATGCCGGCGGCTTCGGGGTAGCCGACGGGCGCGAACGACTGACCTCTGCGCTCTGCGACCCCCAGCATCGTCCGACGCCACTTCTGCAGCACCACCCCCTCTGCCGATCCGCCGGTCAGCCAGGGCTGTACGGCTTGCGTGTACCGCAGCTGGTCGCTGTCCACGAGGAGCACGCCGGTTCGTCGCAGGGACAGGGACGCGGTGGACGGCGTGTGCTCGCGGGACGTGGTGGCCAGGAACCCCGTCGCGTCGTGTGGCAGGTGCTCGAACAGCTGGACGGTGAGCCGGGGCTCTTGCTCCACCAGCTGCCACAGCCACCGCATGGACACCTCCTTGAGACTGCCTGCGGCGTCGGGAACGGCGCGGAGGAGCTCGTCCTGCACGCCCTTCGTGTCGTACGAGAGCAGCGAGTTGCGGTTGACGCTCGGTACGGGGCGGTGCCTCGCCCGCAGGTTGAAGACGTACCCGTGGACGGCGGGTGCCTCCTCCATGACGATGCCGTCGAGGAGGAGCTGTCCCCTTCCCTGCACGATCCAGCTTCCCGTGCCGGTCCCGGTGCTGACCGGGTCCCGGTGCCATTCCCTGGCCCGGCCCTCGGCGGCCTGGAGAACACCCGGGTTCCACTCCGCCCAGCCGATCTGCTTCCCGTCGCGCCCGCGCTCCTCCGCCGTGACCCGGAAGTCGCTCACCCAGAGCAGCCGCCGCAGCGTCTCCACCACCGACGGCGGATCCTCTTCGTCGTCCTCCGCGCTCAGGTAGAGCCGTACGGCTGTTCCGCCGTGCGTGGGGCCCCCGTGGGTCTCCAGGATCTGGAGCAGGCCGGAGCCCGACTGGACCGTGGCCTCCAAGGGCTGGACCGCGTGGTCACGGTTGCCGTGCTGGTCGATGGCGGCCGTGCTGACCGTGACCTCCTCGGCCAGCATGAAGTAGCTGAAGACGCCGATGCCGAAACGGCTGTTGAAAGGGGTGGGGTCCATCCCCGCCCGTCGCCAGTTGCGACGCTCCTGGACGAAGTCGGGATCCTGCTCGTACCGCTTGCCGGCGCGCGCGAACATCGACGTGAGCTTGTCCCGGCTCATCCCGGCGCCGTTGTCGCTGCACTCGATGTACAGGCGGTCACCGTCGTACGCCTGGAGGAAGTGGATCTCGGGAGCGCTGTCCGGGCCGTGGTAGCGCTCCCGCTTCCGGCCGTACGTGACGCGCAGCTGCCGGTAGCGGCACGCGTCGAGCGCGTTCTGGTACAGCTCGCGGACGGCGAGCATCCGGTCGCCGTACAGCTGGGTCCCCATGAGCAGGGGGCGGATCTCGTCCTCGGCGAGACGGAAGCGTTCGAGGGGTTTGGTGTACGTGCGGGCGACCGGATTCAGGAACTGGGTGGTCACCCGGCGGGGCAGTCCCCTCAGCAGGTCGGGCGCCGTGCGTCCGGCCTCCTGCCACTTGCGGTGGCGGGTCCGCACGGAGCCGTCCGCCGTCGCCGCCAGCTCCTCGAGCGCGGAGTGCAGTGCCGGGTGCGGGCAGGTGAGGCGGAGCGCGTACGTCTTCGTGCCGTCCGGGAACATCTCGTCCCAGCCGAGGCCGCCGAGCGCGTCGACCACGGCCTTGGCCGTGAGCGGTCGGTGCGCGCCCAGGTGGTCGACGAGCACGCTGGACATCCGGCGCGGGTCGGCGGCGAGCAGAGCCGACAGCCACAGGAGACCGGCCAGCTCCTCGTCGCGCCAGAGGTTGCCGGGGACGGGGCGGCCGCTCCGGCTCCACGCGGGGCTGTCGGATTCGTCGATGCGGGGGCTCGACCCGGGCTCGACCGTCATGTGGGGCAGGACGCGGCGGACCGCCTGGTCGACGTCGGAGGCCCGTGGCGCGGTGCCCTCCGCCCCGGCCGAAACGGCCTCGACCACCTTGCGGAGCAGCGCACCGACGGCCGGGTAGCCGTCCTCGGGGTCCCAGAGCCGGTCCCAGTCGGCGATGAAGCGGTGCCGCAGCCAGTGGTCGGCGGCGGTGACGGCGTCGGTCAGATGGCGACGCCGCAGGGCCTCGGCGGCCAGGTTCACGCGCGAGTGGGCGCGGCAGACGTCAGCGGTGTCCTCGCACACCTGACGGTCCTCGTCGCGCGCGGGGTCCTCGCCGCGTGTCTCGTCCCACTGGTCGAGCCGGTCCGGTCGGAGCCGCTCCAACTCGCTCAGGGTGATGGCGACGACGCCCTCGTGCAGCAGCGGCGCGGCGAGCAGGGTGGCCGTCTCGGCGGGGGAGAGGAGCTCGCGCGGTCCGAGGCGGGCCCCCTCGACGAGCCGGCCGAGCATGTGGACCACCCGCTCGGGATAGCCGGGGTCGTGCCAGGGGGTGGAGACCGGTGCCTCCCTGTCGACCCGGCTCCGTGCGACCTCGGCGGCGAGTTCGCAGAGGCTCTCCCGGACCCGGAGGCGGGCGGCCTCGGTTCCGGACGTGTGCTTCCACAGGGCGGCGTTCTCGATGACGTGCGTCCAGCGGAGGGTCTCCTGCGATCCCCGGCACAGGGGCAGTTCCCGTGCCCAGGACTCGCGCCCCGCGGGGGCGAGGAGCTCGACGGTCGGCTGGTCGGCGAGCCGTTCGGTGAGCCAGGCGACGCGGCCCTGGACGGAGGAGTAGACCTCGCCCAGGGTCTGAGGCGGTCGGGACGGCGACAGGGCCGTGGCCAGGGCGAGGCCGAAGTAGCTGCCCCGCTCGGGGTCGGCGAACGCCGACTGGTCCCGGCTGGCGGCACGGAGCCAGACGACGTTCTCGTACTCGTCGCCCACCAGCGGCTTGGCGAGCTTGGGCGCGGTGCCGGGGACGTCCGTGCGGCACGTGTCCAGACAGACCACCACGGTCACGCCCTGCGGGAGCCCGTAGAGGAGGACGGGGGCGCTCGTCTCGATGAGCATCCGTGAGTTGAGGGTGCCGTCGGGGTGGTGGGTGGCGTTCGAGGGGAGGAGGTAGTCGCGGCCGTCGATCACGACGCCGTGACCGGACACGTAGACGAGGGCGGTGTCGCCCGGGAGGCACGTGGACAGGAAGTCCTCGATCGTCTGCCCGATCACCTCTTTGGTCGTCGTGCGGCGCTCCTCGTCCGGGTGGCCCGGGCGCAGGGTGCTCACCTCGTACTGCGAGGCCCGCAGGGCCTCCTCGATGCGCCGCACGTCCCCGTCGACGCACTCCAGGGGCGCGTAGAGCGCGGCGAGGCGTGGGTGCCGGGCCAGGTGGTCGACGTCCCGGATGCCGATGAGGAGGGCCCGGCGCCTGCCGGCCGGCTCTTCCTCGGTGCCCTGGGACGCTTCCGTCGTCACCGTCGTCGAGCTCACCCGTGCCCCCAACTCCCTTGTCCTGCGCCCCGGGAGCATCATGATTCCAGACACGGGCCGTGCCGGCGTCGTCCCCGGCCGCCGGCCGCGCCCGTCCCCGCCGCGACTCCGCCGTTCAGGCCGGTCACGCCTTCCCGGGCTCCCGGAACCGCGGGATCACGTGCTCCCCCCACTGCCGGATCGTCTCCAGGCAGGCCTCCTGGGGGACCGTGCCCATCTGGATCAGGCACATCACCTCGTCCACGCCGATCTCCCGGAGCCGCTCCACGTAGGCGAGCGCCGTCGTCGCGTCCCCGTAGGCGTGGTCGGTGTTGTACGTGCCGGTGTCGACCGGGCGGGCCGGGATGTCCGCCTCGTGCAGTCGGGCGATCAGCTTCTGCCGCTGCTCGTCCAGCGCCCCCGTGTGGTCCTCGTCCTCCGCGTAGCCCGTGGGCGCGGGCGCGCCGCCGTACCAGTGGGCGATCGACTCGGCGAAGAAGCGCTGGCCCCGGGTGCCGAGGCGGAGGGCGCGGGCCGGGTCGTCCAGGACGACCGTCGGGCAGAGGGCGGAGAAGTGGTCGTTGACCTCCGTGGAGACGAACCGCGACCCGTCCCTGGCGGCGATGGCCTCGTCGTACGCCGCGCGCATCGCACGGACGTCGTCGGCGCCCGCGAAGCCCATCACGAGCGCGCCGATGCCGAGTTCGGCGGCCTGCCGGAGGGACTCGTGCTGCGAGCAGGCCATGAACAGCGGCGGATGCGGTGTCTGTACGGGGCGGGGCAGGACCGCGCCGGGGCCGATGTCCAGGGTCCCGTGCCACTCGAACTCCGGTTCCCGCCAGGCCGCGGCGAAGATCCGCAGGGCCTCCTCGGTCTGCGGGCGGGTGTCCTCCGGACGTACGCCGAACATCCGGGTCTCCTGGCGGGTCGCGCCCCGGCCCGCGCCCACGTCGACCCGGCCGCCGGAGAGCACGTCGAGCATCGCGGCGCGTTCGGCGACCCGGACCGGGTGCTGGTAGCCGAAGGGCATGGTGACCACGCCGTGGCCGACGCGGATGGTCCGGGTGCGGGCGGCGACCCAGGTCAGGAAGATCTCGGACGCGCTCATGTGGGCGTACTGGACGAGGGAGTGGTGCTCGACCGCCCAGATCCGGTCGAAGCCCATCTCCTCGGCGAGGACGGCCTGTTCGACGCAGTCGTGGAGGACCTGGTGCTCGCGGTCGGGGGTCGGGTCGACGAGCTGCGCTTCGAAGATCATGGAGAACTTCACGGGACGCTCCTCCCGGGGCAGGCGTGCACTATGCCTAATCGAAATACTTCTAGCAGGCATGGGTCCAGGGGGGAAGGGCCGTAGACTGCCGTCCGTGGTGGACCGAGAGAGCGTGCCAGGGCTTCCCGCGACCAGCTGGGCGGTGCTCGGACTGCTCTCCCACGGACGGGAGTTGTCCGGCTACGACGTCAAGAAGTGGTCCGACCGATCCCTCGGCCTCTTCTACTGGAGTCCCTCCTTCAGCCAGGTCTACGCCGAGCTGAAGCGCCTGGAGAGCCACGGGTACGCCACCTCGCGGCTCGTCGCCCCCGAGGCCGGCACCCGCGACAAACGCGTCTACCTCATCACCGACGAGGGCCTCGACGCCGTCCGCACCTGGGCGCGCACGGCCCCCCTCGACCCGCCCGTCCTCAAGCACGCGCCGATGCTCCGCCTCTGGCTCGGACACCTCCTCGAACCCGCGCGGATGCGCGAGATCCTGGCCGCGCACCGGGACTACGCGGAGCGGATGCGGCGCCGCGCCGAGGCGGACGTGGCGGACGCGGGGGCCGACGAGGCCTGGGCGTACCCACGGCTGACGCTGGTCTGGGCCGAGCGCTACCACAGGGCCGAACGCGACCTGGCCGACGCCATGCTCGCGGACATCGAGCGGTTGGAGGGGGAGCAGGAGAAATGGCACTGAGTCTGCGGAAGATCGAGGAGACCGCGCCCGCGCTCGTCGGGCCCTACAAGGAGGCGGGGGCCTCGCTGCGACGGAACGGGATGGACGGCCGGCGGGTCGCCGTCTACCTCGTCGTCGACTACTCGGGGTCCATGAAGCCGTACTACCGCAGCGGCGCCGTGCAGGCCCTGGCCGACCGGGTCCTCGGGCTCTCCGCGCACCTCGACGACGACGGCCGGGTGCCGGTCGTCTTCTTCTCCACGGACATCGACGCCGAGACCGACATCCGCCTCGACGACCACGTCGGCAGGATCGACCGGATCGTCGCCGCCCTCGGCCACATGGGGAAGACGAGCTACCACCTCGCCATGGACGCCGTCATCGACCACTACCTGGACAGTGGCTCCACCGCGCCCGCGCTCGTCGTCTTCCAGACCGACGGAGGGCCGATCAACAAGCTCGCCGCCGAACGGTACGTCTGCAAGGCCGCCCGGCTGCCGATCTTCTGGCAGTTCATCGGCTTCGGCGACCCGGGCAGCCGGCAGTTCGACTTCCTGCGCCGCCTCGACGAGCTCGACGTGCCGGCGAAGCGGCCCCTCGACAACGCCGGCTTCTTCCACGCGGGCCAGGACCCGAGCCGGGTCCCGGACGCCGAGCTGTACGACAGGCTCGTCTCCGAGTTCCCCGCCTGGCTCGCCGCGGCCCGCGCCCAGGGCGTCGTACGGTCCTGAGCCGGAGGCCACCGGCCGGGCCCGGCAAAACCGGTGGCCCGCGGTCGGGCCGGTCCTGAGCCGGAGGCCGCCGGCCGGGCCCGGCAAAACCGGTGGCCCGCGGTCGGGGCGCGCGCGATCATGACGCCATGAGTTCTCTCGTACGCCACACGACGATCGACTGTGCCGACGCCTACGCCCTGGCGACCTTCTGGGCGAAGGTCCTCGACTCACAGGTCTCCGACGACGACAAGCCCGGCGACCCGGAGGCGCTCGTCGAGTCCGCCGGGGCCGGGCTCCTCTTCATCCAGGTCCCCGAGGGCAAGACGGTGAAGAACCGCGTCCACCTCGACCTCCAGCCCCAGGACCGCACCCGTGACGAGGAGGTCGAGCGGCTGCTCGGCCTCGGCGCCACGCTCTTCGAGGACCACCGGAACCCGGACGGCACCGGCTGGGCGACCCTGCGCGACCCGGAGGGCAACGAGTTCTGCGTGGAGCGCAGCAAGGCGGAGCGCGCGGCGACCGCCTGACCTCCCCATGAGTCCGGAGCAATCCGGACGGTGGCTGTCGGGTATCCGGTGTTTCCTGGATCCATGGGAGACACCGGAACCGGAACCACCTGGTCGGCCTTCGAGGCCGCCGAACCCGACTTCGCCGCGACCGTGCGGGAGCGCTTCGGGCAGTACACCCACCACGCCCTCGCCACCCTGCGCAAGGACGGCTCGCCCCGGCTGAGCGGCATCGAGGCCGGCTTCCGCGACGGCGAGCTCTGGCTCGGCATGATGCCGAACTCCCGCAAGGCGCTCGACCTGCGCCGCGACCCCCGCCTCGCGCTGCTCGCCAACCCCGGAGCCGGCACCGACATGGGCGGCGGCGACGTCCGGATCTCCGGGCGGGCGGTCGAGATCACCGATCCGGACGCCCTGGACCGCTACGCGGCCGAGGCGGGCGAGCCGCAGCCCTTCCACCTGTTCCGGGTGGAGCCGACCGAGGTCGTACGGACCTGGGTGGACGGCGAGGAGATCGTCTTCCGCAGCTGGGCGCCGGGGCGCCCCACACGGACGATCCGGCGCGGCAACGACGACAGCCCGCCCCGCGAGGAGACCCGAGCGTGACCGGGCCGGCGCGGGTGGGACCAGAATGGTCACGTGCCGAACACTGCAAGCAAGAAGAAGACCCAGCTGAGCGGGGGGCCCGAGCGGCGTCGTGAACTCCTGGACACGGCGGCCGAGGTCTTCGCCGCCCAGGGGTACAACGCGACCACCGTCCGCAAGATCGCGGACGCCGCCGGGATGCTCGCCGGCAGCCTCTACTACCACTTCGACTCCAAGGAGTCGATGCTGGACGAGATCCTCTCCACCTTCCTGAACGAGCTGTGGGAGGGGTACGACGCCGTCCTCGACGCCGGTCTCGGCCCGCGCGAGACCATCGAGGCCCTGGTCACGGAGTCCTTCCGGGAGATCGACCGGCACCGCGCCGCCGTCGCCATCTACCAGAAGGAGTCCCAGCACCTCGTCGACGAGCCCCGCTTCGGCTACCTCACCGAGTCGCAGCGAAAGTTCGAGAAGGCCTGGCTCGGCACCCTGGAGCGCGGTGTGGCCGCCGGGGTCTTCCGTGCCGACCTCGACGTCCGGCTCACCTACCGCTTCGTGCGCGACACCGTCTGGGTCGCCGCGTCCTGGTACCGGCCGGGCGGACAGCACAGCCCGGAGGAGATCGCCCGCCAGTACCTGTCGATGGTCCTGGACGGGATCGCCGTCCGCGGTCCCGGGCGGTAGCCCACCCGGTCCCGGGCGGTAGCCCGCGGAGCGGGGAAGCGGGGGAGCCGGGGAACGGGGGGTCGGGGCGGGAAGGTCCTGAGGCGCACTATTGTCCCGGTAGAGACATCCGGGACCGAGTCGCGTGTTCCGGGAGAGACAGCCGGAGCCCGTACCGCGTGTTCCGGGAGAGACAGCCGGGGCCCGTACCGCGTGTTCCGGGTGGCACAGCCGGGGCCCGCATCGCGCAGGTGCGGGCCCCGGCTGTGCCGCGCACCGGCCAGGAAGGCACGAATGACCCGCTCCGAACGTTCCCAGAGGCGAGGCCCCCGCACCGCCCAGGCGAAGTCCACGTCCCAGCCGAAGGGCCCCCGCGGCGGCCGTCGTCCCGCCGCGCCCCCGCCGCCGCAGGAGTTCACTCCGCCGGAGACGGTGACGCCCGCGCTGCCGGCCGTGGCCTCCTTCGAGGACCTGGACATGCCGGCCGCGCTGCTGCGGACGCTCACCGAGCAGGGCGTCACCGAGCCCTTCCCGATCCAGGCCGCGACCCTCCCGAACTCGATCGCCGGCCGCGACGTCCTCGGCCGGGGGCGCACCGGCTCCGGCAAGACCCTCGCCTTCGGGCTCGCGCTCCTGGCCCGCACCGCCGGCCGCCGGGCCGAGCCGACCGCGCCCCTCGCGCTGGTCCTGGTGCCGACCCGCGAGCTCGCCCAGCAGGTCACCGACGCCCTCACCCCGTACGCCTCCGCGCTGCGGCTGCGGATCACCACGGTCGTCGGCGGCATGTCGATCTCCCGCCAGTCCTCGTCCCTGCGGCGCGGCGCCGAGGTCCTCATCGCCACGCCCGGCCGGCTCCACGACCTCATCGAGCGCGGCGACTGCCGTCTCGACCAGGTCGCCGTCACCGTCCTCGACGAGGCCGACCAGATGGCCGACATGGGCTTCCTGCCGCAGGTCACGAAGCTGCTCAAGCAGGTCGAGCCGGAGGGGCAGCGGCTGCTGTTCTCGGCGACCCTGGACCGGAACATCGACCGGCTGGTCAAGATGTTCCTGGACGACCCGGTCGTGCACTCCGTCGACCCCTCGGCCGGCGCCGTGACCACGATGGAGCACCACCTCCTGTACGTGCAGGACGAGACCGACAAGAAGGCCGTCACGCTGCGGATCGCGGCCCGCGACGGCCGGACGATCCTCTTCATGGACACCAAGCGGTCCGTGGACCGGCTGGTCAAGCGGCTCCTCGCCAACGGCGTGCGGGCCTCGGGGCTGCACGGCGGCCGCTCGCAGCCGCAGCGCAACCGGACCCTGGACCAGTTCAAGACCGGTCAGGTCACCACGCTCGTCGCGACGAACGTGGCGGCCCGCGGCATCCACGTCGACGACCTCGACATGGTCGTGAACGTCGACCCGCCGATCGACCACAAGGACTATCTGCACCGGGGCGGCCGCACGGCCCGCGCCGGCGAGTCCGGCAGCGTCTTCACGCTGGTCCTGCCCGAGCAGAAGCGGGACATGGGCCGGCTGATGTCGAACGCGGGCATCAGCCCCCGGACGGCGCAGATCAAGTCCAGTGACGAGGAGCTCGCCGAGCTCACCGGCGCCCGGGAGCCCTCGGGCGTCCCCGTCGTCATCGAGACCCCGCAGCCGACCCCGCCGCGCAAGGCGGCGGAGGCCGGCGGCACGGGCGGCTCCCGCCGCCGGCGCCGCCCGGCCGGTTCCGGTGCGGGAAGCGGCGGTACGGGCACGGCGACGACGGCCTCGGGCCGCGGCTCCGGCACGTCCGGTGGCCGCGGGTCCGCCGGGTCCGCCGGCCGGGGCTCCGGCGCCGCGACGGGCGCGGGCCGGGGTTCCGCCGCCGCGTCCGGAGCGGGCCGCGGGTCCGGCTCGGGCCGGGGCTCCGGCTCCGGTGCGGGCGCCGGGCGCGGTGCGGCGGCCGGTGGCGGCCGGGGCGGGCGTCAGGCGCCCGGCACCAGCCGTTCGCGGAGCGCCGCGAGTTCCCGCAGCTCCAGGCCGAGGCCGACCGACACGTAGCGGAAGACGCTGCCGTACGAGGTGCGGACCTGGTCCAGGGCGGTGTCCAGGTACTCGGTCCGTACCTCCTGGAGCGGCACGATCAGCTCCGGGTTCTGCATGAGCCCGCCCTGCTTCAGGCCGTCCCGCACCCGGGCGTCGTAGGCGGCGCGGAAGGTGTTGGAGGCCAGGTAGTCCGCGCGGGCGGAGCTCTCGGGCACGCCGAGCAGGGTGAGCAGGAGCCAGCTCGTCCAGCCGGTCCGGTCCTTGCCGGAGGTGCAGTGCAGGAGCAGCGGCCCCCGGCGCGGATCGGCGAGGTCCCGCAGGGTGGCCGCGAGGGCGGCCCGGTTCGCGGCGTCGGTGACGAAGGTGCGGTACACCTCGCGCATGAAGGCGGCGGCCTTCCCGCCGCCGAGCATCTGCTCCTGGAGCACCGGGTCCCGGGAGCCGATGGCGGCCATCAGCCGCCCGAACAGGCCGTTGTCGGTCACGGGCCGGGCGATGCGGGCCGGGCCCGCGGGCAGCCGGTCGGCCCCGTCGTTCCCGACCTCCAGCGGGATCCGCAGGTCGACCACGGTGCCGAGGCCGAGCCCGGCGAGGGTGGTGAGGTCGGCGTCGGTGAGCTTGGCGAGGTGGTCGCCGCGGTAGGCGAGGCCGTGCCGGACCCGGGCGCCGTCGTAGGTGACGTACCCGCCGAGATCGCGGACGTTGACCGCGCCCTGGAGCGGGATCTGCCGGATCGTGTTCGCGGCGCGGACACGGGGGTGGGGGCGGGCGCTCGCCTCCGTGGGCAGGACCGTGAGCAGGGCGGCGGCACCGCCGGTGGTGAGCAGTGCGCGGCGGGACAGGGGCATGGCTGGGCTCCCTTACGGACTGACGGACGCACGGCGGAGGGCCGTGCGGCTGACGGACTCGGGTGGGACAGCCGTGGGCGGACGGGCCCGCGGGGCCTCTTCCACCTAACGTTAGTTAGGCGGGTGTTGGCGAGGAACGTAGCAGCCGCGGGGGCCGAACGGGAGGGGTGTGCGGCACGCGGTGCCGCGCCGGCGGTCGCGCACGGCTCGCGTCAGGGGTCGCGCACGGCCTTGTGCACGGGGTCGCGCCCGGCATCCCGCCCAGGGTCACGCCCGGTCGGGCCGGTTACTCCGCGAGGCGTTTGGTGGCGGCGCGCTGGCGCGCGGTCGCGCCCGTCAGGAAGCGGGTGACCGTCGCCAGCTCCTCGGTCGTGAACTCCTCGTAGAGCTCGTGCACCTCGCGCGCCCAGTCGTCGAAGAGCGGGGCGAGCTCCGCCAGCTTCTCCGGCCGGGGCTCGACGAGCACCCGGCGCTTGTCCGTCGGGTGCTTCACCCTGCGTACGAATCCCTTGCGCTCCAGTCGGTCGACGAGACCCGTGACGGAGGCGGGGGCCAGCCCCGAGTGCTCGGCCAGCTCCTTGGCGGTGAGGGGGCCGTGCCGTTCGAGCAGGTCGAGGGTCTTCGTCTCGGTGGCGCCCAGGTCCTGCTGGGCCGCGATCGCCGAGTGGAAGGCGACGGAGGCGGCGCTGGAGTCCCGGCCGGCGGCGGTGAGGGCGGCGATGGCGGCGCCCCGTTCCTGGTCCTGCTCGCTCATGGCGGAAGCCTAGCAAAATTCATTTCGTTCGGCCGAACGAAAGACTTGTGATCACGGGGTCTCTCATGCCAGGGTTTATTTCGTTCGCCCGAACGAAATAAACCCTGGCACGAGGGAGAGGGCCGCGATGTCCACGACCGTCACGACCGCCGCCACCGGCGACCCGTCCACCGTCCATCCCCGCCGCTGGGCCGCCGCCGTCGTGATGATGACCGCGGCCCTCATGGACCTGGTGGACGTCACCATCGTCAACGTCGCCCTGCCCTCCCTCGGGCAGGGCCTCGGCGCCTCCGAGAGCGCCCTCCAGTGGACCGTCTCCGCCTACCTCCTGGGCTTCGCCGCGACCCTCGTCGTCGCCGGCCGGCTCGGCGACCGCTACGGCCGCAAGAGGCTCTTCCTCGCCGGCACCGCCGGCTTCGGCCTCGCCAGCCTCGCCTGCGGCCTCGCCCAGACCCCCGGCCAGCTGATCGCCGCCCGCGCGGTGCAGGGCGTCGCCGCCGCCGTCCTCATGCCGCAGGTGCTCGGCTCCTTCCAGAGCCTCTTCCGGGGCAAGGACCGGGGCAAGGTCTTCGGGATGTACGGAGCGGTGGCCGGCTTCGCCTCCGCGATCGGACTGCTGCTCGGCGGGGTCCTCACCGACGCGGACCTCCTCGGGCTCGGCTGGCGCAGCGTCTTCCTCGTCAACGTGCCCGTCGCCGTCCTCACGCTCGCCGCCGCCGTCGTCCTCGTCCCCGACACCAAGGAGCGCGCCGCCGCCCGGCCCCCGCTGCTCGGCAGCCTCGTCCTCGCCGCCGGACTCGTCGCCGTCGTCCTGCCCCTCGTCCAGGGCCGCGGCTGGGGCTGGCCGCTCTGGGGCTGGGGCCTCCTCGCGGCCGGAGCCCTGGCGGTGACCGGGGTCGCCGTGCGCGGCTCGGTGCTGCCCCGGCGCGTCTTCACCACCCCGGCCTTCTCCTACGGCCTCGCCGTGCAGCTGCTCTTCTCCCTCGGCATGCAGGGCTTCTTCCTGGTCCTCGCGATCTGGCTGCAGGGCGGCCAGGGCTACACCCCGACCCAGGCGGGCGTCCTCATGGCCGCCTTCTCGGTCGGCGGCTTCCTCACGGCGCCCGCCGCCGAACCCCTCGCCGCCAAGCTCGGCCGGTACGTCCCCACCGCCGGCGCCCTGCTCATGGCGGGCGGCTACGGCTGGGTCTGGTACGCGATGGTCGCCGCGGCCCCCGTCCACACCGGCGCCTGGCCCCTCGCGCCCGGCCTCGCCGTCGCGGGCGCCGGACTCGGCCTCCTCGTCGTCCCGCTCGTCGGCATCGTCCTGTCGGCCGCCCCCGCCGAACTCGCGGGCGGAGCCTCCGGCGTCTTCTCCACCGCCCAGCAGTTCGGCGGCGCCCTCGGCGCGGCCGCCATCGGCACCGCGTACTTCGCGGACCTCTCCCTCGCCGCCGCCATGCCCTGGGTCCTCGCGGCCTACGCGGGTGCCGCCGTCCTGAGCCTGCGGCTCCCGGCCGGCGCGAGGTGACGCTCCCTCACGGACCGCGCGCCGGGCCCGGAAACGGCCCGGCGCGCACGTCCGCGGGATCCTCTCCACGGGATCCTCACGTCGGGGAGGATGCGGTTAACGTCCGTGGAATTGACAGGCGTCGGGGTTCCGGACGGGGTTCTACGCGCGTCATCATCGCTGCCATGCGCATCCCCCCTCGATTCACCCTCGCCGGCGGTGTCGCCACCGCCCTCCTCTCCTCCCTCCTCCTCGGCGCCCCCGCCACCGCCGCACCGGCCCCCGCGCCCGTCGCCGTCGTCTCCTCGGGCGCGACGGCCGCGTCCTTCGGCGACGTCTGCTACTCGGACCTGCCCACCCAGGCGTACGACACCCTGCGGCTCATCGACGCCGGCGGCCCCTTCCCGTACAGCCAGGACGGGGTCGTCTTCCAGAACCGGGAGGGCGTCCTGCCCGCCCACTCCCTCGGCTACTACCACGAGTACACGGTCAAGACCCCGGGCGTCCCCACCCGCGGGGCCCGCCGGATCGTCACCGGGCGCGCGACCGACGAGGACTACTACACCTCCGACCACTACGCCACGTTCGACCTCGTCGACTACGCCTGCTGACCACCCACCGGTCAGCCCCGGCGCGGGGTCGTCCACTCCAGGCGGGTCCTCACCCGCGGGTCGTGGACGTGCTCCAGGGCGGCGAGGGCCGTCTCGCGCGGCGCCCCCTCGGCCTCCCCGTCCGCGAGGATCGCCGCCAGCGCGTCCACGGCGCGCGGATCCTGACGGATCGCCAGGCCGCGCGCCGCCTCCGCCGCCGTCTCCGGATCGGCGTCCCCGAGCCGCTCGGCGAGCCCCTCCCGTACGAGCGGGGTGTCGTCGGGCAGCTCGGCGAGCGCCAGCGTCGCCCAGTCCCGCACCCGGGCGTCGCCGTCCCGGCTCAGCCCCAGCAGCACCCCGAGCGCCTCGACGTGCCCGGCGGGCACGATCCCCGCGAGCGCCGCCGCGACCGCCCGGCGCACCGACGCGTCCGGATGCCCCGCCACAGCGAGCAGTTCGGGCACGGCCGTCGCGTCCCCGCACTCCCCGAGCGCGAGCGCCGCCGACAGCGACGGCTCCCGCGCCGGCGGCACCGCCTCCGCCGCGAGCCGCCGCAGCACCGGGACCGCGCCCGGACCGAAACCGGGCAGCGCGCCGAGCACCCGCGCACCGAGGGCCCTGCGGAGCGGATCGCGGTACGCGCACCACCCGGCCGCCGCCACGAAGGTCTCCTCGTCGGCCCGGCCCACCAGCTCGGCCACCGCCGTCGTCCAGTCGTCGAGCTCGGGGTCGCCGCAGCGCAGCGCCCGCGCCGCCAGCTCCTCGTGCGGGGTACGCCGGCCGAGCGAGGCCTCCAGGAGCGTCGCGATCGCCGCGTGACCCGTCTGCCGGTCGTCGCCCCGCCCCGGCGCCCCGTCCTCCCGCAGCAGTTCGACGACGACCGTGATCCCACCGTCCTCCCGGACCCGTCGCACGACCGCCTCGTACGTCTGCCCGCCCTCGTTCCCCGCGACGAGCCCGCGCCGCAGCTCGGCCGCGATGTCCGCGCCGATCCACCGCCGGGCCTCCCGCAACGCGGCCTCCCGGGCCCGCGCCCCGTGGTCGAGGAGCGCCCGCACACAGCCGGTGGAGCCGCGCCGCGCGGCCGCGACGAGCGGGAGGAGCCCGTCGGGGCCAGGACGGTCAGGGTCGGCGCCGTGCTCCAGGAGGACCCGGGCCGTGTCGGCGTGCCCGAGGCGCAGCGCCCAGGCGAGGGCGGTGAAGCCGTACGCCTCCTCCTGGTCGGCCCGCGCGCCCGCGGCCAGCAGCGCCCGGACCACCTCGGTGTGCCCGCCGCAGGCCGCCCCGCACAGCGGCAGGTCGCCGCCGTCCGCGCCGCTGCCCCGGCCGGGGTCGGCCCCGGCGGCGAGCAGCACCCGCACGATCCCGGCCTCGTCGCCGACGGCGGCCCGGTACAGCGCGGTCTCCCCGTCCTCCCGCCCCTCGGGGTCCGCCCCGCCCCGCAGGACCCGCACGGCCCCGTCCTGATCGCCGTCCCGGATCGCGTCGAACAACGTGCTCATGCCCCGACCCTGACGCGCCGTCGCCCGATGGCGCAAATCGATTCGCGCGGGACGGTCAGGAGGCGCACTCCAGGACCGACCCGCACACCCCGCACCGGGCCCGCAGGGAGCGTCCCGTGGGGATCCTGAGGCGCTGGAGGCAGACCGGGCAGGGGAAGGAGACGCCGGTCGCCGGGGTCCCGCCCGTGAGGGCGTACGGGGCGTCCTCGGCGGCCCGGCCCCGGCGGCGTTGCGCGGCGTAGCGGCGGCGCTCGGCCCAGCCGGCCGCGGCGAGCGGCGGGGCGGCGCGGTCGCGGGCGGCCTCGGCCCGGCCCCGTACCCATGCGTCGTACGCCACCGCGCTGGTGAACCACGGGGAGGGGTCCTCGCCGAAGACCTCGGCCCGCTTGGCGAGGACGTAGCCGAACTCCTCCGGGGTGAGGTAGCCGAGCTTCTGGCTCTCGACGCCGTCCCTCCGGTAGGCGTCGAGCAGCAGCCAGCCGGCGCCCAGATAGGCGGTGGTCACGTCGGTGAGCACCTCGTTCTCGGCGGTCGAGGGGAAGCCGAGGCCGAGCCGGTGCAGCAGCACATGGGTGATCTCGTGGGCGAGGGCGGCGCCGATGTCCCTGCGGCGGGTCCGGAACCGGTCGTTGAGCTCCACGAAGTACTCGGGTCCGGCCGTGAGCTCGACGGCCGCCGCGTACTCCATCGGGCGGAAGCTCACCACGACGCGCGCCTCGGGCAGCCGCAGGTGCCGGACGAGGGCGCCGGCCACCCGCTGGGTGCCGAGGTGCAGGTCCTCGTCGTCGCCGAGGGCCACGTCGTCGGCGGTCACGCTGACGGGGTAGCGGTGCACTCCGTCGGGGGAGAGGCGGCGGTAGAGCGCACTGAGCGAGGCCCGCACGGTGGCGCGGTGCGGGTAGCCGTGGATGACACGGTCGGCCTCATGTCGGTTCGGCATGCCGGATCCCCCCTCGTTTCCACTGTACGGTCCCTCCACCGGATCTGGCCGAAAAGGCTTTCTTGTGGCGGCAGTTGAGCGCTGTCCATAATCCGGACATGCCTTGACGAGCGCATGTCATTGCGGTGGGTCCCCGCCCGCCCGGCACCGCCCGTCGAGACCGACCCCCCACGAGAGAAGGAAGACACGTGAAGCAGAACCGCATGGTCCGTGCCCTCCAGAAGCTGGCAGCCGCCGGCGCCGTCGTCCTGGCGGCCGTCAGCCTCCAGCCCACCACCACCGCCTCCGCCGCCCCGGCCCCCGTCGTCGGAGGCACCCGCGCCGCCCAGGGCGAGTTCCCCTGGATGGTCAGGCTCTCCATGGGCTGCGGCGGCTCCCTGATCACCCCTCAGATCGTCCTCACCGCCGCCCACTGTGTGAGCGGCTCCGGCAACAACACCAGCATCACCGCCACCGCCGGAGTCGTGGACCTCCAGTCGAGCAGCGCCATCAAGGTCAAGTCGACCAAGGTCCTCCAGGCCCCCGGCTACAACGGCCAGGGCAAGGACTGGGCCCTGATCAAGCTCGCCAGCCCCATCACCTCGCTGCCCAACCTCAAGATCGCCAACACCACCGCGTACAACAGCGGCACCTTCACGGTCGCCGGCTGGGGCGCCGCCCGCGAGGGCGGGGCGCAGCAGCGCTACCTGCTCAAGGCGAACGTCCCGTTCGTCTCCGACGCCTCCTGCCAGGCCTCCTACGGCAGCGACCTCGTGCCGGCCGAGGAGATCTGCGCCGGCTACAGCCAGGGCGGGGTCGACACCTGCCAGGGCGACTCCGGCGGCCCCATGTTCCGCAAGGACAACGCCGGGGCCTGGGTCCAGGTCGGCATCGTGAGCTGGGGCGAGGGCTGCGCCCGCGCCGGCTACCCCGGCGTCTACACGGAGGTCTCGACCTTCGCCTCCGCCATCACCTCCGCGGCCGCCACGCTGTAGCGGCGCACCGCTGACGGGCGCGCGGCCGCACGGCCGCGCCCCCGCCGAACGTGCCCCGGAGCGGCCTCGGCTCCGGGGCACCCGCCGTCTCCCAGGACGGCCCGGCACATCCGGCTCCTCCGCGCGCGGCGCCCCGCCGTCTCACCGGGCGGTCCGGCTCCTCCGCGCGCGGCGCCCCGCCGCCTCACCGGGCCGTCCGGCTCCTCCGCGCGCGGCGCCCCGCCGCCTCACCCGGCGCATCCGGCTCCTCCGCGCGCGGTGCCCCCGTCTCACAGCACCTCCAGCTCCACCCCCGACGGCGCCCCGCCCTCCAGCTCCAGGACCCACACCTCGTTCGCGCCCTCCCGCAGCACCGGGCCCGGCACGAACAGGGCCTCCTGCGGGCCGGCCGCCCAGTAGCGGCCCAGGCAGGAGCCGTTCACCCACACGAAGCCCCGGGTCGAGCCCGGCAGCCGCAGCCACGCGTCGCCCGCGCCCGTCACGTCGAGCGTCCCCCGGCCCAGGCCCGGGCCGCCCGAGACCGGCCCGAAGGGCACCTTGCCGACCGCCGCCGCCTCGAAGGCGTCCAGCCGCAGGCCCCGGGCCCGTACCCCGTGCAGATACTGCCGCTCGTGCCGTACGCCGCCGGTGATGCCCTTGGGCTCCGCGAGCCGAGGCCCGTAGTTGACCCGGCCCAGCGACTCCACCCACAGGTCCACGAGCGCCGGACCCGCCACCGGCTCGGGCAGCACCACGTCCTCCCCCTCCGAGGTGTCGAGGACCCCCGCCGGCCGCCCGTCGACGTACACCACCGCACGGTCCCGCAGCCCCGTCACCCCCAGCGGGTACGGCTGCCGCGGACCCGGCACCGCCACCCGGTAGCGGACCAGGCCCCGGTCCACGCCCAGCTCCTCGAACGTCGGCGGCACCGGCGTCACCGACTCCTCGCCGCCGAGGACCTCCAGGACCGCGTCCAGCGGAGCCCAGCCGTCGAGCCCGCCCGACACCGGCGCCCCGAGCCGGGCCGGCGGCTCCGGAAGCTCCGGCAGCGGCCCGTCCGCGTACGCGGCGAGCACCTCCCGGAAGGCCCAGAACTTCTCCGTCGGCCGCCCCGCCTCGTCCACCGGCGCGTCGTAGTCGTACGAGGTCACCGTCGGCCGCAGCGGACCGTCGTGCAGCTCGCCGTCCCGGTTCGCGCCCGCCCAGCCCGCGACGTTCGTCCCGCCGTGCGCCATGTATACGTTGACCGAGGCCCCGCACTCCAGGATCTCCCGCAGCGCCGCCGCCGCGTCCGCCGCGCCCCGCACCGCGTGCTCCGTGCCCCAGTGGTCGAACCAACCGCACCAGAACTCCATGCACATCAGCGGCCCCGACGGCCGGTGCCGCCGCAGCGTCGCGAAGCCCTCCCGCGCCCCCGAGCCGAAGTTCGCCGTCGCGAGCACCCCCGGCACCGAACCGCCCGTGAGCATGTGGTCCTCGGGACCGTCCGAGGTGAACAGCGGCACGCTCACCCCGCAGCCCCGCAGCAGCTCCGCCACCCACTCCAGATACGCCAGGTCGCTCCCGTAACTCCCGTACTCGTTCTCCACCTGCACCAGGACCACCGGCCCGCCCCGGTCGACCTGCCGCTCCACCACCTGCGGGAGCAGCCGCCGGAACCAGGCCTCCACCGGCGCCAGGAACTCCGGATCGAGGCTCCGCACCCGCCGCCCCAGCGGCCCGGTCAGCCAGTGCGGAAGCCCGCCGTTCTCCCACTCGGCGCAGATGTACGGACCCGGGCGCACGATCGCCCGCATCCCGGCCCGCCCCACCGCGTCCAGGAACCGGCCGAGCGCGTCCACGTCCGCGTACCGGCCGGGCTCCGGCTCGTGCAGGTTCCACGGGACGTACGTCTCGACACAGTCGAGGCCCATCGCCCGCAGCATCCCCAGCCGGTGCTCCCAGTGCCCCTCGTGCACCCGGAAGTAGTGCAGCGCCCCCGAGAGGAGGCGCACCGGCCGCCCGTCGAGCAGAAAGTCCTCGTCACCCACAGCGAACGTGCTCATGGCCTCACCCTCACCCTCTGGCGGCGGGGCGGTCCATGGACAAAGATCGTCGCAGTTTGGACGTTACGGAAGGCCCCGCGGCATGTACCACACCTGGATGCGCTACTTCACGCCCAGCCCCGTCCACCACCGCCTCGGCCTCGTCTGCCTCGGCGTCGGACTCCAGCACGGCACCCTTCCCACCGTCGGCCCGCGCACCCTCGACCACCACGTCGCCGTCGTCGTCTCCGCCGGCAGCGGCTGGTACCGGGGCGCCGACGGCCGCCGCACCACCGTCACCGCCCCCGCCCTCCTCTGGCTCACCCCCGGCACCCCCCACCACTACTCCGCCGACCCCGGCACCGGCTGGGACGAGGCCTTCGTCGACTTCACCGGACCCGCCACCGCCACCTACACCGAACTCGGCTACATCGAGCCCGACCGGCCCGTCGTCCCCCTCTCCGACGCCGCCCCCGCCCGCGCAGCCATCGGCCGCATCGCCCGCGCCGCCCGCCCCGGCAACCCCCTCCTGGAGGTCGAGACCGGCGCCGCCGTCCACGAGCTGCTCGTCGCCCTGCGCCGCGCCCGCGCCGACACCAACGCCGACGGCGACCCCGTCCTCACCGCGCTCGCCCGCGACGCCTTCCAGCCGCTCTCCGTCGCCGAGCACGCCACCCGCCACGGCATGACCGCCGCCGAGCTGCGCACCGCCGTCCGCCGCGCCGCCGGGTGCAGCCCCAAGGACTACCTGCTCACCATCCGCCTCGGCCGCGCCAAGGAACTCCTCGCCGCCACCGAGCTGCCCGTCGCCGCCGTCGCCCGCCGCGTCGGCTACGACGACCCCGCCTACTTCTCCCGGCTGTTCACCCGCCGGGTCGGCACCGCGCCCATCCGGTTCCGTGAGCAGCAGGGACGGTCCGTGCACGGCGGCTGGAGCACCAGCGTTCCGGATCCCGAACACCCGCCCACGATCCCCCCGAGATCCGTCTAAGCTCGCAGATCATGAGCGACTCCAGCGACATCGACCCGACCGTCACCGCCGAGCTGACCCGGCTGCGCGAAAGCATCGACAACATCGACGCCGCGGTCGTGCACATGCTCGCCGAGCGCTTCAAGTGCACCCAGCAGGTCGGCGTCCTCAAGGCCGAGCACCAGCTCCCGCCCGCCGACCCCGCCCGCGAGGCCCGCCAGATCGCCCGGCTGCGGGAACTCGCCGAGAGCGCGAAACTGGACCCGGCCTTCGCGGAGAAGCTCCTCAACTTCATCATCGCCGAGGTCATCCGGCACCACGAGACGATTGCGGACGGAGCACGCTGATGGGCCGCGTCACGGTCTTCACCCTCGGAGGCACCATCTCCGCCCGAGGCGGTGACGCCGCCCGCATGACCGGCCAGGAGGTCCTCGCCGGGCTCGGAGCCCCCGAGGACGTCGTCCTGCGCGACTTCCGCCGCATCCCCAGCTCCACCCTCTCCTTCGAGGACCTCGCGGCCCTCGCCGACGAGGTACGGGGGGCCGTCGCCGACGGCTCCGGCGTGGTCGTCGTCCAGGGCACCGACACCCTGGAGGAGACCGCGTTCCTCCTCGACCTGCTCTGCACCACCGAACAGCCGATCGCCGTCACCGGCGCCATGCGCCGCCCCGACCTGCCCGGCGCCGACGGCCCCGCCAACCTCGCCGCCGCGCTCGCCGTCGCAGCAGACCCCGCCTGCCGGAACCTCGGCGTCCTCGTCGTCCTCGCCGACGAGATCCACGCCGCCCGCCTCGCCCGCAAGACCCACACCACCTCCGTCGCCACCTTCGCCTCACCCGGCGCCGGACCGATCGGCGCCGTCGTCGAGGGCGAACCCCGGATCCTGCTCCGCCCCGCCGCACCCACCCGGCTCTGCGCGCTGACCCTCGACCCCTCCGTACGCGTCGCCCTGGTGACCCTCTCCCTCGGCGACCGCGGCGAACTCCTCGACGCCGTCGACGACCGCTTCCAGGGCCTCGTCGTCGCCGCCTTCGGCGCCGGCCACGCCCCCGCACCGCTCGTCGAACCCCTCGCCGACCTCGCCCGGCGCATCCCCGTCGTCCTCGCCTCCCGCACCGGCGGCGGCGCGACCCTCACGGACACCTACCGCAGCCCCGGCTCCGAGTACGACCTGCTGCACCACGGACTGATCCCCGCCGGCCCGCTCGACCCCGCCAAGGCCCGGATCCTGCTCCACACCCTGATCTCCAGCGGCGCCGCCGGACCCCACGGCTACGACCGCCCCCGCATCACCGCCGCCTTCGCCCACCTGAACGGTTCCGGCCTGGCCTGAGCCGCGTACACCCCCTGCCCCGGGCCGGAGCGATCGGGCAGCATAGGACCCATGTCCGTACTGACGCGCGACGAAGCGCAGACCCGTGCCCAGCTCCTCGACGTCCACCACTACCGCGTGGACCTCGACCTCACCACCGGCGACGAGACCTTCGGGTCCCGCAGCCTCATCCGCTTCACGGCCCGCGCCGCGGGGGACACCTTCGTCGAACTCAAGCCCGAGACCCTCCGCTCCGCACTCCTCGACGGCGAGCCCCTCGACGTCACCACCCTCGACGGCAACCGGCTCCCGCTCAGCCTCACCGAGGGCGAGCACACCCTGCGCGTCAGCACCACCATGCGGTACTCCCGCACCGGCGAGGGCATGCACCGCTTCACCGACCCCACCGACGGCGAGTCGTACGTCTACACCCAGCTGTTCATGGAGGACGTCCAGCGCGTCTTCGCCGCCTTCGACCAGCCCGACCTGAAGGCCGTCTTCGAACTGAGCGTCAAGGCGCCCGAGGGCTGGACCGTCCTCTCCAACGGCATCACCGAGCAGCAGCCCGACGGCCGCTGGCAGGCCGCGCCCACCCCGCTGCTCTCCACCTACTTCGTCTGCGTCGCCGCCGGCCCCTGGCACACCGTCCGCACCGAGCACGCCGGACTGCCCTTCGGCATCCACTGCCGCCGCTCCCTCGCCGCCCACCTCGACGCCGACGCCGACGAGATCCTCGCCGTCACCAAGGCCTGCTACGACCGCTACCACGAGAAGTTCGACGAGCCCTACCCCTTCGACTCGTACGACCAGGCCTTCGTCCCCGAGTTCAACGCCGGCGCCATGGAGAACCCCGGACTCGTCACCTTCCGCGACGAGTTCGTCTTCCGCTCCGCCGTCACCGTCACCGAGCGGCAGACCCGCGCCATGGTCATCGCCCACGAGATGGCCCACATGTGGTTCGGCGACCTCGTCACCCTGCGCTGGTGGGACGACATCTGGCTGAACGAGTCCTTCGCCGAGTACATGGGATACCAGACCGTCAACGAGGCCTGCTCCGACCTCTTCCCCGACACCTGGATCGACTTCGGCGTCACCCGCAAGTCCTGGGGGTACGAGGCGGACCAGCGCCCCTCCACCCACCCCGTCGCCCCCGACCCGGAAGCCGTCCCCGACACCGCCTCCGCGCTCCTCAACTTCGACGGCATCTCCTACGCCAAGGGCGCCTCCGCCCTGCGCCAGCTCGTCGCCTGGCTCGGCGAGAAGGACTTCCTCGCCGGCATCAACATCCACTTCAAGCGCCACAAGTTCGGCAACGCCACCCTCGCCGACTTCATCGACAACCTGGCCGCCGCCACCGACCGCGACGTCCACGCCTGGGCCGAGCAGTGGCTCCGCACCACCGGCGTCGACACCCTCACCCCCCGCCTCGAAGGCGAGGGCACCCAGTGGCGGCTCCACGTCGACCGCGACGGCAGCCGCCCGCACCGGATCGCCGTCGGCGTCTACGACCGGCAGCCCGACGGCGAACTCGCCCTCCGCGAGCGCCGCGAGCTCGACGTCCCCCAGGAGGCGCCCGCCGAACTGACCGGCCCGCGCCCCGCCCTCGTCGTCCTCAACGACGGCGACCTCACCTACGCCAAGCTCCGCTTCGACGAGGTGTCCCAGGAATCCGTCCTGCGCGGCCTCTCCCGCATCCCCGACCCCGTCACCCGGGCCGTCGTCTGGAACGCCCTGCGCGACATGGTCCGCGACGGCGAACTCGCCCCCGCCGACTACCTCGCCGTCGCCCTCGCACACCTTCCCGAGGAGGCCGAACTCGCCCTGGTCCAGGGCGTCCTCGGCTTCGCCCGCACCCAGATCGCCGACCGGTACACGGCCCCCGAGGAGCGCCCGGCAGCCCTCGCCACCATCGGCGAGATCGCCCGCGCCCTGCTGCGCCGCACCGAGGACGGCGAGGAGCCGGGCCTCCGCCTCACCGCCGTCCGCGCCTGCGTCGACGGCGCCACCACCCCCGACAAGATCGCCTCCTGGCTCGACGAGGGCACCGTCCACGGCGGCCCGGAGCTCGACCCCGAGCTGCGCTGGCGCATCCTCGCCCGCCTCGCGGTCCTCGGCGCCACCGACGAGACCGCGATCGCCGCCGAACTGGAGCGGGACCCGAGCGCCACCGGCCAGGAGGGCGCCGCCCGCTGCCGCGCCGCCCTCCCGGACCCGGAGGCGAAGGCCGCGGCCTGGTCGGCGCTCTTCGACTCCGACGACCTCTCCAACTACCTCTTCACCGCCACCGCCCAGGGCTTCTGGCAGCCCGAACAGGCCGATCTGGTACGGGAGTACGTGCCGCGCTTCTACGAGGCGGCCGTCGCGCTCGGCGACCGCCGGGGCCCCGCCATGGCCGAGGCCGCGGGACGCTACGCCTTCCCCGCGTACGCGGTCGACGCCGACTCCCTGGCCGTGGGCGAGGCCCACCTCGCGGACGACACCATGATCCCGGCCCTCCACCGCAAGCTCGTCGACCAGCTCGACGACCTGCGCAGGGCGCTGCGGGTACGCGGCTGAGTCGAGGCGGTGCCCACACGGACGCGTGGGCACCGCCCGTGGCACGCATGCCCGCAACGGCGGGGCGCCGCGTCCCCCGTTCGGGTCACAACCCGCGACTCCCCGGACAGGGCACCCCGCCACCCGCCACCCTGTCGTCCATGCGTGCCGCACCCCCGCCCCTCGCCGCCGACCCCACCGCCCTGAGCCGTCTCCTGGGCACCGTCCTCGACGCCCTGCGGGAGGGGGCCGAGGTCAGGGGCGGGCCGCTGCCCGCAGGGGGCCCGGAGGCCGTGGCCCGGCGGATGGCGGGGCTCGGAGCCGTACTCCCCGACACCGGCACCACACCCCACGAGGCCCTCCGGACCGTCGTGCGGGCTCTGGCCGAGGGCGCCGCCGATCCCGCCCACCCCCTGTGCGCCGCGCACCTCCACACCCCGCCCCTCGCGCTCGCCGTCGCCGCCGATCTCGCCGCCTCCGCGCTGAACCCGTCCATGGACTCCTGGGACCAGGCGCCCGCCGCCTCCGCGCTGGAGGCCGCGGTCACCGCGGCGCTCGCCGCCGAGGTCTTCCCGGAGGCCCCGCACCCCGACGCGCTCGTCACGACCGGCGGCACCGAGTCCAACCAGCTCGCGCTGCTCCTGGCCCGGGAGCGGCACGGCCCGGGGCTGCGGAGCGTCGTCGGGGCCAACGCCCACCACTCCTTCCGCCGCGCCGCCTGGCTCCTCGGCCTGCCCGAGCCGGTCGTCGTGCCCACCCCGCGCGGCACGACGGACCCTGCCGTCCTCGCCGAGGCCCTGGCCGGGCAACAAGGGCCCGTCCTCGTCGCCGCCACCGCCGGCACCACCGACGAGGGCCTGATCGACCCCCTCCCCGCGATCGCCGAGGCCTGCGCGGCCCACGGCGCGGAGCTCCACGTGGACGCCGCGTACGGCGGCCCCGTCCTCTTCAGCCGTACGCACCGCGCACTCCTCGACGGCCTCGACCGGGCCCGTACCGTCACCGCCGACCTGCACAAACTCGGCTGGCAGCCCGCCGCGGCGGGACTCCTCGCCGTCCGCGACACCGACGACCTCGCCGCCCTCGGCCACACCGCCGACTACCTCAACGCCGACGACGACACCGAGGCAGGCCTCCCCGACCTCCTCGGCCGCTCCCTGCGGACCACCCGCCGCCCCGACGTCCTCAAGACCGCCGTCACCCTCCGGGCCCTCGGCCGCACCGGCCTCGGCGCGCTCGTCGACACCTGCATGGAGCTCGCCCAGGACCTCGCCGATCTGGTGGAGAAGGCCCCCGGCCTCGACCTCAAGGACCGGCCCACCCTCACGACCGTCCTCTTCCGTCCCACCGGCGCCACCGACGAAGCCGTCGCGGCGATCCGCCGCACCCTCCTCGCCGACGGCACCGCGGTCCTCGGCCGCGCCGCGGCCGACGGACGCCTCTGGCTCAAGGCCACCCTGCTCAACCCCCACACCACCCGCGGCGACCTCGCCCGGATCCTCACCCTCGTGGAAGGCAGCGCGCACCGATGACCGGCAGCACCCCCCCGCAGGACCCCGACCAACCCCACGACCTGGTGGGCGTCGGCATCGGCCCCTTCAACCTCTCCCTCGCCGCCCTCGCGGACGGCGTCCCCGGCGGCCTCGCCGCCACCTTCTACGAGCAGCGGCCGGCCTTCCGCTGGCACCCCGGGCTCCTCCTCGACGGCGCCACCCTCCAGGTCCCCTTCCTGGCCGATCTGGTGACGCTCGCCGACCCCGCCAGCCCCTGGACCTTCCTCAACTACCTGAAGAGCCGCGAGCGCCTCTTCCCCTTCTACTTCGCCGAGAAGTTCCACATCCAGCGCGCCGAGTACGACGCCTACTGCCGCTGGGTCAGCGAGCGGCTGCCCGGCCTGCGCTTCGGCCACCAGGTGGACTCCGTCCGCTGGAACCCCGAGCGGCGCCTGTTCGAGGTGGACTTCACCCAGCTCGACCCGGACGGCGAGGCCGAGGCCCTCGGCCGCTCCTACGCCCGGAACGTCGTCCTCGGCGTCGGCACCGAACCGTACGTCCCCGAGCCGCTCCGCCCGCTCGCCGACGCCCCCGGCGTCCCGGTGATCCACTCCGCCGACTACCTGACCCACCGCGAGACGCTGCTGCGCGCCAAGCACGTCACCGTCATCGGATCCGGCCAGTCCGGCGCCGAGGTCTTCCTCGACCTGCTCCGGGCCCGTCCCGCCGGGGCCGAGCGGATCCACTGGCTCGCCCGCACCGAGGCCTTCGCCCCCATGGAGTACTCCAAGCTGGGCCTGGAGCACTTCACTCCCGACTACACCCGGTACTTCCACGCCCTGCCCGAGCCGGTCCGCGGCGAGCTGATGCCCCGGCAGTGGCAGCTGCACAAGGGCATCGACGCGGACACCATCGCCGCCATCCACGACGAGCTCTACCGCCGGACCCTGCACGGCGGCTGGCCCGACGCCGTCCTCACCCCCGGCGTCCGGGTCCGCACCGCCGGAAGGGTCGCCACGACCCAGGTCGAACTGCACCTGGAGCACGTCCAGGAGGGCAGCCGCTCCCGGCTCACCACCGACGCCGTCGTCCTGGCGACGGGCTACCGGGAGCGCCCGGTGGGCCGGATGCTGGCCGGCCTCGACCCGTACCTGCGGCACGACTCCGCCGGGCGCCCCCGGATCGACGAGCGGTACCGCCTGGTCCTCGACCCCTCCGTCACCGGCTCCGTGTACGTCCAGAACGCCGAGCGCCACACCCACGGCGTCGGCGCCCCGGACCTCGGCCTCGCGGCCTGGCGCAGCGCGACCATCCTCAACTCGGTCACCGGGAAGGAGCCGTACCCGCTGCCCCGCCGCACCGCCTTCACCCGCTTCGGTCTGGAGACGCGAGAGGCGCCGGCCGTTCCGGCCCAGGACCGGAGGCTGACGCCCCTCACGCAGAACGTGTGACCGCTAGAAGACCGGGACGCCGTCCCGGGTCAGCTTCCAGTCCACCGACGCGAAGGCGCCCGGGTCGACCGTGCCCTTGGCCTTCACCCACTGGATGATGGTGTTGCGGATCTCGTCCGAGTTCGCCCACAGCTGCTGGGCGCCGGCGACGTGCGGGAACGCGCCGCCGCCGCTCGCCCGGTAGTTGTTGACCGCGAGGACGAACGTCGCCGCCGGGTCGAGCGGCTTGCCCTCGAAGGACAGTCCGACGATCCGCTGCCCGACCGGCTTGGCGATGTCGATGTCGTACGTCAGACCGGACACGGCGTCGTAGTTGTAGTCCGGCGTGGCGTCCGCGTTCGTGAGCTTCGAGGTGTCGACGGGCGCACCCGCCGGGGTCTGCACGTAGTACTTCGCCGAGTACTCCAGGTAGTCCTTGAGCTGGGCACCCGTCAGGAGACGCGCCTCCAGGGTGTTCTCGAAGGGGTAGAGCCCGGCGGCGTCCTTGATGCTGATCTCGCCGGCCGGGATCCGGGCCGTGCGCGAGAAGCAGGAGGCCTGCGAGAGCACCGGCAGCGCGGCGTACGCGCCGCCCGCGAGCGCGGCCTTCACGGTCTCGGCCTGGACGACGTTGATCAGGTCGATGATCGGCTCGTCCTTCCACGGCGCGTCGGCCGTGGTCATGGCGGCCGTGGAGGTGCCGATGACCTGGTTGACGTAGGCGACGACCTTCTTGTGCTCGTCCGAGAGGAGCCCGGTGATCTCGGGGTCCTCGGCGACCGTGTTGGAGTTGAGGACCTGCGCGCCGACCTTCTCGACGACCCAGCGGCCCTTCTCCCACACCAGGTCGAAGTCGAAGAGGGTGAGGCGCTGGCCCCACTTCAGCGGCTCGGACAGGACGACGTCCTTGCCGGTCTGCTTGTTCTTCACCCGGTACTCGGGGATCTCGGTGTGGGCGTGGCCGACGAGGATCGCGTCGATGCCCGGCACCTGCTCCGCGACGAGCCCGGCCGCGTTCTCGACGTACGGGAGCTGGTCGCCGTACGAGGAGGTGCCGCTGGAGCCGGAGTGCGCCGAGACGACCACGACGTCGGCGCCCATGGAGCGCAGCTTCGGCACCCACTTCGCGGCCTGCTCCTCCAGGCCGGGGAAGACCATCTTGCCGGTGACGTTCGCCTTGTCCCAGATGGCGATGCCCGGGTTGGTCAGGCCCAGGACCGCGACCTTGACGTCCCTGCCGTGCGGGGTGCGCAGGCAGTGCATGCTGTACGGGGCGAAGGCCGGGCGCAGGGTCTTGGCGTCGAGCGCGTTGGCGCCGAGCAGCGGGAAGTCGCACTGCTGCTCGAACTTGCGGAGCACCGGGATGCCGTAGTTGAACTCGTGGTTGCCGAGCGCGGCGGCGTCGTACCCGATGGCGTTCATGGCCTGGGCCATCGGGTGGACGGGGCCGTGGTGCGCGGTGATCGGGTCGACCTTGGCGTAGTAGTAGGACAGCTGGGTGCCCTGGATGGTGTCGCCGGCGTCGATGAGCAGGGTGTTGCGGCGGCCCTTCGCCGCGCGGACCTGGTCGACCAGGGTGGAGATCTTGGCCAGGCCGACGTCGTTGTGGGCCTTGTCGTCGAACTCCTTGTCCGTGAAGTAGTCCCAGTTGAAGACGTTGCCGTGCAGGTCGGTGGTGCCCATCACGGTGAACGAGTACCGCTTGGCCGGCCGGGGGCGGGCCTGGTGGGCCTCGGCGGGGGCGGCGACCCCGGCGGTGAGGGCGGCTCCGGCTCCTACGGCGGCGGAGCTCTCCAAGAAGGCCCGGCGGTTCAGCGGCATGTGTTCTCTCCCCTAAGTTCGGCGCTGTCATGGCGCACAACGCGCGTAGATTCTGGCTCAGACCCGACCGTCGCAACAGACCTTTCGGGTTACGGAGTGGGAAAGTGTTCGACATGACACAGCCACACCCCACCCCCGACGCGCCGCAGGTGACGGTGCGTGGCGAGGGGAGCCTGGAGGTCGACCCGGAGTTCGCCCGGATCTGGGTGACCGTCTCCGCGCGCGGCACGGACCGCGCCGAGACGCTCGCCGACCTGACCCGTCGCAACACACGGGTGCTCGACCTGGTCAAGGCGCTCGGCGACGCGGTCGAGAAGGTCGAGACGGGAAGCCTGTCGCTCGCCCCCGAGCTCACCCGGAAGGGGCGCGGCGAGCGCGTGCACGCCTATACGGGCCGGGTGCGGGTCGCGGCGGAGCTCACCGACTTCACCGCGCTCGGCGAGCTGGTGACACGGCTCGCCGACCTGGAGATGACGAGCGTCGACGGACCCTGGTGGGAGCTGCGGCCTGCGTCCCCGGCGTACGCGGAGGCGCGCCGGCTCGCCGTCGCCGAGGCCGTGCAGCGGGCGCGCGCCTACGCGGAGGCCCTCGGCACCTCGCTCTCCTCACTCCTCGAACTGTCGGACGCGGGCCTCGACCTCCCCCCGATGACGCGGCGCGGCGGGTTCGGCGCGGCGCCGGTGGCCTTCGCGGCGGAGGCGGCGGGCGAGGCGCCCCCGCTGGACCTCGAACCGCAGCGGCAGACGGTGACGGCCGAGGTCGTGGCGCGGTTCACGATGCGGGCGCCCGCACTCTGAGACGAGCCCCCGAGGGGCGCGAAATTCGCTCATCGGAGCACGCCCGCGCACAGATTCAAGACTTGTCAACAACCTTTCACGGAAAGGTTGTTGAGTAGTCATGCCGAGCCAATTTCCTACTGGTCGGTAAGGCCTAGGCTCGCCTTATGCGCCGAGCGAAAATCGTTTGTACCCTTGGGCCCGCCACCGAAACATACGACCAGATCAAGGCGTTGATCGAGGCCGGAATGGACGTGGCCCGCTTCAACCTCAGCCACGGCAGCTATGCCGACCACGAGAAGCGCTACCAGCACGTGCGCGAAGCCGCCGACGAGACCGGCCGAAGCGTCGGAGTCCTCGCCGACCTTCAAGGCCCGAAGATCCGCCTCGGCCGCTTCCGCGAAGGGCCCGTACTCCTTGAACGCGGCGACGAGTTCACCATCACCGTCGAACCCATGGAAGGCGACCGCCACTGCTGCGGGACGACCTACTCCGGCCTCGCGGACGACGTGACCCCCGGCGAGCGCATCCTCGTCGACGACGGCCGCGTCACCCTCGAAGTCGCCTCCGTCGACGGCCCCCGCGTGCACACCCGGGTGATCGAGGGCGGCATGGTCTCCGACCACAAGGGCCTCAACCTGCCCGGCGTCGCGGTCTCCGTCCCCGCCCTCTCCGAGAAGGACATCGAGGACCTGCGCTGGGCGCTGCGCATCGGCGCCGACGTCGTCGCCCTCTCCTTCGTCCGCAGCGCCCGGGACATCGACGACGTGCACCGCATCATGGACGAGGAGGGCCGCCGGCTCCCCGTCATCGCCAAGATCGAGAAGCCCCAGGCCGTCGAGAACATCGACGAGATCGTCGCCGCCTTCGACGGCATCATGGTCGCCCGCGGCGACCTCGGCGTCGAGATGCCCCTGGAGCAGGTGCCGATCGTCCAGAAGCGCGCGGTGAAGCTGGCCAAGCGCAACGCCAAGCCGGTCATCGTCGCCACCCAGATGCTCGACTCGATGATCGACAACTCCCGCCCCACGCGCGCCGAGGCGAGCGACGTGGCGAACGCGGTCATCGACGGCACCGACGCCGTGATGCTCTCCGGCGAGACCAGCGTCGGACGCCACCCGATCGAGACCGTCCGCACCATGAGCCGCATCGTGGAGGCCGCCGAGGAGGACGTCCTCGCCAAGGGCCTCCCGCCCCTCACCGACCGGAACAAGCCCCGGACCCAGGGCGGCGCCGTGGCCCGCGCGGCCGCCGAGATGGGCGACTTCCTGGGCGCCAAGTTCCTCGTGGCCTTCACCCAGTCCGGCGACACCGTCAGGCGGCTCTCCCGCTACCGCTCGCCGATCCCGCTGCTCGCCTTCACCCCGGACCCGGCGACCCGTTCGCAGCTCAACCTCACCTGGGGCGTCGAGACCTTCCTCGGCCCGCACGTGGACTCCACGGACGCGATGGTGGCCCAGGTCGACGAGGAACTGCTGCGCATCGGCCGCTGCCGCCCGGGCGACATCGTGGTCATCACGGCGGGCTCCCCACCGGGCGTCGCGGGCTCGACGAACCTGGTCCGCGTGCACCACATCGGCGAGCCGCTGTCGTAGGGGTCAGTGCTTGGGGCCGACGTGCAGGTCCATGAGGGCGACGGATGCCTTGCGGGCGACGGAGATATCCTGTGCCCCGGTGGCCCGGCGCCTGCTCCGCCAGGTCACACCGACACGGTCCAGCGTGTCGGTGTACAGCCGCGTGATGTCGTCCGAGGTGTTGGTGAAGAAGTAGCGGGGGTACTCGTACCGCTTCCGCTCGCCGCCGATGAGCCGCGTCGTCCAGTTCGTGATCCGGCTCCCGTCGGAGTGGACGAGCCCTCGGATGAAGTCCCATGGGTGCCGCTCGACGATCTCCCGCTGCCAGGCTTCGAGCGCGATGAGCCGCTCGTGCTTTCTGCCGGGACCGTGCTGCGGGAAGAGGCAGGTCAGGTGCTTGGAGTACACCTTGACGTCGCGACACCCGATCTTCCGTGCCCAGGAGGCCGCGTTGTCCGGGAACACCGTACGTACGGCTGACATGGCCTCCTGCTGCACCCCGGGCCACGCGTCGTCGAGGGTGATCCTCAGGCTCGGCACCCGGTGCTGCGGGGGGTGACTGATGTGCCCGTCACCGAGGTACAGCCCGAGAAGATACGCGTACGCCGCTTCATCGAGCCCGCGTCCGTCGCACCGCGGGCAGAGGGGGCGGTAGACCCTGCCGGGGCATTCGCCGCGCCTCGCGAGGTCCGCGTGTTTCCAGGCGCTGATCGTGCCGGACGGGATGTTCAGGGTCCGGGCGACCGCCGCGTTCTTCGCACCGCTTCGCAGAAGGGTGAGTGCTCGTTGGCGCGTTCCGATGTCGTACATGCGGCCGACGCTGCCTGGTGCGGCTGCGAGTCCGCGGGCCATTCGGGGGAGTTCACGCGTGTGGGTGACGATCACTCGGCGGCTGCTCGGCCTTGGAATCGAAGGAAAAGTGCCCCAGGTGGGATTCGAACCCACACTGTCCGCTGTTTGAGAGCGGCCTCTCTGACCAGTTGGAGTACTGGGGCCTTAGAAACTGAGGGAGCTACCGCCCCTGTGGGGCACCACATTACAGGAGCTGGGTAGGCTCAGGGGAGCAGTGCTTGCCCCGCAACGAGGAGCCCCCGTGACCGCCCCCGAGTCGCCCCAGCCCGCCGACGACGCCGAGGCGTCGCACGTCCCGCCGCTGACGACCCGCGTCGTCATCGCCGAGGACGAGGCCCTCATCCGCCTCGACCTCAAAGAGATGCTGGAAGAAGAGGGCTACACGGTCGTCGGTGAGGCCGGGGACGGCGCCAAGGCCGTCGAGCTCGCCCGCGAGCACCGCCCCGACCTCGTCATCCTCGACGTGAAGATGCCCGTCCTCGACGGCATCTCCGCCGCCGAGAAGATCGCCGGCGAGTCCATCGCCCCGGTCCTCATGCTGACCGCCTTCTCGCAGCGCGAGCTCGTCGAGCGCGCCCGGGACGCCGGCGCCATGGCGTACCTGGTGAAGCCCTTCAGCAAGAGCGACGTGGTCCCGGCCATCGAGATGGCCGTCTCCCGCTTCGCCGAGCTCCGCGCCCTGGAGAAGGAGGTCGCCGACCTCTCCCAGCGCCTGGAGACCCGCAAGCTCGTCGACCGCGCCAAGTCGATCCTCCAGACCCAGTACGGCCTGACGGAGCCGGCGGCCTTCCGCTGGATCCAGAAGACCTCCATGGACCGCCGCATGTCGATGCAGCAGGTCGCCGAGGCCGTCATCGAGGACGCCGAGGAGAAGAAGGCGGCCAAGGGGCAGTAGCCGCCGCCCCCGCCCCGTACGCGAGAAGGCCCGCCCCACGGCTCTGTGGGGCGGGCCTTCCGTTCGAGGGGCTCAGTCCTCGCCGAGGTACGCCTTGCGGACGGACTCGTCGTGGAGCAGGTTCTGCCCCGTGCCCGAGAGCACGATCTTGCCGATCTCCATGACGTGACCCTGGTCCGCGAGGGCGAGCGCGGCCTGGGCGTTCTGCTCGACGAGCAGGATCGTGGTGCCCTGGGCCTTCAGCTCGGCGATCGTCGCCATGATCTTCTGCATCATGATCGGCGAGAGACCCATCGAGGGCTCGTCGAGCATGAGCAGCTTCGGCTGCGACATCAGCGCCCGGCCCATCGCGAGCATCTGCTGCTCACCGCCGGAGAGAGTGCCCGCGGCCTGCTTGCGACGCTCGCCCAGGATCGGGAAGAGGTCGTAGGCGCGCTGGACGTCCTTGGAGATGCCGGCGCTGTCCTTCCGGAGGAAGGCGCCGAGGAGGAGGTTCTCCTCGATCGTCATCCGGGGGAAGATGTGCCGGCCCTCGGGGGAGTGGGCCAGGCCCAGCGAGACGATCTTGTGCGCGGGGATCTTGCGGAGGGACTTGCCCTCGAACTTGATCTGGCCGCCGACCGGCTTGAGGAGTCCGGAGAGGGTCCTCAGGGTGGTGGTCTTCCCGGCGCCGTTCGTGCCGATGAGGGTGACGACCTCACCGGCGTCGACGGAGAAGGAGATGCCCTTGACGGCCTCGATCTTTCCGTAGGCGACGCGCAGGTCCTCGACTTCGAGCAGTGCGGTCATGCGTCGTTCTCCTTGCCCGAAGCAGGGTCGTGCTTGGTGTCCTCCGAGGGTGCCTCGGCGGTCTCCTCGGCGGTCTCCTCGGCGGTCTCCCCGGAGGGGGCGGCGTCCGAGTCGTCCGCGTCTGCCGGGGCCTCGTCGGTCTCGTCGTCCGAGTCGTCCGCGTCGGCCTCAGGGGTCTCGTCGGCCTCGGGGGTCTCCTCGGCCTCCTCGGCCTCCTCGGCCTCCTCGGCCTCCTCGGCCTCCTCGGCCTCCTCGGCCTCCTCGGCCTCCTCGGCCTCCTCGGCCTCCTCGGCCGCGTCGGCTTCCTCGGCCGCCGCAGCCGGCGCGGGGGCCGTCTCCGACTCGACCGGCTCGCCCAGGTACGCGGCGATGACGCGCTCGTCGCCCTGGACGGTCGCGCTGTCGCCCTCGATCAGCTTCTGGCCCTGGACCAGCACGGCGACCCGGTCGCAGAGGTTGAAGATGAAGCGCATGTCGTGCTCGATGACGAGCACGGCGACGCCCATGTCCCGGATCTTGAAGATGAGTTCCTCCGCCGCCCGCGTCTCCTGCGGGTTCATGCCGGCGGTGGGCTCGTCGAGCAGGATCAGGCCGGGGTCGCTCGCGAGGGCGCGGGCGATCTCCAGCTTGCGCTGCTCTCCGTACGGGAGGTTCTTGGCGAGGTGCTGCGCCTTGTCCTGGAGACCGATGAACTCCAGGAGCTCCATGGCCCGCTGCTCGGCCTCGGCCTCGGTCTTCTTGAAGCCGGGCAGGCGGAGCAGCGCGGCCCAGAGGCCCTGCTTCATCCGGGTGTGCCGTCCGACGAGGACGTTCTCCAGGACGGTCATGTTGTGGAAGAGCCGGATGTTCTGGAACGTCCGGGCGATGCCCGCGTCGGTGACCTTGAAGGACGTGGGCGGCAGGACCTTGCCCTTGTACCGGACCTCTCCCTCGGTGGGGATGTAGAGGCCGGTGAGGCAGTTGAAGAAGGTGGTCTTGCCGGCGCCGTTGGGGCCGATGAGACCGACGATCTCGCCGCTGTTCACGGTGAGGTTCACGTCGCGCACGGCGGTGAGGCCGCCGAAGCGCATGGTGACCCCGCGTGCGTCGAGCACGGGTGTGCCGGCGGCCGTCTCCGTGGCCGTCTCTGCCTGGTTGGTGGTGGTCGTCATGGTTCAGGCACCTGCCTTGGCGAGCGTGGCGGGCGTCTCGTCCTTCTCGTGGAACTCCAGCTGGTTGCGCCGGTTGGCGATGATGCCCTCCGGGCGGAAGCGCATGAGGAGGATGAGCGCGACGCCGAAGGCGAAGAGCTGGTACTCGCCCATGAACTGGAGCTTGTTCGGGATGAGGAAGAGCAGGGACGCGCCGACCAGGGGGCCGCTCATGGTGCCCATGCCGCCGAGGACGACGGCCGCGAGCAGGAAGGCGGAGTTGGGCGGGATGGGTCCGGCGAAGAGGTACTGCTCCGGGGTCACCGTGTAGGTGACGTGGGCCTGCACGGTGCCGGCGAGGCCGGCGAGCGAGGCGCCCAGCGCGAAGGCGATGAGCTTGACCCGGAAGCCGTTGATGCCCATGGCGAGCGCCGCGGTCTCGTCCTCGCGGATGGCGACCCAGGCGCGGCCGATGCGGGAGTTGCCGCTGCGGCGGAAGACCAGCACGACGACCGCCATGATCAGCAGCATCAGGAAGAAGTAGTTCGCGAAGCGGCCGATGGTGAAGCCGGCGATCGAGTGCTCGGCGCCGAAGTCGAACCCGAACATGCTCAGGTTCGGGATGGACGCGATGCCGTTGGAGCCGTTGGTGATGTCGGGGCCGGAGGTGCCGTCGGTGTTCATCACCGCGATGCGGAAGATCTCACCGAAGCCGAGCGTGACGATGGCGAGGTAGTCGCCGCGCAGGCGCAGGGTCGGGGCGCCGATGAGGACGCCGAAGACCAGGGAGGCTCCCGCGCCGACCAGGATGGCGGCCCAGAAGGGGAAGTGCACGCCGAAGGGGGAGGTCGGGGCGCCCGAGACGAGGGCCGCCGCGTAGGCGCCGACGCCGAGGAAGGCGACGTAGCCGAGGTCGAGGAGGCCGGCGAGGCCGACGACGATGTTCAGGCCCAGGGCGACCGTGGCGAAGATCAGGATGTAGACGCCGAGCGTCGCGTACTGGTCGTCGGTCTGGGTGAAGGGGAAGAGCGCCGCGGCGGTGAACGCGCCGGCGATGGACAGGTTCTGGTGCTTGCCGGTGAGCTGCGTGGCCTGCGCCATGAGGCCGGACTTGCTGACGGCGGCGAAGCCGAGGCCGGCGGTGATCAGGAAGCCGAGGAACAGCTCGTCGTACTCGGTGCCGACACCGTAGGTGAAGACGCCGAGCGCCACGGCGAGGACGCCCGCGATGATCAGGATTTCGAGGGAGGAGTGCATCGTGGGCAGTCGGCGCACCGGACCGGTGGTGGCGAAGGCCGCCTTGAAGTTGGTCCAGCCGTTGCCGGCGCGGTGCTTGAACTGGTCCCAGCCGGTGTCCTCGGGGTCCACGGGCAGCGTCTTGGGCCGCTCGAAGGGGAGGGCGAGGGCGCCGACGAGGGTGAGCAGGGCGGAGAGTGCGACGACGGCGCCGCCCGGCTCCAGGTTGACCGGGCCGCCGAGTTCGACGCTGATGGCGCCGACGGTGAACCAGGTGGTGCCGAAGGTGGCGAGTGCGGCGACCTTGAGGGCCGCGTCGCCGCCGGCCGGGGTCAGCCAGCGGGTGCCCTTGACGCCGTACGACGAGAGGGCGAAGAGGACGGTGAGCAGGCCCAGGACCAGGACCTGCATCTGGAGGCCGGCGGGCGAGCCGTAAAACGTGAGGTCGCCGGGGAACGTGGACGTCCAGGTCCAGCTGAGGAAGCAGCCGGCGACGGTGAGGGCGCCGCCGCTCAGGGTGAGGGCGCGGGCGATCCGGGCCGGCACGAAGCCGATGAGACCGGTTGCCGCGGTCGGCTCGGGCGCCGCGGGCGCCGTCGTGTTCTCGGAGATGGTGGTCATGGTGCTCACGCCCTGTCCGCGACGCGCTCGCCGAGGAGGCCTTGTGGCCGGGCGAGGAGTACGACGATGAGGAGTACGAAGGCCCAGACGTCGGCCCAGGACTGGCCGCCGAGCTGATCCATACCGGGGATGTGGCTGATGTACGCCGTCGCCATGGTCTCGGCGATGCCGAGGACCACTCCGCCGATCATGGCTCCGTAGATGTTGCCGATGCCGCCGAGGACGGCGGCCGTGAAGGCCTTGAGTCCGAGGAGGAAGCCCATCTTGTAGTCGACGACGCCGTACTTGAGGCCGTAGGCGACGGCGCCGACGGCGGCCATCGCGGCACCGAGGGCGAACGCGATCACGATGATGCGGTCGGTGTTGACGCCCATGAGCTTCGCGGTGTCCGGGTCCTGCGCCGTGGCCTGCATGCCGCGGCCGACGCGGGTCCGCATGACGAAGAAGGCGAGGACGGCCATGCAGATCGGGGCGGCGATCAGGAGGAAGACGTCGCCGGTCTGGATGGTGACGGGGCCGAGCTCGATCGGGCCGCCGGGGATCTGCGGGAAGGTCCGGGCGGACTTCGCCTCGGGGTACCACACCCACACCGCGTACTGCAGGGCGAGCGAGAGACCGATGGCCGTGATGAGCGGGGCGAGACGGGGGCCACCGCGCAGCGGGCGGTAGGCGAACCGTTCCGCCCCGATGGCTATGGTGGTCGCGACGAGCACGGCACCGATGAGCATGACGGGCAGCGCGACCCACATGCTGGTGCCGCCGGGCAGGATGAGCCAGACCGTGAGCGCCCCGAAGCCGCCGGTCATGAAGATCTCGCCGTGGGCGAAGTTGATGAGCTGGACGATGCCGTAGACCATCGTGTAGCCGACGGCGACGAGCCCGTACATGGATCCCAGTAGCAGGCCGTTGACCAGCTGCTGCGGCAGTTCGTTCACCGCATTGTCCTCCGAGACTTTCGACGGATGTGACACCGCGCGGGGCGCCTGGTGCGGCCCCCCGCGCGGTGAAAGTGGTGCTGAGTGGTGCTGGGTGGTGCTGAGTGTCAGGAAACGGGGTGCTGGGGATCAGCCGCCGAAGGTGCCGGACTTGACCGGCTTGAAGGCGCCGCCCGTGACCTTGTAGACGGTCAGCTGCTTGTTGGTGGTGTCACCGAACTCGTCGAAGGCGACCTTGCCGGTCACGCCCTCGAAGGAGACGCTCTGCATGGCCTCGACGACCTTGGCGCGCTCCGGGACCTTGCCACCGTTGCCCTCGACGGCCTTCTTGACGGCCTCGATGATGGCCCAGGTCGAGTCGTACGCGTAGCCGCCGTAGGCCTCGTAGGCCTCCTTGTAGCCCTCGGCCTTGTAGTTGGCCAGGAAGTCCTTGGCCGACGGGAGGGTCTCGATCGGCGAACCGACGGAGGTGGCGATGTCGCCCTCGGCCGCCGGGGCGCCCGCGAGCTTGACGTACTCGGGGCTGAAGATCGCGTCGCCGCCGACGACGGTGACCTTCGCGCCGGCCTCCTTGATCTGCTTGGCCAGCGGGCCGGCGGCCGGGTACTCGCCACCGTAGTAGACGACGTCGGCGCCGGAGCTCTTCACCTTGGTCGCGACCGCGGAGAAGTCCTTGGTGTCGGGGTTGATGTGCTCGGTGCCGAGGACCTTGCCGCCGAGCTTCTCGAACTCGCCCTTGAAGGTGCCCGCGAGGCCGGCGCCGTAGGTCTTCTTGTCGTCGATGATGAAGGCCTTGGTCTTCTTGGCCTCCTTGACGACGTACTGCGCGGCGAACGGGCCCTGGATGGCGTCCGTGGTCGCGGTGCGGAAGTACGCCGCGTAGCCGCGCTTCTTGTCACCGGTGGCCCAGTTGGCGCCCTGGCTCAGGGACGGGTTGGTGTTGGCCGGGGAGACCTGCACCAGCTTGGCGTCGTCGAAGACCTTCTGCATCGACTCGGACACCGAGGAGTTCAGCGGGCCGACGACGCCGAGGACGGCCTTGTCGGCGACGAACTTGGTGGCGTTCTGCTGGCCGGCGGAGGGCTGCGCCTGGTCGTCCAGGGTCTCCAGCTTGAACGTCACGCCCTTGACGTAGGCCTTCTTGTTGGCCGTCTTGACCGCGAGGTCGGCGGAGTTCTTGATGCCGAGGCCGAGGGCGGACAGCTCACCCGTGAGGGGCGCGTCGAGACCGATGGTGACGGTGACGTTGCCGTTGTCCCCGTTCTCGGCGCCGCCCTTGTCGTCACGCGAACCACAGGCGGTGAGCGTGAGCGCTCCCGCGGTGACCGCGGTGGTGAGTATGAGCAACGAACGGTTTCGCACGAAGGGTCCTTTCCCTGGCGCGGCCCCCTCGGAATGAGGCGGTGCCGTGAAGCTGCGGAGCGAGGGGTGCCGTTTTGGTACGCCGGGCCGTACTGGGTTGGTACAGGGCCGTGCAGTAGGACGCGCCCGGCGGCGCGGTGACTGGCGGTGACTCTAAGCGCAGGTGGGGAGGGTCGGGGAGCGGCGAGGTCAGGATGTGACTGTCTTGTTATGCCGACGGGGAAAGAGTGTGCGCGTCGGATGGGAAAACCGGGGCATAGGGGTCTGTATTGCAGTGTTCACATACTGAGAACGCGCAGTTCCGCTAAGGGGCTTGAGCGAATCTTGGTCCTGTCGCACCACCCGTTCGACTCTCCGGATATCGGACAACGGCAGAAACCTGAGCGGACGGAACGGCTCACCCGCCGCCCCCCTTTCCACATCGTGCGAAGATCACGGAGAGTGAGGAAAACCAGGGGGTGGCGGGGACGGCGGGTGAACGCGCGAAGGGGCGGCACCCGTGGGTGCCGCCCCTTCGTGGTTCGCCCGGTCGCGCGTCAGGCTCCCGCGCCCGCCTCCGGAAGGTTGCCCGCGTCCTTCGCGGTGACGTCGCGCAGCAGGCAGGTCAGCCGCGCCGAACAGACCCGCTTGCCCTGCTCGTCGCTGATCACGATCTCGTACGTGGCGGTGGTCCGCCCCCGGTGCACCGGGGTCGCGACGCCGGTCACCAGGCCGCTCCGCACCCCGCGGTGGTGGGTGCAGTTCAGGTCGACGCCGACGGCGATCTTCGAGACCCCGCCGTGCAGCATCGAACCGACGGAGCCCAGCGTCTCGGCGAGCACCGCGGAGGCGCCGCCGTGCAGCAGCCCGTACGGCTGGGTGTTGCCCTCCACCGGCATCGTGCCGACGACCCGGTCGGCCGAGGCCTCCAGGATCTGCACGCCCATCCGGTTCCCCAGGTGCCCGGCCGAGAAGAGCGCCGGGAGGTCGACGCCCAGCGCCGCGTACTCGTCGATGACCTCCTGCGGGAACTTCACGTGCTGCTGCTCACCCATGGGCCCGGCTCCGTTCGTCTTCGTACGGCTGTCTGTCGCGATCGCGACCGCCTGAGCAAACGCTTAGGCGGACTGTGATTGTTCCAGACGCACGATCACGGACTTGCTCGCGGGGGTGTTGCTGATGTCCGCCGTCGACTCCAGCGGGACCAGGACGTTCGTCTCCGGGTAGTACGCCGCCGCGCACCCCCGGGACGTCGGGTAGTGCACCACCCGGAAGCCGGGCGCCCGCCGCTCTGAGCCGTCCGTCCACTCGCTCACCAGATCCGTGTACGCCCCGTCCGCGAGGCCGAACGCCGCCGCGTCCTCCGGGTGCACGAGCACCACCCTGCGGCCGCCCCTGATCCCCCGGTAGCGGTCGTCCAGGCCGTAGATCGTGGTGTTGTACTGGTCGTGCGAGCGCAGCGTCTGCAGCAGCAGCCGCCCCTCGGGCACCCTCGGGTACTCCACGGGCGCGGCCGTGAAGTTGGCCTTGCCGGTCTTCGTCGGGAAGCGGCGCTCGTCCCGCGGGGCGTGCGGCAGCGCGAAGCCGCCCGGGCTCGCCGCCAGACGGGCGTTGAAGTCCTGGAAACCGGGCACCACGCGCGCGATGCGGTCCCGGATCCGGGCGTAGTCGGCCTCGAACTCCTCCCAGGGCGTGGCCGATCCGTCGCCGAGGACGGCCCGCGCCATCCGCGCCACGATCGCCGGCTCCGACAGCAGGTGCGGGCTCGCCGGCGGCAGATTGCCCCGGGAGGCGTGCACCAGGCTCATCGAGTCCTCGACCGTCACGAACTGCCGGCCGCTCTTCTGCGTGTCCTTGTCGGTGCGGCCGAGCGTCGGCAGGATCAGCGCCCGCCGGCCCGTCACCGCGTGCGAGCGGTTCAGCTTCGTCGACACGTGCACGGTCAGGCGCGCGTTCCGCATGGCCGCCTCCGTCACCTCCGTGTCCGGCGTCGCCCCCACGAAGTTGCCGCCCATCGCGAAGAACACCTTCGCCTCGCCGTCGCGCAGCGCCTGGATCGAGCGCACCACGTCGAAGCCGTGGTGGCGCGGCGAGACGATCCCGAACTCCTTGTCCAGGGCGTCGAGGAACGCCGGCGCGGGGCGCTCGAAGATGCCCATCGTGCGGTCGCCCTGCACGTTCGAATGGCCGCGCACCGGGCACACGCCCGCGCCCGGCCGGCCGATGTTCCCCCGGAGGAGAAGGAGGTTGACCACCTCGCGGATGGTGGGCACCGAGTGCTTGTGCTGCGTCAGGCCCATCGCCCAGCAGACGATCGTCCGCTCGGAGGCCAGCACCATCTCCAGGGCGCGCTCTATCTCCGCGCGCTCGAGACCGGTCGCGGCGAGCGTCTCGTCCCAGTCGGCCGCCTTCGCCGCCGCCGCGAACTCCTCGTAACCGTGGGTGTGTTCGCGTACGAACTCCTCGTCGACCGCCCCGGCCGTCTCCAGGACCAGCTTGTTCAGGAGGCGGAAGAGCGCCTGGTCGCCGCCGATCCGGATCTGCAGGAAGAGGTCCGTGAGCGCCGCGCCCTTCAGCATGCCCTGCGGGGTCTGCGGGTTCTTGAAGCGCTCCAGGCCCGCCTCCGGCAGCGGGTTCACCGAGATGATCCGCGCGCCCGAGGCCTTCGCCTTCTCCAGGGCCGACAGCATGCGCGGATGGTTCGTCCCCGGGTTCTGCCCGGCCACGATGATCAGGTCCGCCCGGTGCAGGTCCTCCAGGGACACACTGCCCTTGCCGATCCCGATCGTCTCCGTCAGCGCCGAGCCCGAGGACTCGTGACACATGTTGGAGCAGTCCGGCAGGTTGTTCGTGCCGAACTCGCGGGCGAAGAGCTGGAGCAGGAACGCCGCCTCGTTGCTCGTCCGCCCCGAGGTGTAGAAGAGCGCCTCGTCGGGGGAGGCCAGGGCCCGCAGCTCCTCCGCGATGATCGCGAACGCCCGCTCCCAGGTCACCGGCTCGTACCGCTCGCCGCCCTCCGGGAGCAGCATCGGCTCCGTGATGCGGCCCTGCTGGCCCAGCCAGTACCCGCTGCGGTCCGCCAGGTCGGCCACCGGGTGCGCGGCGAAGAACTCCGGGGTGACCCGGCGCAGCGTCGCCTCCTCGGCCACCGCCTTCGCGCCGTTCTCGCAGAACTCCGCCACGTGCCGCTTGTCGCCCTCGGGCCAGGCGCAGCCCGGACAGTCGAAGCCGTCCTTCTGATTGACCTTGAGCAGGGTCCGCGCCGTGCGCCGCAGACCCATCTGCTCCTGCGCGATCCGCAGGGTGTGCCCGATGGCGGGCAGGCCGGCGGCGGCGTGCTGCGGCGGCGTGACCTGCGGTGCGTCCTGGACCGGGTCTCCGGCAGGCGGCTTGCTGACCATCGCGCTCTCCCTTGAGCGATATGACTGCGGCGTACGTCCGACGATCCTGTCACGCGGCACGGACAGCCCGGCACCCCGACCGGTGTGGACGGGATTGTCAGTGGGCCGTGGCAGGATCGTCCCGTGGCCGAGACAGCATCGAAGAACCCCGCAGACACCCGCCCCCGCCTGCTCCTCATGGACGGGCACTCGCTCGCGTACCGGGCGTTCTTCGCGCTGCCCGCGGAGAACTTCACCACCGCGACCGGACAGCCGACGAACGCGATCTACGGGTTCGCCTCGATGCTGGCGAACACGCTGCGCGACGAGGCCCCCACGCACTTCGCGGTCGCGTTCGACGTGTCCCGCAAGACCTGGCGGTCCGAGGAGTTCCCGGAGTACAAGGCGAACCGCTCGAAGACCCCCGACGAGTTCAAGGGGCAGGTCGAGCTGATCGGCGAGCTCCTCGACGCGATGCGGGTGCCGCGCTTCGCCGTCGACGGCTTCGAGGCCGACGACATCATCGCGACCCTCGCCACCCAGGCCGAGGCCGCGGGCTTCGACGTCCTGATCTTCACCGGCGACCGGGACTCCTTCCAGCTGGTCTCCGACCGGACCACCGTGATCTACCCCATCAAGGGCGTCTCCGAGGTGACCCACTACACCCCGGAGAAGGTCCAGGAGAAGTACGGACTGAGCCCCTCGCAGTACCCCGACTTCGCCGCCCTGCGCGGCGACCCGTCCGACAACCTGCCGAGCATCCCCGGCGTCGGCGAGAAGACCGCCGCCAAGTGGATCAACCAGTTCGGCTCCTTCGCGGAGCTCGTCGAGCGCGCGGACGAGGTCAAGGGCAAGGCCGGGCAGAACCTCCGCGACCACCTGGAGTCGGTCAAGCTCAACCGCCGTCTCACCGAGATGGTCCGGGACGTCGAACTGCCGAAGACCGTGACGGAGCTCGCCCGCGAGCCTTACGACCGCACGGCCGTCGCCCTCGTCCTCGACACCCTGGAGATCCGCAACCCCTCGCTGCGCGAGCGGCTCCTCGCCGTCGACCCCGGCGCCGAGGAAGAGGCCCCGCCCGCCCCCGCCGCGGGCGTCGAGCTCGACTTCACCGTCCTCGGCGCCGGCGAGCTCGCCCCCTGGCTCGCCGAGCACGGCACCGAGCCCCTCGGCATCGCCACCGTCGACAGCTGGGCCCTCGGCACCGGGAGCGTCGGCGAGGTCGCCCTCGCCGCCGCCGGCGGAGCCGCCGCCTGGTTCGACCCCAGCGCCCTCGACGAGGCCGACGAGCAGGCCTGGGCCGCCTGGATCTCCGACCCCGAGCGGCCGAAGACCATGCACAACGCCAAGGGCGCCATGCGGGTCTTCCCCGAGCACGGGTGGAGCGTCGCGGGCGTCACCATGGACACCGCCCTCGCCGCCTACCTCGTCAAGCCCGGCCGGCGCTCCTTCGCCCTCGACGCGCTCTCCGTCGAGTACCTCCACCGGGAGCTCGCCCCGGCCGCCGCCGCCGACGGCCAGCTCGCCTTCGGCGCCGACGACACCGCGGAGGCCGAAGCCCTCATGAGCCAGGCCCGGGCCGTCCTCGACCTCGGCGGGGCCTTCGAGGAGCGGCTCGGCGAGGTCGGCGCCCGCGAGCTCCTCCACCAGGTCGAGCTCCCCACCTCCGCGCTCCTCGCCCGGCTGGAGCGCCACGGCATCGCCGCCGACCGCGACCACCTGGAGGCCATGGAGCTGCAGTTCGCCGGCGCCGTGCAGCAGGCCGTGAAGGAGGCCCACGCCTCCGTCGGCCACGAGTTCAACCTCGGCTCGCCCAAGCAGCTCCAGGAGGTCTTCTTCGGCGAGCTGAACCTGCCGAAGACCAAGAAGACCAAGACCGGGTACACGACGGACGCCGACGCGCTCGCCTGGCTGGCCGGCCAGACCGAGCACGACCTGCCGGTGATCATGCTCCGTCACCGCGAGCAGGCCCGCCTGCGCTCCACCGTCGAGGGCCTGATCAAGACCGTCGCCGCCGACGGCCGCATCCACACCACCTTCAGCCAGACCGTGGCCGCGACCGGCCGCCTCTCCTCGACCGACCCCAACCTGCAGAACGTGCCGGTGCGGACGGACGAGGGCCGCGCCATCCGGCACGGCTTCGTCGTCGGCGAGGGCTTCGAGGCCCTCATGACCGCCGACTACAGCCAGATCGAGCTGCGCGTCATGGCCCACCTCTCCGAGGACGAGGGCCTCATCGAGGCGTTCACCTCCGGCGAGGACCTCCACACCACCGTCGCCTCCCAGGTCTTCGGCGTCGAGCGGTCCGCCGTCGACGCGGAGATGCGCCGCAAGATCAAGGCCATGTCGTACGGCCTGGCCTACGGCCTCTCGGCGTTCGGCCTCTCGCAGCAGCTGAGCATCGACCCGGGCGAGGCCCGCGGCCTGATGGACACCTACTTCGAGCGCTTCGGCGGAGTGCGGGACTACCTGCGGCGCGTCGTCGACGAGGCCCGCGCCACCGGGTACACCGAGACGATGCTGGGCCGCCGCCGCTACCTGCCGGACCTCAACAGCGACAACCGGCAGCGTCGCGAGGCCGCCGAGCGGATGGCGCTCAACGCCCCCATCCAGGGCACGGCCGCCGACATCGTCAAGGTCGCCATGCTGAACGTCGACCGGGCACTGACCGCGGCGGGCCTCGCCTCCCGGATGCTCCTCCAGGTCCACGACGAAATCGTGCTCGAACTCGCCCCGGGCGAGCGCGAGCAGGTCGAGGCCCTGCTCCGCGAGCAGATGTCGGCCGCCGCCGACCTCCGCGCCCCCCTGGACGTCTCGGTGGGCGTGGGCCCGAACTGGGACTCGGCGGCACACTGACGCCACCCCGTGCTGGGCGGCGCCCACGCCCGTGGTGGGTGGCGCCCGCACGGGCGTGGGCGTGCGCCAGGTGGACCAGTCGAAGGGGCGGCCCCGCCGCGCCGCTCCCGACACTGGGGGACATGATCACGCGCCGCCCCCCGCTCCTCCCCAGCTGCGCCCTCCTCGCCGCCCTCCTCAGCGCGTCGGTCCCCGCCTGGCCCCATCCCGCCCACGCGCACACGACGCGCCCCGCGCCCGTACTCTGCACCTCGTCCCGTGAGCCCGCCCTCGCCGCTCGGCTGTCCCGGGACATCGCCGCCGCGCTCAAGGGCCGGAAGAGCACGGTCTCCCTCGCGATCCACGACCCGGGGCGCGGCCTGCGCTGCGGACTGACCGACACCCTCGCGTACGACTCCGCCAGCATCGCCAAGGTCCTGATCATGCAGGCCGTCCTCGGGCGCGCGGAGGAGCTGGGACGCACGCCCACCCGGCAGGAGTCGCGGCGGCTCAAGGCGATGATCACCCGCTCCGACAACACCGCCGCCACCCAGCTGTGGGACGGACTGTCCCGCGCCCGGCTGAACAGGGTGCTGCGGGAGGCCGGCGCCCGGGACACCGTCCTCGGCCACGACCGCTACTGGGGGCTCACCCGCACGACCGCACGCGACCAGCTCGCCCTCCTCGCCGCGGTCTCCCGGCGCACCGAGGCCCTGTCCCTGATGGGGCAGGTCGTCAGGGAACAGGCCTGGGGCGTCTCCGCCGGCGCGCCCCGCGCGGTCAAGGTCCACCTCAAGAACGGCTGGCTGCCCCGCGCGACCCACGCCTGGCGCGTCCACAGCGTCGGCGTCGTGCGCGCGGCGAAGGACGCGACGGACTCGGCCGAGGAGAGGGACACCGACACGGGGGCGGGCACGGAGCAGGGCAACGACACGGGCACGGGCACGGGCGCGGGCAGCGACCGGGGCACGGGCACCGGCACCGGCACCGGCACCGGCACCGGCGCGGGCGCGGGCAGCGACAGGGGCACGGGCACGGGCACCGACACCGGCGCGGGCGCGGGCAGCGACACGGACACCGGTGGGGCGCGCCCCGCTCTCGACTACCGGATCGTCCTCCTCAGCCACGACAACCCCACCATGCGGTACGGCGTCCGCACCCTGGAGAGCGTCGCCCTCGCCGTGCACCGCAGGCTCTCGGGCGGCACCGCGGCCCGCGACTTCACCCCGCCGGAGAGGATCAGCGAGATCCCTGACGGGAGCGCTCCGGCGGACCGGCCGGGTCCGCGAGCCCCTGACGGACCGGAGTGGCCGGGGGCGTCGTCCGGGCCCGCGGTGATCCGAGGAGCCGCGCCCCCGTCCCGTACAGCACGAGCCCGACGGCGAGCCCCGAGCCGGCGCCGAAGCAGGCCGTCGGGATGACGTCCAGGGGCGTCTCGATCCGGTCCCAGCCCCAGTACGCGGCCCAGCGCAGCACCCGGTGGGCGACCCCGGCCAGGACGCAGCCGCCGATCAGCCCCGCGGCGAGGAGCCGCCCACGCCGGTCCGGCGCCCGGAACCGGGACGGCGGCTCCGCCTCCGGGGCCCCGCGCAGCGCCCGCGCCGTACACCAGCCCAGCAGTCCCAGGGCCAGCGCCGAACCGCCGTACTGCGCGTAGAGGTAGACGGGGAAGCCGGCCACGACCTCGCCGAGGAACGGGATCGCGCGGGTGCCCCAGCGGTCGAGGTGCGTGAAGGAGTCCCACACCACGTGGGTCGTGGCGCCGAGGATCGCCGAGAGGCAGAACCAGCCGACGAAAGCGCCCGGGTGCCGCTCGCGCCACGGACGGCCCCGGACGAGCCCGTACACCCTGCCCCGCCACCGGGCGGGCAGCAGCGCGACGAGCGGCTCGCGCACGGTCAGCCACAGGGCCAGCAGCCCGACGGTGATCAGCACGTCCGCCGTGACGATCCCGAGGGGGGAGTGGGTGATGTCACCGAGTTCCATCGCGCCGGGGACCGCGGTCGCGGCGAAGTAGGTCATGTCGGGCGAGAACGAACCGGCGACGAGCGCGGACGCGACCAGCGGTCCCCGCGCGGTTCCGTTCGCGCGCAGCGCGGGCAGCACGGCGGCGGCGTGGCTCAGCGTGAACGGCAACGGGAGTCCCCCCAGGGTCCGGTGATCGCAGGGCGCGGTCGGCCGGAGTGCAAGAGGGCGGGGACCCTCTGATCGGTTCCCGGACTCAGCTGGTCGGCAGGCGGCCAAGAGGTGACGAAACCGTGAAACACGGTCAGGAGCCGGTACTCGCCGGTCCGGAGTTGGCATAGGGTCGCCAGAGGTTTCACGCGGGGAGCGTGCGGCCGCGTCGATCGGGAGGGGACGACGGAATGGCAGCGCACATCGGCCACCGGCTGCGCAAGGGAGCCACCAGTGGTGTCGTGATGGCCGCGGCGGTCGCCGCGCTCGCCGCCTCGCAGGCACCGGAGGCGATGCCGCCGGCCGCGGACAACACGGGTGGGGACCACGCGATCGGCGCGGGCGACACGGCACCGCCGTCCCGGGGCGACTCCGCGACGGGCGACGACCCGTACTACACGGACCTGCCGCCGCTGAACCCGCCCAACGTGCCCGGGGTGAGCCCCCATCTGCCGGTCATCGCCGGACCGGCCGAGGCCGGCATACCCGCGTCCGTCTACTCCGCCTACAAGCGCGCCGAACTGTCGATACGCTCGACCGACCCCGGCTGCAACCTTCCGTGGCAGCTGCTCGCGGGCATCGGCAAGGTCGAGTCCGGCCAGGCGCGCGGCGGCAGGGTCGACGCCAACGGCACGGCATCGCCGGCGATCCTCGGGCCCGCCCTCAACGGCAACGGCTTCGCCAACATCACCGACACCGACGGCGGCGCCTACGACGGCGACAAGGTCCACGACCGGGCCGTCGGCCCGATGCAGTTCATCCCGTCCACCTGGGCCACCTGGGGCCAGGACGCCAACAGCGACGGGAAGAAGGACCCGAACAACATCTACGACGCGGCGCAGGCCGCCGGCCTCTACCTCTGCGCCAACGACCGCGACCTCGCGCTGAAGGCCGACCTCGACGCCGCGATCCTCAGCTACAACCACTCGCAGGAGTACCTGAACACGGTCCTGTCCTGGGTCTCCTTCTACCAGCGCGGCACCCACCAGGTCCCGGACGGCACGGGCGTGCTGCCGGTCGACCGCAGCGACGACGGCAACCTGGGCGGCAACCGTCCCACCACGCCGCTCCCGACGGTCCCCACGACGCCGACCCCGACGCCGGGGACCCCGAAGCCGAAGCCCTCGGAGAACCGCCCCGGGACGGTCAAGCCCCCGACCGTCCCCACCAAGCCCCCGGTCACCCCGCCGGTGACGCCGCCCAGCCTCCCGGCATCCGCCAAGGTCACTCGGCTCACGGTCGTGGCCAACCAGAAGCTCACCGCGACCACCGGCAGCGCCTTCACGGGAGCCCCCCGCGTCGGAGCGTTCGACGCCTCGGGCAAGCCGGTCGCCGGCGTGAGCATCCGCTTCGAGATCGTCGGGACCACCGACACCCGCTTCGTCGGCGGCGGCACCAGCGCCACCATCAGCACCGGGACGACCGGCCTCGCCACCTCGCCCGCCCTCCGGGCCGGCGAGAAGACGGGCTCCTTCACCGTGCGGGCCACCGTCGTGGGCCGCGCCACCCTGGCCGCGGCCGACTTCGCCGCGACCGTCACGGAGCGCCAGGCCGACACCCTCACCCGCGTCGCCGGCGACCCGCTGTCGGCGACGACCGGCACCTCCTTCGCGCAGCAGGTCGAGGTGAAGGCCACCGACAAGGGCGCCCTCGCCCCCGGCGTCCTCGTCACCGCGGTCATCGTCACCTCCAAGACGGACGCCCAGGCGGCCACCGAGGGCCCCTCCTTCAAGAGCGCCGACGGCACCACGGTCCGTACCGTCACCCTCAAGACCGGGACGAACGGGCTGCTCACCTTCGAGCCGGGCGACCTCCTCGCCGGCACCACGGCGGGCACGTTCTACCTCAAGCTCACCGCGCCCGGCGGCGGCACCACCTTCGTCGACCTCACGGTCACCGCGCCCGCGACGCCGGACCCGGGGACGACCCCCGAGCCGACGCCCTCCGGCAGCGGCACACCCGAGGCAAGCCCCTCGCCCAGCTCCTCCCCCTCGACCTGACCGCCCCGGGACCCACCGGGCCCCGGGCCTGACCGCCCGGGATCCACGGGGTCTTGGGCCTGACCGCCCCGGGACCTGCCGGGCCCTGGGCCTGACCGCCCGGGACCCGCCGGGCCTCCGTCTCCGCGCCGCCCCTCCGTCCGCACCGGACGCGGGGGCGGCGCTTCGCTGTTACCCGGGTGCGACGTGTTCTCATCTCACGGCCGCGTTGCTACGGTGCCCCCGCCCTGACGACCTATCAGATCGCATCCCGGGAGGCCGACCATGCGCGCCCTCGTCGCCGCCGCCATCGGACTCGCCCCAGTCCTCCTCTTCGTCCTGCTCCTCTCCGTGGTCGATCTGCCGCCCGACGGGCCCACCTCGCCCAAGCCCCTGCTGACCGCCGATCCCGGCCCCAAGAAGTAGGGGGCCGACCGTGCGCCGCCGAGCCAGCCTCGTCCTCCTCGCCCTCGCCGTCTTCTGCGCCGCGATGGCCCCCACCCTGCGCTGGTACGCCTTCCCCCGCCTGGCGAAGATCCCGGCGAACCAGTACCAGGACACCGTTCTGGAGGCGCGGCCCGCGACCCTCCTCAACTACTCCACGCTCAAGGCCGAGCAGGTCGACAAGATCACGATCATCCAGACCCTCAAGGGCAACGTGGAGGAGTCGCGGCGCATCGAGCGCGACGCCGGGCGCGACGTCGTCGTCTGGGACGCCCTCGCCTACGTGACCGGGCCCGACGGCAAGATGGTCTCCCAGGTCCCGGAGCGGTACATCTTCGACGCCCACACCCAGGACCCCGTCCACGCCACCGGTGAGTCGGTCGACGGCGACCCGGTCCGGCGCGAGGGCATCGAGTTCAAGTTCCCCTTCCTCACCGAGAAGCGCGACTACCAGTACTTCGACGCCCAGACCCGCACCTCGGCCCCCATCCACTACAAGGGCACCCAAACCTTCCGCGGCATGGAGGTCTACTACTTCGAGCAGACCATCCCCTGGACCAAGGTCCCCATGCCCAAGACCATGCCGGTCAAGGGCATCACCCCCAAGATCCTCGCCGACTCGGGCCTCACCCGCTGGTACACGACCAAGCGCATGTTCTGGATCGAGCCCGTCACCGGAGCCCCCGTCAACGGCGAGGAGATCCACAAGGAGGAGCTCCGCAACGCCAAGGCGCTGATGGGGCAGGACACCCTCACCGTCTTCGCGGGCCACGTGAAGATGCGCGAGGACTACCTGGAGAGCATCGGCGAGATGGTCTCCGCCAACCGCCTCATGGTCCTCATGCTCGTCTCCTACATCCCGTGGACCCTCACCTTCCTCGCTCTCCTCCTCCTCGCCCTCGCCCTCTGGCTGGAGGCCCGCTCGCGCCGCCCCGAGCCGGAACCGCCCGCCGCCCCCGCCCCGACCCCGGTCAGCGCTCCCCTCTGAGCCGGGCGCTGGTGTGCCGGGTCGGCACCGCCGTGGCCGGATCCTCCGGCCACGGGTGCTTCGGATAGCGCCCCCGAAGCTCCGCCCGCACCGCGCGGTAGCCGTCCCGCCAGAACGACGCCAGGTCCGCCGTGACCGCCGCGGGCCGCCCGGCGGGGGAGAGGAGATGGACGAGCACCGGCACCCCCGCCACCCGGGGCGTCTCGGCCAGACCGAACATCTCCTGGAGCTTCACCGCCAGCACCGGCCGCTCGCCCCCGTACTCGACCCGTATCCGCGAACCGCTCGGCACCTCGATCCGCTCCGGCGCCAGCTCGTCCAGCCGGGCGCCCTCGCCCGACGCCCAGGGCAGCAACCGCCGCAGCGCCTCCCCGGCGTCGATCCGCCCCAGATCCGCCCGCCGCGACGCCCGCGACAGCTCCGGCTCCAGCCACTCCCCGGCCCGCTCGACGAGCGCCCCCTCCGACACGTCCGGCCACGGCTCCCCGAGCTCCCGGTGGAGAAACGCGAGCCGCTCCCGCAGCTCCGACGCCTCCCGGCGCCACCGCAGCAGCCCGGTCCCCTCACGCCGCAGACCGTCGAGCACCGCCTCCCGCACCAGCGCCGGCTCGGCCCCCGCGCCCAGGGGCCGGACCGTCAGCTCGACCGCGCCCAGTCGGTCCACGGACCGGGCGACCACGTCCCCGTCCTCCCAGTGGACCTCCTCGCCCGTGCTCCGCAGATGCCCGGCCGCCCGGCACGCCACGGACTCGTCCACCACGGCCGCGAGCCGCACCCGCGCCGTGGCGTCCCGCGCGGTCCGGTCCGCCACCGCCACGGCGAGCCACGGGCTCGACCGCAGCCCGGACCCCTCGGCGAGACGCGCCCCGCTCCCCGACACCATCAGATAGCCGCCCTGCTCCCGGGCCCTGGCCACCCGCTCCGGGAACGCCAGCGCCGTCACGAGCCCGGCCGCCAGGTCGTCCCCCGCCTGCCCCGCGGCCGCCCCGCCCCCGCCCAGCGCCTCGCCCGCGGACCGCTCCAGGCGGCGCGCCTCCGCCCGCCAGCGCGCACCGTACCCGTCGGAGCCCTGACGCGCCGCACGCCAGGCCGCCACCAGATCGTCCCCGTAGTCGCGCGGCGGCTCCTCGCCGATCAGCGCCACGACCTCCGCCGCCCGCCGGACCCCGACCTCGGGCGCACCGTCCAGGAGCGCGCGCCCCAATCGGGGGTGCAGTCCGAGCCGGGACATCCGCACGCCCCGCTCCGTGGCCCGGCCGTCCCCGTCCACGGCGCCGATCGACCCGAGCACCGCGCGGGCGGCCGCCATCGCCCCGGCCGGCGGCGCGTCGAGCAGCGCGAGCCCCGTCGCCGTCGGGTCCCCCCAGCAGGCGGCCCGCAGGGCGAAGTCCGCCAGGTCGGCGACCTTGATCTCCGGCGAGGGGAAGCGCGGCCTGCCGCCGTCGCTCGCCTCCGCCCAGCACCGGTACACGAAGCCGAAGGCCTCACGGCCCGCGCGACCGAGCCGCTGGGTCGCCGTCGCCTCGGACACCGTCACCGTCGCCAGCGAGCCCAGTCCCCGGGCGTGGTCCATGCGCGGCTCCCTCGCGAGACCCGAGTCCACGACGATCCGCACCCCCGGCACCGTCAGACTGGACTCCGCCACCGAGGTCGCGAGCACCACCCTGCGCCGTCCGCCCGGCTCCGCGCCGCGCAGCACCGCGTCCTGCACCGCCGCAGGCGCGCGGCCGTGCAGCTGCAGCACCTCGGCGTCGACGCCGGCCAGCAGGCCGGCCGTCCGCGCGATCTCCCCCGTGCCCGGCAGGAAGCAGAGCACGTCCCCTTCGTGGCGCTCCATCGCGAGCCGTACCGTCGCCGCCACGTGACGCAGCAGCGCCGGATCCACCCAGGTGCCGTGCGCGGGCCGGACGCCCGGGGGCGGCTCCGCGAAGAAGACCCGGCAGCTGTGGCCCTCGCCCTTGCTCCGCACCACCGGCGCGGGCCCGCTCCCGTCCAGGACCGTGAGCAGGTCCGCCCAGGCCGCGGCGTCACTGGTCGCCGACGCGGCGATCAGCTTCAGCTCCGGCCGCAGCGCCGCCCGCACGTCCACCAGGAAGGCCATCGCCGTGTCGGCGTCGAGGTGCCGCTCGTGGCACTCGTCGAGCAGCACCACGTCCACGCCCGCCAGCTCCGGATCGCGCTGGAGCCGCTGGAGGAGGACGCCCGTGGTCACCACCTCGACCCGGGTCGCGGGACCCGCCCGGCGCTCGCCGCGCACCGAGAAGCCGACCGCGCCGCCGACCTCCTCGCCGAGCAGCCACGCCATCCGCCGGGCCGCCGCCCGCACCGCCATCCTCCGCGGCTCGGCCACGAGCACCCGGCGCTCCGGCCCGTCCCCTATGAGCCCGGCCAGCGCCAGCGGCACCAGCGTCGTCTTGCCGGTGCCGGGAGGAGCGGAGAGCACCGCCGCACCGCGCTCCGCGAGCGCGCTGAGCAGCTCGGGGACGGCATGGCGGACGGGGAGACGGTCGAGTGCGTCGTTTCGGATCACGCACTCAGTCTCGTACGTGCGAAGAAAAGGGAGGGCCCTGTTATCCACAGGGCCCTCCATAAGTAGGACTATCGGTCCCGTCCGATCGGAGCTACCGGTCTCGTCCGAGCGGAGCTATCCGTCCCGTCCGGGCGGAGCTATCCGTCCCGCTCGCAGACGAAGATCGCCGTGCCCGGGATCAGGTTGCCCCGCAGCGGGGACCAGCCGCCCCACTCCTGGCTGTTCCAGGCGGGCCACTCCGGCTCCACCAGATCCACCAGCCGGAAGCCGCCGGCCACCACGTCGCGCACCCGGTCCCCGATGGTCCGGTGGTGCTCCACGTACACCGCCCGCCCCTGCTCGTCCTGCTCGACGTACGGCGTGCGGTCGAAGTACGAGGCGGCGACCGAGAGGCCCTCGGGGCCCGGCTCGTCCGGGAACGCCCAGCGGACCGGGTGCGTCACCGAGAAGACCCAGCGGCCGCCCGGCCGCAGCACCCGGCGCACCTCGCGGAAGACCCGCACCGGGTCCGCGACGAACGGCACCGCCCCGTACGCCGAGCACGCCAGGTCGAAGGAGCCGTCCCGAAAGGGCAGCACCCCCGCGTCCGCCTCCACCAGCGGCACCTCCCCGCCGATCCGCAGCGCGTGCTGGAGCTGCCGGTGCGAGAGGTCGAGGGCCACGGGCCGCGCCCCCTGCGCCGCCAGCCAGCGCGAGCACTGCGCCGCGCCCGCGCCGATCTCCAGGACGTCGAGGCCCTTCAGCGAGGCGGCGGGCCCGAGGAGCCCGGCCTCGGCCTCGTCGAGTCCCTCCGGGCCCCACACGAACCGGTCGTCGCCGAGGAAGGAACCGTGGTCGCTCTGGTACTCGTCGGCGTTCCGGTCCCACCAGCCGCGGCTCGCCCGGCTGCTCTCCGCTTCCCCGGCGTCACGCCGGGTCGCCTCGGCCTCGTCGGCGTCCCCGTCGACCGCGTCTTCGTGTCCGTACTCTTGGTTCATCTCGCCCGCCGATGTAGTTTGCGCTCAGTGCCGCCGTGCGGCGCACCCCCGCCCTGAGGGCGCAAGGGCCATGACTGGTGCCGGAATTGAGGGGATCTGCCCCGGGTGCGCGCTTCGCGCATTGACCCTGTCCGGCCGCCCCCGTATGCTAAAGGTTGCGCTGCGGGCCTGCGCGCCTCAGACGGAGCAGGCCGCGCTCGCACCTGTTGTATGTCCCCTCGGTTTTCGAGGTTCCCTCCCGTTCGCGGAAGGGCGCTTCATTGCTGTCCGGCTTCTTGGTGCGATACGGGCTCTCGGCGTAGCAGTACCTACGACTTTCTGTCCGTAACCGGAGCCCTTTCCCACATGACGAGCAGCACCGAGACCACCGCCACCACCCCGCAGGTTGCGGTCAACGACATCGGTAACGAGGAAGCCTTCCTCGCCGCGATCGACGAGACGATCAAGTACTTCAACGACGGCGACATCGTCGACGGCGTCATCGTGAAGGTCGACCGGGACGAGGTCCTGCTCGACATCGGTTACAAGACCGAAGGTGTCATCCCGAGCCGCGAGCTCTCGATCAAGCACGACGTCGACCCGAACGAGGTCGTCAAGGTCGGCGACGAGATCGAGGCCCTGGTTCTCCAGAAGGAGGACAAGGAAGGCCGCCTGATCCTCTCGAAGAAGCGTGCCCAGTACGAGCGCGCCTGGGGCACCATCGAGAAGATCAAGGAAGAGGACGGCATCGTCACCGGTACCGTCATCGAGGTCGTCAAGGGTGGTCTCATCCTCGACATCGGCCTCCGCGGCTTCCTCCCGGCCTCCCTGGTCGAGATGCGTCGCGTCCGCGACCTCCAGCCCTACGTGGGCAAGGAGCTCGAGGCGAAGATCATCGAGCTGGACAAGAACCGCAACAACGTGGTCCTGTCCCGCCGCGCCTGGCTGGAGCAGACCCAGTCCGAGGTTCGCCAGACCTTCCTCACGACCCTCCAGAAGGGTCAGGTCCGCTCCGGCGTCGTGTCCTCGATCGTCAACTTCGGTGCCTTCGTGGACCTGGGTGGCGTCGACGGCCTCGTGCACGTCTCCGAGCTGTCCTGGAAGCACATCGACCACCCCTCCGAGGTTGTCGAGGTCGGCCAGGAGGTCACCGTCGAGGTTCTCGACGTCGACATGGACCGCGAGCGTGTCTCCCTGTCGCTGAAGGCGACGCAGGAGGACCCGTGGCAGCAGTTCGCCCGGACCCACCAGATCGGTCAGGTCGTCCCGGGTAAGGTCACCAAGCTGGTTCCGTTCGGTGCGTTCGTCCGCGTGGACGAGGGCATCGAGGGTCTGGTCCACATCTCCGAGCTGGCCGAGCGCCACGTGGAGATCCCGGAGCAGGTCGTCCAGGTCAACGACGAGATCTTCGTCAAGGTCATCGACATCGACCTCGAGCGTCGTCGCATCAGCCTCTCGCTGAAGCAGGCCAACGAGTCCTTCGGTGCCGACCCGGCCTCGGTCGAGTTCGACCCGACCCTGTACGGCATGGCCGCGTCCTACGACGACCAGGGCAACTACATCTACCCCGAGGGCTTCGACCCCGAGACCAACGACTGGCTCGAGGGCTACGAGGCGCAGCGCGAGGCCTGGGAGACCCAGTACGCCGAGGCGCAGGCTCGCTTCGAGCAGCACCAGGCTCAGGTCATCAAGTCCCGCGAGGCCGACGAGGCCGCCGCTGCCGAGGGTGCTGCCGCCCCGGCCGCCGGCAACGCCGGTGCGGGCATCTCGGGTGGTTCGTACTCCTCGGAGTCGGACGACAACTCCGGCGCCCTGGCGTCGGACGAGGCGCTCGCCGCCCTCCGCGAGAAGCTCGCCGGCGGCCAGAGCTGAACAGGCTCGCCGCTGAGCGCTAGCCGCTAGCGAACCGAGGCCCGTTCCCCTTCGGGGGAGCGGGCCTCGGCCGTTCTCCGGCCTCCGTCAGGGGGTGACGGCGATGTTCGTCAGCCCGTTGCCGCCGGTCACCGTGTTGGAGGCGTACACGGTGGTCGTGCAGTCGGCGCTCTGGTGGGTGACGTTGATCGCGAGTCGCCGATCACCGGTCGCGCCGGTCAGATCCGAGCGGTTGCCCCGGAAGACCGTGCCGCAGCCCCAGCCGCTCTGCTGGGTGTGGGTCTCGAAGCCGTTGTTCGTCGTGTTGACGCCGGTGTTGTCCGCCACGAGGACACCGTTGCCCTTCACGTCGACCCAGGAGTCGTCGTAGTTGGCGCCGGTCAGCCCGCGCCCGTCGAAGGTGTTGCCGACGATCCTCGCCCCCGTCGTGCCCTCCTTGATGTCCACGCTCTCGCCGCCGACGTCCGGCCCGATGACGTTGTTCAGGATCTGTGCGTCGTCGCTCCGGTCGGAGAGGTTTCCGGCGGTGCCGACGTACACCCCCTCGCCCATGCCCCGGCCGTCGTTCCCGGTGTCGTAGATCCGCGAGTTCCTGACGACCCCGTTCCTGCTGGAATTGCGGAAGTGCACGCCCTCCATGTCCAGGTCGTGCACGGTCACCCCGTCGATCACCACGCCGTTCGCGGCGTCGGCCATGATCCCCTTCTGTCCGCCGGTCACCGTGATCCCCCCGACCGTCCAGTACGACGCGCCGTTGAGGTGCAGCCCGTAGCCCCCGCCCGCCGTGAGCACCGCGCGCGGGGAGCCGGTCAGGGTGATCCGGGCGGACGCGGTGCCCGGCGTCGTGGCCTTGAAGTTGCCGGTGTACGTACCGTCCGCGAGGTGGATCGTGTCGCCGGGCCGGGCGTTGGCGAGCGCCGTCTTGAGCTGGGCCGCGGTGGAGACCTCGACGGTGGCCGCGACCGCCGGGGTCGTGGCGAGGGGGACGGCGAGGAGCGCCGGGAGCAGAGGGAGGAGCAGCGTTCGGGTGCGCATGGTGGTTGCCTTCCGGGCAGCGAGTGGGGCAGGAGGAGTTCCTGTATGTGCACAGAGGTCGAGATGCTGAACGCGATGCTGTCCCGAGACGGTAGGGAGGGGGCGCGGCCATGTCAAGGTCTGGACCAATGGCCGTGATGTGCCGGAAATCCGCGCGCTCCGACGCGCCGGAACGCGTGCGACCCGGGAATGGCCGTGGCACCCGAGACGTTCCCAGAGAGAACACGAGGAGGAGCGGTAATCGTGCTTGATCCCCAGGATTTGTACGAATGGGACCCGAAGGGTGTGGCCGTCGTCGACCTGGCCCTGGCGCAGGAGTCGGCCGGGCTCGTCATGCTGTACCACTTCGACGGGTACATCGACGCGGGCGAGACCGGCGAGCAGATCGTCGACGGGCTGCTCGACACCCTCCCGCACCAGCTGGTGGCCCGCTTCGACCACGACCGGCTCGTGGACTACCGCGCCCGCCGCCCGCTGCTGACCTTCCGGCGCGACCGCTGGAGCGCGTACGAGACGCCGTCCATCGAGGTCCGTCTGGTGCAGGACGCCACCGGCGCGCCCTTCCTCGTCCTCTCCGGACCGGAGCCGGACGTGGAGTGGGAGCGGTTCGCCGTCGCCGTCCGGCAGATCGTGGAGCGCCTCGGGGTGCGCCTCTCCGTCAACTTCCACGGCATCCCCATGGGCGTGCCGCACACCCGCCCGGTCGGCCTCACCCCGCACGGCAGCCGCACCGACCTCATGCCCGGGCACCGCAGCCCCTTCGACGAGGCCCAGGTGCCCGGCAGCGCCGAGTCCCTCATCGAGTTCCGGCTCACCGAAGCGGGTCACGACACCCTCGGCGTCGCCGCCCACGTCCCGCACTACGTGGCCCGGTCCCCTTACCCGGACGCCGCCCTGACCGCGCTGGAGGCCGTCACCGCCGCCACCGGTCTCGTCCTCCCGGGCGTCGCCCACGCGCTGCGGACCGAGGCCCGGCGCACCCAGACCGAGATCGACCGTCAGATCGGCGAGGGCGACGAGGAGCTCGTCTCGCTGGTCCAGGGCCTTGAGCACCAGTACGACGCGGTCGCCGGCGCCGAGACGCGCGGCAGCCTGGTGGCCGAGCCGGTCGACCTGCCGTCGGCCGACGAGCTCGGCCGTGAGTTCGAGCGCTTCCTCGCGGAGCGGGAGGGCGACGCCTAGCCTCCGCGGGGCAGGCCCTAAGCTGCCGCTCATGCTGAAGGTGGGCCTGACCGGCGGGATCGGCGCCGGCAAGAGCGAAGTGTCACGGCTGCTCGTCTCGTACGGAGCCGTGCTGATCGACGCGGACCGGATCGCCCGCGAGGTCGTCGAGCCCGGCACCCCGGGGCTTGCGGCCGTCGTCGCGGCCTTCGGCGACGGCGTCCTCACCCCGGAGGGCACGCTCGACCGGCCGAAGCTCGGCTCGATCGTGTTCGCCGACCCCGAGCGCCTGGCCACCCTCAACGCCCTCGTGCACCCGCTGGTCGGGGCCCGGTCGGCGGAGCTGGAGAGCCGCGCGGGCGCCGGGGACGTCGTCGTCCACGACGTACCCCTGCTCACCGAGAACGGGCTCGCGCCGCTGTACGACCTGGTCGTGGTCGTCGACGCGTCCCCCGAGACACAGCTCGACCGGCTCGTACGGCTCCGGGGGATGGCGGCGCCCGAGGCCGAGGCCCGCATGGGGGCCCAGGCCACGCGCGCGCAGCGGCTCGCCGTCGCCGACCTCGTGATCGACAACGACGGCCCGCTCGACGCGCTGGAGCCGCAGGTGCGGAAGGTGTGGGACGAGCTGGAGCGCCGGGCCCACGGCACCCCCTAGAGGGGGCCGGCGGAATGCCCCGCCCGGGTACGGTGTTCAACCACCCGATCGAGGGGAAGGATGCCAACGTGGCCGACAGCAACCCGGAAACGCACGTCATCGACTTCCGCGCCGCCGAGCACCTGCTGGCCGCGCGGGACCCTCGCGGGGCCGTGAAGCTGCTGGACTCGGTGATCGCCGCCCACCCCGAGAACACCGCGGCGCGTCTGCTGCGCGCCCGGGCGTTCTTCGCCGCCGCGCAGCTCCGTCCGGCGCAGCTGGAGTTCGAGCTGGTCCTGGAGCGCGAGCCGGACAACGCCTTCGCCCACTTCGCGCTCGGCCGCACCTTCGAGCGCTCGGGACTGACCGCCCAGGCCATGCGGCACTTCCGCCTCGCCGCGGCGCTCGACCCGAAGCCCGAGTACCTCCGGGCGGCGGGCTTCGACACCCGGAACTGAGCGGGCGGCCGTCAGCGGCCCGTGCCGCCGTGATCGGGTTCGTACGGGGGGATGCTCCGGCCCGGCTGCCAGTGCGGGCCCCGGTGGATGTGGTGCAGCACCACCGTCATGTCGACCGCGACCACCAGGAACAGCACCCCGCAGGCCGCCGCCCAGCCGGGGCGCCCCACCAGCGAGAACACGGTCGTCCCGAAGGCGGCCCAGAGCAGTCCCCACAGGCTCAGCCAGAACCGCAGGCGCAGCGCGCTCCGCGCGTTCGCCGGCTCGTTCCCGGTCCGCATGACGGTCGCACCTCCCCTCGGGGCCCCGGGGTCACTTCCAGCATGGACCCGGGTCGAGGGAAACGGAACGGCTGCCGGGAGGCCCGGGCGGCCGCTCAGTGCACGACGCTGTAGCTACGCCAGGGCAGGGTGTCCGGGGCGATCCAGTTCGCGGAGTTGGTGGGGACATAGATGGAGTTCGGACCGTCGCAGTTGCGGGTCCGGTACATGATGATGTCGGTCAGGGCGTTGTTCTCGACCCTGGTCACGCCCGAGGGCGGCAGGCGGTGGCAGCCCTTCACCAGGGGACTCGTCACGGTCACCACGAACCTGTGCTGCGTCTCGGACTTGATCGTGCCCACGGCGGTGCGGCCGAGGCCCGAGCAGCCGGCGACGGCGAGAGTGAGCAGCACGGCCCCTGTGGCGGTCGTGAGACGCCGGCGAACGGACATGGCGGATCCTCTTCTGTCGGGTCGTTTCAGGCCACCATCCCGCCGGCGGCGACCCCTGTCATCCGCTGTTGGGCCGCCCGGGGGAACGGCCCCGCGCCCGTTGTCAGACCCCACCCGTAAGGTCGGAGGTCCAGTGGGGAATCGCCGGACAGCGGGAGGAGAGCGGAGCCGTGGCACACACCTGGACGACCGGCGCCGCCGTCTTCCTGCCCGCCGCCCTTCCCCGGGACGGCCGGGTCGCCTTCTGGGCCCCCGACGGCGGTGAGCTGCCGGACCCCGGGCCGAGCGGGGCGGAGCGGGTCGAGCTGACCGTGGCCCGCCGGCACGGCAGCGGCGCCCGGGGCAGGTCCGTGCCCGCCGTGACCCTGCCCGTCGCCGCCGCCCTGCCGCACCTCGTCGCGGCCCGCCACCACCCGGCCGCCCACCCCGCGACCGCCGCCTGGGGCGCCGCCGCCCTGCACGCCCTGCACCTCGCCGCACGCGGGCGGCTGCTGCCGGGACTGACCGCCGACGACCTCGACGCCTGGCGGGCCGGCCCCCTGGACGCCGAGGACATCGCCCATCTGCGGGCTGTCGCGGCCGCCCTGCCGTACGAGGGGTACGCCGTGCCGGTCGCCGCACGGGGCCCGCTGCGGCTGCCCGAGCCCGAGGCCCTCGTGCGGGCCTTCCTCGACGCCGTCGCCGACACGCTGCCCCGCACCCCGGCCGCCGCCCACGCGGTCGGCGCGCCGTTCGCCGCGCGTGCACCCCAGCACCTGCCCCGCGCGCGGGCCTGGGCCGCCGAGGCGGCGGCCGGGATGGACGCGGGGGTGCGGGTCTCGCTCCGCCTCGACCTGTCCCCGTACGAACTCTTCGACACCACGGCCGGCACCGACGACGCGCGAGCGGGGGAGCGGACCGAGGGGGAGCGGCACGCCGCCGCCGCGCTCCTCCAGATCCACAGCCTCGCCGACCCGACCCTCGTCATCGACGCCGCGGACCTGTGGGCCGGGGACGGGGAGCACTTCGGGCCCCGCGCCCGGATCGACGCCGTCCTCGCCCTGCGCCGGGCCGCCCGCGTGTGGACCCCGCTCACCCGGCTCCTGGAGCGGGACGTGCCCGACGTCCTCGCCGTCACCGAGGACGAGCTGTACGAGCTGCTCGGCCCGGCCGCCGCCCGGCTCGCCGACGCCGGGGTCGCCCTGCACTGGCCGCGCGAGCTCGCCCGCTCGCTCAGCGCCTCGGCGGTCGTCCGCCCCGCCCAGGCGGCGCCCGGCTCCGCCACCGACGGCACCTCCTTCTTCGACAGCGACGAGCTCCTGCGGTTCAACTGGCAGCTGGCCCTCGACGGCGATCCGCTCACCGAGCGCGAGATGGACCTCCTGGCCGAGGCCCACCGGCCCGTCGTGCGCCTCCGTGACCAGTGGGTGGTCGTCGATCCCGCGCTCGTCCGCAAGGCCCGCAAGCGGGAACTCGGCCTGCTCGAACCGGTCGACGCCCTCGCCGCCGCCCTCACCGGCACCGCCGAGGTGGAGGGCGAGTCCGTCCCCGCCGTCCCCGTCGGGGCCCTCGCCGCGCTCCGCGACCGGCTCCTGGCCGGCCCCGAGGACGTGCAGGCCCCACCGGGCCTCACCGCCACCCTCCGCGACTACCAGCTGCGCGGCCTCGCCTGGCTGGACCTGATGACCTCGCTCGGGCTCGGCGGCTGCCTCGCCGACGACATGGGGCTCGGCAAGACCGTCACCCTCATCGCCCTCCACCTCCGCCGCGCCCGGCGCGCCCCCACGCTCGTGGTCTGCCCGGCCTCCCTCCTCGGGAACTGGCAGCGGGAGGTGCGGAAGTTCGCCCCCGACGTGCCCGTCCGGCGCTTCCACGGCACCGACCGCGACCTCGACGGCACCGAGGGCGGCTTCGTCCTCACCACCTACGGCACCCTGCGCACCAGCGCCGCCCGGCTGGCCGAGCGGGAGTGGGGGATGGTCGTCGCCGACGAGGCACAGCACGTCAAGAACCCGTTCTCCGCGACCGCCAAGGCGCTCCGCGAGATCCCCGCACCCGCCAGGGTCGCCCTCACCGGCACCCCCGTGGAGAACAACCTCTCCGAGCTCTGGGCGCTCCTCGACTGGACCACCCCCGGTCTCCTCGGCCCGCTCAAGGCCTTCCGCTCCCGGCACGCCCGCGCCGTGGAGAACCACGAGGAGATCGAGCACGAGCAGGCCGTCGAGCGGCTCGCCCGGCTCGTGCGCCCCTTCCTGCTGCGCCGCCGCAAGTCCGATCCCGGCATCGTCCCCGAACTGCCGCCCAAGACGGAGTCCGACCATCCCGTCGCCCTCACCCGGGAACAGGCCTCGCTCTACGAGGCGGTCGTCCGCGAGACCATGACACGGATCGAAGGAGCCGAGGGCATGGCCCGCCGGGGGCTCGTCATGAGCCTCCTGACCTCGCTCAAGCAGATCTGCAACCACCCCGCGCAGTACCTCAAGGAGCAGGCACCGCGCGGCGGCGGCACCGCGCGGCTCGCCGCGCGCTCGGGAAAGCTCGCCCTGCTCGACGAGCTCCTCGACACGATCCTCGCGGAGGACGGGTCCGTGCTCGTCTTCACCCAGTACGTGTCGATGGCGCGGCTCCTCGCCGACCACCTCGCCGCGCGCGGCATCCCCGCCCAACTCCTGCACGGCGGCACCCCGGTGGCCGAGCGGGAGCGGATGGTCGACCGCTTCCAGGCCGGTGAGGTCCCGGTCTTCCTGCTCTCCCTGAAGGCCGCGGGCACCGGCCTCAACCTCACCCGGGCCGGCCATGTCGTCCACTACGACCGCTGGTGGAACCCGGCGGTGGAGGAGCAGGCCACCGACCGTGCCTACCGCATCGGCCAGACCCAGCCGGTCCAGGTCCACCGGCTCGTCGCCGAGGGGACCGTCGAAGACCGCATCGCCGAGATGCTCCGCGCCAAGCGGGCCCTGGCCGACGCCGTCCTCGGCTCGGGAGAGGCCGCCCTCACCGAACTCACCGACCGGGAGCTCGCCGACCTGGTGTCCCTGAGGAGGCCCTCGTGAACCACCCCCGGGGCGCGCGCGGCGCACGGGGCGCCGCCCCCCGCCACGACGACCGCCGCCGCAGCTTCCCGCAGGTCGCCCCGCGCTCGGCGTCCGACGGCCGGTTCGCCGCCTCCTGGTGGGGGAACGCCTGGGTGACCGCCCTGGAGTCCACCGCCCTCGACCCGGCGCGGCTCGCGCGCGGCAAGACGTACGCGGGACGCGGCCACGTCGACGCGATCACGGTCACCCCCGGCCGGGTCGTGGCCTATGTGCACGGCAGCCGGCCCCGCCCGTACCGCACCGAGATCAGGATGCGGACCCTCGACGACGACGGCTGGGAGCGGTTCCTCGACGAGGCCGCCGCCCGCCCCGACCACATCGCCGCCCTCCTCGACAAGGACGTGCCGCACGCCCTGGAGGCCGTCACCGGACTGCTGCCCGCGCCGGGCGACCTCGTCCCCGACTGCTCCTGCCCGGACGACGGCTACCCCTGCAAGCACGCCGCGGCCCTCTGCTACCAGGCCGCCCGCCTCCTCGACGAGGACCCCTTCGTCCTCTTCCTGATGCGCGGCCGCGGGGAGCAGGAACTCCTCGCCGAGCTCACCCGGCGCAACGCCGCCCGGAGCGCCGCGGAGACGGGTGCCGCAGCCCCGCCGATGCCGACGGTCCCCGCCCGGATCGCGATCGACGCGGCCACCGGTGCCGGGCTGCTGCCGCTGCCGCCCGAGCTGCCGGTCCCGGACCGGCCAGGCCGCCCCCCGGTCTTCCCGCCGGACCCCCACGCCCCCGATCCGCTCGCCCTCGACCTGCTCGCCACCGAGGCCGCCGCCCGCGCCCACGCCTTCCTGGCCACCGGCCACGACCCGGTCGCCGCGCTCACGCCCTGGCAGGACGCGGTCCGGCTGGCCGCCGCACACCCCGGTTCGGGACTGACCGCCTCCTCCCGCGCGCTCTACCGGGACCTGGCGTACGCCCTGGACCGCACCCCCACGGACCTGGCCCGCGCGGTCGCCGCCTGGCGGCAGGGCGGCGCGGCGGGCCTCGCGGTCCTCGAAGAGCCCTGGGATCCGCCCGCCGGTCCTTTCGACCGGGCCAGACCCGCGCTGATCGCCGCCGACTTCCCGTCGCTGCGCCCCTGGCGCAACCGGCTCTCCGGGGACTCCCTCCAGCTCCGGCTCGGCCGGGACGGTCTCTGGTACGGATACGAGTCGGACGCCGGACGCGAGGACTGGTGGCCGCGCGGAGCCCCCGACCCGGACCCGGTCGGCGCCCTCACCGATCTGCTCGGGCGCTGACGGGAGTTGACCCGACACTCGAACGGAGTCCCACTCGATGGAGTGAAACCCGTCAACGGCTGGATCCGGCACGCAGGTTTGTCGCGTTGATTCCGGTACGGGCGCTTGCCCGTGTACACCTCCGGAAGGCAGGAAGCCATGAGGCAGATTCGCCGAAGTGGTCTGGCCACACTGTTGGTCACGGGCGGAGCGCTCGCCCTCTCGGCGGGCGCCGCGCACGCCGACGCCGGTGCGCAGGGCGCCGCCGTCGGTTCGCCGGGAGTCGGTTCCGGCAACACGATTCAGCTCCCGGTGCACGTGCCGGTCAACGTCTGCGGCAACACGGTCAACGTCGTCGGGCTGCTCAACCCGGCCGCGGGCAACAGTTGTGCCAACCGCTCCGCCGCACCCGAGACCGGGGGCTACGGGGACGAGAAGGGCGGTGGCCACGCCCACAAGGACCAGCCCGGCACCCCGCGCGGCGGCGAGCAGGCCGGCGGCTCCCACGGCGGTGGCTCCCACGGGGGCGCTTCCTCCAACGGCGGCGGGTCCACCGCCGAGACCCACGCCGAGGGATCCCCGGGCGTCCTCTCCGGGAACGGCCTCCAGCTGCCCATCGACCTCCCCGTGAACCTCAGCGGGAACTCGGTCAACGTGGTCGGCATCGGCAACCCGGCCGTCGGCAACACCTCGGTGAACGGCCCGGCCAAGCCCGAGCAGCCGATCGAGACGCCGACGCCCCGCCCGCAGACCCCCGTGCGGAACGTGCCGGTGCCGCAGGCCGAGACCGTGACCCCGCCCGCCCCGGCGCCCGCGCCGCAGGGTGAGACGAGCACGGCCTCGCTGGCCTCCACGGGCTCGGACGCCACGGGATACGCCGCTTCCGCGAGCGCGGCGCTGCTCCTCGGCGGCGCGCTGCTCTACCGCCGGGGACGTCGCACCGGCGACCAGGCCTGAGGGTCGGCCCCCCCGGCCCCCGCGCGGCCGGGGCGACGCGGGCTGACGCCCGAGCCGTCAGCCCCGCTCCCGGCCGCCCGTGGTTCAGCCGCTCTCGCGCCAGGTCCGGAGCACCGCCTCGATGGCGGGCGCGATCCTCGTCCGGGCCTGGTGCCGGGGGATCCCCTGCATCAGCAGGGAGTCGTACGGCGTGTCCACGTGCCGTACGGAGGCTCGTACCGCGGCGGTGACCGCGCCGCGGTCGAGCGAGCGGCCGGCGGCCGTCCGCCCCACCCGTCCGCTGCCCTTCGCCGAGGCGTGGACGGCGATCTCCGTGGCCCGGTCCGCCGGGCAGGACGGGAACAGCCGCAGGATCTCCGCCCGGAGGACCTCGGTGATCTCGGCGTCGAGGGCGGACCGCCGCGCCGCGTCCCGGGCCCGTCGCGCGGCCCGGGCCTCCTCGTCCGCCAGGCAGGCCCGCTCCGCCTCGGCGAGGGCGGCCTCCTCGACGAGCAGGCCCTGGCGTTCGTACCGGGTGCGGCGCCGGTTGTGCCGTACGACGACGGCCCAGAGGGTGCTGGCCTCCCTGGCGCGGCGGGTGAGCGCCGTGTCGCCCCGGCGCAGGAAGACGAGATGGCCGAGATCGGCGCAGTCCAGGCAGACCGGTGCGTTGAACTCGACGATCATCCGTTCCAGCGGCCCCTGGCGACATTCCGAGCAGCGGCGGCGCCTGAGCGGTTCGACGACGACGGGCGCGACGAGGTCCACGGCGGGCCCCCGATCAGCGGACGCCGGGAGCGGCGGCGGCGATGAACACGGCGAGCGCCTCCTTCGCCTGCTGCGAGCGGCGGGCGCGGTCCGCCTCGTCGACGGCCTCGTGCATGCAGTGGGAGTCCACGAACGCCGCCTCGGCGAGCCGTCGCACCTCCGGGTCCTCGCAGACCAGCTGGACGCGGAAGAGGGCCTGCCGGGCGGCGGTGCGCTGCCGGTAGGAGGCGTGCCGGGACTCCTCCGCCTCCTCCGAGCCGGGCTGCCGACGCGCCCGGAACCAGCGGTCGTTCTGGCTGTGCCGGTAGTCGACGACCGCGCCCGCGAAGGCGCTGTAGGTCGAGATCCGTTCCTGCCGGAGCTGTTCGGTGCGGGCGAGGGCGGCCGTGCGCTCGGTGGCCCGCCCCTGGAACCAGTGCGTGAAGACGACGCCCAACAGGGTTCCCACCACGGCTATCAGCGCCGCATCCATGACCGGTCGCCCTCCCGATTCCCTCGGCCCTCCGACCCGTAGATCATGACAGCACGAGGGGGTGGACGTCACTGCCGGTAGCCGCTCAGGAATCGGCCGATGCGGCTGATCGCGGCGTCGAGGTCGTCGGCGTAGGGCAGGGTCAGGATGCGGAAGTGGTCCGGGCGCGGCCAGTTGAAACCGGTGCCCTGCACGACCTGGATCTTCTCCCGCAGGAGCAGGTCGAGGACGAACTTCTCGTCGTCGTGGATCCGGTGCACGGCGGGGTCGAGGCGCGGGAAGGCGTACAGGGCGCCCTTCGGCTTCACGCAGGAGACGCCGGGGATCTCGTTGAGCTTCTCCCAGGCCCGGTCGCGCTGTTCGCGCAGCCGGCCGCCCGGGGCGCACAGTTCGTGGATCGACTGCCGCCCGCCGAGCGCGGCCTGGATGGCGTACTGGGCGGGGGCGTTGGGGCAGAGCCGCATGGAGGCCAGCATGGTGAGGCCCTCCAGGTAGTTCCTCGCGTGCTGCTTCGGCCCGGTGACCACCAGCCAGCCGGAGCGGAAGCCCGCGACGCGGTAGGTCTTGGAGAGCCCGCCGAAGGTGAGGACGACGAGGTCGGGGGCGAGGGAGGCGGCGGGGTGGTGGACGACCTCGTCGTAGACGATCTGGTCGTAGATCTCGTCGGCGAGGACCATCAGGCCGTGGCGGCGGGCGAGTTCGAAGATGCCGTCCAGGACCTCCTTCGGGTAGACCGCGCCGGTGGGGTTGTTGGGGTTGATGACGACGACGGCCTTGGTGCGGTCGGTGATCTTCGACGCCATGTCGTCGAGGTCCGGGTACCAGTCGGCGGACTCGTCGCACAGGTAGTGCACGGGCTTGCCGCCCGCCAGCGTGATCACCGCCGTCCACAGCGGGTAGTCGGGGGCGGGTACGAGGACCTCGTCACCGTCCTCCAGGAGGGCCTGGACGGCCATGGAGATCAGTTCGGACACGCCGTTGCCGAGGTAGATGTCGTCGACGTCCACGTCCGGCAGGCCCATGGACTGGTAGCGCTGGGCGACCGCGCGCCGGGCGGAGAGGATGCCGCGCGAGTCGGTGTAGCCGTGGGCCTTGGGGAGCATCCGGATCATGTCCTGGACGATCTCCTCGGGGGCCTCGAAGCCGAAGAGCGCCGGGTTGCCGGTGTTGAGGCGCAGGACGCTGTGGCCGGCCTCCTCCAGCGCGTTGGCGTGCTCGATCACCGGGCCGCGGATCTCGTAGCAGACCTCGCTCAGCTTGCTCGACTGCCGGAACTCCATGTCCGACCTCCCCAGGTCCCCGGAATCAGTGATGCTTGGTTTTACCAAGTTCGAGCTTGGAAAGTCCAACAACATGTCTAGACTGCGTCGCATGCCACGTCAGCCACGCCGCCGCAGCTACGACCAGCACTGCGCCGCCGCGCGCGCCCTCGACCTCGTCGGCGACCGCTGGACCCTGCTCGTCGTCCGCGAACTCCTCGCCGGGCCGCGCCGCTACACCGACCTCCACGCCGACCTGCCCGGCGTCAGCACCGACATGCTCGCCGGCCGCCTCAAGGACATGGAGGGCGCCGGACTCGCCACCCGGCGCCGGCTGCCCCCGCCCGCCTCGGCGTCCGTGTACGAACTCACCCCGCGCGGACGCGAACTGCTGCCCGTGCTGCGCACCCTCGCCGCCTGGGGCGCGCCCGACCTCGGGGAGCCCCGGCCCACCGACGCCGTCCGGGCCCACTGGTACGCGATCCCGCTCCTCGACGCCCTCGCGGAGCTCGGTCCGGGAGTCGTCCAAGTAACCCTCGACGAGGGCGAGTTCCACGTACGCATCGAGGTCGACGGCGGTGTGTCCTACGGGGACGGAGGCGTGACGGCCCCCGATGCCCGGCTGCGGACCGACACGGCGACCTGCCGGGCCCTCGCCACGGGGGAGCTGACACTGGGCGAGGCGGTCGCGTCGGGCCGCGCCGCACTCGAAGGGGTCGCGCCGGCGGGCGTGCCGGCCTGAACCCGGGCGATGGCGCCCTGGCGGCCCCGCAAGGGCCGTCGCCCTCAGGAGGACCGCGCGGCCAAGGCCTTCGCCAGACGGTCGCGGGCCGCCGTCTGCGCCGCGATGCGCGCGTCGATCACGGCGAGCCGCTCGCGGGCGATCTCCAGCGCGCGGGGGGACGGCGGGACCGCGGAGACGTCCCCGTCCAGGCAGGTGCGGAAGGCGGACACGTCGTCCAGGGTGAAGCCCGCGTCCAGCAGGTACCGGATGTTCGCCACCCGCACGACCGCGGTCTCCTCGTACGACCGGTACCCGTTGGCCGCGCGGACGGACGCGATCAGCCCCGCCTGCTCGTAGTGCCGCAGCGCGCGGGCCGACACCCCGGTCCGCCGGGCCAGTTCACCGATGCGCAAGGACGCCACCTCCTCGCGCAGTGGTATCACGCGACCAGCGCGCCGCCGTCCACGGGCAGCACGGTGCCCGTCAGGAACGCGGCGTCCGGGGCGGCGAGCGCGGTGATCGCCCAGGCGACCTCCTCGGGCCGGCCGATGCGTCCCAGCGGGGTGTGCGCGAGCTGCCAGGACCGGACGGCCTCCCGCTGCTCGGGCGAGAGGCCCATGTGGTCCGCGATCGGCGTCTCGATCGCGCCGGGCGCGACCGCCACGACCCGGACGCCGGCCGGCGCGAGCTCCACCGCCCAGCAGCGGGTCAGGGTCTCCAGGGCGCTCTTGGTCGCCGGATAGACGGAGTTGGCGGGCCAGCCGCGCTGGCCGATCGTCGTCGTGACGTTCACGACGACGCCCCGGCTCTCCCGGAGCGCGGGGACGGCCGCCTGCGTCAGCAGGACCGGGGCGACGAGGTTCGTCTCCAGGAGCGGGCCGATCACGGAACGGCCGAGGGTGCCGAGCGGGCCGCCCGTGGAGATCCCGGCGTTGTTGACCAGGACGTCGAGCCGGCCGTGTGCCGTCAGCACGGAGCGGACGATCTCCTCGGGCGCGCCGTCCCCCGTGACGTCGGCGGTGAACGGGTGGATGCCCGGGTGCCCCTCGGCCGTCTCCCGCAGCGGCTCCGCCCTGCGGCCGACGGCGACGACCGTGGCCCCCTGTCCGGCGAAGGAGCGCGCGGTGGCCCGGCCGATGCCGGTGCCGGCGCCGGTGACGACGACGACCCTGGTGGGTGTGGTGGTGTCCATGGGGCGATCGTCGAACCGTGACGCCAGTGACAAGGTCAAGCCGTGACGCGCGATCAGCTCTGCGGGCGGAGGAACTCGAGCCGGTTCCCGTGGCAGTCCGCGACGTAGAAGCGCCGGTGGCCGGGGAAGTCGTCGTCCCAGGTCACCTCGACGCCCTGGCCGGCCAGCCGCGCGGCCAGCCCGTCGATGTCGCCGACCAGGATGCCCGGGTGCCCCTTGCGGGCCGGCCGGAAGTCCTCCTCGACGCCCAGATGGATCTCCAGCGCGTCCGAGCGCACCCACAGGCCGCCGCGCGCCGCCAGGACCGGCGGCTTCCGGATCTCGGTCATGCCGAGCACGTCCACGTAGAAGCCGCGGCACACGTCCTCCTCGCCCGGCGGCAGCGAGAGCTGCACGTGGTGCAGTCCGAGACCGAAGGGCGTCGTCGCCTCCGTGGTCCCGTAGGGAAGTGCTTCCTGGCGCGGACTCATGCGGACCTCTCCTCCGGCGGTGCCGTACGGTCGCACGGCCAGGTCACCGTAATGCGGTGGGTGTCAGCCGGTACACGTCAGGGGAGCGACGGGCAGGATGAGCGGGATGCGATACGAGGCGATCACCTGGGACCGGTTGGCGGAGGCGCTCGCCGGCCACCTCGACGCGTCCCCCGCCGCGGGGGGCGACTCCTGGCTCAAGGTGGGCATCGACGGGCCGCCCGCCGCGCCCGGCGACGAGCTCGCAGGACTCCTCGCCGAGGCGCTGCGCACCCGCGGGCGCGCGGTCCACGTCGTCGGCACCGGCGGCTTCCTGCGGCCCGCCTCCCTCCGGTTCGAGTACGGGAAGCGGGACCCCGACGCGTACTACAGCGGGTGGACCGACACCGGGGCCCTGTGGCGGGAGGTGTTCGGCCCGCTGGAACCCGGCGGCACCGGGCGCGTCCTGCCCGACCTGTGGGACCCGGCCACGGACCGCGCGACCCGCAGCCCGTACGTCACGCTGCCGCCGCGCGGGGTGCTGGTGCTGCACGGTCCCTTCCTGCTCGGCCACTGGTTCCCCTTCGACCTCACCGTGCACCTGCGGCTCTCGCCCGCCGCCCTCGCGCGGCGCACGGGGGAGGCCTGGACGCTGCCCGCCTTCGCCCGGTACGAGGCGGAGGTCGACCCCACCGAGGCGGCGGACGCCGTGGTGCGCGCCGACGACCCGCGCCACCCGGCCTGGACGGGCCTGCGGACCTAGGGCCTGCCTTTCGGATCAGGGTCCGCCGAGGCCTCTAGGTCCTCCGAGGCTTCCAGGTCCGCCGAGGCCTCCAGGTCCTCCGGGGCGTCCAGGCCCCCCCGGGCGTCCAGGTGCTCCGGGTCCCCCGGTGATTCCGGCGCCGACGCGGGTCTGCCGCCCACGGTGGTGACCGCCTCCGCGCCCGCTCGGCAGCCCGCCGCGGCGGCTCCCGCCGCGTCCGCTCCCGCGAGCCGCGCCGCCAGGAACGCCCCCGTGAACGCGTCGCCCGCGCCCGTCGAGTCCACCGGCAGCACCGGTGGCGCCGGCACCCGCGCGGTGACCGCGCCGCCCTCGGCGACCAGGGCACCCGCCGCGCCGAGCGTGACCACGACCAGCGGGAACCGCCGGCTCAACTCCGCCGCGGCCGACTCCGGTTCTCCGCACCCCGTGAGGTGCCGGGCCTCGTCGGCGTTGGGCAGCAGCGTCTCGGCGCCCTCCGCCGCCGCGAGGAACCGGTCCGCGCCCAGCTCCGCGAGGAACCCCGCCGACGCCGGGTCCACGCTCACCGGGACACCCGCTTCCCGCGCGTCCCGCAGCGCCCGGCGGGCCGTCTCGCGGCTCGTCGAGGCGAAGAACAGGTACCCCGAGAGGTGCAGCCGGGCGACGCCGTCGAGGAGCCCCGGCGACCAGTCGGCGGGGGAGAGGCGCAGCGCGGCCCCGCTGTCCGTCAGGAAGGTGCGCTCCGCCGAGCCGTCGACGAGCGCGATCACCGTGGCCGTCGCCGCCTCCGGGTCGGGGACGAGCAGGGGGCGCACGCCCGCCCTCCGCAGCGCCCGCTCGTGCCAGCCGGCCGCGTCCGTCCCCACCCGTCCGAGCATCCGCACCTCGCCGTGGCCCGAACGCGCCGCCCAGCAGGCCGCGTTGGCCCCGGCGCCGCCGGGGAGGGTGCGGATCTCCGCCGCCGTGTCCGTGGCGGGCGCCAACGGGGTCGGGTGCCGGGCGACGACGTCCGTGACCACGTCCCCGACGACGAGCAGCGCGGCCCCGGCGCGGGTCACCGGCCGTCCGCGCCGGACGCCGACGCGTACGCTCCCGCGATGCGCGCCGCGAGCCGCACATTGCCCCGTACCGCCGCGAGGTTGGCCTCCAGGGACGCCCCTTCCGTGTGCACCATCAGGTACTCCAGGAGGAACGGGGTCACCGCCTGCCCGGTGACGCCCTTCTCCCGCACCTCGGCGAGGCCCCGCGCGAGCACCCGGTCGTGCAGCGCGGGATCCAGCTGCTCCGCCACCGGCACCGGGTTCGCCACGACGAGCGCGGCGCGGGGTCCGTCCAGGGCGTCCTGGGCCCGTATGACCCCGGCCACCTCCGCCGGGGTGCGCAGGGTCCAGTCGACGGGCTCGCCCGAGGAGGAGAGGTAGAAGCCGGGGAAGCGCTCCGTGCCGTAGCCGACGACGGTCACGCCCAGGGTCTCCAGGCGCTGGAGCGTCGCGGGCACGTCGAGGATCGACTTGACCCCGGCGCACACCACGGTGATCCCGACCCGGGCGAGCAGCCGCAGGTCGGCGGACTCGTCCTGCGTCTCGCGCCACTCGCGGTGCACTCCGCCGAGCCCGCCCGTCGCGAACACCCGTATGCCCGCCGCGTCCGCCAGCCAGGCCGTCGCCGAGACCGTCGTCGCCCCGGTCGCCCCGGTCGCCAGGGCCGGGGCCAGATCGCGATGGCCCAGCTTCCGCACCGACGGGTCCTCGGCGATCCGGGTCAGCGCCGCCCGGTCGAGGCCGACTCTGGCCGTGCCGTCGACCACCGCGATCGTGGCGGGGACGGCGCCCCCGGCCCGTACCGACTCCTCCAGCTCCTCGGCCACGGCGAGGTTGCGCGGGCGCGGCAGGCCGTGGGCGATGAGCGTCGATTCCAGCGCGACGACGGGCCGGCCCTCGTGGAGCGCTTCCCGTACCTCTTCGGACACCTGTGTGGACATGCCCCATTCCTTGGCGCGATCACCGGGCCCGCAAACCTCGTTGGCGACCTCCTGCCACACGCCGGGAGACCGCTGCGGAATCCGTGACGGACCGGCGGGCGGCGGTGCCGGGGGTGGCCCGGGGGCCCTTGGGGCACTGCGCCCGAGGGCCGGTGCGGATTTCGTCGCCGGGGACGACCTTCGGTATCGCTCCTGGTGGGAGCCGAAACGGAGGCTGTTGTTCCAGGCGATCCCGGCCTCGGAATCCTCTCGGAGCCCGGCTACAGTCACCGCCCATGACGACTCATGACCTGCCTTCCTTCGCCGTGCACATCCCCGACGCGGAGCTGGAGGCCGAGCCCCTCGACCCCGGCCAGATCGTCTCCGGCACGCCCGAGGTGACGGGCAAGGTGCTGTGGGAGTCGGCCGACGGCAAGCAGCTGCGCGGCATCTGGCAGATCACGCCCGGCGTCGTCACCGACACCGAGGCCAACGAGCTCTTCGTGGTGGTCTCCGGGCGCGCGACCGTCGCCGTCGAGGGCGGCGCCACCCTGGAGATCGGCCCCGGCGACGCGTGCGTGCTGAGGGAGGGCGACCGGACGACGTGGACCGTGCACGAGACCCTGCGCAAGGCGTACCACATCAGTCTCTGAACCCCGGGTGAACAGTCGGCGCGGGGCCCGGCGTCCCGGCTTCCGAGGTCTGGTAGGAAACCTTCCTGTCCGCTACTGTCCCCGGCAGCGGCTTGGCGCGGCGCCCCACCCCCGGGGCGTGACGCGCTCAGTGAGAGCTCTGACCCGGCCGCCGAGCACCACCCCGCCGCGTGGCGCCCGAATCGCCACCCGGCCGGTCGCCCGTGCCCGCACCCGGGGCACGGGCGCCCCGGTCGGCGGCGCGGCCGTGGTGCCCCGCACCGGTGTCCAGCTCTCGCCGACCCCTCAGGCCAGGGAGCCCAGGTATGCGCCTGTTCGCCTCCGCCCCACCCCGCCCCACCGACCGCCCGCGCCTCGTCCTCGCCGCCGTGCTGCTGCTCGTCGGCGGACTCCTGCTCGCCCTCCCCGACCGCGCCGGAGCGGCCGCCGACACCCTGATCTCCCAGGGCAGGCCGGCCACCTCCTCCTCCGTCGAGGACAGCACCTTCGGCCCGGAGAAGGCCTTCGACGGCAACGCCACCACCCGCTGGGCCAGCGCCGAGGGCTCCGACCCGCAGTGGATCCGCGTCGACCTCGGCCCCTCGGCCACCGTCTCCCGCGTCAAGCTCGTCTGGGAGGCCGCCTACGCCAAGGCCTACCGCGTCGAGATCTCCGCCGACGGCACCACCTGGACCCGGCTCGCCACCGAGACCGCGGGCAACGGGGCCACGGACGACTGGACCGGACTCACCGGCACCGGCCGCTACCTGCGCGTCTACGGCACCGCCCGCGGCACCTCGTACGGCTACTCGCTCTACACCGTGGAGGTCTACGGCACCACCTCCACCACTCCCACGCCCGGCGGCGCCTTCACCGTCGTCGCCGCCGGCGACATCGCCGCCCAGTGCACCGCCTCCAGCAGCTCCTGCGCCCACCCCAAGACCGCGGCCCTGGCCCAGCGGATCGCGCCGTCCTTCTACCTGACGATGGGCGACAACCAGTACGACGACGCCCTGCTCTCCGACTTCCGCGCCTACTACGACAAGAGCTGGGGCGCCTTCAAGGCGAAGACCCGGCCCGTCCCCGGCAACCACGAGACCTACGACCCGGCGGGACCGCTCGCCGGCTACAAGTCGTACTTCGGGGCGATCGCCTACCCGCAGGGCAAGTCCTACTACAGCTACGACCAGGGCAACTGGCACTTCGTCGCCCTCGACTCCAACTCCTTCGACGACGCCGCGCAGATCCAGTGGCTGAAGGACGACCTCGCGCGCAACACCAAGGGCTGCGTCGCCGCCTACTTCCACCACCCGCTGTACTCCTCCGGCGGCCACGGCAACGACCCCGTCTCCAAGCCCGTCTGGCAGATCCTCTACGGGGCCAAGGCCGACCTCGTCCTCAACGGGCACGACCACCACTACGAGCGCTTCGCCCCGCAGGACCCGAGCGGGCGGGCCACCGCCGACGGCATCGTCGAGATCGTCGGCGGCATGGGCGGCGCCGAGCCCTACGACATCGAGACCGTCCAGCCCAACAGCCAGAAGCGGATCAGCGGCACCTACGGCGTCCTGAAGCTGGACCTCACCGACACCACCTACACCTGGCAGTACGTCGGCACCGACGACCAGGTCAAGGACTCCGGCCCGACCTACACCTGCCACTGATGTACCTCGCGACCACCGGTCGCCGCGACGCGCCGCCCACCCCCTCGGGGGTCCGGCGGCGCGTCCCGGGCACCGTCCTCGCCCTCGGCACGGTCAGCCTCGTCACCGACGTCTCCTCCGAGATGGTGACCGCCGTCCTGCCGCTCTACCTGGTCCTCGGACTCGGCCTCTCCCCGCTGCAGTTCGGTCTCCTCGACGGGCTCTCCACCGGCGCCACCGCGCTCGTACGGCTCCTCGGCGGCGCCACCGCGGACCGCGGCGGCCGCCACAAACAGGTCGGCGGACTCGGCTACACCCTCTCGGCCTGCTCCCGGCTCGGCCTCCTCCTCGCGGGCGGGGCGACCGGCTGGATCGCCGGGGCGCTCGCCGCCGACAAGCTGGGCAAGGGCGTCCGCACCGCCCCGCGCGACGCCCTCATCGTCCTGCACAGCCCGCCCGAGGACCTGGGCCGCGCCTTCGGCACCCACCGCGCCATGGACACCACCGGCGCCCTCCTCGGACCCCTCGCCGCCTTCGCGCTGCTGTGGGCCACGGCCGACGCGTACGAGGCCGTCTTCGCCGTCAGCTTCTGCGCGGGCGCGTTCGGCGTGCTGCTGTGGGTGCTGTTCGTCCCCGGCCGCCGCGACCGGCCCGTCCCGCCGGGGCCGACGGGAGCGCCACGCGCGCGCGGGTCGCTGCTCGCGGCCCTTCGGAGCTCGCCCGGGTACCGCCGGATCGTGCTCTGCGCCGCCCTCCTCGGCGCCGCCACCGTCGGCGACTCCTTCCTCTACCTGCTGCTCCAGCGACGCCTCGCGTTCGACCCCACCTGGTTCCCGTTCCTGCCGCTCGGCGCGGCCGGCGTCTATCTGCTGCTCGCCGTCCCCGCGGGCCGCCTCGCCGACCGCCTCGGGCGCCGCGGGCCGTTCCTGTACGGGCACGGGGCCCTGCTCCTCGCCTACGGGCTGCTCCTGGCCCCAGTGCCGGGCCCGGCGGCCCTCGTGGGCGTCCTGGTGCTGCTCGGGGTCTTCTACGCCGCGACCGACGGCGTCCTCATGGCCCTCGCCGGACCGTTCCTCGCCGAGGGACGTGAGGGCGGCGGCCTGGCCGTCGTCCAGACCGCGCAGGCACTCGCCCGGCTCGGCGCCGCCGTCGCCTTCGGCGCCGTCTGGACGGCGAGCGGACCGGAGACGGCCCTCGTGGCGGCGCTCCTGGTCCTCGCGGCGGCCCTGTGCGCCGCCGCCCGGCTGCTGCCGACCGGGCCGAACCCCGAAGGGAAACGGACATGAACACCACCGTCTCCACGCGCGCGCGTGCGGCGATCCTCGTCCTCGCCCTCCTGCTGCTCGGCGGCGGAGCCACCGCCTACACCCTGCGGGCCGCCTCCGGGCGGACCGCCACCGCCGGGACCGCCGACCCCGGCTTCACCCTCGACGGCGCGACCGGGGCGCTCTACGTCCGGGACACCGCGAGCGGGCGCGTCGCACGCGTGGACCCCGCCGCGCCCGGCGGCCGGGTGACCGGCGGCCCCTCCTGCGACCGCTTCCACGCCGCCGGGGGCACGGCGCTCTGCCTCCAGCGGCGGCCGGGCGTCCCCGCCCGCTCGTACGTCCTCGTGCTCGACCGGCGGCTGCGGGAGGTGCGCCGCATCGGCCTGCCGGGCATCCCCAGCCGGGCCAGGGTCTCCGCCTCGGGGCGCATGCTGTCCTGGACGATGTTCGCCACCGGCGACTCCTACGCCCGCTCGGCCTTCTCCACCCGCACCTCGATCCTCGACCTGCGCACCGGCTATCTGGTGAAGAACATCGAGCAGATCCCGCTCACCCTCGACGGCCGCCGTCACCACGCCCCCGACGTCAACTACTGGGGCGTCAGCTTCGCCTCCGACGACAACCGCTTCTACGCCACGGTCTCGACGGGCGGCCGCACCCGTCTCGTGGAGGGTGACATGCGGAACTGGTCGGCCCGCGCCCTGCGGGAGAACGTCGAATGCCCCTCGCTCTCCCCGGACGGAACGCGGATCGCCTTCAAGAAGCGCGTGTCGGACGGACCGCGCGAACCCTGGCGGCTGTACGTGTACGACCTGGCCACCGGACGCGAGCACCCCGTCGCCGAGCGGCGCGGCATCGACGACCAGGCGCTGTGGACGGACGAGCACACCCTCGCTTACGGGTACGGGGGCGCGGTCTGGTCGGTGCCGGCCGACGGGACCGGCGCCCCCTCGCGGCTGGCCGCCGGAGCCTCGTCCCCGGCGGCACCACGCTGATCCCGGCGGGGCCTGACCGGGCGTTCCGGGCGCGTCCGTCCCGTCCGGTCAGGCCTTCGGAGGGCGCGTCCGTCCCGTCCGGTCAGGCCTTCCGGAGGGCGCCCCGGAGGGCGAGTGCCGCCATGGGCAGGAGCAGGCACGCGGCGATCGCGTTCAGCGGGCCGTAGCCCGCCTGCGCGACGATCAGGCCCGCCGCGAGGCCTCCGACCCCGGCGGCGGTGTTCATCACGAAGTCGGAGAGCCCCTGGACGGCGGCCCGTGCGGCCTGCGGCACCGAGTCGGTGAGCAGCGCCGAACCCGAGACGAGGCCCGCCGACCAGCCGAGGCCGAGGACGAAGAGACCCAGGGCGGTGCGGCCGTGGGACGGTCCCGCCGTGCCCGCGATGAGCGCCGCCGTGCCGATCAGCCCCACCGCCAGCCCGATCACCGCGAGCCGGCCGAGACGGTCGGACAGCCAGCCCATCAGGGGCGAGAAGGCGTACATCCCCGTGATGTGCCCGCTGATCACGAGTCCGACCAGCTGGATGTCGGCGCCGTGATGGGTGAGCGCCACCGGGGTCATCGACATGATCGAGACCATGGCGGTGTGCGAGCCGGCGATGGTGACCAGCGCGATCCGGGCCCGCGGGGACTTCCGTACGGCGTCGAGACCGGCCCGCAGGGAGCGGCCCTCCGGCGCCTCGCCCGCGGCGGCGTCCAGCGCGCGGGCCGTGAGCAGCGGGTCCGGGCGCAGCAGCACGGCCACCACGGCGGCGGCGAGCACGAAGACGCCCGCGGCCCAGACGAACGGGCCTGCGGCGGCGGGGATGCCGAGGCCCGAGACGCTCTTCCCGGCGGGCGCCGCCACGTTCGGACCCAGCACCGCGCCGATCGTGGTCGCCCAGACCACCGTGGAGATGGCCCGCGCCCTGCGGTCCGGCTCGGCCAGGTCGGCGGCGGCGAAGCGGGCCGCGAGGTTCGCCGAGGAACCGGCGCCGAAGCCGAGGAGCCCGACGAGCAGGAGGGGGAAGTTCCCGAGGACCGCGCCGAGCACCACCACTCCCGCGCCCGCGGCCGCGAGGAGATACGCCAGGACGAGGCCCACCCGGCGCCCCCGCCGGGTCATCAGGGTGGCCAGAGGCATGGCCAGCAGGGCGGAACCGGCCACCGACGCCGTGGACGCGAGACCGGACAGTGCCTCGGTGCCGCTCACGTCCCTCGCCAGGACGGCGGCGAGGGCGAAGCCGATGGCGATGCCGAGGCCTCCCAGGATCTGGGTGGCGATCAGCCCGGCCTGGACGCGCCGGCGCAGTGCGGGCAGCTCGGCGGGGGTGACGGGGGCCGCTATGTGGCCGGGCACGGTGGCGTCAGGGGCACTGGGGGTATGTGTCACTTACGTGAGTGTGCCAGCCGTCCCATCTGATGGGAACGCCGCCTCCTGCTCCGACGTCCCGCGGAAGCGCGCGCCGCGGGGCGCTCAGAAGAGCGGCGCGGGCAGCACGCCCTCCAGGGCCAGCAGCTGTCTCTTCGTCTCCAGACCGCCCCCGAAGCCGCCGAGGCCTCCGTCGCTCTCCACCACCCGGTGGCACGGCACCACCACCGGCAGCGGATTGGCGCCCATCGCCGCCCCGACCGCCTGCGCCGCGCCCGGCTGCCCCACGCGCCGCGCCAGCTCCCCGTACCCCACGACCGTGCCGTACGGCACGCCCGCCGCCAGTTCGCGCAGCACCTGCCGGTTGAAGCCCGTCGTCAGGGACCAGTCCAGCGGGAGGTCGAGAGCGTCCGGCTCGCCCGCGAAGTACCGGTCGAGCCGCCGTATCACCTCCGCGAGCCGCCCCGAGGCGCTCTCCACCGGCTCCGCGCCGAGCTGTCCCGCCAGCCGGTCGAGCATCCGCTCCCGCCGGGCCGGATCGGCGTGGAACCCGACCTGCACGAGACCGCGCCCGGTCGCGGCGAGGAAGAGCGGTCCGATGGCGCTCCCCACGACCGTCCACTCCACCGCGCCGGCCCGCTCGGGCCCCGCCGCCCCCGCTTCCGCCCCCGTGTCGATGTCCATGCCGCCCACGGTACGACCCGCCACCGACAACGCGGCCCTGGGACGGCCCCCGGCCAACGGCCGGGGGCCGCCGATCACCGCGGGCGGAACCGTCACCGAGGTCACGGCGCGGTCTCGCTCCGGTCTCGCGCATGGAAATTCCCCGGTCACATGGTCGCCGCGCCCCCCGCGCGCCATAATCTCGCCCCGGTAGTACTACCCAGCGGTACCGACTGTTTTCGGACGACGTTGCACCACGGGTGGAGGACACACGCTCATGCAGGGCACGGTCGACGGATTCAGCTACGGGCTCGTCACGCCCGTGGCCGCCTTTCTCATGGCCTGCCTCGGCGGCGCCCTCGGACTGAGGTGCACCACGAGATCGCTCCGTCACCGGGACACCTTCAAGGCGGGCTGGCTCGCCCTCGGCGCCACCTCGATCGGCACCGGCATCTGGACGATGCACTTCATCGCGATGATGGGCTTCTCCGTCCAGCAGGCGCCCGTCGAGTACGACCGCCCCCTCACCTTCGCCAGCCTCGGCGTCGCCGTCCTCATGGTCGGCATCGGCATCTTCATCGTCGGCTACCGCGGGGCGACCGCCCTCACCCTGGTCACCGGCGGCACCATCACCGGCCTCGGCGTCGCCACCATGCACTACCTCGGCATGGCCGGGATGCGTCTGCAGGGCCGGATCGAGTACGACACGCTCACCGTCGCCCTCTCCGTGGTCATCGCCGTCGTGGCCGCCACGGCGGCCCTCTGGGCGGCCGTCTCCGTCCACGGTTTCCTGGCCAGTCTCGGCGCGAGCCTGGTGATGGGCGGCGCCGTGAGCGGCATGCACTACACCGCCATGGCCGCCGTCAGCGTCCACCTGCACGGGACCGGGGCCCGCTCCGGGACCGGGGACACCGCCACCTCCCTGCTCCTGCCCATGCTGATCGGCCCGGCGGTCTTCCTGATCCTGGCCGCCGTCGTCGTCATGTTCGACCCGCTGCTCGTGATGGGCGACCCGGACTGGCAGCGGCCCGCCGCCCGGGCCCCGCACCGCCCCGGCGTGCCCGCCCCGCGCCACGTACCGTCCTACGGAGAGCCCGCCAACTGGACCTCACGCCCCGCCGGGCGCCCCGCGGGACGGGCCGGCGGACGGGCCGCCCGCAGGAGCGTCCCGCGCGGCGGACACCGCTCCCAGGACTGGTGACGGGCCGGACGGAGAGCGGGCGGTGAGCCGATCACCGCCCGACTGTCAGTGCCGGGTCGTACGGTGGTTCCATGCGGCCCGTTTCCAAGATCGAACGTTCGGTGGCGCCCTTCGAGGTCGTCAGTGAGTACAAGCCCAGCGGCGACCAGCCGACCGCCATCGCCGACCTCGAGCGGCGCGTCCGCGCGGGCGAGAAGGACGTCGTGCTCCTCGGTGCCACCGGCACCGGCAAGTCGGCGACCACCGCGTGGATGATCGAGAAGCTCCAGCGCCCCACCCTGGTGATGGCGCCGAACAAGACGCTGGCCGCCCAGCTGGCGAACGAGTTCCGCGAGCTCCTGCCGAACAACGCCGTCGAGTACTTCGTCTCGTACTACGACTACTACCAGCCCGAGGCGTACGTCCCGCAGTCGGACACCTACATCGAGAAGGACTCCTCCATCAACGAGGAGGTGGAGCGGCTGCGCCACTCCGCGACGAACTCCCTGCTGACCCGCCGGGACGTCGTCGTGGTCGCCTCCGTCTCCTGCATCTACGGCCTCGGCACGCCCCAGGAGTACGTGGACCGGATGGTCCCCCTCAAGGTCGGCGAGGAGATCGACCGCGACCAGCTGCTCCGCCGCTTCGTCGACATCCAGTACACCCGGAACGACCTGGCGTTCACCCGCGGCACCTTCCGGGTGCGCGGCGACACCATCGAGATCTTCCCGGTGTACGAGGAGCTCGCCGTCCGCATCGAGATGTTCGGCGACGAGATCGAGGCCCTCTCCACCCTCCACCCGCTCACCGGCGAGGTCATCAGCGAGGACCGCGAGCTGTACGTCTTCCCCGCCAGCCACTACGTCGCGGGCCCCGAGCGCATGGAGCGGGCGATCAACGACATCGAGCGCGAGCTGGAGGTCCGTCTCGCCGAGCTCGACAAGCAGGGCAAGCACCTGGAGTCCCAGCGCCTGCGGATGCGCACCACGTACGACATCGAGATGATGCGGCAGATCGGCTCCTGCTCCGGCATCGAGAACTACTCGATGCACTTCGACGGCCGCGAGCCCGGCTCCGCGCCCAACACCCTCCTCGACTACTTCCCCGAGGACTTCCTCCTCGTCATCGACGAGTCGCACGTCACCGTGCCGCAGATCGGCGCGATGTACGAGGGTGACGCCTCCCGCAAGCGAACCCTGGTCGACCACGGCTTCCGGCTCCCCTCCGCCCTCGACAACCGCCCGCTGAAGTGGGAGGAGTTCCAGGAGCGGATCGGCCAGACCGTCTACCTCTCCGCGACCCCCGGCACCTACGAACTCTCGCGCGGCGACGGCTTCGTCGAGCAGATCATCCGCCCCACCGGACTGGTCGACCCCGAGGTCGTGGTCAAGCCCACCGAGGGACAGATCGACGACCTCGTCCACGAGATCCGGCTGCGCGCCGAGCGCGACGAGCGGGTCCTCGTCACCACGCTCACCAAGAAGATGGCCGAGGACCTCACCGACTACTTCCTGGAGCTCGGCATCCAGGTGCGCTATCTGCACAGCGACGTCGACACCCTGCGCCGCATCGAGCTCCTCCGGGAACTGCGCGCCGGAGAGTACGACGTCCTCGTCGGCATCAACCTCCTCCGGGAGGGCCTCGACCTGCCCGAGGTGTCCCTCGTCGCCATCCTCGACGCCGACAAGCAGGGCTTCCTGCGCTCCGGGACCTCCCTCATCCAGACCATCGGCCGCGCCGCGCGCAACGTGTCCGGCCAGGTCCACATGTACGCGGACCGGATCACCCCGGCGATGGAGCAGGCCATCGACGAGACCAACCGGCGCCGCGAGAAGCAGATCGCGTACAACACGGAGCACGGCATCGACCCGCAGCCGCTCCGCAAGAAGATCAACGACATCGTCGCGACCATCGCGCGCGAGGAGATCGACACCGAGGAACTGCTCGGCACCGGCTACCGGCAGGGCAAGGAGGGCAAGGGCGCGAAGGCCCCCGTGCCCTCGCTCGCCGCGCACGGCCCCACCGCCAGGGGCAAGGGCGGCAAGGCGGGGTCCACCGTCGAGCTCGGCGACCGGCCGGCCACCGAACTGGCCGCGATCATCGAGGAGATGACCGACCGGATGCGCGCCGCCGCCGCCGAGCTGCAGTTCGAGGTGGCGGCCCGGCTCCGCGACGAGGTGGGGGAGCTGAAGAAGGAGCTGCGCCAGATGAAGGAGGCGGGACTCGCCTGATCCGAGGCGCGCGAGGGCGGTCCGGTGTGTTGCAAGACCGACACAAAACCGGACCGTGTCTCCTCGGTGTCGGTGCCGCTGCGTAGGGTGCTCGACAACCGCACGCACCGGACACCGGGCGCGGGGGAAACGCCAACGAGAGGGGCAAACGCGTGTCGGTCAACATGACCAAGGGTCAGGCCATCAGCCTGGAGAAGAGGGGCGGGGGAAGCCTCAGCCAGGTGCGGATGGGTCTCGGCTGGCAGGCGGCGCCGCGCCGCGGCCTCTTCGGCTCGCGCACCCGGGAGATCGACCTGGACGCCTCGGCCGTCCTCTTCGCCGAGAAGCAGCCGGTCGACGTGGTCTTCTTCCGTCACCTGGTCAGCGACGACGGCTCGGTCAAGCACACCGGTGACAACCTGGTGGGCGGCGCGGGACAGGGCGGCGACGACGAGGCGATCCTCGTGGACCTGGAGCGCGTGCCGGTCCACATCGACCAGATCGTCTTCACGGTGAACTCCTTCACCGGCCAGACGTTCCAGGAGGTGCAGAACGCCTTCTGCCGGATCGTCGACGAGTCGAACGGGCAGGAGCTCGCGCGCTACACCCTCGACGGCGGCGGCAACTACACCGCGCAGATCATGGCGAAGGTGCACCGGGTCGGCTCCGGCTGGCAGATGACCGCCCTGGGCAACCCGGCCAACGGCCGCACCTTCCAGGACCTGATGCCGGCCATCCTGCCGCACCTGTAGACGGGCCAGTCAGGGCACACCCACAGCTCCCGGAGGCACCAGGCCACCGGGAGCTGTCCGCATGAACGTGACCGCACCAGGAAGCACCGAGGGGACAGAGACGATGACGGCCGAGCTGGTCCGTGGGCAGAACCACCCCCTGCCCGAGACCCGACTGGAGATCCGGGTGTCCGCCGGGTCCCCCGTCCTCGCCGGAGCCACCCTCGGCGACGAACAGGGCCGGGTCGCCGGCGCGGAGTGGATCGCCCACCCCGGCGCGCCCGCCCTCCCCGGTGTCGAGGTGCCGGCCGGGGCCGCCGCCGACCACCGGTTCGCCGTCGACCTGGACGCGGTCCCCGACGCCGTCCACCGGATCTCGGTCCTGCTCGTGCTGACCGCCGCCGGCGCCCGCTTCGGGGCCCTCGCCGCCCCGTTCGTCGCCGTCGTCGGCGCCGACGGCACCGAGATCGCCAGCTACACCCTCACCGGCCTCGACCGGGAGTCCGCCGTCGTGGCCCTGGAGCTGTACCGCCGCCAGGGCGCCTGGAAGGTCCGTGCCGTGGGCCAGGGGTACGAGGGCGGGCTCGCCGCCCTGCTCGGTGACCAGGGCCTGGAGCGCGCCGCGGACCTCGCCGGGTCGATCCTGGCGGCCGTGGCGCCCGAGCGGGACCGGCCGGTCGAGGCCCCGCCGGCCCGCGTCCCCCAGACGGAGCGCGTCCACCAGCCGACGGCACCCGCCCAGGACCCGACGCCCACGCCTGGGCAGGACCCGACGCCCCCGCCCGTCGCCGGGCCGACGCCGCCGCCCGTACCGGACCCCACGCCCGTCGCCGGTCCGACGCCCCCGCCCGTACCGGACCCCGCGCCCGTCGCCGGGGCCGCGGCCGGCTCCGGCGGGCCCATCAGCTACGCCCACCCACGGCGCCGGGCGGCCGCCGCCGCCCCCGCTCCCGAGCCCCGGCAGGCGCCGCCCGTGCCCGTCGCCGGGGACGCCTCGGGCTGGTCCATGGACGAGCGGCTCTACAACCAGGTGTGGGGCATGTTCGAGGACCTGGCCCGTACCGCCGCCGCCTATCGCAGCGCCTGCGACTTCGCCGAGTCCCGGCTCGACCGGGAGCTCGACGAGACGCTCACCGACTACCGCGCCCGCGCGGACGGCACGAACGACGCCGCGCGGGCCGCCGCGCGCGCCCGGCACGACGAGCTCGTGGAGCGCGCCCGGCAGGTCCTGGACCGGGACCTCGCCCAGCTCGCCGCCGAGTCCGAGGTGGTCGAGCCGGCGCTGCCCGTCGCCTACGCCCGCTGGGACAACCCCGTCTGGCACGCGTACCGCGTCCCCGACGAGGAGCCGATGGCCGTCCGGCTCGGCGACCTCCACCTTCCCGAGCGGTCCGACCTGCGGATCCCCATGCTCGTCCGGCTGCCGCTGGAGCGCGGGCTGTGGGTGGACTCCGGCCGCGGCCGCTCGGAGGCGGCCGCGCTGCTGGACGAGGTGGAGCTGCGGCGGCTCGCCCTGGACTGCGCGGTGGCGCACGCGGCGCGGCTCGTCGCGGCGCATCCGGCCGGCGAGTTCACCGTGCACGTGGCCGACGCGGCCGGCGCGGGCGCCGCGGCCCTCGCACCGCTCGTGGACACGGGGGTCGTCGCCCCGCCCGCCCGGGGAGCCGCCGGCGTCTCGGCCGTCCTGGAGCAGCTGACGGAGCGGGTCGACCTGCTGCAGATGGCCGTGCGGGGCGGCGCGGCGGACGCGCTGCCGCCGGGCCTGGACGCGGCCCGGCAGCTCCTGGTCGTGCACGACTTCCCGCACGGCTTCGACGACCGGGCCGTCACCCGGCTGCGTTACCTCGCGGACGAGGGCCCGTCGGTCGGCGTGCATCTGCTGATGGTCGCGGACCGGGAGGACGCGTCGGCGTACGGGCCGCTGCTGGACCCGCTGTGGCGTTCGCTGCTCCGGCTCACTCCCGTGCCCGACGACCACCTGGCCGATCCCTGGGTCGGGCACGCCTGGTCGTACGAGCCGCCGCTGCTTCCGCCGGGCAGCTCGGTCCTTCGCCAGGTGCTGGGCCAGGTGGCGGCCGCTCGTTCGGCAAAGCCTCTCTGACCTGGGGTTTTGGAGGCTCTTTACCCTTCTCTTTACCTTCTCTTGGTCTTTCGGGTAGTCTTCTTGGTGCGGAGGGGAGTACTCCCCATTGCGCGGCGTACCCGTCAATACGGACGGATCATCATCGATCCGATCCCGGGGCGTCGGCCCGGCGGCCCGTCCGTCGCCCGGGTGGAAGAGACCTCCGGCAGCGACGACGCTGATCAGTAGCCGTACGACGCCGGAGGCGCAGTGGACGTTTCAATCACCCTGTGGGTAGTGACCATTCTCGGTCTCGCTGCCCTGATCGGTGCCGACTTCTTCATCGGGCGCAAGCCCCATGACGTGTCGGTCAAGGAAGCCGGAATCTGGACGGTCGTCTGGATCGTGCTGGCCGTGCTCTTCGGACTCGGCCTGCTGGTGTTCGGCAACAGCCAGGCGTCGGGCGAGTTCTTCGCGGGCTACGTCACCGAGAAGTCGCTCAGCGTCGACAACCTCTTCGTCTTCGTCCTGATCATGGCGAAGTTCGCGGTCCCCTCGCACCTCCAGCAGCGCGTGCTCCTCGTGGGCGTGGTGATCGCCCTGGTGCTCCGCACGATCTTCATCGCCGCGGGCGCCGCGATCATCGCGAGCTTCTCCTGGGTGTTCTACATCTTCGGCGCGTTCCTGATCTACACCGCCTGGAAGCTCATCCAGGAGGCGCGCTCCGACGAGGAGGAGGACGACTGGGAGGAGAACCGTCTCCTCAAGATGGCCGAGAAGAGGTTCGGCGTCGCCGACCGCTACCACGGCACCAAGCTCTTCATCGTCAACAACGGCAAGCGGATCATGACCCCGCTGATGGTCGTCATGCTGGCCATCGGCACCACCGACATCCTCTTCGCCCTCGACTCCATCCCGGCGATCTTCGGCCTCACCCAGGACCCGTACATCGTCTTCACGGCCAACGCCTTCGCCCTCATGGGTCTGCGGCAGCTGTACTTCCTGATCGGCGGCCTGCTCAAGAAGCTGGTCCACCTCAGCTACGGCCTGTCGGTGATCCTCGGCTTCATCGGCGTGAAGCTCGTGCTGCACGCGCTGCACGAGTCCGGGGTGCACGTCCCGGAGATCACCATCCCGTTCTCGCTGGCGTTCATCGGCGGTGTCCTGGTCATCACGACCATCACCAGCCTGATCGCCTCCAGGAAGCAGGCGCAGCGCGAGGCGGCCGCGACCCCGGCCGCCCCGGAGGAGACCCCGAAGGACAGCGTCGAGGCCTGACGCGCCTTCCGCACACCGACGGCCGACCGGATCCCCACCGGTCGGCCGTCGCCGTACGGGGACCCGGGAGGCCGTGCGCGGACCCCCGGGGGCCGCGGCGGTCTCAGACGGCCGCCGGCTCCGGTGCCGGCCGCTCGGCCCGGCCCGGCAGGGTCTCGGGGAGCAGGGCGAAGCAGCCGAGGCTCACCAGGGCGACCAGGGTGAGGTACGCCGCGACGCCCCAGGGCGGGCCGGAGCCGCCCTCGGACAGCGCCGTGGCGACGAGGGGCGTCAGCGCGCCGCCCAGGACCCCCGCCAGGTTGTAGCCGACCGCGGCACCGGTGCAGCGGACCCGGGGCTCGTACAGCTCCGGGAGGTACGCGGCGATCACCGCGAACATCGTGATGAAGGCCAGCAGCGCGCCCAGGAACCCGAGGAACATCAGCGGCGGCCGGGCGGTGTGCAGCAGGGCCACCATCGGGAACATCCAGAGCGCGGAGGCCGCGCATCCCGCCAGGCAGAGCGGACGGCGGCCCCAGCGGTCGCCCAGGAGGGCGACGAACGGGGTCGCCACCCCCATGACCGCCACCGCCGCCATCACACAGCCCAGCATCACGGTGCTGCTCACCCCGAGCCGCTCGGTGCCGTAGGCCAGCGCCCAGGTGGAGACCGTGTAGAAGACGGCGTACCCGACGGCCAGCGCCCCGGCCGTCAGCAGCAGGAGCCGCCAGTGGTCGCGGACCACCTCGGCCAGCGGGGCGCCCGCGCGGCGCCCGGCGGCGGACAGCTCCTCGAACTGGGGGGTCTCCGCGAGCGAGGAGCGCAGCAGCAGCCCGGCCAGCGCCAGTACCCCCGCCGCCCAGAACGGCACCCGCCAGCCCCAGGCGCGGAACTCCGCGTCGCTCAGTCCGGCGGTGAGCGCCAGCATCACGCCGTTCGCCAGGAGGAAGCCGATCGACGGCCCGATCTGGGGGAAGCTCGACCACAGCGCGCGCCGGTGCGCGGGGGCGTGCTCGGCGGTGAGGAGGACCGCCCCGCCCCACTCGCCGCCCAGTCCGAGCCCCTGCAGGAAGCGGAGCGTGAGCAGGAGTACGGGGGCGGCGATGCCGAGCGTCGCGTACGTGGGGACGAAGCCGACCGCGACCGTGGCGCAGCCGGTCAGGAGCAGCGAGGCGAAGAGGACCGGTCGCCGGCCGTACCGGTCGCCGACGTGACCGAAGAGCATCGAGCCCAGGGGGCGGGCGAGGAATCCGGCGGCGAAGGTGCCGAAGGCGGCCAGGGTGCCGACGAGCGGCGAGAAGGTGGGGAAGAAGAGCGGCCCGAGGACGAGGGCGGCGGCGGTCCCGTAGACGAAGAAGTCGAAGAACTCGATGGCGGTGCCGACGAGCGAGGCCGCGGCGAGCCGAGCCATCGAAGGGGTGGAGCGCGTCGGGGACGGCGACGGAGGGTGACTTTGGCGCATGTGGCGCCAACTACCCCGCCGCCGTCCGGGTTACGGGGGCGTGCGGAGGCGCGCAGCTCGCAGGGTGCGCGCCGGGGATCACCAGCCGCGCTCGCGCCAGGCCGCCAGCTGCGGGCGCTCGTCACCGAGCGTGGTGTCCTTGCCGTGGCCGGGGTAGATCCAGGACTCGTCGGGGAGGACCGCGAAGAGCTTGGTCTCCACGTCGTGGATCAGGCTCGCGAAGGCCTCCGGGTCCTTCCAGGTGTTGCCCACGCCGCCCGGGAAGAGGCAGTCGCCGGTGAAGACGTGGGGGTGGCCGTGCGGGTCGTCGTAGACCAGGGCGATCGAGCCGGGGGTGTGCCCGACCAGGCGGCGCGCGGTCAGCTCGACCCGGCCCACCCGGATCGTGTCGCCGTCCTCGACGGGCACGTCGGTGGGGACGGGGATGCCCTCCGCGTCGTACGCGCCCGCGTACGTCCGGGCGCCGGTGGCGGCGACGACCTCCTCCAGGGCCTGCCAGTGGTCGCCGTGCCGGTGGGTGGTGACGACGGCCGTGATGCCGTCGTCACCGATCAGCGTGAGGAGCGTCCCGGCCTCGTTCGCCGCGTCGATCAGCAGCTGCTCGCCGGTCGCCCGGCAGCGCAGCAGATACGCGTTGTTGTCCATCGGGCCGACCGCGACCTTCGAGATCATCAGGTCCGTCAGCTCGTGCACGTCCGCCGGTCCGCCGACCTTCACCACTCCGCTGTACGTCATGGCCTCAGACTAGCCCCGAGGGGTGACGGTGGCGGCTACAGCGGCGGAAGCTCCGGCAGGGGGCCGCCCTCGGTCTTCAGGGCGGAGCCGTCGCGACGGCCCGCGAGCCAGCCGAGGAGCTCGGGGGAGGAACCGCTGACGGTCACCCCGGAGCCCTCGGCGGAGCCGGTGGTCCAGCTGCCGGTGCCGTCCTCGGCCAGGACCCGGACCGGCGGCACGGCCGCGTTGCCCGTGAACCGCTCCGTCAGGAAGTCGATCTCGCGGCGGACGAACTCCTCGGGCAGGTCCTCCAGCTCGTAGCCGACGCCGAGGTCGACGTGGTGCAGCGCCACCTCCACCCAGCGGCGGAACGGGATCCGCGAGGCGCTGTCGGTGACCCCGTTGCGGAGTTCGACCGTGCGGCTCCAGTCGGCCGGCTCGGCGCCGACGGCCTGGAAGCGGTCGCCGCTCCCGCGCAGGTCGGCGAGGTGGACGTCGAGCGGGCGGCCGGCGTCGCGCGCGATGTCGGCGTCGCGGGTGGCGGCGTCGGCGTACATGGGAAGGCCCTGGAGGACGTTCACCAGGGCGTCGGCGTTGCGGGCCACGTGGGCGAGCACATGGCCGCGGGTCCAGCCGGGAAGCCGTGACGGCTCGGCCGCCGCCGCGTTGTCCCAGGAGGCGACTGCGGCGAGGAGACGGTCGGTCGCCTCACGCACGGAAGCAAGGTCGAGTTCGTGGTCGATCATGGCGCCGACCCTAGGGGGTGCCGGGCCCGTCGGGCCAGAGCCCCCGGGCCCGAGGGGTCCCGAGGGCTCCCGCGCCGCCACTCGTTCGGGTGAAGCGGTCTCGGGACGGACGGAAATCGAATGTGCGTGCTATAGGCTCGACGGAAGCATCCGGCATCCTTGGTTGTTGGGTGTGTCAGGACATCCGCTCTCTCAAGAAAGGTGCGGACCGGCGTGGCCGACCGTCTCATCGTCCGTGGCGCTCGCGAGCACAACCTCAAGAACGTCTCGCTCGACCTCCCGCGTGACTCCCTCATCGTCTTCACCGGGCTCTCGGGGTCGGGCAAGTCCTCCCTCGCGTTCGACACGATCTTCGCCGAGGGGCAGCGCCGGTACGTCGAGTCGCTCTCCTCGTACGCCCGGCAGTTCCTCGGCCAGATGGACAAGCCGGACGTCGACTTCATCGAGGGCCTCTCGCCCGCCGTCTCCATCGACCAGAAGTCGACCTCGCGCAACCCGCGCTCGACGGTCGGCACCATCACGGAGGTCTACGACTACCTCCGCCTGCTCTTCGCCCGCATCGGCAAGCCGCACTGTCCCGAGTGCCGCCGCCCCATCTCCCGCCAGTCGCCGCAGGCCATCGTCGACAAGGTCCTGGAGCTCCCCGAGGGCAGCCGCTTCCAGGTGCTCTCCCCGCTCGTGCGCGAGCGCAAGGGCGAGTTCGTCGACCTCTTCGCCGACCTCCAGACCAAGGGCTACAGCCGCGCCCGGGTCGACGGCCAGACGATCCAGCTCAGCGAGCCGCCGACGCTGAAGAAGCAGGAGAAGCACACGATCGAGGTGGTCGTCGACCGCCTCACCGTGAAGGACAGCGCCAAGCGCCGGCTCACCGACTCCGTCGAGACCGCGCTCGGGCTCTCCGGCGGCATGGTCGTGCTCGACTTCGTCGACCTCGCGGAGGACGACCCCGAGCGCGAGAAGATGTACTCGGAGCACCTCTACTGCCCGTACGACGACCTGTCGTTCGAGGAGCTGGAGCCCCGCTCCTTCTCCTTCAACTCGCCCTTCGGCGCCTGCCCGGACTGCACCGGCATCGGCACGCGCATGGAGGTCGACCCGGAGCTGATCGTCCCCGACGAGGACAAGTCCCTCGACGAGGGCGCCATCCACCCCTGGTCGCACGGCCACACCAAGGAGTACTTCGGCCGGCTCATCGGCGGACTCTCCCAGGCCCTCGGCTTCCGCACGGACATCCCGTACGCCGGACTGCCGCAGCGCGCCAAGAAGGCCCTGATGCACGGCCACAAGACCCAGGTCGAGGTCCGCTACCGGAACCGGTACGGACGCGAGCGGGCGTACACCACCCCGGCCTTCGAGGGCGCCGTCTCCTTCGTGAAGCGGCGGCACACCGAGGCGGAGAGCGACTCCAGCCGCGAGCGCTTCGAGGGCTACATGCGCGAGGTGCCCTGCCCCACCTGCGAGGGCACCCGCCTCAAGCCGATCGTCCTCGCGGTCACGGTCATGGACCGGTCCATCGCCGAGGTCTCCGCGATGTCGATCAGCGACTGCGCCGAGTTCCTCTCCCGCCTCACGCTCAACGCCCGGGACAAGAAGATCGCCGAGCGGGTCCTCAAGGAGGTCAACGAGCGACTGCGCTTCCTCGTCGACGTCGGCCTCGACTACCTCTCGCTCAACCGGGCGGCGGGCACCCTCTCCGGCGGCGAGGCCCAGCGCATCCGGCTCGCCACCCAGATCGGCTCCGGCCTGGTCGGCGTGCTCTACGTGCTCGACGAGCCGTCCATCGGTCTCCACCAGCGCGACAACCACCGGCTGATCGAGACGCTGGTCCGGCTCCGGGACATGGGCAACACGCTCATCGTCGTCGAGCACGACGAGGACACCATCAAGGTCGCCGACTGGGTCGTCGACATCGGCCCGGGCGCCGGCGAGCACGGCGGCAAGGTCGTCCACTCCGGCTCCCTGAAGGAGCTCCTCGCCAACGAGGAGTCGATGACCGGGCAGTACCTGTCCGGCCGCAGGGTGATCGCCACCCCGGACATCCGGCGCCCGGTCGACCCCGGCCGCCGGCTGACCGTGCACGGGGCCCGCGAGAACAACCTGCGGGACATCGACGTCTCCTTCCCGCTGGGCGTCCTCACCGCGGTCACCGGAGTCTCCGGCTCCGGCAAGTCGACCCTGGTCAACGACATCCTCTACACGCACCTGGCGCGCGAGCTGAACGGCGCCAAGTCGGTGCCCGGACGCCACACGCGCGTGGACGGCGACGACCTCGTCGACAAGGTCGTGCACGTCGACCAGTCCCCGATCGGCCGCACCCCGCGGTCGAACCCGGCGACGTACACCGGCGTCTTCGACCACGTCCGCAAGCTCTTCGCGGAGACGATGGAGGCCAAGGTCCGGGGCTACCTGCCCGGCCGCTTCTCCTTCAACGTCAAGGGCGGCCGCTGCGAGAACTGCTCCGGCGACGGCACGATCAAGATCGAGATGAACTTCCTCCCGGACGTCTACGTCCCGTGCGAGGTCTGCCACGGCGACCGGTACAACCGGGAGACCCTGGAGGTCCACTACAAGGGCAAGTCCATCGCCGAAGTCCTGAACATGCCGATCGAGGAGGCCCTCGACTTCTTCGAGGCCGTCCCGACCATCGCCCGGCACCTGCGCACGCTCAACGAGGTCGGACTCGGATACGTCCGCCTCGGCCAGTCGGCGCCGACGCTCTCCGGCGGCGAGGCGCAGCGCGTCAAGCTCGCCTCCGAGCTCCAGAAGCGCTCGACGGGCCGCACGGTCTACGTGCTCGACGAGCCGACCACGGGCCTCCACTTCGAGGACATCTCGAAGCTGATCAAGGTCCTGTCCAACCTGGTCGACAAGGGCAACTCGGTGATCGTCATCGAGCACAACCTCGATGTCATCAAGACCGCGGACTGGGTCGTGGACATGGGCCCCGAAGGCGGCAGCGGCGGCGGTCTGGTGGTCGCCGAGGGCACCCCCGAGGAGGTCGCCTCGGTCCCGGCGAGCCACACCGGCAAGTTCCTCCGCGAGATCCTCGGCGCCGAGCGGATCAGCGACGCCGCCGGGACGATTCCGGCGGCGCGCGGCACCAGGAAGGCGGCGAAGGCCCCGGCCAGGAAGGCCGCCGCGAAGAAGGCCGTCACGAAGCAGGCCGCCACCGAGGCGACGGCCACGAAGGCGACGGCGAAGCGGGCCACCGCGGCCAAGGCCACCGCCAAGAAGGCCACGGCCCGGACCCGCAAGGCGTGAGGTCCCGGCAGGGCCCCCGACGGGGGCCCTGCCCGGCACCCGCGCGAGGGGCCCGTGCGAGGCTCCGGGCCCGCCCGAAGGCGCGGGAGGGGCCGCCGGTATCGTCGGTTCGGTCACCCCTGGGGTGTCTTGTCCCCGATCTCACCGTGGAGCGCTCATGTCCGGCCAGTCCAGCCGCCGCACCGTACTGAAGGGCGCGGCGCTCGCCGGAGCCGCAGGGCTGGGCGTCGCCGCCTGCTCCACCGAGTCCAAGCTCGGCCACGCCCAGGTCCCGACCCCGACCGCCCCCGTCGCGCTCGGCGCCCCCGACGAGGTCCCGGTCGGCGGCTCCAAGCTCTACCGCGAGCAGCGGCTCGTCGTCAGCTGCCCGGCCAAGGGCCAGTACAAGGCCTTCAGCGCCCAGTGCACCCACGCCGGCTGCGTCCTCGACAAGGTCGAGGAGAACGAGGGCAACTGCCCCTGCCACGGGAGCCGCTTCGACGTGACGACCGGCAAGGCGCTCCACGGCCCCGCCACCGTCCCGCTCCCCGAGGTCCCGATCCGCGTCGAGGACGGCAAGCTGGTCGCAGGCCCCGAGGCGGCGGCCCCCAAGGCCTGAGGCCTCGCTCCGGGGCCCAGGCCCGGGTCCTCAGGGCCCGCCCCAGGGTCCCTGAGACGGACGTGCGCCGCCCGGGTCCTCAGGGCCCGCCCCCGGTTCCCCTCAGACGGACGTGCGCCGCCCGGGTCCTCAGGGCCCGCCCCCGGTTCCCCACGCCTCACGCCCAGTCCCAGTCGATCCCCAGGATCCCCGGGCGTACCCCCTGCTCCACGACGTGCACCGTGCGGTGCCGGCCGCTCAGGGTCAGCTCCGCGCGGCCGCCGCGCGGCGCCCCCGCCGAGGCCTGCGCGAACCTCCGGCACCGCACCGGGAGCGCCGCCTCGTCGAAGCGGACCTGGAGCACGTACTGTCCGCCCCCGAAGCTGAACCCGCGCACGTACTCCCCGCTCGGCCCCGCCGTACCGTCCTCGAAGCCGTACGAGAACAGGTACGTGTCCCCGGCCCGCAGCCGCGCGTCGAAGAGCAGCTCAGCGACCAGCACGCCCGTCCCCGCGTGCCACCGCACCCGCCCCGTCCGGCAGTTCTCCACCGCCCGCACCACCACCCGGGACGGGTCGCAGCCCGGGTCCCCGTGGTGGATGGCGAGGTAGCGGTCCACACCGTCCCGGTGCGCCCGCACCACGTGCTGCGACTCCCGCCCCACCAGCTCCCGCGCCGCCCCGATCCGCACCCGCTCGTGGTGCCCCACCGTGTGCAGCCCGCCGTCCGCCGGGGACTCCAGCTCCGCGAGCAGTTCCTCGACCGAGCCGGAGGCCTCCACGAGCGAGCGGTACGAGCGGCCCGCCGGGCGCTCCACATCGGAACGGGCGGTGTCTCCCGTCAGCAGCCGCAGCAGTGAGTTCCCGGGCAGCTGGAGCACCTCCTCCAGGGCCCGGACGGCCTTCAGCGACTCCGGCCGCTGCGGACGGCGGGCGCCCTGCTGCCAGTAGCTCAGGCTCGTCACCCCGACCTTGACGCCCCGGTGCGCGAGATGGTGCTGGACCCGCTGGAGCGGCAGCCCGCGCACGGCCAGCGCGGTGCGCAGCGCCAGATGGAAGGGACCGGTGTGCAGCAACTGCGCCAGATCGGCCTCGGTGGGGCTCACGAGGACTCCTCAGTGAACGTTCACGGTGGGGGCACGGACCGTCGTGCCGCGTGGGGAGCGCGGGCAGGTGGGCCGTGGGTGTCCGTTCACACCCGGGTCACACCGTTCACAGTCCGATGTCACCCCGCATTGAAGCGTGTTGACCCGTTCCGGACAACGGCCGATGCTCCTGACCAGCGTCCGGACGCGATCCTCCACCCCCCACATCCCCACCCCCCCACCCCTGGGAGGAACGCGATGCGCAGAAGCAAGACGAAGCTCGCGGCACTCGCCGCTGCCGCCCTCTTCCTCGTCCCCACGACCGCCGCCACCGCCACCGCGGCGCCCGCCGCACCCGTCGCCGTCCCCGCGCCCGCCGGCGCGGACTCCGCCCTCGCCTCCAAGCGCCTGAACATCACCATGCAGGCCCAGCAGAAGACCAACTGGTGCTGGGCGGCCAGCGGCAACACCATCGCCACCTGGTACGGCCGGAACTACAGCCAGAACCAGTTCTGCAACGCCGCCTTCGACCGCCGGCAGGGCTACGACTGCCCCAACTGGCAGGCCACGCTCGGCAACGTCCAGACCGGACTGAGCTGGGCCGGCATCAGCCCCGGCTCGTACGTCGACGGCTGGCTGCGCTACTCGACCGTCCAGACCGAGATCAACGCCGACCGGCCCGTGGAGACGCGCATCCAGTGGTCGAGCGGCGGCGGCCACATGCACGTGATCTACGGCTACGACGACGCCGACAGCTGGGTCTACTGGGGCGACCCCTGGCCCTCCAGCGACCGCTACAACTGGGCCTCGCACGCCTGGTACGTCGACAACAGCTCGTTCTCCTGGACCCACTCGCTCTACCGGATCGGGGCGTGACGACGATGAGGACCCCACGGACCGCCGCCGCGATCGGCCTGCTGACCACGCTCGTCGCCCTCGGGGCGCTCCCGGCGTCCGCCGCCGAGGGGCTCCCGCCCGCACCGACCCCCGAGAAGGCCGCCTCCGCGCCGCAGACCCTGGACACCCTGTCCCGGTTCTTCGCCCGCGACGGCGCCCTCGCCCGCACGGCGGCCGCGCCGCGCGTCGAAGGCGCCTCCGTGCCGGTACGGATCCTCTCCCCGGACTTCGTCGCCGGAAAGCCCGGTGCGCCGGTCGCCCGCGTCGAGTTCCGCGCGAGCAGGGCCGTCGCCTCGGACGGACAGAAGGCCTCGCTGTGGACGGTGAAGCAGCCGGGCGGCTGGCAGGTGGTGAACATCGCCACCGGCGACGACGAGATCCGCTACGCCGAGCAGGGCGGCGGCGGTCTCGTCTTCCGCGAGCCGCAGATCGACGCGTGGTACGTCCAGAAGGGCACGAAGGTGCTGCCGCTGGACGAGGACGCGGTACGCGCCGTCGGCCGCGACGGGACGACCCTCGCGGCGTACCGGGAGCGGGTCGCCCGGGCGTACGGCGACAAGCTGCCGGGCTCCGCGTACGCGCGGAAGGGGGCGGCCGGGGGGTACGAGGTGTCCGCGCCGGCGCCCGAGGCCGCGAGGGGCGGCACGATGACGGCGGGCGCGGGGCTGGTGGCGCTGGGCCTCGCGGCCACGGTGCTGGTACGCCGCCGCCGCTCCCGACGCGCCGACCCGCTCGCCTAGGACACGGACACCCAGGACACGGACGCCTTACTGCGCCAGATAACCCCCGTCCACGGCCAGTACCGCGCCCGTGATGAAGGACGCCTCGTCCGAGGACAGGAACAGGATCGCCGCCGCCACCTCCTCCGGGGTGCCGAAGCGGCGCATCGGGTGGGCCCCGAGGACCTCCGCGAGGTACTCGGGGCCGCCCGGCTCCCCGCGCGCGGCGACCACCCGCTCGGTCTCGATCGTGCCGGGCGCGACCGCGTTGACGCGGATGCCGCGCGCGGCCCACTCCACCGCCAGGTGCTTCGTCAGCCCCGTCGCCACGAACTTCGCCGGACCGTAGACCGCCTGCCGGGCCTGGCCGGCCACGCCCGAGATCGACGAGGTGCACACGATGGCCCCGCCGCCCGAGACGAGCATGGCCTCGATGGCGTACTTGCAGGTCAGGAACATGCCGCGGCCGTCGACGGCCATCACCCGGTCGAAGTCCGAGCCCTCCGCCTCGGTGACGGAGAGCAGCGGGATCACGCCCGCGTTCGCCACCAGGACGTCCAGCCGTCCGAAGCGCTCCACCGCCGTGCCGATCATCCGCCGCGCGTCCTCCTCCCGGGAGACGTCGCCGACCACCGGGGTCACGCCCCCGAGGGTCGCGAGGCGGTCCGCGTCGACGTCCGCGGCCACCACCCGAGCCCCCTCCCGCAGGAAGCGTTCCGTCGTCGCCCGGCCGATCCCGCTCGCCGCGCCGGTGATCACGCACACCCGGTCCGCCAGCCGTCCTGAAGTGTCCTGAGCCATGCCCGGCCAACGAGCGTGCCCGCTCTGAGTGTCGGTGTCCGCCAGTAGGGTGGGGAACATGGCAGACCCCTCCAGCTACCGCCCCAAGCCGGGGCAGATCCCCGACTCCCCGGGGGTCTACAAGTTCCGCGACGAGCACCGTCGGGTGATCTACGTCGGGAAGGCGAAGTCCCTGCGCCAGCGGCTGGCGAACTACTTCCAGCCGCTCGCGAGCCTGCACCCGCGCACGGCCACCATGGTGACGACGGCCGCCTCCGTGGAGTGGACGGTGGTGTCCACCGAGGTCGAGGCGCTGCAGCTGGAGTACTCCTGGATCAAGGAGTTCGACCCCCGGTTCAACGTGAAGTACCGGGACGACAAGAGCTATCCCTACCTCGCCGTCACGATGAACGAGGAGTTCCCGCGCGTCCAGGTCATGCGCGGCCACAAGAAGAAGGGCGTGCGCTACTTCGGGCCGTACGCGCACGCGTGGGCGATCCGCGAGACCGTCGACCTGATGCTGCGGGTGTTCCCCGTCCGGACGTGCTCGGCGGGCGTCTTCCGGAACGCGGCCTCCGCCGGACGGCCCTGCCTCCTCGGCTACATCGGCAAGTGCTCGGCGCCCTGCGTCGGCCGCGTCACGCCCGAGGAGCACCGCGAACTGGCGGAGGACTTCAGCGACTTCATGGCCGGCCGCACCGGCACGTACATCCGCCGGCTCGAGAAGCAGATGATGGTCGCGGCCGAGGACATGGAGTACGAGAAGGCCGCCCGGCTCCGCGACGACATAGAGGCCCTCCGCAAGGCCATGGAGAAGAACGCGGTGGTCCTCGCCGACGCCACCGACGCGGACCTGATCGCCCTCGCCGAGGACGAGCTGGAGGCCGCCGTCCAGATCTTCCACGTGCGCGGCGGACGCGTCCGGGGCCAGCGCGGCTGGGTCACGGACAAGGTCGAGGCCGTCGACACGGCGGGACTCGTGGAGCACGCGCTCCAGCAGCTGTACGGCGAGGAGAGCGGCGACGCGGTCCCCAAGGAGGTCCTGGTCCCGGCGCTCCCCGAGGACACGGAGGCGGTCTCGGCCTGGCTCTCCGGCCGCCGCGGCTCCCTCGTCTCGCTGCGCGTGCCGCAGCGCGGCGACAAGAAGGACCTGATGGAGACGGTCGCGCGCAACGCCCAGCAGGCGCTCGTGCTGCACAAGACCAAGCGGGCCAGCGACCTCACCACCCGCTCGCGGGCCCTGGAGGAGATCGCCGAGGCCCTGGACCTGGACTCGGCGCCGCTGCGGATCGAGTGCTTCGACATCTCGCACCTCCAGGGCGAGGACGTCGTCGCCTCGATGGTCGTCTTCGAGGACGGGCTGCCCCGCAAGAGCGAGTACCGCCGCTTCCAGATCAAGGGCTTCGAGGGCCAGGACGACGTCCGGTCCATGCACGAGGTGATCAGCCGGCGCTTCAAGCGCTACCTGGCCGAGAAGGACCGCACGGGGGAGTGGGGCGCCCTCGCGGAGGGGGAGGCCGGCGGCGAGGTCCCCGTCGACGACGCCCAGGACGACGGGCGGCCCAAGCGCTTCGCCTACCCGCCGCAGCTCGTCGTCGTCGACGGCGGGCAGCCGCAGGTCGCGGCGGCCCGCCGCGCCCTCGACGAGCTCGGCATCGACGACGTCGCGGTCTGCGGCCTCGCCAAACGCCTGGAGGAGGTCTGGCTGCCCGGCGAGGACGACCCCGTGGTGCTGCCCCGCTCCAGCGAGGGCCTCTATCTGCTCCAGCGGGTGCGTGACACGGCTCACGACTTCGCCATCCGCTACCAGCGGTCCAAGCGGACCAAACGCCTCCGGACCAGCCCGCTCGACGCCGTCCCCGGCCTCGGCGACGCGCGCAAGCAGGCCTTGATCAAGCATTTCGGCTCGGTGAAGCGGCTGCGGCAGGCGACAATCGAGCAGATCTGTGAGGTCCCCGGCTTCGGCCGGAAGACCGCGGAGGCGGTCGCCGTGGCCCTGGCCCAGGCGGCCCCCGCCGCACCCGCCGTGAACACGGCCACAGGAGAGATCATGGAAGACGACGGGGGCGCCACCGCATGACCGAGCACCACACGCACGACGAGCACGACCGAGAAGACGGAGCAGGACACGTGAGTACGGGCACGAAGGAGACCCCCGGCGACAACGGCGCCGAGGCGGCCATTCCCGAGCTGGTGATCATCTCCGGCATGTCCGGAGCCGGCCGGTCCACCGCGGCGAAGTGTCTGGAGGACCTCGGCTGGTTCGTCGTGGACAACCTGCCGCCCGCGCTGATCCCCACCATGGTGGAGCTCGGCGCCCGCTCCCAGGGCAACGTCGCGCGGATCGCCGTCGTCGTCGACGTCCGCGGCCGGCAGTTCTTCGACAACCTCCGGGAGTCCCTCGCCGACCTGGACGCCAAGCAGGTCACCCGCCGGATCGTCTTCCTGGAGTCCTCCGACGAGGCCCTGGTCCGGCGCTTCGAGTCGGTCCGCAGGCCGCACCCGCTCCAGGGCGACGGCCGCATCACCGACGGCATCGCCGCCGAGCGCGACCTGCTGCGCGAGCTGCGCGGCGACGCCGACCTGGTGATCGACACCTCCAGCCTGAACGTCCACGAGCTGCGCGCCAAGATGGACGCCCAGTTCGCCGGCGACGAGGAGCCCGAGCTCAGGGCCACCGTGATGTCCTTCGGCTTCAAGTACGGCCTGCCGGTCGACGCCGACCTCGTCGTCGACATGCGCTTCCTGCCGAACCCGCACTGGGTCCCCGAGCTGCGCCCCTTCACCGGCCTCAACGAGGAGGTGTCGAACTACGTCTACAACCAGCCCGGTGCCAAGGAGTTCCTGGACCGCTACACCGAGCTGCTCCAGCTGATCGCCGCGGGCTACCGCCGCGAGGGCAAGCGGTACGTGACCATCGCCGTGGGCTGCACGGGCGGCAAGCACCGCTCCGTCGCCACCGCCGAGCGCCTCGCCGCCCGCCTGGCCTCCGAAGGGGTCGAGACCGTCGTCGTCCACCGGGACATGGGGCGCGAGTGAAGCCGTACCGTCGGCGTACGTCCACCCTCTCGGTGCGGCGTACGCTCCGCAGGCGCGGCGCCCAGCCGAAGGTGGTCGCGCTCGGCGGCGGCATGGGCCTGTCGGCCTCCCTCGCCGCGCTGCGCCGGATCACCGGCGACCTCACCGCCGTGGTCACCGTCGCCGACGACGGGGGCTCCAGCGGCCGGCTCCGGGAGGAGCTCGGCGTGCTCCCCCCGGGCGACCTGCGCAAGGCGCTCGCCGCGCTCTGCGGCGACGACGACTGGGGCCAGACCTGGGCCCGGGTCATCCAGCACCGCTTCCAGTCCAAGGGCGAGATCAACGGCCACGCCGTGGGCAACCTGCTGATCGTCGCGCTCTGGGAGCAGCTCGGCGACCCCGTGCAGGCCCTCGACCTGGTCGGCCGGCTGCTCGGTGCCCAGGGCCGGGTGCTGCCCATGTCGGCCGTGCCCCTGGAGCTCCAGGCGCTGGTCAAGGGGCACGACCCGGAGCGTCCGGACGACGTGGACACCGTGGCGGGCCAGGCGACCGTGGCACTCACCCCGGGCGAGGTGCAGTCCGTGCACCTGGTGCCGCACGACCCGCCGGCCGTGCCGGAGGCGGTCGCGGCGGTCCTGGACGCGGACTGGGTGGTCCTCGGTCCCGGCTCCTGGTTCTCCTCGGTGATCCCGCACCTCCTGGTCCCCGAGCTCCTCGACGCCCTGGTCGAGACGAAGGCCCGGAAGGTCCTCTCGCTGAACCTCGCGCCGCAGCCCGGAGAAACCGAGGGCTTCTCCCCGCAGCGTCATTTGGAGGTTTTGGGACGACACGCCCCTAAACTCGCCCTGGACGTGGTGCTGGCCGACGAGGCCGCCGTGCCCGACGTGTCAGCCCGGGAGCCCCTCGCCGACGCCGCCAAGCGGCTCGGTGCGGCGGTCGAGCTGGCGCCGGTGGCCCGGCCCGACGGCTCCGCGAAGCATGACCCGGAGCTGTTGGCCGCCGCGTACGACCGTATTTTTCGGATGCATGGAAGGATCGGCCCATGGCGATGACGGCAGCGGTGAAGGACGAGATCTCCCGGCTTCCCGTCACCCGGACCTGCTGCAGGAAGGCAGAGGTCTCGTCGATCCTGCGGTTCGCGGGCGGGCTGCACCTGGTGAGCGGGCGCATCGTGATCGAGGCGGAGCTGGACACGGCGATGGCGGCCCGCCGCCTCAAGCGGGACATCCTGGAGATCTTCGGGCACAGCTCCGAGCTGATCGTGATGGCCCCCGGCGGTCTGCGGCGCGGCTCGCGCTTCGTGGTGCGGGTGGTGGCGGGCGGCGACCAGCTGGCCCGGCAGACGGGTCTCGTGGACGGCCGCGGCCGGCCCATCCGGGGCCTCCCCCCGCAGGTGGTCTCGGGCGCGACCTGCGACGCCGAGGCGGCCTGGCGGGGCGCGTTCCTCGCCCACGGTTCGCTGACCGAGCCCGGACGCTCCTCCTCCCTGGAGGTGACCTGCCCGGGACCGGAGGCCGCCCTCGCCCTGGTCGGCGCGGCCCGTCGGCTCTCCATCGCGGCGAAGGCCCGCGAGGTGCGCGGCGTGGACCGGGTCGTCGTCCGTGACGGCGACGCGATCGGCGCCCTGCTGACCCGGCTCGGCGCGCACGAGTCGGTGCTCGCCTGGGAGGAGCGGCGGATGCGGCGCGAGGTCCGCGCCACCGCCAACCGCCTGGCCAACTTCGACGACGCCAACCTGCGCCGCTCGGCCCGTGCCGCCGTCGCCGCGGGGGCCCGGGTGCAGCGCGCCCTGGAGATCCTCGGCGAGGAGGTGCCCGAGCACCTCGCCGCGGCCGGGCGGCTGCGCATGGAGCACAAGCAGGCCTCCCTGGAGGAGCTGGGCGCGCTCGCCGACCCGCCGCTGACCAAGGACGCGGTGGCCGGCCGGATCCGCCGGCTGCTCGCGATGGCCGACAAGCGGGCGCAGGACCTGGGGATCCCCGGGACCGAGTCCAACCTGACGGAGGAGCTGGACGACAGCCTCGTCGGCTGAGCCCGTACGGGAGAGTCGTACGGAAGCGTGAACTCCGGGCTGCCGGTGCCTTTCTGAGGCACCGGCAGCTTTTCTCGTACACCCGCGAGGCACCCTTGACAGGCCCATGAGTGCCCAAGAGCCTGGCGTCTGTTCGCCTTCGTGACAGACAACAGCAAGGGGGGCTCATGAGACGCAGAGCGAGATCGATCCTCGCCGCGGCTTCACTGCTGATCGCCGGAGTGGCGGCGGCACCCGTCGCCGGAGCGCAGCCGAACGACCGGGACGGCGGCGGCCTCTCCGTGTGGCGTGCCCAGGTCAGCCAGGAGCAGGTGCCCCTGCTCCTCGACGCCGGCGCCGACGCCCATGAACTCACCGAGCGCGTCCCGGCCAAGGGCTCCGCGACGGTCGAGCTCTTCCTCACCGCCCGGCAGGCCGGGCGGCTGCGCGGCCAGGGCGTCGAGATCACCGAGCACAGCATCGGCGCCCAGGCCGAGAAGCGGGTCGCCGCGGCCGGGGACGGCGTCTTCCGCCCGTACGGCGGCCCGAACGGCCTCAAGCAGGAGATCCTGGACACCGCGCGGGCCGACCCCGGGCTGACCAAGGTCGTCTCCCTCGGCAAGACCCTCAAGGGGCAGGACATCCTCGCCCTCAAGCTGACCAAGGGCGCCCAGCGCGTCAAGGACGGCTCGAAGCCCGCCACGCTGTACATGTCGAACCAGCACGCGCGCGAGTGGATCACCCCGGAGATGACCCGCCGGCTGATGCACCACTTCCTCGACAACTACGGCAAGGACCCGCGGATCACCCGGATCGTCGACACGACCGAGCTGTGGTTCGTGCTCTCCGCCAACCCCGACGGCTACGACTACACGCACGCCGACCCCGCCCACCGGCAGTGGCGGAAGAACCTCCGCGACAACGACGGCGACGGGAAGATCGGCGACGGCGACGGCGTCGACCTCAACCGCAACTTCGCCTACAAGTGGGGCTACGACAACGAGGGCTCGTCCCCCGACCCGGCGGACGAGACCTTCCGCGGCAAGACCGCCATGTCGGAGCCCGAGACCAGGGCCCTGGACGCCTTCCAGAAGCGCATCGGCTTCGCGTACGGCGTCAACTACCACTCGGCCGCGCAGCTGTTGCTGTACGGCGTGGGCTGGCAGGTCGCCACCGACACCCCCGACGACGTGGCCCTCAAGGCCCTCGCCGGCACCCCGCAGAACTCCGCCGTGCCCGGCTACCGCCCGCAGGTCTCCTCGGAGCTGTACATCACCAACGGCGAGGCGGACGGACACGCCGCCAACGTCAACGGGATGCAGATGTTCACCCCGGAGATGTCGACCTGCGCCACCGCCTCCCGCGTCGACCCGAACGACGCGTGGAACCCGGGCGACTGCGCCTCCGTCTTCACCTTCCCGGACGACGAGAAGCTGATCCAGGCCGAGTTCGCCAAGAACGTCCCCTTCGCGCTCGCCGTCGCCGAGACCACCGCCCACCCGGACCGGCCCGTCTCCCCGGTCGGCATCGACGCCCCCGACCTCACCCCCAAGACCTTCGCCACCTCCTACGCCCGCGGCGAGGAGCAGGAGGTCGCCGTCACCGCCCGCAAGTCGCTGCGCGCCAAGACCCTGAAGTACCGGATCAACGGCGGCCGCACCCACAGCGAGGGCCTGGAGGCCTGGAAGGGCGGCGAGACCTACGGCGGCGACGACAACCTCTACTTCGACGAGTACCGGGCCGAGGTCGAGGGCGCCCGTCCGGGCGACTCCGTCGAGGTCTGGTTCACCGCCCGCACCCGGGAGGGCCGGGCCACCGCCTCCGCCCCCTTCACGTACAAGGTGGCCGAGCGCCCGCGCGGCGACGTGCTCGTCCTCGCCGACGAGGGCGGCACCACCGCCGCCCGGCACACCGCCGCGTACGTGAAGGCGCTCGCCGACAACAAGCGCGGGGCCGCCGTGTGGGACGTCGCCACCCAGGGCGCCCCGGACGCCCTCGGCGTGCTCTCCCACTTCCGCACCGTCGTCTGGTACACCGGCGCCGAGCGCCCCGACGGCGCCGCCCAGCTGGCCGTCCGCGCCTACCTCAACGAGGGCGGCAAGCTCGTCAACGCCGGCGAGAAGTCCGGCGGACTCACCGAGGTCGGACTCGCGGAGACCAACGACTTCGCCCAGTACTACCTCGGCGCCTACCACCGCGCGGGCCTCAAGAACCCGCCCGCCTTCAGCGGCACGGGCGCGTTCGCGGGCACCGGCGCGAGCCTCGGCGCCGCCGACGCCAACCCGCTGGACAACGCGGGCGCGTACACCGTCACCTCGGACACCCTGAAGCCGAAGGACTTCCCGCAGTTCGCGAGCAGCGCCTCCGCCGGCGACTACCCGGGCGTCCGCACCCCCTTCGAACCCGCCGAGGGCTCCACCTTCGCGGCCGTCAAGCACGCCGACGACACCTGGGCCCGGCTCGCCAGGACCGTCGACCTCACCGGCGTCGCCGCCGCTTCGGGGCCGCGCCTGGACTTCCAGGTCAGCTACGACACCGAGCCCGGCTACGACAACCTCGTCATCGAGGCGCACACCGTCGGCCAGGACGACTGGACCACCCTGCCCGACCTCAACGGCGGCACCTCCGCCACGCCCCCGGCCGACTGCGGAGAGGGCTACTACGTCCGCGGCCACCCCTTCCTCGCCCACTACCTCACCGTCGGCGAGGACGGCTGCGCGCCCACCGGCACCACCGGCTCCTGGAACGCCTTCACCGGCCCCTCCAACGGCTGGCGGCAGGCCTCCGTCGACCTGAGCCCCTGGGCCGGCCGGAAGGTCGAGCTCGCCCTCTCGTACGTCTCCGACCCCGGCACGGGAGAGATGGGCGCCTTCGTCGACGACACCCGGCTCGTCACCGGGACCGGCACCGAGTCCGAGGGCTTCGAGACCTCCCTCGGCGCCTGGTCCACGCCGGGCGCCCCGGCCGGCAGCCCCGGCAACACCACCGACTGGACGCGCTCCGGAGCGCTCTTCCACTCCCAGGCGGCGGTCACCACCCGCGACACCGTCCTCCTCGGCTTCGGCCTGGAGCACGTGCCCGGCACGGCGGAGCGCGCACGGCTCCTCGGCCGCGCCCTCGCGGTGCTCCGGCGCTGACGGAGAGTAGTGGGGACAAAGGTCCCATGGCGGCCCGTACCCGTTGGTAGGTGCGGGTCGCCGGCCGTTCTCCCTCACTTTCCGGGCTCGTCCGGCTGCGCGGGATGTCACCCGGGGGCGGCCGGGGAGGTAGGGTCGTAAGCGGTCGGGGACATCCCAAAAAACAAAAATCTCGCCGGCGTCGATACACCGGCGTTCCTAACGAGGAGATCGGTTCGTGACGATCCGCGTAGGCATCAACGGCTTTGGCCGCATCGGCCGGAACTATTTCCGCGCGCTCCTTGAGCAGGGTGCGGCGATCGAGGTCGTGGCCGTCAACGACCTGGGTGACACCGCGACCACGGCCCACCTGCTGAAGTACGACACCATCCTGGGCCGCCTCAAGGCCGAGGTGTCCCACACCGCCGACACCATCACCGTCGACGGTCACACCATCAAGGTGCTGTCCGAGCGCGACCCGGCCGACATCCCCTGGGGCGACCTGGGCGTCGACATCGTCATCGAGTCGACCGGCATCTTCACCAAGAAGGCCGATGCCGCGAAGCACCTCGCCGGCGGCGCCAAGAAGGTCCTCATCTCGGCTCCGGCCACCGACGAGGACATCACCATCGTCATGGGCGTCAACCAGGACAAGTACGAGCCGGCGAAGCACGACGTCATCTCGAACGCGTCCTGCACCACGAACTGCGTCGCGCCGATGGCCAAGGTCCTCGACGAGAACTTCGGCATCGTCAAGGGCCTCATGACGACGGTCCACGCGTACACCAACGACCAGCGCATCCTGGACTTCCCGCACAAGGACCTGCGCCGCGCCCGCGCCGCCGCGGAGAACATCATCCCGACCACGACGGGCGCCGCCAAGGCCACCGCCCTGGTCCTGCCGCAGCTCAAGGGCAAGCTCGACGGCATCGCGATGCGCGTCCCGGTCCCGACCGGTTCGGCCACCGACCTCGTCGTCACCCTCGACCGCGAGGTCACCAAGGACGAGGTCAACGCCGCGTTCAAGAAGGCCGCCGACGACGGCGACCTGAAGGGCATCCTGTTCTACACCGAGGACCCGATCGTCTCCTCGGACATCGTCAGCGACCCGGCGTCGTGCACCTTCGACGCCTCCCTGACGATGGTCCAGGAAGGCAACACGGTCAAGATCCTCGGCTGGTACGACAACGAGTGGGGCTACTCCAACCGTCTCGTCGACCTCACCGTCTTCGTCGGCGGCCAGCTCTAAGCTTCAGGGCGGGTTTTTCGATGGGAGCAGGGCTCGGGCAGCGCAACGGTGCGCTGTGCGAGCCCTGTTTGTGTGCTCCACCGCGTACCAAGGAGTCTGTTAACAGATGAAGACGATCGACGAGCTTCTCGAAGCCGGCGTCGCAGGCAAGCGCGTGTTCGTGCGTGCCGACCTCAACGTGCCCCTCGAAGGCACCAGGATCACCGACGACGGACGCATCCGCGCCGTCGTCCCCACGGTCAAGGCGCTGGCCGACGCGGGCGCCCGCGTCGTGGTCGCCTCGCACCTGGGCCGTCCCAAGGGCGCCCCGGACCCGGCCTTCTCGCTCGCCCCGGCCGCCGCGCGGCTCGGTGAACTCCTCGGCGCCGACGTGGCCTTCGCGACCGACACGGTCGGCGAGTCCGCGCAGGCGACCGTCGCGGGCCTCGCCGACGGCCGGGTGGCCGTCGTCGAGAACCTCCGCTTCAACGCCGGCGAGACCTCGAAGGACGACGCCGAGCGCGGCGCCTTCGCGGACCAGCTGGCGGCCCTCGCCGGCCTGTACGTCGGCGACGGCTTCGGCGCCGTGCACCGCAAGCACGCCTCGGTCTTCGACCTCCCGGCGCGCCTCCCGCACGCCGCCGGCTACCTCATCGCCACCGAGGTCGGCGTCCTGAAGAAGCTCACGGACGACGTCCGGCGGCCCTACGCGGTCGTGCTCGGCGGCGCCAAGGTCTCCGACAAGCTCGGCGTGATCGACCACCTCCTGGAGAAGGCCGACCGCATCCTCATCGGCGGCGGCATGGCGTACACCTTCCTCAAGGCCCTGGGCCACGAGGTCGGCATCTCGCTGCTCCAGGAGGACCAGATCCCGGCGGTCCTCGGCTACCTGGAGCGGGCCAAGGAGCGCGGCGTGGAGTTCGTCCTCCCCGTCGACGTCCTGGTCTCGGCCGAGTTCCCCGACCTGAAGACCAAGGCCCCGGCCCACCCCACCACGGTCGCCGCGGAGGCCATCCCGGCGGACCAGGAGGGCCTGGACATCGGTCCGGAGACCCGTAAGCTCTACGCCTCGAAGCTCGCCGACGCCGGCACCGTCTTCTGGAACGGGCCCATGGGCGTCTTCGAGCACCCCGACTACGCCGAGGGCACCAAGGCCGTCGCCCAGGCGCTCGTCGACTCCCCGGCCTTCACGGTGGTCGGCGGTGGCGACTCCGCCGCGGCCGTGCGCACCCTGGGCTTCGACGAGAAGGCATTCGGACACATCTCGACCGGCGGCGGCGCCTCCCTCGAATACCTCGAGGGCAAGAAGCTCCCCGGCCTCGTCGCACTGGAGGACTGACCCCCTTATGACCACCCGCACCCCGCTGATGGCGGGCAACTGGAAGATGAACCTCAACCACCTGGAGGCCATCGCCCACGTCCAGAAGCTCGCCTTCGCCCTGACGGACAAGGACTACGACGCCTGTGAGGTCGCCGTCCTCGTCCCCTTCACCGACCTGCGGTCCGTCCAGACCCTGGTCGACGGCGACAAGCTCAAGATCAAGTACGGCGCCCAGGACATCTCGGCGCACGACTCCGGCGCCTACACCGGCGAGATCTCGGGCCTGATGCTGTCCAAGCTGAAGGCCGCATACGTCGCCGTCGGCCACTCCGAGCGCCGCCAGTACCACGCCGAGAACGACGAGGTCTGCAACGCCAAGGTGAAGGCCGCCTTCAAGCACGGCGTCACCCCGATCCTCTGCGTCGGCGAGGGCCTGGACATCCGCAAGGCGGGCGATCAGGTCGCGTACACCCTCGCGCAGATCGACGGCGGTCTGAAGGACGTCCCGGCCGAGCAGGCCGAGACCATCGTGATCGCGTACGAGCCCGTCTGGGCGATCGGCACCGGCGAGGTCGCCACCCCCGAGGACGCCCAGGAGGTCTGCGGGGCGATCCGCGGCCGTCTCGCGGAGCTGTACTCGCAGGAGCTGGCCGACAAGGTCCGCATCCAGTACGGCGGCTCCGTCAAGGCCGGCAACGTGGCCGCGATCATGGCGCAGCCGGATGTCGACGGCGCCCTGGTGGGCGGCGCGGCGCTGGACGCCGACGAGTTCGTCAAGATCGCGCGCTTCCGCGACCAGTGAGTATGCGGTAGCGGAGTTACGTCGTACCCTTGCGGGGGTCGGGCAGGTGCCCGGCCCCCGTCCGTATAAGTCCGAGGAAGTTGGTCCAGCCGTGGTTATGGGGTTCTCGATCGCCCTGATCGTCTTCAGCGCGCTGCTGATGCTGCTCGTGCTGATGCACAAGGGGAAGGGCGGCGGCCTCTCCGACATGTTCGGAGGCGGCATGCAGTCCTCCGTCGGCGGCTCCTCGGTCGCCGAGCGGAACCTGGACCGGATCACGGTCGTGGTCGGTCTGCTCTGGTTCGCCTGCATTGTGGTACTTGGTCTCCTGATGAAGTTGGACGGGTAACTCCAATCACTGGACGCGCGTTGGGCCTTACGTAGACTGGGGCATCTTCGAGCACCATCACGCAGGGAGTTACGACCGTGGCAAGTGGCAACGCGATCCGGGGAAGCCGGGTCGGAGCGGGGCCGATGGGGGAGGCCGAGCGGGGCGAGTCGGCGCCGCGCCTCCGCATCTCCTTCTGGTGCTCGAACGGGCACGAGACGCAGCCGAGCTTCGCCAGCGACGCGGCGGTCCCGGATACCTGGGACTGCCCGCGCTGCGGCTTCCCGGCAGGTCAGGACCGGGACAACCCGCCGGACCCGCCGCGCACGGAGCCGTACAAGACCCACCTCGCCTATGTGCGTGAGCGGCGCAGCGACGCCGACGGCGAGGCCATCCTCGCCGAGGCGCTCGCCAAACTGCGCGGCGAGATCTGAAGCGTGGTGTGACGGTGTGACGAACGGGCCCTGCCCGCGAACTCGGTTCGCGGGCAGGGCCCGTTCGCGCGCCGGACTGTCAGTGGCCTCCCCTACTGTCGTGCGGACAGGGACCGACGGACCGGAGGGGGCGCCGTGGCGACGACGGAGTCCGTGGGCGGCACCAGGGCCGCGCCCGCCTGGCGGGGCGGCTTCGGACGCCTGTGGACCGCGGCCGTGGTCTCCCGCTTCGGGGACTCGCTGCGCACCGCCGCGCTGCCGCTGCTCGCCGCCTCGCTCACCGACGACCCCCTCCTCATCGCCTCCGTCACCGCCTGCGGCTTCCTGCCCTGGCTGCTCTTCGGACTGCTCGGCGGGGCCGTCGCCGACCGCGTCGACCAGCGGCGGGCCATGTGGGCCGTCGACCTCGTCCGCGGCGGACTCGTGGCCGCCTTCGCCGCCGTCGTCGCCCTCGGACACGCCACGATCGCCCTGCTGCTGCTCCTCGCCTTCGCCCTCACCGCCCTGGGGACCCTCTTCGACAACGCGGCCACCTCCCTGCTGCCCGCCCTCGTCCCCACCGAGACCCTCGCCGGGGCCAACGCCCGGCTGATGACCGGTCAGCAGCTCGCCGGCGGACTCCTCGCCGGACCCGCGGTGCCCGTCCTGCTGCTCGCCGGGCCCGCCGTCCCGTACGCGGCCGACGCCGTCACCTACGTCCTGGCCGCCCTCCTCATCGCCTCCCTGCGGACCGGGGCCCCCGAGCGGCCGCCCCGCCCGGCCGGGTCCACGCTGCGCGCCGAGACGGCCGAGGGTCTCGCCGCCCTGCGCGCGGACCGGCACCTGTGGTGGCTCTGCGTCGCCACCACCCTCTGCAACGTGGGCATGGGCGCCCTCATCGCGACCCTCGTCGTCCACGTCACCGACGGCCTCCACGCGGGGAACGCCGGATACGCCGCCACCCTCACCGCCTACGCCCTCGGAGCCGTCGCCGGAGGGCTCCTCGCCCGGTGGATCGCCGAGCGGACCGGGCGGATACGCGCCGTGTTCCTCGCCGGGACCGTCCAGGCCGGCTGCCTGGTCCTCATGGGGACGGCGACCACCCTCGCCGTCTCGATCGGGGCCATGGCGGTGTTCGGCCTGATGGGGACGGTGTGGAACGTCCAGCAGACGACCCTCATGCAGGAGCGTGCCCCCGAGGGCATGCTCGGCCGCATCGCGGCGGCCTTCCGCACCCTCGCCGTCGCGGGCGCCCCGCTCGGGGCCCTCCTCGGCGGCGCCGCGGCCGCCGGCCCGGGACCGCACACACCCGCCCTCCTCGCGGCGGCGCTGTTCGCGCTCGCCGTCGCGTCGTTGACGCCCCTGATCAATTAGGTTGGAGGTGCAGCGGGGCAGACAAGCAGTATTGAGAAGAAGTGGGCGATGTCCGAGATGACAAGCGAAGGCCGTACCAGGCTCAACCGGCTGCCCGAGTGGGCGGCCCTCGGCAAGCACCGTGAGCAGCTGGGCGACACCCATCTGCGCGAACTGTTCGCCGCAGACCCCGAGCGGGGCACCCGCGACACCCTGCGCGTCGGCGACCTCCACCTGGACTACTCCAAGCACCTCGTCACCGACGAGACGCTGACCCTGCTGCGTGAACTCGCCGCCGTCACCGGCGTCGCCGAGCTCCGCGACGCCATGTTCCGTGGCGAGAAGATCAACACCACCGAGGACCGGGCGGTCCTCCACACCGCGCTGCGCGCCCCCCGCGGAGCCGTCGTCGAGGTCGACGGGGAGAACGTGATCCCCGGCGTCCACGCCGTCCTCGACAAGATGGGAGCCTTCGCCGACAAGCTGCGCGCGGGCGAGTGGACCGGCCACACCGGCAAGCCCGTCAAGAACGTCGTGAACATCGGCATCGGCGGCTCCGACCTCGGCCCCGCCATGGCCTACGAGGTCCTGCGCTCCTACACCCGACGGGATCTGACGTTCCGTTTCGTCTCCAACGTCGACGGCGCGGACCTGCACGAGGCGGTCCGCGACCTCGACCCCGCCGAGACGCTCTTCATCGTCGCCTCGAAGACCTTCACCACCATCGAGACGATCACCAACGCCACCTCCGCCCGCGACTGGCTCCTCACCGAGCTGGGGGCCGGCCAGGAGGCCGTCGCCCGGCACTTCGTGGCCCTCTCGACCAACGCCGAGAAGGTCGAGGAGTTCGGCATCGACACCGCCAACATGTTCGAGTTCTGGGACTGGGTCGGCGGCCGCTACTCCTACGACTCCGCCATCGGCCTCTCCCTGATGGTCGCCATCGGCCCCGAGCGCTTCCGCGAGATGCTCGACGGCTTCCACCTCGTCGACGAGCACTTCCGCACCGCCCCGCCCGAGGAGAACGCCCCGCTCCTCCTCGGTCTCCTCGGCGTCTGGTACGGCGCCTTCTTCGACGCCCAGTCGCACGCGGTCCTGCCGTACTCGCACTACCTGTCCAAGTTCACCGCCTACCTCCAGCAGCTCGACATGGAGTCCAACGGCAAGTCCGTGGACCGCCAGGGCAACCGCGTCGACTGGCAGACCGGTCCCGTCGTCTGGGGCACCCCCGGCACCAACGGGCAGCACGCCTACTACCAGTTGATCCACCAGGGCACCAAGGTCATCCCGGCGGACTTCATCGGCTTCGCCCGGCCCGTCGACGACCTGCTGCCCGGCCTCGTCGCCCAGCACGACCTGCTCATGGCCAACTTCTTCGCCCAGACCCAGGCGCTCGCCTTCGGCAAGACGCCCGACGAGGTGCGCGCCGAGGGCGTCGCCGAGGAGCTCGTCCCGCACAAGACCTTCCAGGGCAACCACCCGACCACCACGATCCTCGCCGACGCGCTCACCCCGTCCGTCCTCGGCCAGCTGATCGCGCTCTACGAGCACAAGGTCTTCGTCCAGGGCGCCATCTGGAACATCGACTCCTTCGACCAGTGGGGCGTCGAGCTCGGCAAGGTCCTCGCCAAGAGGATCGAGCCGGTCCTGACCGAGGGCGAGGGAGCCGAGCAGCTCGACAGCTCCACCGCCGCGCTCGTCTCGGTCTACCGCTCGCTGCGCGGACGGTAGACCCGTGACGGGGGAGAACGCGGTGCGGCTGCGGCCGCCCAGGAACGCCGTCGACGAGCGGGCCGTCACCTGGTGGCGGGTCCAGCTGCTCGTGACCACCGCGGTCCCGGTCGTGGTCCTGGGGGTGCTCGGCGCACTGATCGGACCCGCCCGGTCCTGGCTGCTGGTCGCGGCCGGGGCCGTGGCGGCCCTGGGCCTCGCCTGCACCGCGTTCTTCCCCTCCTGGTGGTTCCGGGTGCACCGCTGGGAGGTCACCGACGACGCCGTCTACGTGCGCACCGGCGCCCTCCGGCAGGAGTGGCGGATCGCCCCGATGTCCCGGATCCAGACCGTCGACACCGTGCGCGGCCCGCTGGAGCAGGCCTTCCGGCTCGCCACCGTCACCGTCACCACCGCCTCCTCCAAGGGCGCGATCCGCATCGAGGGGCTCGACCACGAACGGGCCGCCGAGCTCGCCGAGCGGCTCACCCTCATCACCCGCGCCACACCGGGGGACGCCACATGAGCGAGGAGGAATGGCGGCGGCTCGACCCGCGCACCCTGGTCGCCGACGCCGCCGTCCTCTGCGGGGTGGCCGCCGGCGCCGCGCTCCCCGCCACGGCCGCCCTCTCCGGAGACCGGCCCCTCTGGCAGGCCGTCGCCTGGGTCCTCGCCGGTGCCGTGCTGCTCGTCCTCGCCGGCACCGCCGCCGACTGGGTCCGGCTGCGCCGCACCCGCTACCGCGTCGACCCCGAGCAGGTCGGCCTCCACACCGGGCTCCTGCTGCTCAAGCGCCGCTCCCTGGCCCGCGAGCGGATCCGCAGCGTCGACCTCACCGCCAACCCGCTCCAGCGCGTCCTCGGCCTCGTCAAGGTCCGCATCGGCACCGGTGAACACACCGGCGGAGAGTCCACCCTCGCACTCGAACTGGTCACCCGAGCCGAGGGCGAACGGCTCCGCCAGGAGCTCCTCATCCGCGCCGAGACCCCCGAGGAGCCCGGCGACGACAGCCTCCTGGCCGTCCTCGACCCGCGCTGGATCCGCTACGCCCCCGTCTCCTTCCTCGCCCCCGCCCTCGGCGGCGCCGCGGCCGGCGCCGTGCTCCAGGTCAGTGAGTGGTTCGGAGCCCGGGGCAAGGTCATCGACTGGACCGAGGACCGCTTCCGGGACGTCTCCCCGACCTGGATCGTCCTCGACCTGCTCCTGCTCGCCACCGCCGTCGGCGCCGTGGGCGCCCTCGGCGTCTGGGTCGAGACGTGGTGGAACTACCGCCTGGAGCGCGAGCCCGGCGGCACCCTGCGCGTCCGCCGCGGTCTGTTCACCGCCCGCTCGGTCACCCTGGAGGAGCGCCGTCTGCGCGGCATCGAACTCGTCGAGCCGCTCGGGGTGCGGCTGTTCGGCGCCGCCCGCGTCGACGCCGTCGCCACCGGCCTCGCCCAGGACGACGACGACAAGCACGGCGACCTGAAGAACCTGCTGCCGGCCGTCCCCCGGGAGCGTGCCGACCGGGTCGCCGCCCAGGTCCTGCGCGAGCCGGAGCCGCCGACCGGGGCGCCGCTCGCCGCCCATCCCCGGGCCGCCCGCGCCCGTCGGCTGCGCCGGGCCCTGTGGGGCGCCCTCGGGCCCGCTGCCGTCCTGGCCCTCCTGGGCCTGTTCCTCACGCCGGTCCTGCTGTACGTGGCGGCCGGCTGCGCCCTCGTCCTCACCCCCGTCGCGGTGCTCCTCGCGCTCGACGCGTACCGCGGACTCGGACACGGCGTCAGCGGCGCCTATCTGGTGACCCGTTCGGGCACCGTCCGCCGGACGACCGTCGCCCTCCAGCGCTCCGGGGTCATCGGCTGGACCGTCAGGCAGTCGTTCTTCCAGCGCCGCGCCGGGGTCCTGACCGTCACCGCCACCACGGCGGCGGGGGCGGGCGGCTACGACGTGTACGACACGGGGGAGAGCCAGGGCCTCGTGTTCGCCGCCGAGGCCGTGCCCGGGCTCCTCGCGCCCTTCCTGGAACCCGCTGACACACCCGCGGACACCTCCGCGGACACCCGGGTACAGCAGCCCGCGCACACGCCGGAGGCCCGGCCCACCGAGCGGTGAACCGGGCCTCCGTACAGGTCGATCAGGCCGAGGCCGGCGGATACAGGCTCCGCGGCAGCTCCGACGCCGCTGCGGCGTCCAGCAGCCACAGCGTCCGCGCGCGGCCGCGGGCACCGGCCGCCGGGGCCTGCACCTCGCCCGCGCCCGACAGCGCGATCGCCGCCGCCTTCGCCTTGTCCTCGCCGGCCGCGAGCAGCCAGACCTCCTTGGCCGCCCGGATCGCCGGGAGCGTCAGCGAGACGCGGACCGGCGGCGGCTTCGGCGCGCCGTGCACCCCGACCACCGTCCGCTCGGTCTCCCGGACGGCCGGCAGCTCGGGGAAGAGCGAGGCCACGTGCGTGTCCGGGCCGACGCCCAGCATCAGCACGTCGAAGGTCGGCACCCCGCCGTGGTCACCGGGACCCGCGGCGGCGGCCAGCTCCGCCGCGTACGCGGCCGCGGCGGCGTCGACGTCGGAGCCGTACGGACCGTCCGAGGCCGGCATGGCGTGCACCCGCGCCGGGTCGAGCGGCACCCGGTCGAGCAGCGCCGCACGGGCCTGCGTGACGTTCCGCTCGGGGTCGCCCTCGGGCAGGTACCGCTCGTCACCCCACCACAGGTCGAGCCGCGACCAGTCGACCGCGTCCCGTGCGGGCGCCGAACCGAGCGCCGCGAGCAGGCCGTTGCCGTTGCGGCCGCCGGTCAGCACGACCGAGGCGGAGCCACGGGCGGCCTGGGCGTCCACGATCCGGGTGATGAGCCGGGCCGCGGCGGCCTCGGCCATCAGCTCCTTGTCGCGGTGGACGACCAGCTGGGGGGTGCTCACTTGGCGCCCGCCTTCTTGGCCGGGGCCTTCTTCGCGGCGGGCTTGGCGGCGGGGGCCGTCTCCACGACGGTCTCCACCTCGGTCTCCACCACCGTGTCGACGACGGTCTCGGGGGCGGTGGTCGCCGCCTCCTCGTCGAGCCGCTCCACGCCGAACCGCAGCGCCGTCGCGTAGGTGTCGTCCGGGTCGAGCCGGCGCAGCTCCTCCGCGATCAGCTCGGCGGTGTCGCGGCGCTTGAGGGCCACCGCGCGGTTCGGCTGCCCCTGGATGGAGAGCGTCGCGAGCGAGCCGTCCGGCCGGTCGAGGACGATCGGTCCCGAGCTGGTCTCCATCCGTACGGAGGTGAGACCGGGACCCGCCGACTTCGAGCGCCGCACGGGCACCTTCAGCCGGTCCGCGAGCCACATCGCGAGCAGCTCGACGCTGGGGTTGAACTCCTCGCCCTCCACCTCGGCGGAGGTCACCTCGCACACGACCTGGTCGAGCGCGGCGGCCAGCATCGAACGCCACGGCGTGATCCGGGTCCACGAGAGGTCCGTGTCGCCCGGGGTGTACGCGTCCGCGCGCGCGGTCAGCTCCTGGATGGGCTGCTCGGCGGCGTACGTGTCGGTCACCCGGCGCTGGGCGAGGGCGCCCAGCGGGTCGTTCGCCGGGTCGGACGGCGCGTTCACCGGCCACCAGACGACGACGGGGGCGTCCGGGAGGAGCAGCGGCAGCACCACCGACTGGGCGTGGTCGACGACCTCGCCGTACAGCCGGAGCACCACCGTCTCGCCGGTGCTCGCGTCGGCGCCGAGGCGGACCTCGGCGTCGAGCCGCGCCTTGGCGCGGTCCCGCGGGGAGCGGGAGACCCTCTTGATGACGACGAGGGTCCGCGAGGGGTGCTCGCGGGACGCCTCGTTGGCCGCCTTCAGCGCGTCGTAGGCGTTCTCCTCGTCGGTGACGATCACGAGGGTGAGCACCATGCCGACGGCCGGGGTGCCGATCGCCCGCCGCCCGAGCACCAGCGCCTTGTTGATCTTGGAGGACGTGGTGTCCGTCAGGTCGGTCTTCATGGCCGGCGCCAGCTCCTGCCGTCTCGTGCGAGCATCTCGTCCGCCTCGACCGGACCCCAGGTCCCGGACTGGTACTGCGCGGGCTTGCCGTGCTTGTCCCAGAACTGCTCGATCGGGTCGAGGATCTTCCAGGACAGCTCGACCTCCTCGACGCGCGGGAAGAGGTTCGAGTCGCCGAGCAGGACGTCGAGGATGAGCCGCTCGTACGCCTCGGGGCTGGACTCCGTGAAGGACTCGCCGTACGCGAAGTCCATGGACACGTCCCGGATCTCCATCTGGGTGCCGGGCACCTTGGAGCCGAACCGCACCGTCACGCCCTCGTCCGGCTGGACCCGGATCACGATGGCGTTGCGGCCGAGTTCCTCGGTCGCGGTGTGGTCGAAGGGGGAGTGCGGGGCGCGCTGGAAGACGACCGCGATCTCGGTGACGCGGCGGCCCAGGCGCTTGCCGGTCCGCAGGTAGAACGGGACGCCCGCCCAGCGGCGGTTGTCGATCTCCAGCTTGACGGCCGCGTAGGTGTCGGTCTTCGACTGGGGGTCGATGCCGTCTTCCTGGAGGTAGCCGACGGCCTTCGCGCCGCCCTGCCACCCGGCCGCGTACTGGCCGCGGACCGTGGACTTGCCCAGGTCCCTGGGCAGCTTCACGGCGCCGAGGACCTTGGTCTTCTCGGCGGCCAGCGCGTCGGCGTCGAAGGAGGCGGGCTCCTCCATCGCGGTCAGCGCGAGCAGCTGGAGCAGGTGGTTCTGGATGACGTCACGGGCGGCGCCGATGCCGTCGTAGTAGCCGGCGCGGCCGCCGATGCCGATGTCCTCGGCCATGGTGATCTGCACGTGGTCGACGTACGACCGGTTCCAGATCGGCTCGAAGAGGGTGTTGGCGAAGCGGAGCGCCAGGATGTTCTGGACGGTCTCCTTGCCGAGGTAGTGGTCGATCCGGAAGACCGCGTCGGGCGGGAAGACCTCGTGGACGACCTCGTTGAGCTCCTTGGCGGAGACCAGGTCGTGGCCGAAGGGCTTCTCGATGACCGCGCGGCGCCAGGAGCCGTCCTTCTGGTCGGCGAGACCGTGCTTCTTGAGCTGCTGGACGACCAGCGGGAAGAACTTCGGCGGCACGGAGAGGTAGAAGGCGAAGTTGCCGCCCGTTCCCTGTGCCTTGTCGAGCTCCTCGATCGTGGTCTTGAGCTGCTCGAAGGCCGTGTCGTCGTCGAAGTCGCCCTGGACGAACCGCATGCCCTGGATCAGCTGCTGCCACACCTCCTCGCGGAAGGGGGTGCGCGCGTGCTGCTTGACGGCCTCGTAGACCTCCTGGGCGAAGTCCTCGTCCGCCCACTCGCGGCGGGCGAAGCCGACGAGCGAGAAGCCCGGCGGCAGCAGGCCGCGGTTGGCCAGGTCGTAGACGGCAGGCATCAGCTTCTTACGGGACAAATCGCCCGTGACGCCGAAGATCACCAGGCCCGACGGCCCCGCGATGCGCGGGAGCCGTCGGTCTGCGGCGTCACGGAGCGGGTTGGCTCCGTGGACTGCGCTCAAAGTGGTTACGCCTCCGAAGATCCGCGGCGCGCCAGCTCCGCCTCGGTGGACTTGAGCAGGTCGTTCCAGGACGCCTCGAACTTCTCGACGCCCTCGTCCTCCAGGAGCTGCACGACGTCGTCGTAGCTGATGCCCAGCTTCTCGACGGCGGCCAGCTCGGCCCGCGACTGGTCGTAGGTGCCGCGGATGGTGTCGCCGGTGACCTCGCCGTGGTCGGCGGTGGCCTCCAGGGTGGCCTCCGGCATGGTGTTGACCGTGCCGGGGGCGACCAGGTCCACGACGTACAGCGTGTCCTTGTACGCCGGGTCCTTGACGCCGGTCGAGGCCCACAGCGGACGCTGCTTGTTGGCCTGCGCCTTGTCGAGGGCGGCCCAGCGGTCCGAGGAGAAGACCTCCTCGAACGCCTCGTAGGCCAGACGGGCGTTGGCCAGGGCGGCCTTGCCCTTGAGCGCCTTGGCCTCGTCGGTGCCGATGCCGTCCAGGCGCTTGTCGATCTCCGTGTCCACGCGGGAGACGAAGAAGGAGGCCACCGAGTGGATCTTGGAGAGGTCCAGGCCGCGCTCGCGGGCCTTCTCCAGGCCCGCCAGGTAGGCGTCCATCACGGCGCGGTAGCGCTCCAGCGAGAAGATCAGCGTGACGTTGACGCTGATGCCCAGGCCGATGACCTCGGTGATCGCCGGCAGGCCCGCCTTGGTCGCCGGGATCTTGATCAGGGTGTTGGGGCGGTCCACCAGCCAGGCCAGCTGCTTGGCCTCGGCGATGGTCGCGGCCGTCTCGTGCGCGAGACGCGGGTCGACCTCGATGGAGACCCGGCCGTCCTGGCCGTCCGTCGCGTCGAAGACCGGCCGCAGGATGTCGGCGGCGTCACGGACGTCCGCCGTCGTGATCATGCGGATGGCCTCGTCGACGGTCACCTTGCGGGCGGCGAGGTCGACGAGCTGCTGCTCGTAGCCGTCACCCGAGGAGATGGCCTTCTGGAAGATCGACGGGTTCGTGGTCACACCGACCACGTGGCTCTGGTCGATGAGCTCGGCCAGGTTGCCGGACGTGATCCGCTTGCGCGAGAGGTCGTCCAGCCAGATCGCGACGCCTTCGTCGGAGAGGCGCTTGAGAGCGTCTGTCATGAGAATTGCATCTCCATTAAGTCGTACGTATGGACGTCAGCGCGCGGCGGCGGCCACGGATTCCCGCGCGGCGGCGACGATCGCCTCCGGCGTGAAGCCGAACTCACGGAAGAGGACCTTCGCGTCCGCCGAGGCACCGAAGTGCTCAAGGGAGACGATCCGGCCGGCGTCACCGACGTACTTGTGCCAGGTGAGACCGATACCGGCCTCGACCGCGACCCGGGCCTTCACCGACGGCGGCAGGACCGAGTCCTTGTACGCCTGGTCCTGCTCCTCGAACCACTCCACGCACGGCATCGAGACCACACGGGTCGGGACGCCGGCGGCCTGGAGCTGCTCGCGGGCCTCGACGGCCAGGTGCACCTCGGAACCCGTGGCGATCAGCACGACCTCGGGCGAGCCGCCCTCGGCGTCGAAGAGCACGTACCCGCCCTTGACGGTGTCCTCGTTCGGCGCGTACGTCGGCACGCCCTGGCGGGTCAGCGCGAGGCCGTGCGGGGCCCCCTTGCCGAACACCTTGGTGTGGCGCTGCATGATCTCGCGCCAGGCGATCGCCGTCTCGTTGGCGTCGGCCGGACGGACCACGTTCAGACCCGGGATCGCGCGCAGCGAGGCCAGGTGCTCCACCGGCTGGTGCGTCGGGCCGTCCTCGCCCAGACCGATCGAGTCGTGGGTCCAGACGTACGTCACGGGCAGGTGCATCAGCGCGGACAGGCGCACCGCGTTGCGCATGTAGTCGGAGAACACCAGGAAGGTGCCGCCGTAGACGCGCGTGTTGCCGTGCAGCGCGATGCCGTTCATCTCCGCGGCCATGGAGTGCTCGCGGATGCCGAAGTGGATCGTGCGGCCGTACTTGTCGGCCTCCGGCAGCGGGTTGCCCTCGGGCAGGAACGACGAGTCCTTGTCGATCGTCGTGTTGTTGGAGCCGGCGAGGTCGGCCGAGCCGCCCCACAGCTCCGGGATGACCGCGCCGAGCGCCTTGAGGACCTGGCCCGAGGCGGCACGGGTGGCGACACCCTTGCCCGGCTCGAAGACCGGGAGCTTCTCGGCCCAGCCGGCCGGCAGCTCGTTCGCCTGGATGCGGTCGAACTCGGCGGCGCGCTCCGGGTTGGCCGTGCGCCACTCGGCGAGCGACTTCTCCCAGGCGGCGCGGGCCTCGCGGCCGCGGTCGCCCAGCGAACGGGTGTGCGCGATGACCTCGTCGGTGACCTCGAAGGTCTGCTCCGGGTCGAAGCCCAGGACGCGCTTGGTGGCCGCGATCTCCTCGTCGCCGAGCGCCGAGCCGTGCGCGGCCTCGGTGTTCTGCGCGTTCGGGGCGGGCCAGGCGATGATCGAGCGCATCGCGATGAACGAGGGACGCTCGGTCTCCGCCTCGGCGGCCCTGACCGCCGCGTACAGCGCGGCCGGGTCCAGGTCGCCGTTCGCCTGCGGCTCCACGCGCTGGACGTGCCAGCCGTAGGCCTCGTACCGCTTCATCGTGTCCTCGGACACGGCCGTCTCGGTGTCGCCCTCGATCGAGATGTGGTTGTCGTCCCACAGCAGGATCAGGTTGCCGAGCTTCTGGTGGCCGGCGAGCGAGGACGCCTCCGCGGAGATGCCCTCCTGCAGGCAGCCGTCACCGGCGATCACGTAGATCCGGTGGTCGAACGGCGAGGTGCCGTCCGCGGCCTCCGGGTCGAACAGGCCGCGCTCGTAGCGGGCGGCCATCGCCATGCCCACGGCGTTGGCGACACCCTGGCCCAGCGGGCCCGTGGTGGTCTCGACGGCGGCGGTGTGACCGTACTCCGGGTGGCCGGGGGTCTTCGAACCCCAGGTGCGGAAGGCCTTCAGGTCGTCCAGCTCAAGCCCGAAGCCACCCAGGTACAGCTGGGTGTAGAGGGTCAGGGACGAGTGTCCCGCGGAGAGGACGAACCGGTCGCGCCCGACCCACTCGGGGTCCGCCGGGTCGTGCCGCATCACCTTCTGGAAGAGGGTGTACGCGGCGGGCGCCAGGCTCATCGCCGTACCGGGATGGCCGTTGCCGACCTTCTGTACGGCGTCCGCGGCCAGGATGCGGGCGGTGTCGACAGCCCGCTGGTCCAACTCGGTCCACTCGAGGTCTGTGGTGGTCGGCTTAGTGCTCACCCTGGGTCAGGGCTCCTCTCCACATGTCTGAAGCCGGTGACTGAGGGTGTACCGGCGTTGTCGAGCCTACCCCCGCGGAACGCCCCTCTTTTCGTGTCCATGCCCCTCAAATGAGCGGAGAAATGAAAGGACACAGCAAGAGTGCCGGTGGTCGTGGGAGTTCGCCTCCCGAGCCACGCCCACGGCCGCCCGCGAACCGTGTCCACCCCTTGGGACGTACCGCACCAACACGACCCCACCCCCGCGAAGATCGGCGTCTGGGCAACGTCTACAGTGGCGTGGTACGCGCAAGCTTTACCCCGTCTTCACCCGGGGAGCTTGCTGGGAATTTCTCTGTCAGGGGTGTGCGTGACGGCCGTCGAGTCCCGACCCGCAGGGGTCGTCTTGACTCCCAGCCCGGGGGGCCATCGGCCGTTCGGGGCCCGCGTCAAGGCATTCGTGGCGCTGACCAAGCCGCGGATCATCGAGCTGCTGCTCATCACGACCGTTCCGGTGATGTTCCTCGCCGAGCAGGGCGTGCCCGACCTGTGGCTGGTGCTCGCCACCTGCTTCGGCGGCTACCTCTCCGCGGGCGGCGCGAACGCGCTGAACATGTACATCGACCGGGACATCGACGCGCTGATGGAGCGCACCTCGCAGCGCCCGCTCGTCACCGGCGTGCTCACGCCGCGCGAGGGACTGGTCTTCGGACTCAGCCTCGCGGTGATCTCCACGCTCTGGTTCGGCCTGCTCGTCAACTGGCTGTCCGCCGCCCTCTCGCTCGGCGCGCTCCTCTTCTACGTCGTGGTCTACACGATGATCCTGAAGCGGCGCACCGCGCAGAACATCGTGTGGGGCGGCATCGCCGGCTGCCTTCCGGTGCTCATCGGCTGGTCGGCCGTGACCGACTCGATGTCGTGGGCCGCGGTCATCCTCTTCCTCGTCATCTTCTTCTGGACGCCGCCGCACTACTGGCCGCTGTCGATGAAGGTGAAGGACGACTACGCCCGCGCGGGCGTGCCCATGCTGCCGGTGCTCGCCTCCAACAAGGTCGTGGCCAAGCAGATCGTCGTCTACAGCTGGGTGATGGTCGCCGTCTCCCTGCTGCTCACCCCGCTGGGCTACACCGGCTGGTTCTACACCGCCGTGGCCCTGCTCACCGGCGGCTGGTGGCTCTGGGAGGCGCACGCGCTCCTCAACCGCGCCAAGGCGGAGGTCACCGGCGCCAAGCTCAAGGAGATGCGCCTCTTCCACTGGTCCATCACCTATGTGTCGCTGCTCTTCGTGGCGGTCGCGGTGGACCCCTTCCTGCGCTGAGACAACCGCTCATCTGATCGTGTACGGCCGACGGCCGGGCCACGTGGGACAGCCCACACGGCCCGGCCGTCGCCACCGGATCTACCCCTCGGTAGCATCCGTGTCATGGCAGAAACGAAGAAGGAAGAGCGCAAGGCCGCCAGGCTCGCCAAGGAGATCCAGGCCTTCTCCAAGGCGCACGGCGGCTCCGAGGGCCACCTCGCGCACATCGGCCAGGCGGGCACCCGGATCGTCCTGGTCGGCACGGACGGCGGCTGGGGCGACCTCGTCGCGCCGAGCCACGCGGTCGCGCAGCAGGCCGCCGAGAAGGCCGGTCTGACCCTCCACGAGGAGTTCGACGGCGAGTTCGCCGCCAAGGTCGAAACCGGTCCGTACGAGTGGTCCCGGATGGCCGGCATCCAGATCGGCGGCGCCTCGCACAGCTGAGGCAACAACCTCGCGCGGGGCTCACCCGTTAGGACGTGTGGAGACACGTCCACACAGGGAGCCCCCCGAGATGATCGACACGCCGAACCTGGTGGACCAGTACTGCCACGGGGTGCTCCGCACGGAGCTCGGCCTCGGCACCTTCGAGGCCCACCTCGGCGCCCAGCTGGGCAGCCGGCCGGACGGGAGCGCCGCACGCCCCGCCGCCGGCACCACCTTCTTCGACACCCAGACCGGCTTCGCGGTCCGCCGCTGGTGCCCGCCGCTCCTCGGTCTGGAGCCGCACTGCCCGCCCGCCCGGTACCTCGCCCGCCGCCGGGAGCTCGGCGCCGCCGAGGCCGGCCGCCGGCTGCTCCGGGCCTCCGGGATCTCCACCTATCTGGTCGACACCGGCCACCCCGGCGACCTCACGCCCCCCGCCGAGCTCGGCGCCGCGGGCGCCGCCGAGGTCCACGAGATCGTCCGCCTCGAATCCCTCGCCGAACAGGTGGCCGACACCTCCGGAACCGTCGAGGCCCTCCTCGCCGACCTCGCCGAGGCCGTCCACGGCGCGGCCGCCGGCGCCGTGGCCTTCGCCTCCTCCGCCTTCGCCTCCGCGCGTGCGCCCGAGCCGCCCGGCCCCGGAGAGGTACGAGGAGCCGCCGGGCGCTGGCTGGCCGGCCGCCCGGCCGGCGGCCGGCTCACCGACCCCGTCCTGCTCCGCCACCTGCTGTGGATCGCGGTGACGGCCGGGCGCCCCCTCCAGCTGCACACGGGGGACCCGGCCGCCCTGAACGGCTTCGCCGCCGCCACCGCGGGGCTCGGCACCGACCTGGTGCTGCTGCACCGCTACCCGTACCACCGCGCCGCCGCGCACCTCACCGGACTTCACCCGCACGTGTACGCCGACCTCGGCCCCGTGCTCGCCCACACGGGGGCCCGGGCGGCGGCCGTCCTCGCCGAGGTCCTGGAGCGCGCGCCGTTCGGCAAGCTGCTGTTCTCCAGCGGCGCCCGGGGCCTGCCCGAGCTCCACGTGGTCGCGGCCGGCTCGTTCCGCGCGGCGCTCACCCGGGTGCTGGGCGAGTGGGTCATGGACGGCGCCTGGTCCCGTACGGACGCGCAGCGGGTGGCGGCGATGATCGCGGCGGGGAACGCGCGACGGGTGTACCGGCTGGGGTGAGCCGGGCGGCACGGGCTGTCGGTCCCGGTTGGTAGCGTTCCCGGGCAAGATCGAACGGAGCAGGGGGAGCGACGCATGCGCGAAGCGGCACGGCACGAGATCGACGGGACGAGGATCGCGAGGGCACTGGAGGATGCCCGGCGGCTGGCCTTCGACCGCTGGCACGACCTCAGGTACGGCGGCATGTCGCTGTCGCGGCTCGGAGAGCTGCGCGACGAGCTCCTCGACCACGTCGGGGCCCGCACCCTGGAGGAGGACCCCGCGCTCGTCGCGGACTCCTCGCGGGCGGCCCTGCTCACCGCCGCCGAGTGCGCCCTCGGTGTGCTGGGCATCGGGTGCTTCCCCGACGGCGACTGGGACGTCCCGCTGCCCGTCGCCGACGAGACGCTCTCCAGCGACGACCAGCTCTTCGACGAGGGCCGGGACCGGGGGCACCGGGTGCCCACCGCCCGGACGTGGACCGAGGCGTTCGGGCTGTGCCTGATCAGCGGGCTGATCCGGGAGCGGCGCCGGGTGATCGGCCCGCTGCTCCGGGAGGACTACGCCCCCGCGATCCGCTCCGGGGTCCCCTACTCGCGGTTCGACTCGGTGTCGGAGCCCGCGGACCTCGCCGAGATGGACGCGCTGTGCGCGTACCTGACCGTCGCGAGCGGGCCGTACCCCGGCGCCGTGTCCGGGCCCGTCCCGGTGCGCCGGCCCGACGCGGAGGAGCGCGCGGACGCGGCCCGGGCGCTCGACGGGGCCGGAGCGCTCGGCCCCGACCAGCGGCTGCTGCGCGTGCTGCTCGACGACGACCGCGAGGCCTTCGAGCAGGCGCTCGCGGAGCGGCTGGAGGAGCACCGCGCGAGCGTCGGAGCCGATCCCGCGCCGAGGACCCTGCTGCCGGTGGGCGCCGTCGCGCTGGCCGCCCTCGCGCATCTCGCGCACGGCTGGGAGCCGGGCGTCCGCTCCGGATATCTGCCCGAGGCGCTGCTGCGCGCGCCGCTGTCCGCATAGACGGAACCGCCGGCTCCCCGCGAGGGGGGCCGGCGGTTCCGGACGGCCGTGGACCCGGTCGTGGCGGTTCAGGCGGTCGCGAGCTCGGGGTCGGTCTGGGCCGGGATCTCCGGGGCGGCGACCGGGCGCTCGCGCAGGCTCAGGGCGAGGCGCAGGACCGCGATCCACATCAGCGAGGAACCGAGCATGTGGGCGGCGACCAGGAGCTCGGGGACCCCGGTGAAGTACTGCACGTAACCGATCGCCCCCTGCGCGAGGAGCACGATCAGCAGGTCGCGGGCGCGGGCCCTGGTGTCGTCCGGGGCGTCCACGACACGCAGGACCAGCCACATGGCGAGCGCGAGGGCGCAGACGACCCAGGCGGCGATCGCGTGGATGTGCGCGGCGTTCGTCCAGTCCCACGGCATGCGCGGGACGTCGCTGCTGTCGCCGGCGTGCTTGCCGGCGCCCGTCACCGTCGTGCCGAGCACGATCAGCAGGGCGGAGGCGACCGTGATCGCCCAGGACAGCTTCCGGACCGGGCGGGGGACGCGCGGACGGGGGGCGGTGTCGCCCTCCCCGGTACGGTGCCAGGTGATGACGGCGACCGTGAGCAGGGAGTTCGCGGCGAGGAAGTGTCCGGCGACCGTCCACGGGTTGAGGCCCATCCACACCGTGATGCCGCCGATGACGGCGTTGCTCATCACGATCCAGAACTGGGCCCAGCCGAGGCGGGTGAGTCCGCGCCGCCAGGGCTTGGTGGAGCGGGCGGCGACGATCGCCCAGCCGACCGCGGCCGACAGGACGTACGTCAGCATCCGGTTGCCGAACTCGATCACGCCCCGGTAGCCCTGCTCGGGCGTCACGATGAGGCTGTCGTCCGTGCACTTCGGCCAGGTGTCGCAGCCGAGACCGGAGCCGGTCAGCCGGACCGCGCCGCCCGTGACGATGATGAGCACGCTCATCACGACGGCGGCGAGCGCGGCGCGCCGGAGCGTCCGGGGGGACGGGGTCCAGCGCTGGGCGATGGAGGCGAGGGGGGTCTGCACGGGCCCTATCGTAGGACGGCGCTTGTGCGCGCTTTCACGAGGGGGGCGTATATGGCGGAACGGAACCTTACGGTTACTCCCAGCGGAAGAACCGGGCCGCCGCGCCGAGCCCCAGGACCGCCCAGACGGCCAGGATCAGCGCGTCGCCCCACGGCATCGAGGCCCCGCCCGCGAGCACGTCGCGCAGGCCGTCGGAGAGCGCCGCGATCGGGAGCAGCGCGAGCACGTCGCCGGCGGCGCCGAACCGCTCCAGCGGGACGATGACCCCGCCGCCCACCAGGAGCAGCAGGAAGACCAGGTTCGCGGCGGCCAGGGTGGCCTCGGCCTTCAGGGTGCCGGCCATCAGCAGGCCGAGCCCGGAGAAGGCGGCCGTGCCGAGGACCAGGAGCACCAGGACGGACAGCGGGTCGCCCTGCGGGGACCAGCCGAGGGCCAGGGCGATCGCGGTCAGGAGCGCCACCTGGAGGACCTCGGTGACCAGGACGGCGAGCGTCTTGGCGGTCATGAGCGCCCAGCGGGGGAGCGGTGAGGCGCCCAGGCGCTTGAGCACCCCGTACCGCCGCTCGAAGCCGGTCGCGATGGCCTGGCCGGTGAAGGCGGTGGACAGCACGGCGAGCGCGAGGACGCCGGGGGCCAGGAAGTCGACGGCCTCGTCCGTGCCGGTGTCGACGATGTCCACGGTGGAGAACAGCACCAGGATCAGCGAGGGGATGATCACCGTCAGGAGCAGCTGCTCGCCGTTGCGCAGCAGCATCCTGGTCTCCAGGGCGGTCTGCGCGGCGATCATCCGCCCGACGGGGGCGGCCCCCGGCTTCGGCGCGTACGTACCGGTGCTCATCCGCGCAGCTCCTTGCCGGTCAGTTCGAGGAAGACGTCTTCGAGGGTGTGGCGTTCGACGGAGATGCCGTCGGGCATGACGCCGTGCTGGGCGCACCAGGTGGTGACCGTGGCGAGCAGCTGGGGGTCGACGGTGCCGGTGATGCGGTACGTGCCGGGGAGCGGTTCCGCGGCGGCCGAGCCGTCCGGCAGCGCCTTGAGCAGGGAGCCCAGGTCGAGGCCGGGGCGGCCGGTGAAGCGCAGGGTGTTCTCGGCGCCGCCGCGGCACAGCTCCTCGGGGCTGCCCTGCGCGGCGACCCGGCCCGCGTCGACGATGGCGACGTCGTCGGCGAGCTCCTCGGCCTCCTGCATGAAGTGGGTGGTGAGGACGACGCTCACGCCGTCGGCGCGCAGCTCCCGCACGAGGTCCCAGGTGGCGCGGCGGGCCTGCGGGTCGAGTCCGGCGGTGGGCTCGTCGAGGAAGACGAGCTCGGGGCGGCCGACGACGGCCATGGCGAGCGCGAGGCGCTGCTGCTGGCCGCCGGAGAGCCGCCGGTAGGTGGTGCGGCCGCAGGAGCCGAGGCCGAGCCGCTCGATCAGCGCGTCGACGTCCAGCGGGTGGGCGTGCAGCTTCGCCATGTGGCGGAGCATCTCGTCGGCGCGGGCGCCGGAGTAGACGCCGCCGGACTGGAGCATCACGCCGATCCTGGGGCGCAGGGCGGCGGCGTCGGCGACCGGGTCGAGGCCGAGGACGCGGACGGTGCCGGCGTCGGGCCTGCGGTAGCCCTCGCAGGTCTCGATGGTGGTGGTCTTGCCGGCCCCGTTGGGACCGAGGACGGCGGTGACGGTGCCCGCGCGGACGTCGAGGTCGAGGCCGTCGACGGCGGTCTTGTTTCCGTACCGCTTGAGCAGGCCGCGTACCTGGACGACGCTGCCGACGGACTCGATTGACATGCCCGGAAGTCTAGAGAGCCCGTCGGGGGCCTCGGCGCGCGGGGCGCCGGATTCATCCCACCAATGATCGTTTCCGCAGGTCAGGTAAGCCTTACCTGAGTGATGCACGGCACCGTGACCGGTCCCGGCGCCGCTTGTCACCTCCCGATTAATTACGCAACAATGGCGTTGTGAAAAACGTTGGCGCGGCTCCGGTGGAGGAACTCGCGACCCGAGAGCGTTCCACGCGCAACCGGGTCGCGCGGTCGATCCTGGACCACGGTCCCTCGACCGTCGCCGACCTGGCCGAACGGCTCCGCCTCACCCAGGCCGCCGTCCGCCGTCACCTCGACTCGCTGGTCGCCGAGAACGTCGTCGAAGCCCGCGAGAAGCGCGTCTACGGGACCCGGGCCCGCGGCCGCCCCGCGAAGGTGTTCGCGCTCACCGACTGCGGCCGGGACGCTTTCGACCAGTCGTACGACTCCCTCGCCGTCGAGGCGCTCCGCTGGATCGAGCGCAACGCCGGAGGGGAGGCGGCCGTCGCCGCCTTCGCCCGCGACCGGATCGAGGCCCAGGCCGGGGCGTACCGCGAGGCCGTCGAGTCGGCCGAGCCCGCCCAGCGGACCGAGGCGCTGGCCAAGGCCCTCACGGCGGACGGGTACGCTGCCACTGCGCGGAACGCGCCGGTCGGCGAGCAGCTCTGCCAGCACCACTGCCCGGTAGCCCACGTCGCCGAGCAGTACCCACAGCTGTGCGAGGCGGAGACGGAATTCTTCTCCCGCCTCTTGGGAACGCACGTCCAGCGTCTGGCCACCATCGCGCATGGTGACGGCGTCTGCACCACGTTCATCCCGCACGGCGCCCCACAGACCACCGAATCAGCATCCGCAAGCACGGCCGGGAGGAACCCCGCATGACCACCGAGATCAGCCACCCCGAGCTCGAGGGCCTGGGTCGGTACGAGTACGGCTGGGCCGACTCCGACGCGGCCGGCGCCGAGGCCAAGCGCGGACTGAACGAGGACGTCGTCCGCGACATCTCCTCGAAGAAGAGCGAGCCCGAGTGGATGCTCAAGCTGCGTCTCAAGGGTCTGCGCCTCTTCGACAAGAAGCCCATGCCGACCTGGGGCTCCGACCTCTCCGGCATCGACTTCGACAACATCAAGTACTTCGTGCGGTCCACCGAGAAGCAGGCCGAGTCCTGGGAGGACCTGCCGGAGGACATCAAGAACACGTACGACAAGCTCGGCATCCCGGAGGCGGAGAAGCAGCGCCTCGTCGCCGGTGTCGCCGCCCAGTACGAGTCCGAGGTCGTCTACCACCAGATCCGTGAGGACCTGGAGGAGCAGGGCGTCATCTTCGTCGACACCGACACCGCGCTGAAGGAGCACGAGGAGCTCTTCCGGGAGTACTTCGGCACCGTCATCCCGGTCGGCGACAACAAGTTCGCCTCCCTGAACACGGCCGTCTGGTCCGGCGGCTCGTTCATCTACGTGCCGAAGGGCGTGCACGTCGAGATCCCGCTCCAGGCCTACTTCCGCATCAACACGGAGAACATGGGCCAGTTCGAGCGGACGCTGATCATCGTCGACGAGGACGCCTACGTCCACTACGTCGAGGGCTGCACCGCCCCGATCTACTCCTCGGACTCCCTGCACTCCGCGGTCGTCGAGATCATCGTGAAGAAGGGCGGCCGCTGCCGCTACACGACCATCCAGAACTGGTCGAACAACGTCTACAACCTGGTGACCAAGCGCGCCGTCGCCTACGAGGGCGCCACCATGGAGTGGGTCGACGGCAACATCGGCTCCAAGGTCACCATGAAGTACCCGGCCGTCTACCTCATGGGCGAGCACGCCAAGGGCGAGACCCTGTCCATCGCCTTCGCGGGTGAGGGCCAGCACCAGGACGCCGGCGCCAAGATGGTCCACATGGCCCCGAACACCTCCTCCAACATCGTCTCCAAGTCGGTGGCGCGAGGCGGCGGCCGCACCTCCTACCGCGGCCTCATCGAGATCGGCGAGGGTGCCCCGGGCGCCAAGTCCAACGTGCTCTGCGACGCCCTGCTCGTCGACACGATCTCCCGCTCCGACACGTACCCCTACGTGGACGTGCGCGAGGACGACGTCTCGATGGGCCACGAGGCCACCGTCTCCAAGGTCTCCGAGGACCAGCTCTTCTACCTGATGAGCCGCGGCCTCACCGAGTTCGAGGCCATGGCGATGATCGTCCGCGGCTTCGTCGAGCCCATCGCCAAGGAGCTCCCGATGGAGTACGCCCTGGAGCTCAACCGGCTGATCGAGCTGCAGATGGAGGGTGCGGTCGGCTAAGGCCCCGCACCGCCCCGCAGCGACCAGTTTTCTTTACGTACGCAGGAAGAGAGCAAGACGACAGCCATGGCTGAGGCTCAGAACATCCCGGCGGGCTCCACCACCGCCGGCTCGATCGCGGTGGCCGCCGAGTCCACCGTCGCCACGCGCATGAGCGCGCCCCCGTCCTTCGACGTCGCGGACTTCCCGGTCCCGCACGGCCGCGAGGAGGAATGGCGGTTCACCCCGCTGGCGCGCCTGCGCGGCCTCCACGACGGCACCGCCGTCGCCTCCGGCGAGGGCGTCAAGGTCGAGGTCGAGGCCCCCGAGGGCGTCACCGTGGAGACCGTCGGCCGTGACGACGAGCGCCTCGGCAAGGCCGGTACGCCCGTCGACCGCGTCGCCGCCCAGGCGTACTCCTCCTTCGAGAAGGCCGCGGTCGTCACCGTCGCCAAGGAGGCCGTGCTCACCGAGCCGATCCGCATCTCCGTGCACGGCCAGGGCGGCGTCGCCTTCGGCCACCAGGTGATCGAGCTCGGCGCCTTCGCCGAGGCCGTCGTGGTCATCGACCACACCGGTGACGCCGTGCTCGCCGCCAACGTGGACTACGTCCTCGGCGACGGCGCCAAGCTCACCGTCGTCTCCGTCCAGGACTGGGACGAGAAGGCCGTCCACGTCGCCCAGCACAACGCGCTGGTCGGCCGTGACGCCTCCTTCAAGTCGGTCGTGGTCACCTTCGGCGGCGACGTCGTCCGGATCCACCCGCGCGTGCAGTACGCCGCCCCCGGCGGCGAGGCCGAGCTCTTCGGCCTGTACTTCACCGACGCCGGGCAGCACCAGGAGCACCGCCTCCTGGTCGACCACAACACCCCGCACTGCAAGTCGAACGTGGCCTACAAGGGCGCGCTGCAGGGCCAGGACGCGCACGCCGTCTGGATCGGCGACGTGCTCATCCAGGCCGCCGCCGAGGGCACCGACACGTACGAGCTCAACCGGAACCTGGTCCTCACGGACGGTGCCCGGGTCGACTCCGTGCCGAACCTGGAGATCGAGACCGGCGAGATCGCCGGCGCCGGTCACGCCTCGGCCACCGGCCGCTTCGACGACGAGCAGCTCTTCTACCTGATGGCCCGCGGCATCCCGGAGGCCGAGGCCCGCCGCCTCGTCGTCCGCGGCTTCTTCGCGGAGCTCGTCCAGCAGATCGGTCTGCCGGACGTCCAGGAGCGGCTCCTCGCCAAGATCGAGGCCGAGCTGGAGGCCTCCGTCTGATGGCCTTCGTCCGAGTCTGCGCACTGAGCGAGCTGGAGGCCGACACCCCGAAGCGGGTCGAGGTCGACGGCACGCCGGTGTCGGTCGTCAGCATCGAGGGCGAGGTGTTCGCGATCAACGACATCTGCTCGCACGCGAACGTCTCCCTCTCGGAGGGCGAGGTCGAGGACTGCGCGATCGAGTGCTGGCTGCACGGCTCCAGCTTCGACCTGCGCACCGGCAAGCCCTCCGGCCTTCCCGCGACGCGCCCCGTCCCCGTATACCCCGTCAAGATCGAAGGGGACGATGTGCTCGTCTCCGTCACCCAGGAGTCCTGAGTCACCCATGGCTACGCTTGAAATCCACGACCTGCACGTCTCCGTCGAGGCGGAGAACGGTCCCCGCGAGATCCTCAAGGGCGTCGACCTGACGATCAAGCAGGGCGAGACCCACGCCGTCATGGGCCCCAACGGCTCCGGCAAGTCGACCCTGGCGTACTCCCTCGCCGGGCACCCGAAGTACACGGTCACCGGCGGCACCGTCACCCTCGACGGTGAGGACGTCCTGGAGATGTCGGTCGACGAGCGCGCCCGTGCCGGCGTCTTCCTCGCCATGCAGTACCCGGTCGAGGTCCCCGGCGTCTCGGTCTCCAACTTCCTGCGCACCTCCGCCACCGCCGTCCGCGGCGAGGCGCCCAAGCTGCGCACCTGGGTGAAGGAGGTCAAGTCCGCGATGGAGCAGCTCCAGATGGACCCGGCCTTCGCCGAGCGCAACGTCAACGAGGGCTTCTCCGGCGGTGAGAAGAAGCGCCACGAGATCCTCCAGCTGGAGCTCCTCAAGCCGAAGATCGCGATCCTCGACGAGACCGACTCCGGCCTCGACGTCGACGCCCTGCGCATCGTCTCCGAGGGCGTCAACCGCGTCCGCGAGACCGGTGAGGTCGGCACCCTGCTGATCACCCACTACACGCGCATCCTGCGCTACATCAAGCCCGACTTCGTGCACGTCTTCGCGAACGGCCGCATCGCCGAGTCCGGCGGCGCCGAGCTTGCCGACCAGCTGGAGAACGAGGGCTACGACAAGTACGTGAAGGGTGGCGCATCCGCGTGACTTCTGCCCATCAGGGGCTCTCCGGCCTCCTCGACACCGAGGCGATCCGCAAGGACTTCCCGCTCCTGGATCGCGTGGTCCACGACGGCAAGAAGATCGTGTACCTCGACTCCGCGGCGACCTCGCAGAAGCCGCGGCAGGTCCTCGACGCGCTCAACCAGTACTACGAGCGTCACAACGCCAACGTCCACCGCGGCGTCTACACGGTCGCCGAGGAGGCGACGGCGCTGTACGAAGGCGCCCGTGACAAGGTCGCGGCCTTCATCAACGCGCCGAGCCGCGACGAGGTGATCTTCACCAAGAACGCCTCCGAGTCGCTCAACCTCGTGGCCAACATGCTGGGCTGGGCCGACGAGCCCTACCGCGTGGACCACGAGACCGAGATCGCCATCACGGAGATGGAGCACCACTCCAACATCGTGCCGTGGCAGCTGCTCTCGCAGCGCACGGGCGCGAAGCTGAAGTGGTTCGGCCTCACCGACGACGGCCGTCTCGACCTCTCGAACATCGAGGAGGTCATCACCGAGAAGACCAAGATCGTCTCGTTCACGCTGGTCTCGAACCTGCTCGGCACGGTCAACCCGGTGGAGACGATCATCCGCCGCGCCCAGGAGGTCGGTGCGCTCGTCTGCATCGACGCCTCCCAGGCGGCCCCGCACATGGTCCTGGACGTGCAGGCGCTCCAGGCCGACTTCGTGGCCTTCACCGGCCACAAGATGTGCGGCCCGACCGGCATCGGCGTGCTGTGGGGACGGCAGGAGCTCCTGGAGGACCTCCCGCCCTTCCTCGGCGGCGGCGAGATGATCGAGACCGTCTCGATGCACTCCTCGACGTACGCGCCGGCCCCGCACAAGTTCGAGGCGGGTACGCCCCCGATCGCCCAGGCCGTCGGCCTCGGCGCGGCCGTGGACTACCTGTCGGCGATCGGCATGGAGAACATCGCGCGCCACGAGCACGCGATCACCGAGTACGCCGTCCGGCGCCTCCAGGAGGTTCCGGACCTGCGGATCATCGGCCCCACCACGGCCGAGGACCGCGGCGCGGCGATCTCCTTCACGCTGGGCGACATCCACCCGCACGACGTGGGCCAGGTCCTCGACGAGCAGGGCATCGCGGTCCGGGTCGGCCACCACTGCGCGCGGCCGGTCTGCCTGCGGTACGGAATTCCCGCGACCACGCGGGCGTCGTTCTATCTGTACTCCACTCCGGCCGAGGTCGACGCCCTGGTCGAGGGGCTGGAGCACGTCCGTAACTTCTTCGGCTAGGGGAACGGCTCGTGAAGCTGGATTCGATGTACCAGGACGTCATCCTGGACCACTACAAGCACCCGCACGGGCGCGGTCTTCGGGACGGCGACGCCGAGGTGCACCACGTCAACCCGACGTGTGGCGACGAGATCACGCTCCGTGTGAAGTACGACGGCTCGCGCATCGAGGACGTGTCGTACGAGGGCCAGGGCTGCTCCATCAGCCAGGCCTCGGCGTCCGTCCTCAACGAGCTGCTCGTCGGCAAGGAGCTGGCGGAGGCGCAGAAGATCCAGGGCACCTTCCTGGAGCTGATGCAGTCCAAGGGCCAGATCGAGCCGGACGACGCGATGGAGGAGGTCCTGGAGGACGCGGTCGCGTTCGCCGGGGTCTCCAAGTACCCGGCCCGTGTGAAGTGCGCCCTGCTCAGCTGGATGGCGTGGAAGGACGCGACCGCCCAGGCGCTGGGCGACGCGGAGAGGAAGTCGGCATGACCGAGAACGCCGAGGCCACGATGAAGCCGGCCTCTGAGGAAGAAGTCCGTGAGGCGCTGTACGACGTCGTCGACCCCGAGCTGGGCATCGACGTCGTCAACCTGGGCCTGATCTACGGCATCCACATCGACGACTCGAACGTCGCGACGCTGGACATGACCCTGACGTCGGCGGCCTGTCCGCTGACGGACGTGATCGAGGACCAGGCGAAGTCGGCGACGGACGGCATCGTCAACGAGCTGAAGATCAACTGGGTCTGGATGCCCCCGTGGGGCCCGGACAAGATCACGGACGACGGCCGCGAGCAGCTGCGCGCGCTCGGCTTCAACGTCTGATCGCGGGAGTACGTGAGAACGGCCGCGCCCTTCGGGGCGCGGCCGTTCGGCGTCTCTAGAGGAGTCCCGCCGCGCGGGCGAGTTCCGGGGCCAGGTTCTCCTTGCGGAGGCGCTGGTCGACGTAGAGCAGGGCGGTGATCAGGGGCGGGAAGACGGAGACGACTCCCTGGCTGATCAGCTGGCTCACGGCGAGGAAGGCGAAGAGGACCAGGAAGGACGCGAGCAGGGCGTTGGGATCGTCGCCGGAGAAGTCCGTGGCGGCCAGCGGCGCCGAGAGCAGCAGGGAGAAGACCTGCTGGATCAGCCAGCTCACCACGGAGGCCATCACGCCCGCGGCGAGCAGGCAGCCGAACATCCGCCACCAGGAGCCCCGGACCAGGGACGAGGAGCGGCGCATCGAGCCGAGGGCGCCCTGGCCCTCGATCACGGCCGCCGCCGGGGCCAGGCTGAACTTCACCCAGATCCACAGGGCGAGCGGCAGGGTGACCGTCGCGCCGACGAGCGCCAGGAACGGCGCGATCAGCGGGCCGGTCTCCATGGCGAGCAGCGCCACGGTCAGGGCGACGAAGGCCACCAGGAACAGCGCGGCCGGGAGCAGCAGCGCCACCGAGGTCAGCAGCACGGTGCCGAAGACGGCCGGTGTCCGGGACCAGGCCCGGCGCCAGACCGTGCCGAAGGTGGTGGGACGGCCGAGGACCGCCTCCTGGACCACGGCGGGGCAGGCCGCCGCGACGACGGTGTTGGCGCAGAGGACCGCGAGCATGGCGACGATCCAGACGCAGACGAACGCGACGAGCAGCGGCCGGACGTCCTCCCACCGGGGCTCCTGGCCCGCCGGCAGGTCGAACACGGCGGAGAAGGCGTCGCCGACGGCCGCGTATCCGATGCCGACCGCCGCGCCGACGATCAGGAGCGCCGCGCCGTAGACGGCTCCCGCGACCCCGAGCAGCTGCTTCCAGTAGCGGCCGAACGTGCTGAAGGCGCCGGTCAGGACCGTGCTGAAGCCGAGCGGCGCCAGGGGTATCACACCGGGCTTCGGCGGCGGGGGCGGCGGCGGATAGCCGTAGCCGTAGGGCGGTCCTGGTGGACCGGGGGGATACGTCATGCGGGACACCGTAGCGGCAGCCGTTGTGTACGCCCGTACGCAAAGCTGTGTACGCTCGTACGCATGGGTTACGGACTCCTTGCGGGCGCCATCGCGGCGGAGATACTCGCCACCACCTCGATGAAGTACAGCGAGGGCTTCACCCGGCTCTGGCCCTCCCTCGTCACCGGCGCCGGCTACCTCGTGGCCTTCGCGCTCCTCGCCCAGGCGCTCAAGACGCTCCAGGTCGGCACCGCCTACGCCATCTGGTCCGGGGTCGGCACCGCCGCCGTCGCCGTCATCGGCTTCCTCTTCCTCGGCGAGAGCCTGAACGCCGCCAAGATCGCCGGCATCGTCCTCATCATCGCCGGGGTCGCCGTCCTCAACCTCGGCGGCGCCCACTGATGGCCAGGGCCCGGCGGTACGACCCCGAGCGGCGCGAGCGGATCGTCGACGCCGCCCTCGCCGTCGTCGGGCGCTCCGGGATCGGCGGCCTCAGCCACCGCACGGTGGCCGCCGAGGCCGACGTGCCCCTCGGCTCCACCACGTACCACTTCGCGTCCCTCGACGAACTCCTCGTCGCCGTGCTCCGCAAGGCCAACGAGGGCTTCGGGCGGCTGCTCCACGAGCACCCCGCCCTCACCGACCCGGACACCCCCCTCGCCACCGCGCTCGCCCGGCTCCTGGGCGAGTGGCTCGGCGGCGACCGCGCACGCGTGGAGCTGGAGTACGAGCTCTACCTCACCGCCCTGCGACGCCCGGCCCTGCGCCCGGTCGCCGCCGAGTGGACCGAGTCCGTCGTCACCGCCCTGGCTCCTCGCGCCGACCCCGCCGCCGCCCGGGCGCTGGTCGCCGTCATGGACGGCATCTGCCTCCAGGTCCTGCTCACCGACGGCGACTACGACGAGGACCACGCGCGGGTGATCCTCGCGCGGGTCCTGAACGAAGGACCGAACCCGCCGCTCACGGCCTCGTCGGAACCGCCGACGGACCCGACCGACACCTGAGACCGGTTGGCCCGGGCGGGGGCCCGCCGGTTAGGTTTTCCGTCATGACCACTGCTCCTCGCACCACCGGCGCCGTCGCCGCCGGCCTCGCCACCATCGCCGGCGACGGCACCGTTCTCGACACCTGGTTCCCCGCCCCCGAGCTGACCGACGCGGCCGGCCCGGCCGGCACCGAGCGCCTCGGCCCCGACGAGGCCGTCAACGCCCTCGGCGAGGGCGCCGCCAAGGCCCTCGGCGTCGACGCCCGCCGGGGCGTCGAGGTGGTCGCCGTCCGCACCGTCATCGCCTCGCTCGACGAGAAGCCGATCGACGCCCACGACGCCTACCTCCGCCTCCACCTGCTCAGCCACCGGCTGGTCGCGCCGCACGGCCAGAGCCTGGACGGCGTCTTCGGGCTGCTCGCCAACGTCGCCTGGACCTCGCTCGGCCCGGTCGCCGTCGACGACATCGAGAAGGTCCGGCTCAACGCCCGCGCGGAGGGCCTGCACCTCCAGGTGACCTCCATCGACAAGTTCCCCCGCATGACCGACTACGTCGTGCCCGCCGGCGTCCGGATCGCCGACGCCGACCGCGTCCGCCTCGGCGCCCACCTCGCCGCCGGCACCACCGTCATGCACGAGGGCTTCGTCAACTTCAACGCCGGCACCCTCGGCACCTCGATGGTCGAGGGCCGCATCTCCGCCGGCGTCGTCGTCGGCAACGGCTCCGACATCGGCGGCGGCGCCTCCACCATGGGCACCCTCTCCGGCGGCGGCAACGTCGTCATCGCGATCGGCGAGCGCTGCCTGATCGGCGCCGAGGCCGGCGTCGGCATCGCCCTGGGCGACGAGTGCGTCGTCGAGGCCGGTCTGTACGTCACCGCCGGCACCCGGGTCACCATGCCCGACGGCCAGGTCGTGAAGGCCCGCGAGCTCTCCGGCGCCTCGAACATCCTCTTCCGCCGCAACTCGGTCACCGGAGCCGTCGAGGCCCGCCCGAACAACGCGGTCTGGGGCGGCCTGAACGACATCCTGCACAGCCACAACTGAACCGGTGACCCCGCGTCAGCAGAGCGCGGGGTCACCGTACGCGGACAAGGCGGGCGACTCCGCCTGGACCAGCGCCTCGTGCGCCGCCCGCAGCCCGTCGACCGCCTCCCGGCCGGCGGGCTGCAGCGGTTCCCGCACCGGACCGCCGAGCAGCGCCTTCACGGTCACCGTGCCCGGCAGGCCCGAGGCCATCATCAGCTCGGCCAGCGGCAGCGTCCGGGCGTTGAGCCGGGCCGCGCCCGCGGTGTCGCCCGCGTCGAAGGCGTCCAGGACCGCGCGCAGCTGACGCGGGGCGACGTTCGCCACCGTACTGACGTAGCCCGCGCCGCCCACCGCGTACAGCGGCAGGTTCAGCTCCTCGCAGCCCGAGTAGTAGGCGAGCCCCGTCTCCGCGATCAGCCGCGCCGAGCCGAGCAGGTCGTACGAGCAGTCCTTCACGGCCACGATCCGCGGGTGCCGGGCGAGCCGCCGCATCGTCGCGGGCTCCACCCGGGTGCCGGTGCGCCCGGGGATGTCGTAGACCATCACCGGTAGACCGCTCGCGTCCGCGACCTTCAGGAAGTGCGCCTCGACGGCCTCCTGCGGGGGACGGCTGTAGTACGGGGTGACGACGAGCAGCCCGTCCGCGCCCGCCTCCTCGGCCTGCCGGGCGAGGGCGACGGTGTGCCGGGTGTCGGCCGTGCCGACGCCCGCGACGACCGCGGGCCCGGGTCCGACGGCGTCCCGGACCGCGTGGATCAGCTCGGCCTTCTCGGCGTCCGTGGTGGTCGGGGACTCGCCCGTCGTGCCGTTGAGGACCAGACCGTCGCAGCCCTCCGCGACGAGCCGCGCGGCGAGCTCGCGCGAAGCGTCGAGGTCGAGGCCGCCGGCGGCGTCGAACGGGGTGACCATCGCGCAGAGGGCGCGCCCGAAGGGGCGTTCAGTGTTCATCCGAGCAGTCTGTGCGCGCTTGACCGTGAAGGTCCACTTAGATCTGCTTGGTTCGAGAATTCAGATTCTGTGAACGATCGCCTTCTGGCATGATCGGCCGGGCGCGACAGGAGGACATGGAGAACAGCACAGCATGAGCGAACAGCGCGTCGCACTCGTCACCGGTTCGTCCTCCGGCATCGGAGCCGCCGTCGCCCGACGGCTCGCCGGCGCCGGCTACCGGGTCGTCGTCAACTCCGCCCGGTCCGTCGAGGCGGGCGAGGCCCTCGCCGCCGAACTCCCGGACGCCGTCTACGTCCGGGCCGACGTCTCCGACGAGGCGCAGGCCACCGGGCTCGTCGCCGCCGCGGTCGAGGCGTACGGCCGGCTCGACCTCCTCGTCAACTGCGCGGGCACCACCCGGTTCATCCCGCACGACGACCTCGAAGCCGCCTCGCCCGAGGTCTGGCGCCACCTCTACGACGTCAACGTCATCGGGGTCTGGCAGACCGTCACCGCCGCCGTCCCGCACCTGCGGAAGACCCGGGGGAACATCGTCACCGTCTCCTCCCAGGCCGGTGTCCGGCCGGGCGGCAGCTCCATCCCGTACGCCGTGTCCAAGGCCGCCGTCAACCACATGACGAAGCTCCTCGCCAAGACCCTCGGCCCGGACGTCCGCGTCAACGCGGTCGCGCCCGGTCTCGTCGACACCCCCTGGTTCGACGGGGTGGAGGGCGCCGACGCCGCCAAGGAGCACGTGGCCGGCGTCGTCCCGCTGCGCCGCGTCGGCCGCCCCGAGGACATCGCCGGAGCCGTCTTCGACCTGGCCCACGCCTCGTACATCACCGGCGAGATCCTCCTCGTCGACGGAGGCGGGCACCTGCTCGGCTAGGGCCTGTCCTGCCGATCGGGCCGGGCTCGCCCGGGACCGGGTGTCCCGGGGCGGGCTCGCCCGGGACACCCCCTAGAGGGTCATCTTGAAGCCGTCGTGGCTGCCCGCGAAGCCCAGCGAGGCGTAGAAGCGGTGGGCCTCCGTCCGCCGCTTGTCGCTCGTCAGCTGGACGAGCGCGCAGCCGCGTCCCCTCGCCCGGGCCACGGCCCGCTCCATCAGCTCCCGGCCGAGCCCGCCGCCGCGCCGGTCGGCCCTGATCCGCACCGCCTCGATCAGGGCCCGCTCGGCACCGCCCTTGCCGAGCCCCGGGATGTACGTGGCCTGGAGGCAGCCCAGGACGAGGCCGCCGTCCACCAGGACCAGCATCTCGTTGCGCGGATCGCCCTCGATGTCCGCGAAGGCGCGCTCGTACGCCTCGGTGACGGGGACCGAGGCGGGGTCCACGACCCGGTCCTCGTCGGCGAGCAGGGCGAGGACGGCGGGCAGTTCGGCGCGGGTGGCGGGGCGAAGGATCACGGCCGGATTCTCCCACGCCGAAGGCCCTTGACCTCAACCAAGGTTGAGGGGGGAGGGTCGGGTCATCAGGACCGAGCGGGAGGAGACACCCCCATGAACGCCGTCGCACACCCCGATGCCCGACCCGACCTGCACCGCCCCGGAGTCGGTGCCGTCCTCGTCAGCACGTGGCGGGTCGGCACCCCCGAACGCCAGCGCGCCGCCGTCGACGCCATCCGGACGGCCTGGGAGAGCCGCGCGTGGCCGGACCTCGGCCTGCTCTCGTACAGCGTCCTCGCCGGGACCGACGGGGACACCCTGCTGCACTACTCGCAGTGGACCGAAGAGAAGGCCTACGAGGACTTCGTCCGCACCTACCGCGACGACCGGAACGCCGAGATCGACGCCGCCGTGCCGGACATCGAGCGGGTGGAGCTGCGCCGCTACGGGCCGGTCCACCGCTCCACCGGCCGCGGCACGACGAGCACGGGGGAGCTGCCCGGGGTCGTCGTCATCGTCGAGGCGGACTTCGGCGGCGAGGGCGGGGGTGCCGGCGCGGGAGTCCGGGAGGAGTGGGTGGACCACGTGTTCGCCGCCCTGGACGAGGACGCGGTGACCCGGCCGGCGACCGGCGGGATCAGCGGACAGTTCCATCTGTCCACCGACGGGACCAGGGTCCTGAACTACGCCGAGTGGGAGTCCGAGCGGGCCCACGAGGACTGGCTGACCGACGACGCCCCGCTGAGCGAGGCCTGGGAGCGGGTGCAGCACGACCCGCGGCTCGTGGGTGGCCGGGTACGGCGGTACACGCCCGCGCTCAGCCTGAGCGCGGGCGTGTGACCGGGCGGACCGTCAGGGGCGGAAACGCAGGACCTGCGGGTCGTGGTCGCTGTCCTGGTCGGCGAACTCCGCGTTGATGTGGACGCTGTCGTACTCGAAGTGGTGGACGCCGGGGCTGGTCAGGATCTGGTCGAGGACCTGGGTGTTGCCCTGGTAGACGTACGAGTAGCGCTCGCTGCGCGGCAGCGACTTCACGGCCGGGTACAGCGCGCCGCCGTCGGTCAGCGCCTTCGTCGTCCCGGAGAACTCGAAGTCGTTGATGTCGCCGACCACCAGCACGTCGGCCTGCTTGTCGATCGCGGTGATGTCCTTCACGAAGGCGTTGACGGCCTGCGCCTGGAGGAGCCGCTTCGCCTCGGAGGAGCGGGTCGGGGGCTGGTGGTGCGAGACGATGGACTCGTCGCCGCCCTTGGAGCCGAAGTGGTTGGCGATCACGAAGACCGTGCGGCCGCGGAAGACGAACTCGCCCGCGAGCGGCTTGCGGCTGGCCTCCCAGGCGGCGTTCGCCGGGTCGACGCGGCCGGGGGACAGGGTCAGCGCGGCCCGGCCCTTCGAGCCCGTCACGGCGGTGGCGGTGGTCGCGTCGCCGCCCGCGCGGTCCGTGAAGGAGACCCGCTCGGGGTTGAAGAGGAAGACCTGACGGATGTTGCCGCCGGGCTCGCCGCCGTCCTTGCCGTTCTCCGGGTCGATCGAGCGCCACTCGTACGCCGGGCCGCCGGCCGCCACGATCGCGTCCGTGAACTTCTTCACCGTCACGTCGGCGGCGACCGTGCCGTCGTTCTTGGCGCCGTTGTTGTCCTGGATCTCCTCCAGGGCGACGATGTCGGGCGACGCGAGGTTGTCGACGACCGCCTTCGCGAGCGCGTCGAACTTCTCCTGCGGGTCGGTCGGGTCGAGGTTCTCGACGTTGTACGTCGCCACGGCCAGCTCGTTCTTGTGCTGCCTGTCCGTGGTCTCGCGCTCCAGGCCGTTGTCGACGACCGTGCCGAGGGTGCGGGCGGTCAGCGTGTAGCCGCCGAACTGGTTGAAGTCGAGCGGGCCCTCGGTGGTGCCGGTCAGCCGGTCGCCCACGTTCGCCTTGGGGAACGGCTGCTGGGCCAGCGGGGTCAGCGACTGGATCTGGAGCCGGCCGGTGTTCTGGGACTCGTACGAGCCGTAGACCGTGCCGCCGCGCAGGTTGCGGTTCTCCCACGGCTTCACCGTCACCCACAGCTCCGCGTACGGGTCGGTGGCACCGACCACCCGCGACGAGCCGATCCGGACGTTGGTGCCCTCCAGGGACTCGTAGTAGTCCAGGGCGTACGTCTCGGGGTCCAGGGTCAGGCCGTTGATCGAGCCGCCCGCGGCCGGGTCGCCCTCGGGGGTGTACTCCTCGGGCACCGACCAGGACGAGATCGTCACCGGGGCCGGGACCGGGTTGCCCTGGGAGAGCACGGTGATCACGGGCTTCGAGATCTGGGTCAGCGACTGGTTGCCGGAGGTCAGGCCGCCGGGGACGTACTCGGTGACCGTGCCGCTCAGGCTGACCGCGTCGCCGACGGCGACGGTCGGGACCGAGCTGGTGAAGACGAAGACGCCTTCGCTGGTGGCCGGGTTGTCGTCCGCCTCCGGGTCCTGGATCCAGAAGCCGCGCGAGCCGTAGGTGCGGACGCCGGTGACGATGCCCGTGACGCCGGCGACCTGCTTGCCGACGAGGGGGGAGACGCGCGTCGTGCCCTGGATGTCGTGGATGCGGACGCCGGCGGCGTCCTCCGCGACGGCGCTCGACGAGCCCGCGAGCAGGCCGGCGGCGAGGGCGGAGGCGACGACGGCGGAGACGGCCGCGAATCTCGGTATGGACGAAGACATCAGAGGCTCCGGAGGGTGCTTGGAGGAACGGCAGATGAATCTACGCGCGTCAATCTCTTGTGAGAGCGGTGGACTTGTCAAGAGTCGACGGGTGTACGAAGGCTGACGGCTCCGTGAACCGACGGACGGGGCCCCGGATGCGTCTACCCTGAAGGACCGCTCGTCGAGCCCTTTCGACTTCACCCACGCACGTGTCGAGGAGATCCCCCAGATGTCAGCGGAGCACCCCAACCTTCCCCCCGTTCGGCTGCGTGCGGACGCGGAGCTGGCGCGGGACGCCCTGGCCGCCCCCCTCCTCGCCCAGGCGGTCCGGCTCGCCCGCTGGGCCGGACCCGACACCCGGGTCGACGCCGGCGGCGAGCTCGTCGACGAGCAACTCCCGGCGGCCGCCGAGCTCCTGGGCCTCGCCGACGACGAGGACGGCGAGACCTGGGCCGGCGACGCCTGGCGGCTCGCCGTCGACACCGGTCTCGTCGAGGTCGAGGACGGCGAGGAGCGCGCGGACGCCGACGTCCCCGGCCGGGCCGGTCCCGGCGAGAACCTCGCACTGGTCACGGGCGGTTCCCCGCAGGACGTCCTCGGCCTCTGGCTGGACGGATTCGACGCCGTCTTCGCCGACGCCGTCGCCCCCGTCCTCGACGACCTGGACGCGGTCGTCGGCGAGGACGGCGAGATCGACATCGAGGCGCTCGACTGGGACCCCGAGGCGGAGACCGAGTTCCTTGAGGGCGTCCTCGGCAACCTCTACCTGCTGACCGTCAGCGAGGGCGGCGCCGGTGAGGGCCCCGTGCCGCTGCCCGCGCTCGCCGCCTCGATGGTCGTCCCCGACGACATGGGCGAGCCCACCGACGACGTCCTGGAGCAGGTCTCGGACGCGATGATGCGGCTCGACGACCAGTTCCGGCTGCTCGAACCGATCGGGCTCGTCGAGTACCAGCCCGTCGACGAGGCCCTGATGGCCGAGGAGGGCGAGGAGCCCGCGCCGCCCGTCGACGACGAGGACGTCAGCCGCTACGGCATGGTGCGGCTCACCCCGCTCGGGCTCTACGGCGTCCGCGCCCGGATGCTGGAGGCCGGCCTGGACGCGCCCGCCGTCGGCGACCTGACGGACAAGGGCGCCGACGTGCTCCTCGACGGGATCGCCGGCTACCCGGAGGTCGCGGCCCGTGAGGAGACCGCCGCCTGGCTGGCCGGCCGTGACCCGCTCGGCGCGGCCCGCGAGCTGCTGCACGCCGCCCGGGGCGTGGACGCGGGCTCCCCGCTGCGGCGCCTGCACTGCCAGCAGACGCTGTCCCTGGTGGGCGCGGAGGCGGAGCCCGCCGTCCGCGAGGTCCTCGACGACGCGGAGCTCGGCGGCCTCGCCCGGGTCTGGCTCGCGGAGCGCGGCGCGGCGGACGTGCCCGCGCCGCCGGAGTCGATGATCTTCTGGCTGGCGATCGACACGATCGCGGCCCAGCTCGACTCGGACGGCGACCTGGAGGAGGTCCAGGAGCTGATCGAGGGTCTGACCGGCCGCCACAGCGGCTTCTTCGAGGCGGCCTGGCGGGTGGAGCACCCCGCGACCGCCGAGGTCCTGGAGGCGATGGGCCGGCTGCACCGGGACAAGACGGCGGCGAAGGACGCCCGCAAGGCCGCCTTCAAGGCCCGCTCCCGCACGGGGGCGCCGGGGGCCTGACGGGGGCGTCGGGCCTGACGGGGCCGTCGAGCCTGACGGGGGGTGTCGAGTCTGACGGCGCCGTCGAGCCCGACGGGCCTGTCGCATCCGACGGGCGCCGGGGCCGTCGGGCCGCGGGCGGGAGGCCCGGCGGTGTTCCCCCGGCGTTCAGGCGCTGTTCGCGGAGGCACGGGAGGGTGGCGCGCGATACAGGCCACCACAGGGAGACCCCACCACCATGCCGCTCAACCGCAGAGAGTTCACCAAGCACTCCGCCGCCGCCGGTGCGGGCCTCGCCCTCACCGGTGCCGTCGGGGCTCTCGCCACCGCGCCCGAGGCGCTCGCCTCCGACGAGCCGGAGGCGTACGGAGCCGGGCACGGCCACGGTCACCACCACGGCCACGCGCTCGGCTACGGCCCGCTGGTCGCCGACCCCGACGGGATGCTCGCGCTCCCCGAGGGCTTCTCGTACCGCGTCGTCACCCACAGCGGCGTGACCCGCCTGGAGTCCGGCGAGTTCACGCCCTCCAACCACGACGGCACCGCCGCCTTCGCCGGCCCGCGCGGCACCACGTACCTCGTCAACAACCACGAGCTCAAGGGCCCCCGCGCCTCCTGGCCCCACCCGGTCCCGCTCACCGAGGGGCTCGTCTACGACCCGGCCGCGGCCGGCGGCTGCACCGTCGTCGAGGTCCACCGCGACGGCACGGTCGCCGAGTGGGTCGGCATCGCCGGCACCTCCACCAACTGCGCCGGCGGCCGCACCGCCTGGGGCACCTGGCTGACCGGCGAGGAGACCGAGGACCTGGCCGGCAAGAACGGCATGACCAAGGACCACGGCTACATCTTCGAGGTCGACCCGCGCGACCGCCGCGCCAACCTCGCCCCGAAGCCGGTCAAGGCCTTCGGCCGGTACGCCCACGAGGCCGTCGTCATCGACCCCAAGCGCGGCCACGCCTACCTCACCGAGGACGCCTCCGGGCCCAACGGGTTGCTCTTCCGCTGGGTGCCGCCGCACGGCTTCGAGCACGGCCGGGGGAAGCTCCGCACGCTCGCCGACGACGCCGGTGTGCTCCAGGCCTTCAAGTGCATCGACTCCACGGGCCGCTTCGTGGACGACCTGTCCCGCGCCACCCGGATCGGCACCGTCTACGGCGTGGACTGGGTCGACGTCCCCGACCGTGACGCCCGCACCACCCCCGTCCGCAAGCAGTTCGCGGCCGGGCAGGTCACCCGCGCCCGCAAGCTGGAGGGCATGTGGTGGGCCGACGGCGGCGCCTACGTCGTCTCCTCCTACGCGCGCGAGGAGAGCCCCGGCGCCGCGCACGACGGCCAGGTCTGGTTCTACGACCCGAAGCGCCGCACCCTCACCCTCAAGGTGCTCCTCGGCGTGAACGCCAACCCGGACGAGGACGGCGCGTTCGACGGCCCCGACAACATCACCGTCTCCCCGTACGGCGGGCTCGTCATCGCCGAGGACGGCGAGGGCGTCCAGCACCTCTTCGGCGCGACCGACTCGGGCCGCACGTACCCGATCGCCCGCAACGACCTCAACGGCAGCGAGTTCACCGGCGTCGTCTTCTCGCCCGACGGCGACACGCTGTTCGCCAACATCCAGGACCCGGGCATCATGGTCGCGATCACCGGTCCCTGGCGGCGTCAGCCCCGCCGTTGAGACAGCCGAGGCCGAAACTGATCTCTGGTCAGGTCCATGGACTGACATCTAACATGTCAGTCCATGGACGCACTGCGGCCCGTGGGCCGGACCCTGCTGCGTGACCGGGCGTACGAGGCGCTGCGCGAGGCCATCGTGCGCGGCGAGCTCGCGCCCGGCGCCTCGCTGAAGGACGCCGACCTGGCCGAACGGCTCGGGCTCTCGCGCGCACCCGTGCGCGAGGCCCTGGCCCGGCTCGGCGACGAGGGGCTCGTCGAGTCCAAGCCGCAGAGCTACACCCGGGTCACCCGGCCGGTCAGCCGGGTCGTCCGGGACGCCGCCTCGGTGGTCCGGGTGATGCACGAGCTCGCCGCCAGGACCGGGGTGCCGCTGCTCGGCCCCGAGGGCATCCGGACCATGCGCGAGGCCAACGAGCGCTTCGCCGCGGCCGTGCGCGACTCGGACGTGGAGGCCGCGCTGGCCGCCGACGACGAGCTGCACCAGGTCCTCGTCGTCGCCAGCGGCAACCACGCCGCCGCCGCCACCATCGCGCGGTACACCCCGCTCATCCGCCGCGTCGAGCGGCGTCTCTTCGGCGACTCCGGAAGCTGCGGCTCGGCCGAACTGCACGCCCGGCTCATCGAGGCGTGCGCGGCGGGGGACGCGGAGGAGGCGGTGCTGGTCACCACGGAGATCTGGGCCGCGCTCGAACAGCTCGCGGACGACGCCATCGAGGTGGCCGAGGTCACCGGCATCCCCGGGCCCGTGGACCCTCCCGAAGGGCCGTAGCGCGTCCAGGACCTCCGACCAGCCGCCACCCACCGGGAGCCGCTTTGCCGATCACTGACTTCGAACGCTACCCGCTCCTCTTCGGGCCGTCCCCGGTCCACCCGCTCGATCGGCTCACCCACCACCTCGGCGGCGCCACCCTCTGGGCCAAGCGCGAGGACTGCAACTCCGGTGTCGCGTACGGCGGGAACAAGACCCGCAAACTGGAGTACCTGGTCGCCGACGCCCTCGCCGAGGGCTGCGACACCCTCGTCTCCATCGGCGGGGTCCAGTCCAACCACACCCGGCAGGTCGCCGCGGTCGCCGCCCGCGCCGGCCTGAAGTGCGTCCTCGTCCAGGAGAGCTGGGTCGACTGGCCCGACGCCGTCTACGACAAGGTCGGCAACATCCTGATCAGCCGCCTCGCGGGCGCCGACGTGCGGCTGGTGAAGGCCGGCTTCGGCATCGGCTTCAAGGAGAGCTGGGAGCAGGCCCTGCGGGAGGTCGAGGAGGGCGGCGGGAAGCCGTACGCGATCCCGGCGGGCGCCTCCGACCACCGTCTCGGCGGCCTCGGCTTCGCGAACTGGGCGTACGAGGTGGCCGAGCAGGAGCGCGCCCTCGGCGTCTTCTTCGACACGGTCGTCGTCTGCTCGGTGACCGGCTCCACCCAGGCCGGGATGGTCGCGGGCTTCGCCGCGCTCGCCGAGGAGGGCGGCCCGGCCCGCCGGATCATCGGGATCGACGCCTCCGCGAAGCCGGTGCCGACGCACGAGCAGATCACCCGGATCGCCCGGGACACCGCCGCCCTCATCGGCGTGGAGCGCGAGGTGACGGCGGCCGACGTCGAACTGGACGAGCGCTATCACGCCGGGGTGTACGGCGTCCCCGACGAGACCACCCTCGACGCGATGCGGCTCGCCGCCCGCACCGAGGGCATGGTCACCGACCCCGTCTACGAGGGGAAGTCGATGGCGGGCCTGGTCGACCTGGTGGACCGGGGGGAGATCGGCCGGGACTCGACCGTGCTCTACGCCCACCTCGGCGGCCAGCCCGCCCTCAACGCCTACAGCGCGCTGTTCTGACCGGGGACCCGGCCGCTCAGAGCGCCTGGGCGGCCGGCTTCACCATGCCCCGGACGGTCCGCGACTTCACGAACTCGCCCATGGCCGTCATCTCCCACTCGCCGGAGAACTGCTTGATCAGCTTGGCCATCATCACGCCGGTCTGCGGTTCGGCGGTGGTGAGGTCGAAGCGGACCAGCTCCTCGCCGGTGGCCCCGTCGATCAGCCGGCAGTAGGCCTTGGCGACCTCGGTGAACTTCTGGCCGGAGAAGGAGTTGACCGTGAAGACCAGACCGGTGGCGTCGGCCGGGAGGCGGCCGAGGTCGACGGTGATCACCTCGTCGTCGCCCGCGCCCTCGCCGGTGAGGTTGTCGCCGGAGTGCTGGATCGATCCGCCCAGGATGGTCAGCTTGCCGAAGTAGCAGCTGTCCAGGTGGTTGCGCTGGGGGCCGTACGCGATGACGGAGGCGTCCAGGTCGATGTCCTTGCCCCGGTAGGCCGGCTCCCAGCCGAGGCCCATCCTGACCTGGGAGAGCAGCGGACGGCCGCCCTTGACCAGGGACACCGTCTGGTTCTTCTGGAGGCTGACCCGGCCCTTGTCGAGGTTGATCTTGCCGGTGGAGACGGGTGCGGCGGCCGGGGCGGGGGGCACCGGCGCCGCGACGCGCGGGTCCACCGGGGCGGCGGGCGGCGCGGGCGGCACCGGCGGGGCGGCCGGGGCCGGGGCCGGGGCGACGGGGGCCGGAGCGGCGGGGGCCGGGGCCTGGGCGGCGGCCGGCTCGTCGTCCACCGAGACGCCGAAGTCGGTCGCGATGCCGGCGAGCCCGTTCGCGTATCCCTGGCCCACCGCGCGGGCCTTCCACGCGCCGTTGCGCAGGTAGATCTCGACGACCACGAGCGCCGTCTCCGTGGCCAGCTGCGGCGGGGTGAACGTGGCGATCACGGAGCCGTCGTCCGCGTTCCGGATGGTGGCCGTGGGCTCGACGCCCTGGAAGGTCTGGCCCGCGGCGTCCGGGCTGGCGGTGACGACGATCCGCTCGATGCCGGCGGGGAGGGCGCCGGTGTCCACCACGATCGCGTCGGGCGCGGCCCCGCCGCCGGAGCGGTAGGTGACGCCGGGCCCGGCGGGCTGGTTGTAGAAGATGAAGTCGTCGTCCGAGCGCACCTTGCCGTTGGCGCCGAGCAGCAGGCCCGAGACGTCGAGCCGCACGGGGGCGGCCACGTCCACCGCCACGCGCGCGGCGGTGAGAGGGATGTTCGAGCCGGGGGTCATTGCGGTCATGCCAGGGCTAACGATCCGGGTCCCTTTGCCGTTCCCTTACCCGCGCCCGGTTCGGCCGGACCGGTTACGCGGGTGGTTCCTGGCCTGGCGTTCGTTGCCGAAGCGGTACGCCCCCGTCCAGCGGGCCATGACCAGCTGGGCGTCGCCCGCCTCCACCTCGGCGAGGAACTTCGCGGCGCGGGCGCCGCGCAGCACGCCCGCGGCGCGGCCCTGGTGGGTGAGGACGACGGAGCCGTCACGGCGCTGCTCGTAGCTGAATCCATGGGGTCGTGGCATGCCGCGCATCCTGCCGTTCCCGGTCAGATCCGTCATATGAATATTCTTTCGGTTCATGGGAAGTGTGGGGGCCGCGCGGGGCGCGGGTGCTGTGGGCGGGAGCTCGTTCCGGACCGGCGACGTGGACGAGGCGCGCGAGGAGCTCGACGCGCGCTACTACGCGAACCGGATGGCCGTCGTCGACCGGGAACGGCGCCCCTTCGCGGCCCGCTTCGACACCGTGGCGCTCGGGCCGCTGGTCATCGGCGACCTCAGCTGCGGCGCCGATGTGCGGATGAGCTTCGGCGAGCTCGGCGCGTACCACCTGAACGCGCCGCTGAGCGGCACCATGGAGATGCGGCAGGGCGGCGGCTCCCGGATCGTCGCCACCCCCGCCGAGGCGCTGCTCCTCGACCCGGCGGGGGACACCTACCTCGACCGCTGGACCGGGGACTGCCGGACGCTCTCCGTGAAGGTCGGCGCGGCCGCGCTGCGCGACCGCCTGGAACAGCTGACGGGCCGCGCGCCGCGCGGTCCGCTCGTCTTCACACCGAACCTGGACATCACGCGCGGCCCCGGTCTGAGCTGGGTGCGCTTCGCCCGCCAGGTCGCCGCGGAGGCGCTCGCCGGTGAGGGCCTCGCCACGCACGAGCTGGTCGCCGGGCCCCTCCAGGAGGCGCTCCTCAACGGGCTGCTGCTGGCCGCCGAGCACCCCTGGCGCGAGGCGCTCGCGCATCCGGGGGAGGCGCGGCGCCCGGCGCCGGTCAAGCGCGTGATGGACGCGGTGCGGGAGCGCCCGGAGCACCCCTTCACGACCACCGAGCTCGCCGCCCTGGCCCGGGTGAGCGTGCGCCGGCTCCAGGAGTCCTTCCGGGAGTACGTGGGGATGTCGCCGATGGCGTACGTGCGGGAGGTCCGGCTCGACCGGGTCCGCGAGGAGCTGCGGGCGGCCGCGCCGGACGAGGTGAGCGTGAGCGAGGTGGCCTGGCGCTGGGGCTTCGCCCACCAGGGCCGGTTCGCGGCCCGCTACCGGGAGCGGTTCGGCGAGTCGCCGTCCCGCACGCTCAGGGCGGGCCGCTGAGGGTGCCGTGGGCGGGGCGCCGGAGGGTTCGCCGGGGGTGCGGGGGCGCGTCCAGGGGCGGGTGTGTGCTTCTTTGCGCCAACCCACCGCGCAATCCGGACAGGTGCCGCGTTCCGCGGCTCGCGATGATCTTCGGCCGCGCCTACGGTGAGCTGGTCTGGTGCGCCGAGGCGCACCGAGGCCCGGGCCCCGGCCGGCTCCCCCGTATCAGTCCGGCCGGGTCCTGAGTATCCGGGCCCGTCGCGGCCCGTTCAGTGCGGCCATCGGGGCGGGTCCACGCAGAAGTGGCCGCCCAGGTAGAGGTCGTCCGGGCTGCCCTCCGGCGGCAGGCCCTTCTCGGCGATCAGCTTCTCCGCGTACGTCTCCGAGTCGTCCTCCGGCGCGTAGCCGAGTGCCCTGGCCGTGGAGAGGTCCCAGTACGCGCGCGTGTTGGCGGACGAGCCGTACGCGACCGTGTGGGCCACGTCCCGGGCGCTGAGTGCGGCGTGCAGGAGGCGGGCGCAGTCGGCGGGGCTGAGCCACAGCGAGAGCATCCGCACCGAGGTGGGCTCCGGGAAGCAGGAGCCGATGCGCAGGGAGACCGTCTCGATGCCGTGCAGGTCCCAGTAGAGCTGGGCCAGGTCCTCGCCGAAGCACTTGGAGAGGCCGTAGAAGGTGTCGGGCCGGTGCGGGGTGTCGACCGGGATCGGTGCCTCGCCGTCGCGCGGGCGCCGGGTGAAGCCGACGGCGTGGTTGCTGGAGGCGAGGACGACGCGCCGGACGCCCTCCTCGCGGGCGGCCTCGTAGAGGTGCTGGGTGCCGGCGATGTTGGCCGCCAGGATCGCGTCGAAGTCGGCCTCCAGGGAGATGCCCGCCAGGTGCACGATCGCGTCGACGTCCCGGACGGCCTCGCGCAGCGCCGCGCGGTCGGCGAGGTCGGCGACGATCGCGTCCGGTGCCCCCGGCACGGGAGCGGCGTCCAGGAGGCGGAGCGCGTAGCCGTACGCGGGCAGCAGCTCCCGCATGAGCGTGCCGACGCCTCCGGCGGCGCCGGTGAGCAGGACGGTGCGGGGTCCGGACATGGGGTGGGTCTCCTCCGTCGAGTGGCATGGACATGAGTGACATTCACAACCGTGGACACGCTAGGGAGGCGCCCGACGGAGCGTCAAGATCCTTGACGCAGCGGCGCAATCGCCTTGACCGGCCGATCGGCGCTGCTCTAGCGTGCGTGAGGTCAGCGTTCACGCATATGGATGACAGTCATGACTGTGCACGACGGACCTCCTGGGGAGCACCCGTGACCACTGCCCCGCTCGCCGCCCGCCTCGACGGCCTGCTGTTCTTCCCCGTCACCGCCTTCGCGCCCGACGGCTCCGTCGACCTCGGCGCCTTCCGCGCCCACGTCCGCGCCGGGGTCGAGGCGGGTGCCGGGGCCGTCTTCGCCTGCTGCGGCACCGGCGAGTTCCACGCCCTCACCCCCGAGGAGTTCCGGGACTGCGTCGCCGCCGCCGTCGAGGAGACTGCCGGCCGCGTCCCCGTCGTCGCGGGCACCGGCTACGGCACCGCCCTCGCGATCCGGTACGCGCGCCTCGCCGAGGAGGCCGGCGCCGACGGGCTCCTCGCCATGCCCCCGTACCTCGTCGTCGCCGACCAGGCCGGGCTGCTCCGCCACTACGCCGACATCGCCGCCGCCACCGCGCTCGACGTCATCGTCTACCAGCGGGACAACGCGGTCCTCACCCCCGAGACCGCCGTCGCCCTCGCCCGCACCGACGGCGTCATCGGCCTCAAGGACGGCCTCGGCGACCTCGGCCTCATGCAGCGGATCGTCAGCGCCGTCCGCGCCGAGGGCCTCGACCTGCTCTACTTCAACGGCCTGCCGACCGCCGAACTCACCGGCGCCGCCTACCGGGGCATCGGCGTCACCCTCTACTCCTCCGCCGTCTTCTGCTTCGCCCCCGACCTCGCCCTCGCCTACCACCGCGCCCTGGCCACCGGCGACGACGCCACCGTCGACCTGCTCGTCGACGGCTTCTACCGGCCGCTCGTCGAACTCCGCGCCCAGGGCCGGGGATACGCCGTCTCCCTCGTCAAGGCGGCCGTCCGCCGGACCGGCCCGGACGTCGGCGAGGTGCGGCCCCCGCTGAGCGAGCCCGCCGCCGCGCACGTCGACGCGCTCATGCGGCTCGTCGAGCACGCCAGGGCCCGCCTCCAGGAGGCCGGGGCGTGAGGACCGGAGCCTTCCTCTACCCCTGGGACGTCGACGGCGACCCCGCCGCCCCCGAGCTCCTCGCCGGACTCGGCCTCACACAGGTCACCCTCGCCGCCGCCTACCACTCCACCCGGGCCCTGACCCCCCGTCACCCGGTCCGCAGGATCGTCACCGCCGAGCACGCCGCCGTGCTCTACCCGCCGGACCCCGGCCGCTGGGCGGGCCGCGCGCTCCGCCCGTACCCGGCGGGGGAGTGGGCCCCCGGCGACGCCTACGGACGGGCCGCCGAGGCCCTCGCCGCCACCGGCCTCGACGTGCACAGCTGGGTCGTCCTCGCGCACAACTCCCGCCTCGGCGCCGAACACCCCGGGACCTCCGTCGTCAACGCCCACGGCGACCGCTATCCGTGGGCGCCCTGCATCGCCCGCCCCGAGGTCCGCGCCCTCCTCGTCGGGCTCGCCGCCGAGGCCGCCGTACGGCCCGGCGCGGCCGGCACGGAGCTGGAGTCCTGCGGCTGGTACGGCCTCGCCCATCTGCACGCCCACGACAAGACCGCAGGCATCCCCCTGGGGGAGCGCGAGCAGCTCCTGATGTCGCTCTGCTTCTGCCCCTCCTGCCGCCAGGGGTACGCGGACGAGGGCGCCGACCCCGACGAGCTGGCCGCCGCCGTGCGCGCCGCCCTCGTGCCCGCGTGGAACGGCGCCGGACCGGCGGGCGGGCTCGGCGCCCTGGAGACCCCGGCCCTCGCCTGGCGCGCGCGGACCGCCCGCGCCTTCCAGGATGCCGCCGTCGCCGCCGTGCGCGCCGCCGCCCCGCCGGGCTTCCGCGTCCTGCTGCACGCCGACCCCGACCCGTACCGCTGCGGCGCCGACGCCGGTACGGACCCGGCCCACGTCCTCGGCCTCGCGGACGGCGTCGTCGCCCGGCCGCCGAAGCTCGCCGGCTTCGCGGCGCACGCCCGCGCGGAGACCGTCCTCGCCGCCAACCTCCCGATCGTCACGGGCCTGGGCGGCGCGCCCGGACGGCTGGCCCGGGACGCCGGGCAGGCACGCGAGGAGGGCGCGACCGAACTGCGGCTGTACCACGCGGGACTGGCCTCGGACGCCGACCTGGACGCCGTACGGAAGGAGCTGCGGGCGGTCGGCTGAGCCCCGGCCCGGTCGACAGGACGGCCCCTGCGGGGTGTCCTTCGCCTCCCGGCACCCCAACCGGTGCCGGACGCACCCCTAGGGGGTGTCCGGAAGCTCCGCGAGCAGCCGCAGGGTCGACGCGCGGGTGTCGGCGACATGGGCGCGGGCCAGGGCCTCCGCGGCGTCCTCGTCGCGGTCCCGGAGCGCCTCGAAGAGCCGCTCGTGCGCCCCGCACATCGGCTCGCCGTCCGACTGGGCCGAGGTGAGCCGGAAGAGCCGGCGCAGCCGGGAGTCGAGCGGGGCCATCAGGTCCACCAGGAGCGGGTTCCCGGAGAACTCGACGATCCGGCGGTGGAAGTCGGCGTTGAGCGAGACCGCCTCGCGCAGCCGGCCCGACTCCGCCGCCCGCCGGGCCCGCGCGAGGAGCTTCTCCAGGTCCCGCAGGCGCTCGGCGCCCGCGTGCCGGGCCGCCAGCCGCGCGGCGAGGCCCTCCAGGTTCTCCCGTACGTCGAAGAGGTACGCGGCGTCCTCGGGGCCGAACTCCGCCACCACGGACCCCCGGCGCGGCTGCACCGAGAGGAAGCCCTCCGACTCCAGGCGCTGCATCGCCTCCCGCACCGGCACCCGGGAGACCCGCAGCTCGTCGGCGATCTCCCGCTCCACGAGCCGGAGCCCCGCCGGGTAGTCGCCCTCGATGATCCGCTCGCGCAGCTCCACGTACACCCGCTCGCGCAGGGACGGGTGGGTGTCCCCGATGGCGGTGCTGCGGCCGGGGCGGGGGGTCGTCATCGGGCGGGCTCCAGTCGGCGGGGGAGTGGGCGGCGTGGCTCCCCGATCTTCGCAGACCTGTTCGCGAGGGTTCCGAACTGAGGGCCTCCCAGGCATTGCCTGGTATTCGGTATACCAATTACCGTGGCGCCACACCGCGGTCACCAGGGGCGTTCCGCGCGCCCCGCCACCCCCGTCCACATTTCGCCAAGGAGACACCATGAGCGAGGCGTCCGCCCCGCCCGGGCCCACCGCCCTCCTCGGAGCCACCCTCCCCGACGGCCGCACCGCCGACGTCCACCTCCACGGCGGCCGGGTGAGAGCCGTCGAGGAGCACGACCCGGCCCGCCCCGCCCCGGCCGGCGCGCTCCGCCTCGGCGGCGCGCTGCTGCTGCCCGCCCTGGTCGACGGCCACGCCCACCTCGACAAGACCCTCCTCGGCGCCCCCTGGCGCCCGCACCGGACCACCGGGACCCTGCGCGAGCAGATCGCCGCCGAGCGCGCCTCCCGCCGCACCGAGGACGTCCCCGTGGCCGAGCGGGCCGCCGCCCTCGCCCGCCGGATGGTGTCCCTCGGCACCGGGCACGTCCGCTCCCACGTCGACGTCGACCCCGACGCCGGCCTCGACCACCTGCACGCCCTCCTCGGCGTCCGCGAGGCGTTCCGCGACCGGCTCGGCATCCAGCTCGTCGCCTTCCCCCAGTCCGGGGTCGTCACCGCGCCCGGCGTCGCCGAGCTCCTCGACGCCGCGCTCGCCGACGGCGCCGACCTCGTCGGCGGCCTCGACCCCGTCGGCTTCGACGGCGACGCCGCCGGCCAGCTCGACACCGTCTTCGGCCTCGCCGAGCGCCACGGCAAGGGCATCGACCTGCACCTCCACGACGGCGGCGAGACCGGCACCGCCCAGCTGCGGGACATCGCCGCCCGCACCGCCGCCCTCGGCCTCGGCGGCAAGGTCGCCGTCAGCCACGCCTACGCCCTCGGCGACGTCGACGACGCCGAACTCGACCGCACCTGCGAGGCCCTCGCCGTCGCCGGGGTCGCGATCATGACCAACGGTCCGAGCGGACCCGTGCCGCCCGTCCTCCGGCTGCGCGAACACGGTGTCCGGGTCTTCGCCGGCTCCGACAACATCCGTGACACGTGGTGGCCCTACGGCACCGCCGACATGCTCGAACGCGCCACGATCATCGGCCTGAGGACCGGGCTCATGACCGACCCCGAACTGTCCTTCGCCGCCTCCCTCGTCACCGGCGAGGCCGCCGCCGCGCTCGGCCTCGACGACTACGGCATCGCCCCCGGCGCCCGCGCCGACCTCGTCGCGGTCGCCGCGGGATCCGTCCCCGAGGCCGTCGCCGCCCACCCCCGCCGGCTGCTCGTCCTGCACGCCGGACGGGTCGTCGGCCCCTTCGGAGACGACGGCCACCCGACGCTCGTCCCGCCGGCGCCCCTCCCGTCCGCGCTCCCCTCGTCCGCGCCCGCCGCGTCCGCGCTCCCCTCGTCCGCCGGAGGCACCGCGTGACCACCGACACCACCTCCCGTACGGCTCCGCGGGCCGAGGAAGCGGCGGGGAAGCTCGCCGCCGGCCGCATCGGCACCTTCGACCTGGTCTTCTTCGTCGTGGCCGCCGCCGCGCCGCTCACCGTCCTCGCCGGCGTCGCCCCCTTCGCCATCGGCATCGGCGGATCCGGCGCCCCGCTCGCCTACCTCGTCTCCGGCGCCCTGCTCGCCCTCTTCGCCGCCGGGTTCACCGCGATGAGCCTGCACGTCCGCAACGCCGGCGCCTTCTACGCGTACGTCGCCCGCGGTCTCGGCCGCACCCTCGGCGTCGGCACCGCCTACGTCGCCGTCGTCTCCTACAACCTCGTCACCCCCGGAGTCGCCGCCGCCTTCGGCTACTTCGCCGCCGGATCGATCCGCGACGCCACCGGCGCCGACCTGCCCTGGTGGTCTCTCTCCGCGCTCTGCGTCCTCGCCGTCGGCGTCCTCGGCTGGCTGAAGGTCACGCTCAGCGCCAAGGTCCTCGGCATCGCCCTGGTCCTGGAGGTCCTCTCGCTCGTCGTCATGGACGGCGGCATCCTCGGCGAGCGCGGCACCGCCGCCCTCGACACCGCCTCCTTCGCCCCCTCCACGCTCGCCGCAGGCGGCGTCGCGGGCATGTTCGTCCTGGTCATCGGCGCCTTCACCGGCTTCGAAGCCACCGCGATCTTCGCCGAGGAGGTGCGCGAACCGCGCAGGACCGTCCCCCGGGCCACCTTCATCGCGATCGGCTTCCTCGCTGTCTTCTACTCCCTCGGCTGCTGGCTGATCATGGGCGCCTTCGGCACCGACGAGGCCGTGGAGCTGGCCCGCGCCGCCGACGGGCCCGAACTCACCTTCCGGGCCGCCGAGCTGTACGCGGGACCCTGGCTGGCGGACGCCATGCACGGACTCATCGTCGTCAGCGCCTTCGCCGCCACCCTCGCCTTCCACAACGCCGGGGCCCGCTACCTGTACGCCCTCGGCCGCGAGGGCCTGCTGCCCCGCCGCCTCGGCGCGGTCTCCGGGAAGCACGGCTCGCCCGGCGGCGCCGTCCTCGCCCAGACCGGCTTCAACCTGGCCGTCGTCGCCGCCGGGGCGCTCCTCGCCGCCGACCCGTACGGCGAGGTCTTCCTGTGGACCAACAGCGTCGGCGTCCTCGGCATCATGGGCATGCAGGCGCTCGCCGCCCTCGCCGTGTGGGCCTACTTCCGGCGCGACCGGATGGGCCTGTCGGCCGCCCGGGTGGTCTGGGCGCCGCTGGTCTCCTGCGCCGGCCTCGCCCTGCTCACCGTGCTCGCCGTGGTCCACTTCGACCTGCTCACCGGCCGCACCGGCGCCGTGAACACGGCCCTCCTGGTGCCGCTGCCCGTGGTCCTGGCGGCCGGTCTGCTCGTGGCCCGCCGGATCAGGCGCCGGGACCCCGAGCGGTACGCCTCGCTCACGACGGTGGACGTGGAGCGGGACTGAGACCGGCCCGCACGGGGGCGGGGCACGGCGCCCCGCCCCCGTGCGGCCCTCACACCAGGCGGCCGTCCCGCGCCACCACCCGGCCCGCGCGGACCACGAGCTCGCGGCGGGGCAGGTCCACCACCGCCTGCGGCAGGCACTCGCCGTCGACGAGCATGAAGTCGGCGGGGGAGCCGGGACGCAGTTCCGCCGACGGCAGGCCGAGGAGCCGGGCGCCCCCGTCGGCGGCGAGCCGGAAGCAGCCCTCCAGCTCCTCGTCGAGCCGCGCGTCCAGGGCCCAGGCGGCGAGCCAGGCGCGGTGCAGCATGTCCGCGTTCCCGAACGGGCTCCAGCTGTCCCGGACCCCGTCCGAACCGAGGCCGACCGTCACCCCGCGCTCGGCGAGCCGCCGGAACGGCAGGATCGTGGTCACGGACAGCGCGACCGTGGTGAGCGACACCCCCGCCTCCGCGAGCAGGTCCGCCGTGCCGTCCAGCTCGGCGCCCGACAGCCCGGCGACCGCGAAGGCGTGCGCCACGCTCACCCGGCCCTGGAGCCCGAGGGCCCGGGTGCGGGCGGCGATGTCCCGCAGCGGGGCGAGACCCTGCTCGCCCCGGTCGTGCAGATGGATGTCAAGACCCAGCCCGTGCTTCTCGGCCAGCGCGAACACCGTGCCGAGCTGATCGCCGTCGTGCCCGCCGTCCGCGTCGAAACCGGCCGGGTCGATGCCGCCGATGTGCGTGACGAGCCCGCTCGCGGCGGCCTCGGCGAGGAGTCCGGCCACGCCCGGCGTCCGCACCACCCCGTGCTGCGGGAAGGCGACGAGCTCCACGTCGACGATCCCGGCGAGCTTCCGGGCCGCCTCGGCGACCCCCTCGATCCCGGAGAGCCCGTAGGCGGGGGCCACGTCCGCGTGGGCGCGCATCGCCCGGGTGCCCTGCGCGGCGGCGTGCGCCATCAGCCGCAGCGCCCGCTCGGCCACCGGGGTCGGCAGGGCGCGGGCCAGTTCCACGTCGCCGGCGACGTACTCGGCGATGCCGTGCGCGGGGCGGCGGCTGTGCCAGGGCTCGCCCCAGGAGGTCTTGTCGGGGTGGATGTGCGCGTCGACCAGGGTCGGGAGCGCCATCCTGCCGCCGCCGTCGACCCGCTCGACGACGGCGTCCCGGGGGACCTCGTCGACGAGCAGTCCGTCCACGGAGACCAGGTCACGGGCCGGGCCGCCGAAGGGCCGGACGTCGTGGAACAGGGTGGCGGTGCGGGGCGGCCGGGGCACGGGGTCTCCTCGGGTCATGAGAACGGGACTCCATTTGGTATACCAGAAACGGTCGGGGAGTCCCGCCGAGCCGGGGCCCCCTCACCACGCCAGGTCCTCCAGCGCGTCCAGGTCCGGGACGACCATCGCCACCGGCTCGGAGCCGTCCCCGCTCACCCGCAGTTCCGCCCAGATCGTCTTGCCCCGCCGCGCGTACCGCGTGCCCCACCGCTCCGCGTACTGGGCGACCAGGTACAGCCCTCGCCCGCCCTCGTCCGTCGTCGCCGCGTGCCGCAGGTGCGGTGAGGTGCTGCTGCCGTCCGAGACCTCGCAGATCAGCGTCCGGTCGTGCAGGAGCCGTACGCGCACCGGGTCCGCCCCGTACCGCACCGCGTTCGTGATCAACTCGCTGAGGATCAGCTCCGCCGTGAACGCGAGCCCGTCCAGCCCCCACTCCGTGAGCTTCTCCGCCGCCGCGTTCCGCACCGGCGACACCGCCGACGGATCCCGGGGCACCTCCCACTCGGCGATCCGGTCCCGGTCGAGCAGCCGGGTCCGCGCCACGAGCAGCGCGATGTCGTCGCGCGGCGTCGGCGACAGCAGCGTCGCGAGCACGTCCGCACAGGTCTGCTCGGGACTCCGGTCCGGCCGGGAGAGCGTCGAGCGCAGCAGCCCGAGCCCCGTGTCCAGGTCCCGTCCGTGGTCCTCCAGGAGCCCGTCCGTGAACAGCACCAGCTTGCTGCCCTCCGGCAGCACCAGCTCCGTCGACTCGAACGGCACGTCGCCCAGGCCCAGGCCCAGCGGAAGCCCCGGCGACAGCTCGGGGAACTCGACCCGCCCGTCCGGACTCACGAGCGCGGGACCGGGATGTCCCGCGCTCGCCACCTGGCACCGCCCGGACGCCGGATCGTAGATCGCGTAAAGACAGGTCGCGCCGGTGATGCCCTCCTCCCGCCGCGGCGCCGCCGCGTCCGCGCCCTCCGCGTCCCGCTCCTCGATCCGGCCCGTCAGCTCGTCGAGGTGGCCGAGGAGTTCGTCCGGCGGCACGTCCAGGGTCGAGAAGTTGTGCACCGCCGTCCGCAGCCGCCCCATCGTCGCCGCCGCGTGCAGCCCGTGTCCCACCACGTCCCCCACCACCAGCGCCACCCGCGCCCCCGGCAGCGGGATCACGTCGAACCAGTCGCCGCCCACCCCGGCCTTCGCCGGGAGGTAGCGGTACGACACCTCCACCGCGCTCTGGTCGGGCAGCACCCGCGGCAGCAGGCTCCGCTGCAGCGTCACCGCCATCGCGTGCTCCCGGGTGAACCGGCGCGCGTTGTCGATCGCGACCGCCGCCCGCGCCGCCAGCTCCTCCGCGAACGACAGGTCCTCGTCCCCGAACGGTTCCGGGGTGTCCGCACGCCAGAAGTTGGCCATCCCGAGGACCACCCCGCGGGCCAGCAGCGGCACCGTGAGCAGCGAGTGCATCCCGTACGCGAGGGCCTGCGCCGCCCCCTCCGGATCCTGCGCCCGCCAGCCCTCCGCCGAGGCCAGCTCCGCCTGCACCACCGCGTGCCCCGCGTGCAGGGCCGTCGCCATCGGGGTGCTGGTCACGTCGAAGTGGATGGTGTCCCCGACCGGCTGGAGCGGCTGGTCGGGCCGCAGCCCGCTCAGCGCCGTCCGCCGCATCTCCGTCGACGTCGACGAGCCCGGGGGCTCCTCCCCGCGCAGCACCGGCTCCAGGAGCTCCACGGTCGCGAAGTCCGCGAACCGGGGCACCGCCACCTCCGCCAGCTCCTCCGCCGTCCTGACCACCTCAAGCGTCGTCCCGATCCGCACCCCCGCCTCGTACAGCAGCTGCAGACGGCCCCGGGCCACCGCCGCCCGGCCGGTCACGGCGGCCAGCTCGGTGGTGTCCCGCATCGTCATCACGCACCCCGACTCCGAGCCGCGCGTGAGCGTGGGCCGCACGCTCACCGCGAGCAGCCGGTCGCCCGCCCGGTGCACCTCGTCCGTCGCCGCCCGGCCCGACTCCAGGAGCTCCACCGTCCGCGGATCGAGGCCGAGCTCCGCGACGTGCCGCCGCTCCGCGTCCGCCGTCAGGCCCAGCAGGCGGCGCGCCTCGTCGTTGGCGAGCAGCAGCCGGTGGTCGGGGCCCACGATCAGGACGCCCTCCCGGACCGCGTGCAGCACCGCCTCGTGGTGCTCCTTCATCCGGGTCATCTCCGCGGGACCCAGACCGTGCGTCTGCCGCCGCAGCCGCCGGCTCACCAGCGCCGCCCCGCCCACGGCCGCCGCGAGGGCGCCGCCCGCGACGCCGATGAGCAGCGGCAGCCGCCCCTGCACCGCGTGCGAGATGCTCTCCACCTCGATGCCGCTGCTGACCAGGCCGACGAGCGTGCCCCGCTCGTCCAGGACCGGGACCACGGCCCGCACCGCGTCGTTCGGCGCGCCGTGGAACAGCTCCGTGAACGGCTCCTTGTCCCGTGTCGCCTGCGACAGGTCACCCGTCGCCCGCTGGCCGATCAGCGCCGGGTCCGAGTCGGTGTACCGCACCCCGGTCGGGCTCAGGACCGCGATGAAGTCCACGCCCGTGGCCCGCCGGGTCGCCTCCGCCCGTTCCTGGAGCTGCGCCGTCGGATCGGCCGAGGTCAGCGCGGAGTCGATGCCCGGCGCGTGCGCGAAGGCCTCCGCGACGGCCAGCGAGCGGACCCGGGCGTCCCGCTCGGTATCGCTGCGGGCCTGGTGGAACGTCACGAACACGGCCGCCGCGATCACCAGGAGCGCGATCAGCGCCTCCAGCGCGAACACCTGCCCGGCGACGCTCCGCAGCCCCGAGCCGCGGCCCTTCCCCTTCTCGCGGCCCTGCCCGCGGTCCCGGGTCATCCCGTGCTCCGTGCGATGAGGAGCGCCACGTCGTCCGGAGCGCCCGGCCGGCGCAGGGCCCTGAGCAGCCGGTCGCAGGTCTCCTCCAGCGGCCCGCGCTGCTCGTCGAGGAGCCGTACGAGGAGGGCGAGCCGGTCGTCGATGGGCTCCGTCCGGGTCTCGATCAGGCCGTCCGTGTAGAGGACCAGCAGGTCACCGGGGTGGAACGGCACCCGGGCGGTCCTGAAGGTCCCGCCGCCGACGCCCAGCGGCACCCCGGTGGACAGCCGCACCAGCTCGGCCGGCCCGTCCGACGGGACCCGCACCGGCGGCAGATGGCCCGCGTTCGCGATCCGGCACCGCTGCCGCAGCGGGTCGTGCACGGCGAAGAGGCAGGTCGCGATGTAGTGCTCCAGGCCCTCCGTGATCCGGTCCAGATGGCGCAGGACCTGCGCCGGGGACAGGTCGAGGTCCGCGAACGCGCAGGTCGCCGTCCGCAGCCGGCCCATCGTCGCCGCCGCGTCGATCCCGCTGCCCATCACGTCCCCGACGACCAGCGCCGTCTTGTCGTCGGGCAGCGCGATCACGTCGTACCAGTCGCCGCCGACCTCGCTCGACGCGTGCGCCGGCTGGTAGCGGGCGGCGACCTCCAGACCCGCCCGGTCCGGGGGAGCTCCCGGGAGCAGGCTCCGCTGGAGCGTCACCGCCGAGTTCCGCACGCTCTGGTACCAGCGCGCGTTGTCGATGCTGACGGCCGCGCGGGCCGCCAGCTCCGTCGCCAGCAGGACGTCGTCGCCGTCGAACGGCAGCGCGTTGCGGTCCCGCTTGAGGTCCAGCGCGCCCAGCACCTCGCCGCGCGCGATCAGCGGCACCGCCAGGTACGAGTGGACCCCCGCCCGCGCGAGCAGCTCGGCGGCCTCCGGGTTCCGGGCGATCCGCGCCAGGTCACCGGGACCCACGTGCTCCACCAGGACCGGCAGACCCGTGTGCACGCACCGGGTGACGAGCCGGTCCGCCCCGTACATCGCGACCTCCCCCGGCGGGTCCGCCGCCGGGAGGGCCGCCGTGCGGCCCTCGGCCTTCACCGCGAGCGCCCGGAACAGCTCGGGACCGTCCTCGGGCGCGCCGGGCCTGCGCAGGGCGAGGACGGAGTCGAGGACGTCGACCGCGGCGATGTCCGCGAGCGCCGGCACCACCACCGAGGCCAGCTCGTCGGCCGTCCGCTCCACCTCCAGGGTGGTGCCGACCCGGGCCGAGGCGTCCGCGATCAGCGCCAGCCGCCGCCGGGACCGGTCCGCGTCCGCGTCCGCCCGGTGCCGCTCGGTCACGTCGATCACCGAGGCCGCGACGCCCTGGACCCGGCCGTCCGCTCCCTCCAGGCGGTAGAAGGAGAGCGACCAGGCGTGCTCGTGCTCCGGGTCCGCCGGGGTCCGGCCCGCCACGGAATGGTCCAGCAGCGGCCGCCCGGTGGCCATCACCGCGCGCAGCGCCTCCTCCAGGGCCTCGGCGTCGACCTGCGAGAGCATGTCGCCGATCCGCCGGCCGAGGTGTTCCGCCGCCGGGATGCCGTTGATCCGTTCCAGCGCCGGGTTCACCAGGACGTAGCGCAGCTCGGTGTCGAGGACCGCCAGGCCGATCGGCGACTGGGAGACCAGCCGGTCGGACAGCGCGAGCTCGGTCTCGACCCGCTCCACGGCGGCGGCGTCGGCGGCGATCCCCAGGGCGTACAGATCCCCCAGGTCGTCGGTGAGCCGCATGTTGCGGAACTCCACGCGCCGGACCGAGCCGTCCTTGTGCCGTACGGGGAAGGTGCCCGCCCAGGTCGGGCCGCCGCGCAGCACCTCGCCGAAGAGGCGCGCCGCCTCCTCCCGGTGCTCCTCGTCCACGATCAGCCGGGCGATGTACCGGCCGAGGGCCTCGTCGGCGCGGAAGCCCAGGAGGGTCTCCGCCTGGGGGCTCCACAGCACGATGCGGCCCTGGTCGTCGATGACGATGGCCGCGACGCCGAGCACGTCCAGGAGGCCCTTGCCGTCCAGGGGCACGCCGACGCGCCCCGCCGTCCCCGTCCCCGGGAAGGAACCGGCCGTCACACTGCCCTCCTCCCGCCGACCACGCGCCTGTCTCCATGCTCCCCGCCCCGCCGCCCCGGCGCCCGTTGTGGCCTCGTGGTGAGCACCCCCGCGCGGGGTCAGTCCGTGCGCACGGGCACCGCGCGCCGCCGCGGCGTGAGGACGGCCGCCCACACGAGGCCCGCCATGGCCAGCAGCGGGAGCAGGACACGGACGTCGGTCACGGCGATCAGGCCCGCGCCGACGGCGATGGCCAGTGCGTTCGGGGCCATGACCAGCGTGTTCGCGGTGGCCGCCACCCGGCCGACCGCCGAGGCCGGCGTCTCGCGCTGGACCGCCGTCATCACCGCGACCAGGACCCAGGGCATGCCCAGGCCGATGACCGCGCTCGCCGCGAGCGCCGTCGCGTCGTACGGCAGCGCCCCGCGCACGCCCATGGCGAGGGCGAACAGGGCGAGACCGGCGGTGGCGAGGGTGCGCTCCGGGAGCCGGCGGAGCAGCGGCCCGGTGAGCAGGCCGGCGAGGACCGAGCCCACGCCCTGCACCGCGTACAGGACCCCGGCGTACTCGGGCCCGTGCCCGAGCCCCCGGTCGACCACGGCGTAGATCGCGGCCCCGTTCACCCCGGCCAGCAGCATCGTGAACGCACCGGTCGCCACCAGCGGCCGCAGCTCCCGCGAGTCCCGCAGCAGCCGCACGCCCTCGGCGGTCTCCCGCCACCAGTTCCGCGCCTCCGGCCGCTCGGGGCGTGCCTCCCGGACCGGCATGAGGGCGAACACGGCCGCGGCGATGGCGAAGCTCGCCGCGTCGAGGAGGGCGACGGGCCCGCCGCCGTACGCGGCGAAGAGGCCCGCCGCGACCAGCGGGGCGATCAGCTTCATCGACTCGTTCGCGGTCATCCGCAGCCCGTTGAACGTGCCGAGCCGCCCCTCGTCGACCACGGAGGCCACCAGGGCCTGCTCGGCCGCTTCGTGGACGGCGCCCTGCGCCCCGTACAGCACGAGGACCGCGAAGAGCAGCCACACCCGGTCCGCCGAGCCCACCCACAGCAGCAGGGGCAGGAGGCCCGCCATCGCCAGGTTCAGGACGACGAGCAGCGGTCTGCGCCGCACCCGGTCGGCGAGCGTGCCGAGCAGCGGCCCGAGGAGCACGGGGGCCCAGAGGGCGAAGGCGGCCAGGGCCGCCAGGCTGTCCGAACCCGTGAGGGACTTGACCCAGATGCCGGAGACCAGCCACATCGCCGTCGTGCCGAATCCGGACACGACGATTCCTGTCAGATACCAACGCATGGCCGAAGGCTGTCGTCTGAGGTGGTCACCGCGGATCGGTCGGATGCCCTAGGGCGCGCCCTGCCGGTCGGGCCCGGCTCGCGGCGTGATCGGCAGGACGCCCCGGGGAAGACGGACGGAGAACCTCAGGTCGCGGCCGCCGGCTCGGGGTCCGTCGTCCCCGCCCGCTTCTCGTACCGCAGCGCGAGCCCCGTCACCACCGCGCCGAGCCCCTCCCACAGGCCCACGCCGACGAAGCCGGCCGGGGCGCGGCCGGTGACGACCGCCAGGGTGAAGACGGCGCAGGTCAGCAGCCGGAAGGGGACCGTCCAGCGGAAGAAGGGCTTCCAGTCGGCGAGGGCGGCCAGGACGTAGTAGACGCCCATGTTGAGCGCGGCCATCGAGGAGGCCGTCAGGAAGACCAGGGTGTGGTCCCCGTCCGCGCGCCCGCCGTCGGGCACCGGCTCGAAGCCCATGACGGTGAGCAGGGCGTCCGGGGCGACCAGGCCCACCACGCCCAGGGCGGCGGCGAGCACGCCGAAGACCGCCATGGTCCAGCCGGACAGGGAACGGGGCAGGCGCACGACGGTCCTCCGTGGGACGGGAGCAGGGGCACGCCCGTGATGCGAGCACGCGTTCGGATCACGGGTGTGCCCCTGCATATCGTGCGAGGGGTCACGACGGCCAATCGGCCCGCGCGTCACGTCACTTCAGCGCGGCCTCCATCATCTTCCGCGCCACGGGGGCCGCCAGGCCGTTGCCGCTGACCTCGGAGCGGGCCGCGCCCGAGTCCTCGATCATCACCGCCACGGCGACCTGCTTCCCGGTCGAGGGGTCCTTGGCGTAGGAGGTGAACCAGGCGTACGGCGTCTTGCTGTTGTTCTCGCCGTGCTGCGCGGTGCCCGTCTTGCCGCCGACCTCGGCGCCGTCCACGGCCGCGTTGGTGCCGGTGCCCTCCTCGACGACGGTCACCATCGCGCTCCGCAGCTGCGCGGCCGTCGAGGAGGAGACGATCCGCTCGGTGTCGCCGTCCTCGTACGAGGTGAGCGCGTCGCCGTCGGAGTCGACGACGTCCGAGACCATGTGCGGGGCGGCGAGCAGTCCGTCGTTGGCGATCGCGGCCGACACCATCGCCATCTGGAGCGGCGTGGCGGTCACGTCGAACTGGCCGATGCCGGTGAGCGCGGTCTGCGCCTCGTCCATGCCGGAGGGGTACACGCTCGCGTAGGCGCGGACCGGGACGTCCAGCTCGGCGTCGTTGAAGCCGAACTTCTCCGCCATCGCCTTCACCTTGTCCTGCCCGAGGTCGGCGGCCATCTTGGCGAAGACGTTGTTGCAGGAGTAGCGGAGCGCGGTGCGGATCGTGGCGTTCTCGCAGGGCGCGGAGGAGTTCTCGTTCCTCAGCACGGTCCGGGTGCCGGGCAGCGTGTACGGGTCGGGGCTCTTCGTCGCCGTGTCCACGGAGCCGTACAGGCCGTCCTCCAGGGCGGCGGCCGCGACGACCAGCTTGAAGGTGGAGCCGGGCGGGAGCGGCTGCCGGAGCGCGCGGTTCACCAGCGGCTTGTCCTCGTCGGCGGTCAGCTGCTGCCAGGCCTCGCCGTCGTTCGTCCCGGAGATCTTCGACGGGTCGTAGGACGGGGTGGAGACCATGGCGAGGATCCGGCCGGTCGCCGGGTCCACGGCGACGGCCGCTCCCTTCTTGCTCCCGAGGGCCTCGTAGGCGGCCTTCTGCACGGCCGGGTCGATCGTGGTGACGACCGTGCCCGGCTGCTGCTGCTCGCGGGTGACGGCGTCCAGGGGGTTCTTCAGCCGGTCGTCGGTGCCGTCGAGGACAGCGGAGTAGATGCCCTCCAGCTGTGTGGCGCCGTACGCCTGGGAGCTGTAGCCGGTGACCGCCGCGTACAGTTCGCCGTCCTCGTAGGTGCGCTTGTACGCCAGGTCCGATCCCTCCGTCCTCTTCGAGCCGGTGACCGGCGAGCCGGCCACGACGATGTTCCCGAGCGGCTGCGCGTACTGCGCGATGGTCTTCCGCCGGTTCTTCGAGTCGTCCGCGAGCGCCTTGCCTTCGTACGCCTGCACCCAGGTGGCCCGCCCGAGCAGGGCGAGCACCAGGACCAGGACGAAGACCGACGTGTGCCTGATCGTCTTGTTCATCGCACTTCTGGGGACGAACGGCCCGGTGCGGGACGTTCCGGATGTGGCCGGTTTCTCAGCGAACCTTCATGTCCGAGGCCTGTGCGACGATCATGCGCAGGTCCTGGGGAGGGGCCGGGACACACGGGGGAGGAGCCGGCGTGAGCACGAGCGGGGAGAAGGACGGTTCGTCCGCGCCGGACGAGGTGTGGGCGGAGTTCCTGAGGACCGCGGGCGAGGGCGGGGCCGACGCGCCGAAGGAGCCGTCCGCGCGGGCCCGCGAGGTCGCGGGCCGGCTGCGGGACCGGCCCGAGGAGCCGGCGCCCTGGCGCGCGCACCCGCCCGCGCGGCCCCGGCGGCGCAAGGGCTGGTACGTGGCGGGGCTCGTGGCCTCGCTGGTGCTGCTCGTCGTGGCCGTGGACCCGGGCGGCGTCGTCGGCTGGTCCGGCGGCGGGGCCCGGGACGGGAAGCCGCTCGCGCGGGAGACGGCGCGACCGGAGCAGGCGCCCCCCGCCGAGCCGGACGGGCGGGCCACGCTCGACGAGCCCTTCCGGGGTTCACCGGCGGCGCGCTGGGCGGACGGCGCGGCCGGCATCACCGTGCCCGCCGCCAGGGCGACCGGCTGGATGACGCGGGCCGAGGTGGAGCGGGCGCTCGCCCGGACCCGTGACTTCCTCGCCGCGTCCAACCTGGATCCGGCGGTGCGCCGCGGGGCCCGCCCGGACCGGGCGATCGCCCTGATGAACCCGCACCAGAAGGACGTCACGTCCTTCGTGACGGCCGCGCTGCGCACCCCGGACGCGGAACACGACCCGCTGCTGCTGTTCAGCCGCTTCGACCCGGCGCAGGCGCGCCCCGCCGGGGACGTGGTGAAGACCCGCGGCCGCCTCACCTACCGCGAGGGGCGGCGCGGAGCCCTGGAGGTGACCGCCGACGTCACCTATGTGTACCCGGTCGCGCCGGCCGGCGGCGGGGACGACGTCGTGCGGGTGATCGTGCGCCGCGAGACCGTGGTCAGCTGGGACGATCCGGCGAAGGTCGTCACCGAGAAGGGCACCTTCAGCCTCCTGTCCTACAAGACCGACACGACGAACGGCGGCTGCGAGGGCGTCACCGGCTCCTTCCGGCCGGAGTTCGGCGGCGGAGCGCCGGGCGGCGTCGCGGACGGCGAGGCGGTCGACCCGTACGACCGCTCGGCTCCGATCGCCGAGGGCCGGGGCGGCTGCGGCGTCGCCACCCGGTCCTGAGGCCCGGCCCCCGCCGGCCGCGGGGGCCTCAGCCCGTCCGGACGAACCCCGACTCGTACGCCAGGATCACCGCCTGGGTGCGGTCACGGGCGCCCGTCTTCGCCAGGACCGCCGCCACATGGGTCTTCACCGTGGCGGGGCCGACCCCCATCAGGCCGGCGATCTCGGCGTTGGTGAGGCCCGTCGCCATCCGGCGGAGCACCTCCGCCTCCCGCTCGGTGAGCCGTGCCACCCAGGGCGGTGCCACCGGCGGCCGGCGGCGGGCGTGCTCGGCGGCCAGGCCCCGTACCGCCGCCGGATAGAGCAGCGAGTCGCTCCGCGCGACCAGCCGGACCGCGCCCACCAGATCCTCCGCCGCCGCCCGCTTCAGCAGGAACCCGGCCGCGCCCACCCGCAGCGCCTCGTACACATAGGAGTCGTTCTCGAAGGTCGTCACCACGACGATCCGCGGCGGCTCCGCCATCCCGGCGAGGATCTGCTCCGTCGCCCGGATCCCGTCGACCTCCGGCATCCGCACGTCCATGAGGACCACGTCGGGCCGCACCGCCCGCACCACCGACACCGCCTCGGCGCCCGTGGCGGCCTCGCCGACGACCTCAAGGCCGTCCTCCGCGTCCAGGATGACCCGCAGGGCCGTCCGGACCATCCGCTCGTCGTCGGCGAGGACGATCCTGATCGCCGCGTTCACCGGGGGATCCGCACCGCGAGGCGCCACACGCCGCCCTCGGGGCCCGCCTCGGCGGTGCCGCCGAGGAGCCGCGCCCGCTCGGCGATCCCGCGCAGGCCGCGCCCGCCGTCGGGGCGGGTGACCGGGGGACGGTCGGGCAGGGGGTTCTCCATGGTGATCTCCAACTCCTCGGTACGGGCGTCGAGCCGTACGGTGACGGGCGCGCCGCCCGCGTGCCGGGCCGCGTTCGTCAGCCCTTCCTGGACGATCCGGTACGCCTCCCGGGACAGCGGCTCAGGTACGGGGCCCAGGGCGCCGTCCACGGTCAGCGCCACCCGCGGCCCGGCGCCGCGCACCAGGGCCTCCAGGGCGTCGAGACCCGGGCCCGGGCCCTGCTCCGGCGTCCCGTCGTTCCGCAGCAGACCGAGGACCCAGTCCAGTTCGCCGACCGTGCGCCGGGTGGTCTCCTCGATCGCGGTCAGCGCCTCCCGTACGAAATCCGGATCGGCGCCTGGGCCGTCCAGGACCCGGCGGGCCGCGCCCGCCTGGAGGGTGACCGCGCTCAGGGCGTGGCCGACCGAGTCGTGCAGTTCGCGGGCGAGCCGGTTGCGGGACTCGGCCTCGGCGGCGCGCCGCTCGGCCGCCGCGAGCCGGTCCGCCGGGCTCGGTCCGAGCAGCCGGGGCGCCTGCCGGGCCAGCAGGGCGCCGGTCGCGGCGGCGGCGACGGCGAGCGCGAGGAGCATCAGCAGGCCCGCGGGGAGCGCCGCCCAGACCCATCCGGGCCGGTCGAGCCCCCAGAACCGGCCGAGTTCGGACTCCCGGAGCGCCGGCGAGAACGGCAGCGCCATGACCGCGACGGCGAACGGCGGCAGGGCGAGCGTGGCCCCGCTGACCAGCGCCCCGGCGCCCAGGTGCAGGGCGAACCAGCCGGCGGTGCGGGCCCTGGCCTCCCGGCCGCCCGCCGGGCCGTCCGCGAACCGGTCCCCGTCCACCCCGCACAGCGCCCGCGCCGCCGCCACCGACATCGGCCGGGCCAGCGGGAAGAGCGCGACGACCGCGGCGAGCGGCAGCCCCACCGCGTACGCGCCGAACTGCGTCCCCAGGCCGCCGGTGAACATGCCGCCCTCGTCGAGCAGCGGGCCCATGACCAGGGTGCCGACCATCCAGAACGGCATGAACAGCGCGCCGCCCAGGATCAGATGGAGCCAGCGCAGCCTGGCCCGCTGCCCGAACAGGGCCCGCACCGGTCTCACGCCTCGGCGCTCCGCCGCCGCAGGAACAGTGCCACGCACGCGGCGAGGAGGAGCCCGGTGATCATCTCGCCAGCGTAGGCCAGTTGGACGAGGCCGGGGACGCGCTTCGTCGGATCCGGGTCCGGCATGAGCGCGACGAGCGACAGGTAGGCGCCCCAGCAGCCCACGGCACCCGAGGCGGTCCAGGTCAGGGCGAGTGTCGTCCGGACCCGGAGCCGGGCGGGCCGGCGCAGCACCAGGAACAGGACCAGGACGACGGCGGCGACGAGGAAGGCGACCCACTGGGCCTCCAGGACGCGGAAGTCGGAGTCGCGTTCGGCGATCCGCCGGGCGGACAGGCCCGTGGTGGAGCCGGTGGCCCACAGCAGGTGGAGCGCGGCGGGCACGAGGGCGACGACCGCCCCGGCCGCGGCGAGGGCCTTCGCCCCGGACCCGGAGGCGTGGGCGGGCAGCTCGCCGAGCCGGCCCCGCCACAGATGGCCCCAGCGGTCCCGCGCGTACAGCGCGAAGAGGGTGCCGAGCGCGAGGCCCTGGAGGATGAATCCGCCGTAGACGACCGCGAAGACCCAGTCGTCCAGGAAGGGTTCGGCGGGCGCGGTGGCCTTCTCGTCGCCGGTGACGAGGGCCACCGCGAGCTGCGTCGGATAGCCGGTCATGATCGGGGTGAGCAGCCCGGTCGCCCCCCACATGGGGAGCGCGAGCAGCCAGGCGGGGAAGCGGCGGCCCCAGGCCTGGGTGAGCAGCAGGGCCAGGACGACGACGAGGGCGTCGGCGACGACCGAGATCGCGTTGACGATCGCCATCAGCTGCGGGCGCTCCAGGAGCACGCTCCCGGCCGGGATGCCGAGCCGGCCGCCCGCCACCCAGGCGATCTTGAGCGAGATGTACGGGAGGCAGGCGAGGATCGCGAGGGCGCGCAGCGCCCGGCGGGCGGGAGGGGTCTCTGTCATGGCTCCACGCTCCCGCGCGGGCCCGCTCCGCCACCTCGTGCCGGTTGGTGATCCGCCTCCGCCGCGCGGGGGAGGGGGCCTCCGACCCGCACCTCCGCACCGGGGCGAATTGACCCGTGTTCTCAACGATCGATTGACCCTACTGCGTGGGTCAATGGCCTTCTACAGTAGTGATCATGAACGAGAACGAGACCTTCGCCCCGCTCCTCACCCGTGCCGCCACCGCCGAGACCGCCGCCGACCCGAGCAGCGTGATGACCCTCCTCGCCGACTCCGACACCACCGGCGGTCAGCTCACCAGCTACCGCTCCTCGTTCGCGAAGGGCGCGGTCGGCGCCCCGGCGCACTTCCACACCAAGGCCTCCGAGATGTTCTTCGTCATCGGCGGCTCGCTCCAGGTCCTGGTCGGCGAGGAGCTGACCGTCCTGGAGCAGGGCGACTTCCTCCTCGTCCCGCCGCGCACCCCGCACGCCTTCGCGGCGGCGCCCGGCGCCGAGGCCGACGTCCTCTTCGTCTTCACGCCCGGCATGGCCCGCTTCGACTACCTGCGTCTGCTCGGCCGCGTCATGCGGGGCGAGGCGAGCTTCGAGGAGATCAAGGCCTCCTCGGAGCAGTACGACAACCACTACGTCGACAGCCCGGTCTGGCAGAAGGTCCTCGCCGACCGCGCGTGACCGGGCGGACCGGCGGATCAGAGGCGGCGGGTCGCCAGGGTCAGCCGGTCCCGCGCGTCGAACAGTGCGTCCTTGATCATCTGCTCATGGGCCGGGGTGAGCCGCGCCACCGGCACCGAGCAGCTGATCGCGTCCCGCGCCGGCGTCCGGTAGGGGATCGCCACCCCGAAGCAGCGCAGCCCCAGGGTGTTCTCCTCGCGGTCCACCGAGTAGCCCTGCTCGCGGATGACGCGCAGCTCCTCGATGAGCTCCTCGCGGTCGGTGATCGTGTGCTCGGTCAGCGCCGGGAGCGTCTCCGGGAGCAGCTTGCGGACCTGCTCGTCGCTGTGGGTGGCGAGCAGCGCCTTGCCGAGCGACGTCGAGTGCGCCGGGAGCCGGCGCCCGACCCGGGTGAACGGCCGCAGGTAGTGCTGGGACTGACGGGTCGCCAGGTAGACCACGTTCGTGCCGTCGAGCCGCGCCAGGTGGATGGTCTCGGTGGTGTCGTCGGAGAGCCGGTCGAGGGTCGGTCGGGAGGCGGCCACCACCTCGTCGCCGTCGATGTACGAGGTGCCGACGAGCAGCGCCCGCACCCCGATCCCGTACCGGGTCCCCGTCGCGTCCGTCTCCACCCAGCCCAGCTCGACGAGGGTGCGCAGCAGCATGTACAGGCTGGACTTGGGGTAGCCGACGGCCTCCTGGACGGCGGCGAGCGAGTGCATCCCCGGGCGTCCCGCGAAGTACTCGAGCAGCTCCACGGTCCGCACCGCGGACTTCACCTGCGCCCCACCCGCGTCGGCAGTCGCCATGCTCCCTCGCCCCTTTTCCGTTGTCCGGCCGTCCCCCGGCCGCCCCGGCCGGGCGGAGCCCTTGTGGAGACGGCCGGGCCGTCAATAGAGTCCCGCCAGACGCGTTCATCTACGGGAACTGTGTTCAGAATAGCGAACAGGGGCGTGGCGGTGGCGGCAGAACCAGTGTGGAGTGTGGACCCCCGGACAGGGAAGCCGCGCGAGCAGGTCGCGGTGGAGGCCACGGCCGAGGAGGTCGACCGCGCCGTACGGGCCGCGCACGCCGCCCGCGAGGCCCTCGCCGACCGTGCGCTCCGCGCCGCCTTCCTCCGTACCGCCGCCGACCTCCTCGACGCCTCCGGCGAGCACGTCGTCGAGGCGGCCGACGCCGAGACCGCCCTCGGGCCCGTCCGGCTCACCGGCGAACTCGCCCGGACCACCGCCCAGTTGCGCGCCTTCGCCGAGGCCGTCGAGGACGGCTGGTTCCTCGACGTACGGATCGACGCGCCCGACCCCGAGGCCACCCCGCCCCGGCCCGACATGCGCCGCTGGAAGATCCCGCTCGGCGTCGTCGCCGTCTACGCCGCCAGCAACTTCCCCCTCGCCTTCTCCGTCCCCGGCGGCGACACCGCGAGCGCCCTCGCGGCCGGCTGCCCCGTCGTGGTCAAGGCCCACCCCGACCACCCGGCCACCTCCGAACTCTGCGCCGCCCTGCTGCGCCGGGCCGCCGCCAAGACCGGCCTCCCCGAGGACGTCCTCGTCCTCGTCCACGGCTTCGACGCGGGCATCGACCTCGTCCGCCACCCGCTCGTCGCCGCGGCCGGCTTCACCGGCTCCCTCCGCGGCGGCCGCGCCCTCTTCGACGCGGCCGTCACCCGGCCCGTCCCCATCCCCTTCCACGGCGAACTCGGCTCCCTCAACCCGGTCGTGATCACCGAGGCCGCCGCCACGGAGCGCGCCGAGGAGATCGGCGCCGGGCTCGCCGGCTCCATGACCCTGGGCGCGGGCCAGTTCTGCACCAAGCCCGGCTTCGTCCTCGCCCCCCGGGGGCCGGGCGGCGACCGCTTCCTCGCCGCCCTCACCGCCGCCGTCAGCGACACCGAACCGGCCGTCATGCTCGACCACCGGATGCGGGACGCCTTCGTCACCGGGGTCGCCGAGCGCGCCGCGCTCGCCGGGGTCGACACCCCCGTCACCCCCGGCGCGGGCGGCCCCCACACCGTCAGCGCCGGTGTCCTCGCCGTCGACGCCGCCGCGCTCGCCGACGACGGCCACCGCCTCCTCCTGGAGGAGTGCTTCGGGCCCGTCACCGTCGTCGCCCGCTACACCGGCCGCGAGGAGGCGGCCGCCGTCCTCGGCCGGCTGCCCGGCAACCTCACCGCGACCCTGCACGTCGCCGAGGAGGACGAGTCGGCCGCCCCCCTGCTCGCCGCGCTCACCCCGCTGGCCGGCCGCGTCCTCGTCAACGGCTGGCCCACCGGCGTCGCCGTCGCGCCCGCCCAGCACCACGGCGGCCCCTACCCGGCCACCACCTCCACCTCCACCTCCGTCGGCGCGACCGCCGTCGAGCGCTGGCTGCGCCCGGTCACCTACCAGTCGACCCCCGACCGCCTCCTCCCGCCGGAACTCCGCGACGGCAACCCGCTGGGGGTTCCCCGCCGCTGAGGCTCAGTGCCCCACCCGCACCACGATCTTCCCGAGGTGCGTGTTCGACTCCATCAGCCGATGGGCGTCGGCGATCCGCTCCAGACCGTCGAAGGTCTCGGCGATCACCGGCGCCAGGGAGCCGTCCCGCAGCCCCGATCCGATGAACCCCGCCGCCCGCCGCCGCCCCTCCCCGGTCCTGGCCAGCGCCCCGTTCGCGTACCCGTGGGTGGTCAGCGGCCAGTTCCGGGACAGCTCGACCGGGCGGGGGTCGAGCCAGCCGTAGAGCACGGCGGTGCCACCCGTCCGCAGCGCGTCCCCGAGCCGGGCGAAGCCGGGCCCGCCGATCGCGTCGAACGCCAGGTCCGCGCCCGCCCCGCCGGTGATCCGCCGGACCTCCTCGACCAGGTCCTCGGTGTCCGTGGCGACCACGTGCGCGGCCCCGAGCCCGAGCAGCCGCTCGCGCTTCCCCGCACCCCGGGTGGTGGCGATGGGCACCGCGCCGACCCGTCGCGCGATCTGGATCGCGGCGGTGCCCACCGAACTGGACGCCCCCGTGATCACCACGTGCTCGCCCGCGCCGAGACCGCCGGTCAGCACCATCCCGCCGTACGCGGTGAAGTAGCTCAGCCACACCGCGGCCGCGGTCACCGCGTCCACGCCCTCCGGCCGGGCCACCACGTACTCCTCGGGCAGCACCACCCGCTCCGCGTACACCCCGTGGACCCCGAAGTCGAAGTTGGCCGCCGCCATCACCGGGTCGCCCGGGGCGTACGCGGTGACCCCGGCGCCCACCGCCTCGACCACGCCCGCCGCCTCGTAGCCGAGCCGGCTGCCCGGCAGCGTCGCCGGGTAGTAGTAGGTGCCCGCGCGGAACAGGGCCTCGGCGCGGTTGAGCCCGATCGCCTCGACCCGCACCAGCACCTCGCCCGGACCGGGCGCGGGCAGCGGCACCTCCTCGACCCTCAGCACCTCGGGGCCGCCGAGCTCGTGGAACAGAACCGCCTTCGTCGTCATGCCTGTTGTCGTCATGACCTCGACGTTAGGAGGCCCCGGAAAGACGATCCATGTCTCCTCGGCTTCCCACCATGTCCGATCGTCTCGCCCGCTACCGTTCGGCTCATGGACGTACTGAGCGATGCCATCGCCGCCATGCGCACCGGGCGCCCCCACTCCTCCCGCACCGTCCGCTTCGCCCCCTGGGGCTTCCGCTTCCCCCCGAGCAAGGGCGCCGGATTCCACGTCGTCCTCCAGGGCACCGCCTGGCTGCTGCCCCCGGACGACGACGCCCCCGTCCGGCTCGGCCCCGGCGACGTCGTCCTCCTCGCCCACGGCACCGGTCACGGCCTCGCCGACCGGCCCGACACCCCGCTCGTCGACGCCCTGCCCGCCCCCGACGGCTCCTGGCCCACCCTCCCCGACCGGGGGCCCGTCGGCGCCGAGGAGACGCTGCTCCTGTGCGGCGCCTACCAGCTCAGCCGGGCCCGCGCGCACCCCCTCCTCAGCGGCCTGCCCCCGTACGTCCACCTCCCCGCCCGGGTCGGATCGCACCCCCGGCTGCGCGCAGCCGTCGACCTCCTCGGCGCCGAACTCGCCGAACCCCAGCCGGGATCCGACGCCATCGTGCCCGCCCTGCTCGACACCCTGCTCCTGTACCTGCTGCGCACCTGGTGGCTCACCGAGCGCGCCGACCGCTCCACCGGCTGGTCGGCCGCGCTGAGCGACCCGGCCGTCGCCGGGGCCCTGCGCGCCCTGCACGGCGACCCCGCGCGGGCGTGGACCGTCGAGGAGCTCGGCGCGCTCGGCGGGCTCTCCCGCGCCGCCTTCGCCCGCCGCTTCACCGCCCTCGTCGGACGCCCGCCGCTCGCCTACCTCACCTGGTGGCGCATGACCGCGGCGGGCCGCCTCCTGCGCGCCGACGACCTCCCGCTCCGGGCGGTCGCCGAACGCTCCGGCTACTCCTCGGAGTTCGCCTTCGCCAAGGCCTTCAAACGGGAGTACGGGGTGGCCCCGGGCCGGTACCGCAAGGGCGCCTAGTGCTGTGTCGTGCGGCGGCGCGGCAGTCGCAGCGAGGCCAGTGCCGTCAGGCTCAGCAGGCCCGCGCTGATCAGCAGGCTCGTGCGCAGGGCCGACTCCATGTCCCGCGCCGCCAGCGAGCCGAAGACCGCGATCGCGAGGGCTCCCGCCGTCTGCCGGACCGCGTTCAGGAGCCCCGCCGCCGTGCCCGCCCGCTCCGCCGGAACCGCCTCCATCATCGCCGCGATCAGCGGTGGCAGGGAGAAACCCGCCCCGAGCGCGAGCGGCACCAGGAGCAGGGCCTGCGCCACCCGCGAGGAGTCCGCGTCCACGGTCAGCAGGCCGAGCAGTCCCGCCACCGCCACCACCTGGCCCAGGACGATCGGCAGCCGCGCCCCGTACCGCGCCGCCACCCGCGCCGAGAGGACGTTCACCCCGGCCAGCAGCCCCGTCATCGGCAGGAACATCAGCCCCGCGCCGAGCGCCGAAAGCCCCAGCACCTGCTGGAAGAAGAGGCCGAACACGAAGACCATGCCGTAGAAGGCCACGCTGTTCGCCGAACCGGCCGCCACCGCCACCGCCACCGTCGTGTCGCGGAACAGCCCGAGCGGCACCATCGGATGCCGTCGCCGCGCCTCGATCAGCAGGAACGCGGCGAAGGCGGCCACCGCGACCCCCAGCGCCCAGAGCGCCTCCGTGCCGCCCTCGATCGCCGCGAAGGTCAGCGCCCCGAGCGCCGTCACCGCCGTGAGCTGACCCGGCACGTCCAGCGGGGCCGCCCTCCGCTCCGAGCGGGCCACCCGCGTCAGCAGGGCGAGCGCGAGCAGCCCGAGGGGCAGGTTGACGAAGAAGATCCCGCGCCAGCTCCAGGCCGTGGTCAGCGCCCCGCCCGCGACCGGACCCAGCGCCACCGCGACCGTGCCGCCCGCCGCCCACAGCGACACCGCCCTGGCCCGGCGCCCCGGATCGCCGTACGCCTCGCGGACCAGGGCCAGCGAGGCCGGCAGCATCACCGCCGCCGCGGCGCCCTGCACCGTCCGGGCCGCCAGGAGGGCCGGGAGTCCGGGGGCCAGACCGCAGGCGGCCGAGGCGAGGGTGAAGACGACGACCCCCGCCCCGTACGCCCGGCTCGCCCCGACCCGGTCGGCGAGCGCCCCGCTGGAGAGCAGCAGCGCGGCGAGGGTCAGCGCGTACGAGTCGACCACCCACTGCAGGCCCGTCATCCCGGTCCGCAGACCGGCGCCGATCGCGGGCAGGGCGACGTTGACGACGGAGGTGTCGAGGGTGATGAGGGCGAAGCCGAGCATGGCGGCGGCGAGGGCCGGGCCGGGGGAGGGGGCGTCGCGACGGGCAACGGGGGCCTGGGTGAGGAGCGTTGAGGACATGCGCCCAGCTTCGTGACCTGCGGGCCCGTACAGTAGTGGCGGGAATGCCATACGACCGGAGGTTCTGGCCATGCCGTCGACGCCACCCGCGCCCGCCCCGCCCGGCGGCTCCGCCGCATCCCGGGTCCGGCGCGTCGCCGTGATCGCGGCCCCGCCCGTCTCGATGTTCAACCTGGCCATCCCGGAGATGCTCTTCGGGAAGGTCGAGGTCGACGGCCGCCCCGGGTACGAGACGGTCATCTGCGCCCCCGACCCCGGGCCGGTCACCACCACCGGCGGCCTCGACCTGGTCGTCCCGCACGGCCTCGAAGCCGTCGCCGGCGCCGACACGGTGATCCTCGCGGGCAGCGGCGCGTACGAGGACCCCGACCCGCGCGTCCTCGACGCCCTGCGCGCCTCGGCCGCCGCCGGCAAGCGGATCGCCTCCATCTGCACCGGCGCCTTCGCGCTCGCCGAGGCCGGACTGCTCGACGGCCGGGCGGCGACGACGTACTGGGCGTACCGGCCGCTGCTCGCCGCCCGGCACCCCGCCGTCGACCTCCAGGACGACGTCCTCTTCGTGCAGGACGGCCCCGTCCTCACCTCCTCCGGCTACGCGGCGGGCATCGACCTCTGCCTGCACGTGATCCGCACCGACCACGGCGCCGCCGTCGCCAACACCGTCGCCCGGCTCGCCCTCGTCGCACCCGTCAGGCCCGGCGGCCAGACCCAGTTCACCCAGACCCCGCTGCCGCCCGAGCGCGGTGTCTCCTTCGCCGACACGCGCGCGTGGGCGATGGAACACCTCGACGAGCCCCTCGGTCTCGCCGACCTCGCCCGGCACGCCGGGGTCTCCCTCCGCACCCTCTCGCGCCGCTTCCACGCCGAGACCGGGGTCAGCCCGCTCCAGTGGCTGCTCCACCAGCGCGTCGAGCGGGCGAAGGAGCTGCTGGAGACCACCTCCCTCGCCATGGACCAGGTGGCCCGGGCGAGCGGCCTCGGCACCGCGGACTCCCTCCGCCAGCACCTCGTGCGCCGCGCCGGCCTCACCCCGAGCGCCTACCGCTCCTCCTTCAGCCGCCTGACGGGCGCCGGGACCGCGTGACCGGCGCGGGCGCCGGGACCGGGCGCACCGCGTTCGAAGGGACGGCGGCGGAGCGCCGCACGCGGCCTGCGTCACGGCCTGGCGCGCCGCCGGAGCGACCTCGGCCCGCCTGGAGGCCTTCGAGGGGAACGCGGGCGAGGGCCTTCTCCGCGGGCCACGGCCGGACGCCGGACCCGGACACCCCGCGCCCCGGCAGGCACCTGGTGCTCCGCCTCACACTCGCGCCGGAACCGGAATGAACCGGGCCGGTGGGGACGTTCCCGTGCAGGTACACCCCACCGGCAACCCCTCGGAGAGAAGTCACATGCGCGTCGAGATCTGGAGCGACATCGCCTGCCCCTGGTGCTACATCGGCAAGGCTCGCTTCGAGAAGGGGCTCGCGGCCTTCGCCCACCGCGACGACGTCGAGGTCGTGCACCGCTCCTTCGAGCTCGACCCGCACCGCGCCAAGGGCGACACCGGGCCCGTCCTGGAGATGCTGGCGAAGAAGTACGGCCGCACGCTCGACGAGGCCCGCGCCATGGAGGCGCACGTCGCCTCGAACGCGCACTCCGAGGGCCTCGCGTACCTCACCGACGGCCGCGACCACGGCAACACCTTCGACATCCACCGGCTGCTGCACCTCGCCAAGGAGCGCGGCCGGCAGAGCGAGCTCCTGGACCTGGCCTACCGGGCCAACTTCGCCGAGGAGCGCTCGGTCTTCGACGCCGAGACCCTGGTGGCGCTCGGCGTGGAGGCCGGTCTCGACGAGGCCGAGGTCCGCGCGGTCCTCGCCGACGAGACCGCCTACGCCGAGGCCGTACGGGAGGACGAGCGCGAGGCCTCCGAACTCGGCGCCAACGGCGTGCCGTTCTTCGTCCTCGACCGCCGCTACGGCGTCTCCGGCGGCCAGCCCGCCGAGGTCTTCACCCAGGCCCTTGAGCAGGCCTGGCAGGGCCGGGTCCTCCAGCCCGTCGGCACCGACGCGGAGGTCTGCGGCCCGGACGGTGCCTGCGAGGTCCCGCAGGCCTAAGGCTCTGACCTGCGAAGATAAGGGCTTCTTGGGTGTCCCCACGGTCGAATCGCCATTGACGGGTGATCGCGTGGAATCCAGGGTGGGGGCATGGATTCCCTTGACCAGCCGCTCGGCGGCGCCGAGTTCGCGCCCAAGAAGACCTATCTGAACACCTCGGCGTGCGGACTGCTGCCCCGCCGGACGATCGAGGCGATCACGCTCCTCGCGGAGGAGACCGCCGACGGCCGTGCCGACGGGGCCGGCAGCTTCGACATCGTGGACGAGGCCCGGGCGGCCTTCGGCCGGATCGCGGGCGTGTCGCACGAGCGGGTCGCCGTCGGCAGCTCGGTCGCGGTCCACTGCGGGATGATCGCCCAGTCGCTGCCCGCCGGCTCCGAAGTCCTCTTCCCCGAGGGCGACTTCTCCTCCGTCATCACCCCCTTCACGATCCGCGGCGACCTCAAGGTCCGGTTCGCGCCGCTGGAGCGGCTCGCCGAGTCCGTGCGGCCCGGGACGGCGCTCGTCGCCTTCTCCGCCGTGCAGTCGGCGGACGGCCGCACGGCGGACTTCGCGGCCGTACGGGAGGCGGCGGCCGCCCATGGCGCGCGCACCCTCCTGGACGCCACCCAGTCGGCGGGCTGGCTCCCGCTGGACGCGGGGGAGTGGGACTACACGGTCGCCGGCGGCTACAAGTACCTGCTGTGCCCGCGCGGGGCGTCGTTCCTCACCGTCACCGAGGAGGCGCAGGACTCGCTCCTCGCGATCCACGCCAACTGGGTCACGGGCGAGGAGCTGTGGGTCAACAGCTACGGCCCGGTGCGCGAACTGGCCCGCTCCGCCCGCCGCTTCGACGAGCCGGCGGCCTTCCTCTCGTACCACGGCGCGGCCCGCTCGCTCGCCCTCCTGGAGGAGATCGGCATCGAGCGGATCGAGGCCCACGACAAGGGGCTCGCGGCCCGTTTCCGCTCCGGGCTGCTCGCGCTCGGGCACGCGCCGGTCATGGACGACTCGACGGTCGTCGCCGTCCCGGGTCTCGGCGACCGGGCGGACGCCCTGCGCGAGGCGGGCGTCCTGCTCTCGGCCCGCGCGGGCAACCTGCGGGCGTCCTTCCACCTGTACAACACGGCGGCGGACGTGGACCGCGCCCTGGAGGTCCTGGCGGGCTGACCGCCGCAGGGAGGCCCGGCCCGGGCCTCCCGGCCGCGCCCGGCGGGCGGTCAGCAGACCGCGCCGCCCTCGCCCTCCTCGCCCTCCTCCTTCGCCAGGTTCTCGCCCACGAGGCCGAGCAGCCGGGAGAGTTCCGCCCGGTCGGCCGGGGCGAGCCCGGTCAGGGTGCTCTCCTCCAGGTCCGCCCAGGCGCCCTCGACGCCGGTGCGCAGGTCGAGGCCCCGGTCCGTCGCCTCGACCAGGACCGCGCGCCGGTCGGCGGGGTCCGGGCTGCGGCGGACGTAGCCGCACTGCTCCATGCGCTGGAGCATCTTCGTCACGGTGGAGGGGTCCAGGCCGAGCGACTGGATGAGCTCCGACTGGCGCACCGGCCCGCAGTCCCACAGGCGCATCATCATCAGCTCCTGGCCCGGGTAGAGGCCCAGGTCGCGAAGCCGTCTGCCCATGGCGATCCGGTGGAGCCGCGCGACCCACGCCAGGGTGTGGCTGACGGTCCCGGCGCACGCGCCGGTGGGCTGCGGCGCGGTGGACGGGGCGGTACAGACGGGGTCGGTTCCCGACATGGGCACTCCTCGGTACGGGCTCTCCCCACCAGATTACCTTGGTCGGCCAATGAATGGGTTACAGTGGCAGCGGCCCCAATAGTTGGCCGACCACATATTCTGTGAGGGAGCGCCGTGACCACCGCATTCGACCCCATCGACCTCGCCGGTACCCGCCTCGCCAACCGCATCGCGATGGCCCCGATGACCCGCAGCCGGGCCAACGGTCAGGACGGCACCCCGCCGGCCATCGTCGCCGAGTACTACGCCCAGCGCGCCTCCGCCGGACTGATCATCAGCGAAGGCGTCCAGCCCGTCCCCGAGGGCCAGGGCTACCCGAACACCCCCGGCCTCCACAGCCGGGCGCAGATCGCCGCCTGGCGCGAGGTCACCACCGCCGTCCACGAGCGCGGCGGCCGGATCTTCGCCCAGCTCATGCACTCCGGCCGGATCGGCCACCCCGACCTCCTCGACGGCGACCTCCACCCCGTCGGCCCCTCGCCGGTCGCCGCCGCCGGCCAGGTCTACACCCACGAGGGCCCCAAGGACTTCGTCGCCCCGCGCGAGCTCACCGGCGACCAGGTGCACGAGGCGATCGCCGGCTTCGCCTCCGCCGCCCGCAACGCCGTCGAGGCCGGCTTCGACGGCGTCGAGATCCACGGCGCCAACGGCTACCTGATCCAGCAGTTCCTCGCCTCCGGCTCCAACCACCGCACCGACGAGTGGGGCGGCTCCGTCGAGAACCGCATCCGCTTCGCCGTCGAGGTCGTCAAGGCCGTCGCCGCCGAGATCGGCCCCGAGCGGACCGGCCTGCGCATCTCCCCGGCGAACACCCTCAACGACATCGCCGAGACCGACACCGAGGAGATCTACACCCGGCTCCTCACCGCGATCGAGCCCGTCGGCATCGCCTACCTCCACGTCCTGGAGACCAGCGCCGAGCGCCGCCCGCTCGTCCTCGACCTGCGCAAGCGGTTCGCCGGCACCTTCATCCTCAACCCGGCCACCGGCGCCGACCCGACCGGCGCCGAGTCCCTCGCCCTGATCGAGGACGGCACCACCGACCTCGTCGCGTACGGCAGGCTCTTCATCGCCAACCCCGACCTGCCCGCCCGTCTGAAGAGCGACGGCCCCTACGCCACCCCGGACCCCGCCACCATGTACGCCGGCGGCCCCGAGGGCTACGTCGACTACCCCGCGCTCTGAACCCGGGCACGCGGAAGGGGCGGGGGTCCGGACCCCCGCCCCTTCCCCGTACGTCCCGTCACCAGGCCTCGGTGACCGCCCGGCGCGCCGCCTCCAGGTCCACCGTCCGGCCCGCCTCGCCGAGCGCCGCGCCCAGGGCGGCGAGCGAGGACTGCACGGCGCCCGGGGTCGCGTCCACCCCGTAGTGGTTCACCCGGATCATCTCCTTGGCCAGCGCCCCGCCGCCCGCGATCAGCGGCAGCGACGGGTCGGCCGCGAGGGCCTTCGCCACCAGCTCCGAGGCGTCGAGACCCGACGGCACCCGCAGCGTCGTCGCCACCGGGGCCGCGTCCCTCGCCTCGTACACGTACGGCTCCAGACCGCCGCCCAGGGCCAGCGCGCCCGCGCGGGTCGCGGCCGCCGCCGAGGCGTGCCGGGCCATCAGCGCGTCCAGGCCCTCGGCCTCGATCCGGTCCACGCAGGCCTCCAGGGCCAGCATCTCCAGCTGCGCCGGAGCGTGCAGGAGCGCCTTCCGGCCACCGTCGATCCAGCGCTCCTTCCAGTCGAGGAGGGAGAGGTACGAGCGGCGCGGCGCGGCCGGATTGGCGGCGAACCGCTCCCAGGCCCGCGCGCTCACCGACACCGCCGACACCCCCGCGGGGCCGCCCATCGCCTTCTGCGCGCCGATGATGCACATGTCCACGCCCCAGGCGTCCGGCAGCACCGGCTCGGCACCGATCGACGCCACCGCGTCCAGGTAGAACAGCGCGCCGTGCGCCCGCACGACCTCGCCGATCTCCGCCACCGGGTTGGTGTTCCCGGTCGCCGCCTCCGCGTGCACGAGCGACACGAAGTCGATCTCGGGGTGCTCCGCGAGCGCCCGCTCCACCTGCTCCGCCGTCACCGCCGTGTGGAAGGGCACCTCCAGGTCGACCACGGTCGCCCCGCAGTCCCGCAGCCAGTTGCCGAAGGTCTGCCCGTACGGACCGGTGACGACGTTCAGCGCGGTCGAACCGGCCCGCGCGCCGCTGCGGATGCACCCCTCCAGGGGCAGCAGCGCCTCGCCCTGGGTGATCACCACGTCCTGCTCGGTGGAGAGCAGCGCGGCGACCCGGCGCTCGATCGACGCGAAGTGCGCGGCGGTCAGCGGGGCCAGGTCCAGCAGCGGATGTGTCACGGTCACGGGGGTTCCTTCTCCACGGTCGAATACGTGTCGCCTACATCGGGACGCGACACGGGCCAGCCTATGCGGTCCGCCCGGGGCCGGGCGGGCGCGTACGGCGGACGACGCGGCGTCACGGCCCCGTACGGAACGTGTCACAGGGCCCGTACCACCGGCCCCGGCCCCTTCCCCCGGAACCACGGCGGTGGGATGTTGCGGCCCGGAGCGGCGCCACGGGGGCGCCGGGAAGAACGGGGTGGACACCATGACCGAGAACACGAGCACCGGCGTCGCGAGAAGAACCCGCGGGGTGCGGCCGCGCCGTGCGGCGGTGGCCGCCGCGGCGCTCGCCGTGGCCGCCCCGCTGACCCTCGCCGCCTCGGGAGACGCCGGAGCGACCGGCGTGGCGCGGGCGGCCGACCGCCCGATCGTCTTCGCCCGCTACGACGCTGCGGCACCCGTCGAGGACCTGTACGCGATCTCCCCGTCCGGCGGCGCGCCCGTCAAGCTCACCCACACCCCCGCCGTCAGCGACGTGATGCCCAGCTGGTCCCCGGACGGCAAGCGCGTGGCGTTCCTCCGCTACGGCTCCGGCGGGGCGATCGACGGCATCTGGACGATGAAGAGCGCCGGCGGCGACCTGAAGTCCGTGCCCGGCACCAAGGGCGCCTCCGACCCCGCGTGGTCCCCGGACGGCAAGCGGATCGCCTACGCGAAGCCGGTCGGCACCCAGCGCGAGATCTACGTGGCCGACATCGACGGCAGCCCCGCCACCCGGCTCACCCACTCCGCGCAGGACGAGTTCCACCCGACGTGGTCCCCGGACGGCAAGAACCTGGCGTACAGCCGCGCGGACGCGGCGACCGGGAACAGCAGGCTGATGCGGATCCAGCTGGCCACCCTGACGCAGACGCCGGTCACCCTGGCCGGCTCCCACGACTGGACGCCCGACTGGTCGCGCGGCAACCGGATCGTCTTCAGCCGGGTGGACCCCACCGGCTTCGCCCACCTCTACGTGATCCGCCCCGACGGCTCCGGCACGCACCGCATCACCTCCGCCCGCGCCAACGACAGGAACCCGTCCTGGTCGCCGGACGGCCGGCGCCTGGTCTTCACCCGGGGCGGCACCGACGACGCGGACCCCGAACACCTCTTCCTGGTACGGGCCGACGGCACCGCCCTCACCCAGCTCACCACGACCGACTCGCACGACCTGGAGGCCGACTGGCGCCCCTGACCCGCCCGCTCGACACGGCTCGTAGAGTGCGGGTATGAGCGATCACGTGGTGCTGCATGTGAAGGGGCGGGTGCTCGTCGGCCCGGAGGACGTCCGTGACGAACTGTGGTGCGTCGACGGCCGGATCACCTTCGAGCGGCCCGCCGCCGAGGCCGTGACCGTCGAGGGCTGGGTGCTCCCCGGCCTCGTCGACGCCCACTGCCACGTCGGCCTCGACCGGCACGGCCCCGTCGACGAGGCCACCAGCGAGAAACAGGCCCTCACCGACCGGGACGCCGGCACCCTGCTCATCCGGGACGCGGGCTCGCCCTCCGACACCCGCTGGATCGACGCGCGCGAGGACCTGCCGAAGATCATCAGGGCGGGGCGGCACATCGCCCGCACCCGGCGCTACATCCGTAACTACGCCCATGAGATCGAGCCCGCCGACCTCGTCGCGTACGTCGGCCGCGAGGCCCGGCGCGGCGACGGCTGGGTCAAGCTCGTCGGCGACTGGATCGACCGGGAGGCGGGCGACCTCACCGCCTGCTGGCCGCGCGCCGAGGTCGAGGCGGCCATCGCGGAGGCGCACCGGCTCGGCGCCCGCGTCACCGCGCACTGCTTCGCCGAGGACTCGCTCCGGGACCTGGTGGAGGCGGGCATCGACTGCATCGAGCACGCCACCGGGCTCACCGAGGACACGATCCCGCTCTTCGCCGAGCGGGGTGTGGCGATCGTCCCGACCCTGGTGAACATCGCGACCTTCCCGCACCTCGCCGACGGCGGCCAGGACAAGTTCCCCCGCTGGTCGGCCCATATGCGCCGGCTCCACGAGCGCCGGTACGACACCGTCCGCGCCGCCTTCGACGCGGGCGTGCCCGTCTTCGTCGGCACCGACGCGGGCGGCTCCCTCGCCCATGGGCTCGTCGCCGAGGAGGTGGAGGAGCTGACCCGGGCGGGCATCCCGCCGATCGACGCGCTCTCCGCCACCGCCTGGGGGGCCAGGGCCTGGCTGGGGCGCCCCGCCCTGGAGGAGGGCGCCCCCGCCGACCTCGTCGTCTACGGCGAGGACCCGCGCGCGGACGTCCGCGTCCTCGCGGCGCCGCGCCGGGTCGTCGTCAACGGCCGGGTCGTGGGCTGAACCCGCGGACGGCGGCCGGGACCACCGGCCGGGGCCCGGCGGCCGGGCCCCCGTCAGCGGCTCAGGAACGCCAGCCGGGCCCGCTTCTCCGGGATGAAGACCTCCGGCAGGTCCACCTCCGGGAGCACGACCTCCGGGCCCAGTTCGAAACCGGCCCGCACCATGCGGGCGATCGCCTTCTCGTTGGCCGCGTCCGGCTCGATCACGATCCGCGTGCGGTCCTTCAGCGAGAAGTCGACGAGCGCGACGAGCAGCCGGCCGGTGAATCCCGGCTCGGGGGCGAGGCCCGGCGCGACGAACAGGTGCACGCCGATGTCGCCCGGCAGCACCTCGTAGCACTCGCTGACCCGGTCCGCCCCGGGGTCGTACGTCTGGAAGAGGGCGACCGGCTCCCCGTCCCGGCTGACCAGGTAGCCGTGGTGGGTGGTCAGCGAGTCGAGGTGCGCGTAGATCTCCCGCACCTGCTCGACGGTGGTCCCGACCATGCCCCAGAAGCGGGCCCGCTCCTCGTTGACCCAGCCGTGCAGGAGCGCGGCGTCGCCGTCGGGGTCGACGGGCCGGACCGTGACGGTTCCGAAGCCCTCGACGGTCTGCACGTGTACGGCGGTGGTCATCCCTGCTCCTTGGTGAGGTTCTGCCAGTCCGTGGTGACCGGGGCGAGTTCGCCCCGCAGCCACAGGGGGAGTTGGTCGTGGTGGTGCGGGTCGCCGGGGACGCCGGACGCGCCGAACGGCACGATCCAGCCGCTGCGCTCCCGGTCGGCGAGGTCCCAGACGTACCGCGCGGCCGAGGCGCGGGCGCTCCGGTCGGTCCACCCGGGCACGCTGGACGTGGAGAGCACGCAGTCGTGGTCGCCGCCGAGACCCGGCCACCGGTCGTCGTCCGGGTCGGGCAGCGCCTGCCAGGGCGCGAGCCGGTGCGTCACGCCCCAGGCGGCGGGCGGCTCGCCGGCGCCGACCTCGTCGAGTGCCTCGCGCACGATCCGCGCGACGTCCCCGGCGGGCACGGGCCCCGCCACCAGCAGCGTCTCCAGGGCGAAGGCGACGCGCGGGCCGAGCGCGAGCCAGGGCCGGAAGAGCTCGGGGTACGGGGCGGGGTCGCGCAGCGCCGCGAAGGCCTCGTGCGCGGCGAGCCGGCGCACGACGGCGCCGCGCAGGGCCGCGTAGAGACCGGCGTCGGCGCTCTCCGCCTCCATCCGCCGGTCCCAGCCGAGCAGCCGCTCCCGGACCCGGGCGCCGCCGGGGGAGAGCGGCGCGGGCGCGCCGCCCGCGGGGTCCTCGGAGCCGCCCGAGTCGGTGGTGCGGCCGTCCGTACGGTCCGTGGAGCCGTCAGTGGATCCGTCCGTGTCGGTGGTGCGACTGTCCGCGCCGTCCGCGTCGGTGGTGCGGTCCCCCGTGCCGTCCGTGTCGGTGGTGCGACTGTCCGTGCCGTCCGCGTCGCCGGGCCTCTCCGTTCCGGCCGTTCCGGCCGTTCCGGCCGTCCCGGCCTCGGTGCCGGGCTCGCCCGCGCGGCGCACCGCCTCCAGGAGGCGGGCGGCCGAGGGGTTGTCGGTGTCCGTGTGGATCGCCGTCGTCGTCCCCGGCGTCCAGGCCGTCGACGCGGCCAGCAGTGCGTCGATCCGGGCGGCCCGGTGCGGCGGGGCGAACTCGACGCCCAGCGGGGCGGCCAGACCCCGGGCGTTGGCCATCACGGCGTGGCCGCGGACCTCGGCGCGGGGGAGCGGCGCGGGGTCGTCGGCCCAGGCGTGGGCCGGGTCCCAGGCGGGCACGATCCGCAGGGAGTTGGCCCGGTCCCGTACGGGCACGTGGCCGGCGACGCGGTGCAGGAGGCCGCCCCGGGTGTCGGCGGCCTGGACGACGTTCACCGGCTCGACCCAGCCGTCGAGGGCCGTGTCCACGTCGGCGACGGTCCGGGCGCGCAGCAGCGCGGGCAGCGCCCCGAAGCCGAGTTCGGCGGTGACCCGCGGGGGGTACCGGAGGGCGAGGGCCTCCCAGGGCGAGGAGCTGTCCCCGGGCTCGTCGTCCACGCCGATGATCACCGGCCCCCGGGCGGTCTCGATCACCTCGACGACCACCGGCTCCGCGCCCGCGACCTCGATCGTCTCCCGGTGGGCGGCGGCCGGGGCCCAGCCGTCCGGGCCGAGGGCCTCGACGGCGCCGTCGGGGAGGCGCCGCAGCCGCTCCCGGTACAGGTCCTGGTAGTCCGCCATCGCGTTGGTGATCGCCCAGGCCACCGGCCCGGTGTGGCCGAAGTGGGCGAGTCCGGGGACGCCGGGCACGGCGAGGCCGACCACGTCGTACGCGGGGCAGGCGAGCCGGATCTGCTGGTAGACGCCCGGCGCCTCGATGAACCGGTGCGGGTCGCCGGCCACCAGGGCGGCCCCGCTCGCGGTCCGTTCGCCCGCGACGACCCAGCCGTTGGAGCCGGCGGTGCCGGGTCCGTCGGTCGCGAAGAGCTCCGTCCACTCCTCGCCGAGCCGGCGGGCGACCTCGTCCCGCCACAGCTTGGTGGGGAAGCCCGCGAAGAGGATGTGGGTGGACAGCCAGACGGCGAGCGGGGTCCAGGGCTCCCACCGGCCGGGCGTGAGACCGGTCTCGGCGAACTCGGGCGCGCGGCCCGCGCCTTCGGCGAGGCCGTCGTTGACCCCGTCCACGTACGCGCGCACCCAGGCGGCCGTCGCCGGGTCGTTCTCCTCCAGCCGTGCGAAGCAGCGGCGGGCGGTGTCGTCGAGCCGGGCCCGGCGGACGAAGGCGTCCCAGCCGAGTTCGGCGGCGCCGAGGAAGGCGGCGGTGGTGCCCCGGGCCCGGTGCCGCTCGACCTCCAGCTGCCAGGCGCGGTCGCGGGCGGTGACCCGGCCCTGGGCGAAGGCGAGTTCGTCCGGGTCCGCGGCGCGCAGATGAGGGACGCCCCAGGCGTCCCGGTAGACCTCGATGCTCACGCAGATCCGATCCCGTCCATGTCCGAGCTACCCATGACACCAACCATTATTAGGTTAGGCTGGCCTAAATTAATCTACAGGAGTTCGGGGGAGGGGTTCGCGGTGGGTCACGGCTGGCAGGGCGCGGTACTCAGGCTGATGCGCGGCAAGGACTTCACGTTCACCGTGACGGGGGCGGAGCGGGTCACCGAGGACTACCGGCGGGTGCACTTCACGGACGGCGGCCTCCTCGCCGCCGCCGGGGTCCATCCGACGATGTGGGTCCGCGTCTGGTTCGGCAACGCGGGCAAGCCCCACCAGCGCGCCTACACCCTGGTCGACCCGGACCCGGCGCGCGGCACCTTCAGTCTGGAATTCGCCCTCCACGACGGAGCCGCCAGCCGCTGGGCCCGCGCCTGCGCCCCCGGCGACACCGTCGACGCCACCCTCCAGGGCACCGGTTTCGAGGTCCCCGACCCGCTCCCCACGCGCCTCCTCGTGATCGGCGACCCGGCCTCGCTGCCCGCCGTCAACTCCCTGCTCGACGCGCTCCCGGGCGTCCCCGTGACCCTCTGGTTCGAGACCCGGCACGCATCCGACGAGGAGCTGCCGGTACGGCTCGACCCCGAGCGCCACGAGCTGCGGCGGATCCCCCGGGAGAACGGCGGCGCCGGGCTCGTCGCCCGGGTGAAGGCAGAACTGCCGGCGCTCGCCGACGCCGGTGCGTACGTCTGGATCGCCTGCGACACCGCGACCACCCGCGCCCTCGCCGGGTTCGTGCGGAAGGAGCTGGCCCTGCCCAAGGAGCGCGTCCACGCCCTCGGGTACTGGCGCGCCGACTGAGGGTGCCGGGTTGACGATCCGTGACCTGCGGCCGTCGCGGATCGTTCTCACCGAATCCGCCCGCACCTCCCCGTACGAAACACGCGGGACAGGCGGGAACGGTTGTAGAGAGAAAAATCGAAAATGAACACGGAAACCCCCCTTTGGAGTGAACTCACGTCAGGCGACTGTCGGTTCACTCTCCGTGCGTAAAGATTCCGGTGTCTCAAGTCGCCGGAGCCGCGCCGACCCACCGTCCCCGTGGTGAGCGGCCGGCGACGCCATGTCTCCTGTGGGGGTTCCACCATCTTGAACAGCAACACCTTCCGCATGCCCGTACGCCGTTCCGCCGCCGCCGCGACCGTCGCCGCCCTGGCCGTCGGCCCGGTGCTCCTCGTGGCCCCGGCGGCGCACGCCACGGGCGGCGAAGGGCGCGCCACCGCCGTCGTGCTGCGGGCCGGCCTCGACGTCTCCCTCCTCGGCAAGGCCGTGAACGTGCCGGTGCGGACCTCCCTCAACGAGGTCAAGGCACCCGCCAGCGAGAACGAGACCGCGCTCTCCGTGAAGGTGCAGGGGGCCGAGGGCGGCAAGCCGATCGACATCCTCAAGGCCGACGTCGCCACCGCGGACGCCACCGTCGACGACGAGAAGGCCGAGGGGCACGTCAACCTCGTCAAGGCGCAGGTCCACGTGCCCGGCATCCCGCTGCTCTCCCTCGTCGAGATCGAGAAGGTCACGTCGAAGGCGCTGTGCGAGGTGGGGAAGAAGCCGGTCGCCGAGTCCAACGTCCTCGGCCACGTCACCGTGTTCGGCAAGAAGACCACGCTGTCCACGGCCGGCCGGACCCAGGTCGCCGTGCCGGGTGTCGGCCAGGTCACCCTGGACCTCTCCCGTACGTCCACGACCTCCCGCACCGCCGCCGCCACCGCGCTCGAACTCAAGGTGGAGGTCGACCCGCTGAAGCTCGGCGTCGCCGAGGTCAACGGCACGGTGACCCTCGCCGAGGCCACCTGCGAGACCCCCAAGGGCACCACCCCGACCGAGAAGCCCACCGAGAAGCCGACCGAGAAGCCCACGGAGAAGCCCACGGAGAAGCCCTCGGTCAAGCCGAGCGACGCCGGCGGCATCAAGACCGACAACGGCGGCAGCACGCCCACCGAGAACCTCGCCGAGACCGGCGGCAGCTCCACCACCCCGTACATCGCGGCCGGAGCGCTCGCCCTCCTCGTCGCCGGCGGCGGCGCCCTCGCCGTGACCCGCTCCCGCTCCCGCTCGCGAGGCTGACGGCCCGAGGGGGAAGCGCCGGGGGGCGCACGGAGGGGAACGGGGGTCCGGGGAGGGCGGTGGTGACGACACCGCCCTCCCCGGACCCTTCCGCTTCCGCCCCGGCGAGACCCACCGCCGAGGCGTCCGCCGTACGGGACTCAGCCGCCGATCAGCAGCGCCTGGTCCAGCGCCTGCAGGAAGCGGTTCGTCGTCACCCGGTCCCGGACCGCGAGCCGCAGCCAGTTCCGGTCGAGTCCCGGGAACGTGTCGCCCCGGCGGACCGCGAACCCGAGCGACCGCAGCCGCTCCCGCACCGCGTCCGCCCCGTCGATGCGCAGCAGCACGAAGGGGCCCTCCGCCCCCGCGACCGTCCGCACCTCGTCGAACTCCGCGAGCCCGGCCAGCAGATGGGCCCGCTCCACCCCGATCCGGTGTGCCGCGTGCTCCGCCTCCGCGAGCGCCGCCCGCGACACGCACGCCTCCGCGGCGACCAGCGCCGGCGTCGACACCGGCCACAGCGGCTGCGCCCGCTCCAGGGCCGCGACCGTCTCCGGCTCCGCCAGCACGTACCCGATCCGCAGCCCGGCGAGCCCCCAGGTCTTGGTGAGGCTCCGCAGCACCACGAGACCGGGCACGTCGGTCCGCCCGGCCAGCGACTCCCGCTCGCCCGGCACCGCGTCCATGAACGCCTCGTCCACCACCAGGACCCGCCCCGGACGGGCGAGCGCGGCGATCGAGGCGGCCGGGTGCAGCACGGACGTCGGGTTGGTGGGGTTCCCGATCACCACCAGGTCCGCGTCCTCCGGAACCGCCGCCGGATCGAGTCGGAAACCGTCCTCCTCGCGCAGCAGCACCCGGCGCACCTCGTGTCCGGCGTCCCGCAGCGCCGCCTCCGGCTCGGTGAACTGGGGGTGCACGACCACCGGCCGCCGCACCGGAAGCGCCCGCGCGAGCAGCACGAACGCCTCGGCCGCGCCGGCCGTGAGGAGGACCCGGCCGGAGGGCAGGTCGTGCCGCTCGGCGACCGCCGCCCGCGCGGCCCGGCCGTCGGGGTAGGCCGCGAGACCGGTCAGCGAGTCCGCGAGCCGCTCTCTCAGCCAGTCCGGCGGGGTGTTCGTCCGGACGTTGACCGCCAGATCGATGAGTTTCTCGTCCCGGACCTCGGCGTCACCGTGGTGGCGCAGGTCGTGGGCGTCGGAATGCGTATGGGTGTCCATGGCCGCCGTCGTGTGGGGGGTGGGGATGGTGGGGGGTGAGCCAGGCTCGCCAGCGATGTACCCGTGAGTTCGGGGCAACAACCGTACGCCTGGGGCGTCTTCGTTCGGACGAACCGGGACGTAAGCGGCGAGAGCGCACGTTGCGTACCGGGATTTCCGCTTCGGCACGAGCAGCAGCGCACGGCCCGTCCCCCTCCCCGCCGCGAGCAGCGCCGCCGCCTCCGCCACGGACGCCGTGCCCGTGGTGGCCAGGGGCAACGCCGAGGGATGCGGTACGGATACGGCCGCCAGCTCCTCGGCCGTGAACGCGCGCACCGGCACCCCGAGCGCCGCCGCGGCCGCCACGACGCCCGGCTCCGCCGCCCGCGCGTCGAGCGTGGCGAGCGACCCGACCTCCGCGCGCGTCAGGCCCGCCTCCCGCAGGACCGCGCCGGCGAGCGCGAGCACCTCGTCCACCGTGACGCCCGACCGGGCCCCGACGCCGAGGTGCGCGGACGGCGCCGCATCCGATAGCAAAGGCCCATGGCTGTAGTCGTCGCGCTCGGCGCGTTCCTGATGACGCTCTTCGGCGGCTGGGTCGCGCAGCGCGTCACCGACCGCCGCCACCTCGTCCTCGGTCTCGCCGGCGGACTCATGCTCGGCGTCGTCGGACTCGACCTCCTGCCGGAGGCCCTGGAGGCCGCGGGGGAGGAGGTCTTCGGCGTCCCGGAGGCCCTGCTGCTCTTCGTCGGCGGCTTCCTCTTCGCCCACGTCGTCGAGCGGCTCCTCGCCGTCCGCCGTGCGGCGCACGGCGTCGGCGCCGACGAAAGGGTTCCCCAGGTGGGCCTGACGGCCGCCGCCGCGATGGTCCTCCACAGCCTCATGGACGGCATCGCCCTCGGAGCCGCCTTCCAGGTCGGCGGCGGCATGGGCGCCACCGTCGCCCTCGCCGTCATCACCCACGACTTCGCCGACGGCTTCAACACGTACACGATCACAAGCCTCTACGGGAACGCCCGCCGCAAGGCCCTCACGATGCTCGTCCTGGACGCCGTCGCCCCGCTCGTCGGCGCGGCCTCCACCCTGCTGTTCACCCTTCCGGAGGAACTGCTCGGCAGCTATCTCGGCTTCTTCGGCGGCGCCCTGCTCTACCTCGCCGCCGCCGAGATCCTGCCGGAGGCCCACCACACGCACCCGGCCCGCTCCACCCTGCTGTGCACGGTGGCGGGCGTGGCCTTCATCTGGCTCGTGGTGGGCGTCTCCGGCGGCTGACGTCACGCGCAGTGCTCCACGAACCGCGCGGCGACCTCCGGGGACCCCGCCCAGTGGGTGTGCACATAGCTGGCGTGCACCCCGCCCTGCACGAAGCCCTCCACCCGGCGCTCCGGCTGCCGCAGCCCCCAGGCCGCCAGCGGCCCGGCGCCCGGCTCGATCACGGTGCGGTGGAACTCGTGGCCCCGCAGCCGCGCCCCGGCGGGCGCGAGCACGCTGTCGCTCACGGCGACGGCGTCCCGGTACCCGAGCGTGAGCCGCTCCGACATCCGCGCGTCGGCGTCGAGCACCCCGCACATCGGGTGCCCGTCGAGCGACCGCGCCAGGTACAGCAGCCCGGCGCACTCGGCGGCGACGGGCGCGCCCGAGGCCGCGAGCTCGGCGACGGCCTTGCGCAGGGGCTCGTTGGCGGAGAGCTGCTCGCCGTACATCTCGGGGAAACCGCCGCCTATGACGAGCCCGCGGGTCCCCTCGGGGAGGGACTCGTCCCGGAGCGGGTCGAACGTGACGACCTCGGCGCCCGCGGCCCGGAGCAACTCCGTGTGCTCGGCGTACGAGAAGGTGAACGCCGCCCCGCCGGCGACGGCGACGACCGGCCTTCGGCCGGGCTTGTCCGCCGCCCGCGGCCCGGCGGTCGGGTGGTCCCCACCCGTACCGCCCTGCGGGACGCCTGCCCACAACCGGTCGGCCTCCCAAGGCTCGGCGTGCAGCGGAGGCGCCGACCGCGCCAGCGCGAGCAGCGCCTCCAGGTCGCACCCGGCGAGAACCTGCTCCGCCTGCGCCGCCACGGCGGCGACCGCGGCGGCCTGCCGCTCGGCGACCGGCACGAGCCCGAGGTGCCGCGACGGCGTCGCCACGGCGGGCGCCCGCCGCAGGACACCCAGCACCGGCACCCCGGACTCCCCGAGCGCCTCCCGCAGGAGGTGCTCGTGGCGGTCCGACGCGACCTTGTTGAGGATCACGCCCCCGATCCGCACCTCCGGGTCCCAGGACGCGAACCCGTGCACGAGCGCCGCGACCGAACGCGACTGCGACGACGCGTCCACGACCAGCACCACCGGCGCCTTGAGCAGCTTCGCCACCTGCGCGGTGGACGCCAGCTCGCCCTGGTCGGCGGCCCCGTCGTACAGGCCCATGACCCCTTCGACCACGGCCAGGTCGCAGCCGCGCGCGCCGTGCAGGAAGAGCGGCGCGACCTGCCCCGTACCGCACATGTACGCGTCGAGGTTGCGGCCCGGACGGCCGGTCGCGAGCGCGTGGTAGCCCGGGTCGATGTAGTCGGGCCCGACCTTGTGCGGGGAGACCGCCAGACCACGGCCGGCGAACGCGGCCATCAGGCCGGTCGCGACCGTGGTCTTGCCCGCGCCGGAGGACGGCGCGGCGATGACGAGACGTGCTACCACTCGATGCCCCGCTGGCCCTTCTGACCGGCGTCCATCGGGTGCTTGACCTTGGACATGTCGGTGACGAGATCGGCGAAGTCGAGGAGCTCCTGCGGCGCGTTGCGCCCGGTGATGACGACGTGCTGCTGCCCGGGGCGGTCGCGCAGCACCTCGACGACCTCCTTGACGTCGATCCAGCCCCAGTGCAGCAGGTAGGCGAACTCGTCGAGGACGTAGAACGTGTACTTCTCCTCGGCGAGGTCCCGCTTGACCTGCTCCCAGCCCTCGCGGGCCTTGTCCTCGTGCGACTGCTCGCCCTCGGCGACCTCGCGCTGGATCCAGGACCAGCCCTCGCCCATCTTGTTCCAGGTGACCGTGCCGCCCTTGCCGGTCTCGCCGAGCGCCTTGAGGGCGTTCTCCTCGCCGACCCTCCACTTGGCGGACTTCACGAACTGGAACACCCCGATCGGCCAGCCCTGGTTCCAGGCGCGCAGCGCCATGCCGAAGGCGGCGGTCGACTTCCCCTTGCCGACGCCGGTGTGCACCATAACCAGCGCCCGGTTGCGGCGCTGGCGGGTGGTGAGACCGTCGTCGGGCACGACGGTCGGCTGTCCCTGCGGCATTAAGCGGCCCTCCATGCTGTCTGCGTTGTCCGTCCTGCTGCCTGTACGTCCCTGACGAGGCCGGCGATCGAATCCGCCCGCAGCTCGTCCAGGGTGACGGCGGTGCCGCCGAGTTCACGCGCCAGGTTCCCCGCGAGCCCGAGCCGCACCGGCCCGGTCTCGCAGTCCACGACCACCGCGGCCGTGCCCTCGGCGGCGTGCAGCCGCGCCGCGCGCGCCGCGAGCGCCACCGGGTCGGCGCCGCCGCCGGTCGCCCGCCCGTCGGTCACGACGACGAGCAGCGGGCGGCGCGCGGGGTCCCGCAGCCGCTCGACCCGCAGCACGTCATGGGCCTTGAGCAGCCCGGCGGAGAGCGGCGTACGGCCTCCGGTGGGGAGCTTCTCCAGGCGGGCGGCGGCCGCGTCCACGGAGGAGGTCGGCGGCAGCGCCACCTCGGCGCCCCGCCCCCGGAAGGTGACGAGACCGACCTTGTCGCGCCGCTGGTAGGCGTCGAGCAGCAGCGAGAGCACCGCGCCCTTCACGGCGCTCATCCGCTGCCGCGCCGCCATGGAGCCGGAGGCGTCCACGGCGAAGAGCACCAGGTTCCCCTCGCGGCCCTCCCGGGTCGCCTGCCGCAGATCGTCCCGGCGGACCACCAGACCCGGCCCGGACCGGCCGCGCGCCCGCTGGTGCGGGGCGGCCGCCTGGACGGTCGCGGCCAGGTGCAGCTTGGTCAGCGCGCCCCGGGGCCGGGTGGAGCCGGTGGTACGGCCGTGCTCGGTGCGGGCCCGGGAGCGGCGGCCGGCCGCGCCCTCGCCGAGACCGGGCACCCTCAGCACCTTCGTACGGAAGGGCTCGCCGGCCTTGACCGCTCCCCGCTCACCGGCGCCGGAGCCCTGCGGGGCGGGTGCGCTCTCCGGAGCCTCGGCCGGCTCGGGCGAAGGGCCGTCGGGCGCCTCGCCCTGCGGCGGGACGCCGCCGCCTCCGTCGGGACCGCCGTCGCCGGGCCCGTCGGGCTCGGGGTCGTCGTCCGGTTCGTCGCCCTTGAACTGCTCCAGCGTCTCGTCGAGCTTGTCCTCGTCGAGGCCGGGCGCGTCGAAGGGCGAGCGCCGCCGGCGGTGGGGGAGGGCCAGGAGCGCGGCCTGCCGCACGTCCTCGGAGGTGACCTCGGTCCGTCCGGCCCAGGCGGCGAGCGCGGTCGCGGTGCGGGCCATGACGATGTCGGCGCGCATGCCGTCCACCTCGAACGCGGCGCAGGTCGCGGCGATCTGGAGCAGCACGGCGTCGCCGAGCGTCACCCGCGGCAGCAACGTCCGTGCGGCGACGATCCGTTCGCGCAGGGCGGTCTCCTCGCCGGCCCAGCGGGCGGCGAAGGCGGCCGGGTCGTCCTCGAACGCGAGCCGCCGCCGGACGACCTCGACCCGCTGCTCGGGGTCGCGCGAGGCGGCGACCTCCACGGTGAGACCGAACCGGTCGAGCAACTGCGGCCGCAGCTCGCCCTCTTCGGGGTTCATGGTCCCGACGAGCAGGAAACGGGCGGCGTGCCGGACGGAGACGCCCTCGCGCTCGACGTGGGAGGCGCCCATGGCGGCGGCGTCGAGCAGGTGGTCGATCAGGTGGTCGCTCAGCAGATTGACCTCGTCGACGTACAGGATCCCCCGGTGCGCGGCGGCGAGGAGCCCCGGCTCGAAGGCCTTCACGCCCTCGGCGAGCGCCTTCTCGATGTCCAGCGCGCCGACGAGCCGGTCCTCGGAGGCACCGACGGGCAGCTCGACCATCCGCGCGGGCCGTGCGGCCCCGGGGGCGTCGCCGTGCGGCCCGTCGGGGCAGCCCGGGTCGGGGGAGGCCGGGTCGCAGCTGAACCGGCAGCCCGCGACCACCGGGACCTCCGGCAGCAGCTCGGCGAGCGCGCGGACGGCGGTGGACTTGGCGGTCCCCTTCTCGCCCCGCACGAGCACCCCGCCGACGGCCGGGCTGACGGCGTTGAGCAGCAGCGCGAGCCGCAGGTCGTCCATGCCGACGACGGCGGTGAACGGATACCGGGTGCTCATCGGGTGGTCACTCCTTCGATAGGTACGGATGGCCGGACCGCGCGGCCGCTCACGGCGCACCCGGCGGCACGAACGGCAGCCCCTCCGGCGCGCCCCGCTCGATCAGCCGCAGCAGCGCGTCCGTGTCCGCGTGTTCCTCGATCAGGTCGCCGAGCCGGTCGAGCTGTTCCTCCCGCAGCGCCCCGAACGAGGTGTCGGGCGCCGGGACGAACCGCCGCCCCGCCGCCGCCGCGACCTCCCGCAGGAACGCCCGGCGGAAGCCGTCGCTCTCCAGCGAGCCGTGCCAGTGGGTGCCCCACACGGAGCCGACCCGGCAGCCGTCGAGGAACGGCTCCCCGTCCCGTACGTCCGCGACGCCGTGGTGGATCTCGTACCCCTCGACCCGCTCGCCGAGGGCCTCCCCGACCGGCCGGGCGAGCGTCTTCTCGACGGCGAACCGCACGTGTACGGGCAGCAGGCCGAGCCCGTCGACCACGCCGGCCCTCGACTCGACCTCGTCCTCGATGCGCTCGCCCAGGGCCTGGAAGCCGCCGCAGATGCCGAGCACCGGCCGGCCCTCGGCCGCGCGCCGGGCGAGGGCGTCGGCGAGGCCCCGCTCGCGCAGCCAGGCCAGCGCCTTGACGGTGCCGCGGGTGCCGGGCACGACGACCAGGTCCGCGTCGACGAGTTCCTCGGGCCGGTCGACGAACCGGACGACGACGCCCGGTTCGGCGGCGAGCGCGTCGACGTCCGTGAAGTTGGACATCAGGGGGACGGCGCAGACGGCGACCCTCAGGACGTCCGCGCCGACCGGCGGCGCGACGACCGACTCGCGGACGGTGCCCCGCAGGGAGACCCGCAGGCCGTCCTCCTCGTCGATGCCGAGCCCGTGCGCGTACGGCAGGACGCCGAAGGTCCGGCGGCCGGTCAGCCCGTGCAGCATGTCGAGCCCGGGTTCCAGCAGGGACACGTCGCCCCGGAACTTGTTCACGAGGTAGCCCGCGACGAGGGCCTGGTCCTCGGGTGCGAGCAGCGCCGTCGTCCCGAAGAACTGGGCGAAGACCCCGCCCCGGTCGATGTCGCCGACGACGACCACGGGCAGCCGCGCGGCGCGCGCGACGCCCATGTTCACGATGTCCGTGCGCCGCAGGTTGATCTCGGCCGGACTGCCCGCCCCCTCGCAGATCACGGCGTCATACGTGCCCCGGAGTTCCTCCAGGCACGCCATCACCGGCTCGAACAGGGTCTTCTGCCGGCCCCCGTGGTAGCCGCGGGCGCTCATCTCGCCGACCGGCTTGCCCATGAGGACGACCTGGCTGGAGCGGTCGCTGCCGGGCTTGAGCAGCACCGGGTTCATCAGCGCCGTCGGCTCCACGCGGGCGGCCTGCGCCTGCATGGCCTGCGCACGGCCGATCTCGGCGCCCTCCCGGGTCACGAAGGAGTTCAGGGACATGTTCTGTCCCTTGAACGGCGCGACCTTGACGCCCTGCCGGACCAGCCAGCGGCAGATGCCGGCCGTGACGACGCTCTTGCCCGCGTCGGACGTGGTCCCGGCGACGAGCAGCCCCCCACCCCTCATGCGTTCCTCCGCTTCAGCGCGCTCGCGATCATGCGGCCGCCCACGCAGGCGACCAGGGTCAGTGCGGTGACCCGGCGGGAGAGCCGGACCGCGCGGTCGATGTCGGCGACCTCCACGGGCCGCCCCTCCCCGTTGAGGACGGGCCGGTGCTCGACCCGGCCGGCGTACGAGAGGGTCCCCCCGAGCCGCACGCCGAGGGCGCCCGCGAAGGAGGCCTCGACGGGGCCCGCGTTGGGGCTCGGATGCTGCGCGGCGTCCGCCCGCCAGGCCCGCACGGCTCCGCGCGGGTTCCCGCCGGCGACGGCGGCGAGGGCGGCGGTCAGCCGGGCGCCGGGCCAGCCGGCCACGTCGTCGAGACGGGCGGAGGCCCAGCCGTACCTGCGGTACCGGGGGGACTTGTGGCCGACCATCGCGTCGAGGGTGTTCACCGCGCGGAAGCCGACCAGGCCCGGCACGCCCGCGACCGCTCCCCAGAACAGGGCGCCCACGACCGCGTCGGAGGTGTTCTCGGCGACGGACTCGACGACCGCGCGGGCCATCGCGGGGCCGTCGAGGGACTGCGGGTCGCGTCCGCACAGGTGCGGCAGCCGCTCCCGGGCGACCTCCAGGTCCCCGACGGCGAGGGCGCCGCCGATCGCGCGGGCCTCGCGGCCCAGGGTCGTACCGCCGACGACGGCCCAGACCGACGCGGCCGTGAGGGCGACGGAGGCGGCGCGGCTGCCCCGTGCCGTACGGGCGGCGAGGGCACCGGCCGCGACGGTGGTGCCGGCGCAGACGGCGGTGTGCAGGGCGCCCCAGCCGCGGTGGTCGTGCCAGAGGGCCTGCTCGACCCGGCCGGCGGTCCGGCCGAAGGCGGCGACGGGGTGTCCGCGGCGGGGATCGCCGAGGAGCAGGTCGACGGCGAGGCCGGCGGCCGCGCCGTAGGCGAAGATGCCGGTGGCTCTGGAGAATCTGGGGCTGCGGCCGGGCATGGCGCTGTGTCCTCACTCAGGGTCCGCGCCCTGGATCGACGTGACCGGCGGCGAGAGTTCCTGACTCCCGGACCCTGGGATCCGGTCACAGTGGCGGGACCGCGCCGGAATCGCACCGGACTTCCTCTACTGCCGCCGTAATGGCCTCGGCAGTCCACCACGGGCCGAGAACAGCCGTCAACTCACCCTTGACCTGCACCGCGTCACTGTGCGAAGCACCACAAACACGACGGCGGGGCGGTCCGCACCCGAAGGTGCGGACCCTCGCCGTCCACCTGGACGGGCTCGGGCCCGAAGGCCGCGCGTTCCGCCGCCGTCGGCTCGAC